>NZ_JBMOUH010000023.1:0-297 GCF_049319745.1 Plantibacter sp. Mn2098 | reverse complement strand
GTGACCCCAACGGGATTTGAACCCGTGCTGCCGCCGTGAGAGGGCGGTGTCCTAGGCCGCTAAACGATGGGGCCGGACGAGGAAACAGTATGCCACATCAGTCCAGCGATGAAAAATCGTCGGCAGGACCGCGGTGACCGGTGTTTCCAGTGTTGTTCAGGCACAGCACAACACCCCGGCCTTCTTCACAAGGAAGAAGATCCGGAGGCGTTCTGACTGATGTGACCCCAACGGGATTTGAACCCGTGCTGCCGCCGTGAGAGGGCGGTGTCCTAGGCCGCTAAACGATGGGGCCGG
>NZ_JBMOUH010000022.1:0-326 GCF_049319745.1 Plantibacter sp. Mn2098 | reverse complement strand
TCCACGTAAAGTAATCACTCGTCACCCCAAAGGTGCGGGAAGCGGAAGAGCTTCCCGGCCTCAAGTGGGACTGATACCCAGCCAAAAGTGAAGCGCTCGGTGAGCATTGTATCCAGTTTCGGATCGTGTCTCGACTTGAGTATTTCTTCCTTCAAGACTAGGTTGGAACTTCCCTCCTCATGTATGTGGATCAGGGCCAGAACTCTCTGAGAGCTTCTGCTTCCTCCGATTTGACACGGCAAGATGGAGTGGTAAGCTAGAGAAGTTGCCCTGCAGGGCGGTCGTGAGGCCAAAGGCAGGAGCATCCGATCCTTGAGAACTCAACA
>NZ_JBMOUH010000021.1:0-345 GCF_049319745.1 Plantibacter sp. Mn2098 | reverse complement strand
CGGCGCAACGGTTGGCGCTGACCGAGCGGGACGGCGGGTGCGCCTGGACCGGATGCCCACACCCGCCCGCATACACGGAAGCCCACCACATCGATTGGTGGTCAGTCGGCGGCCGAACAGACCTCGGCAACGGGGTGATGCTGTGCACCCACCATCACCACCGCATCCACGCCGACGGATGGGGCATACGGGGCAGGGACGGATCCCCGTGGTTCATCCCACCCGCACACCTCGACCGTACCCGCACACCGAAGCGTGGCGGACGAGTACGGCTAGAACGCCCGGGCTGACCGGCGTCGTCCCTCCCTGCCCTTCGACAAGCTCAGGGACCGGGTTCCCCCCCCC
>NZ_JBMOUH010000020.1:0-1474 GCF_049319745.1 Plantibacter sp. Mn2098 | reverse complement strand
CCGGTCCCTGAGCTTGTCGAAGGGTCCACCCCGTGTGCCCGTCACCCGTCGCCTCTGTTCCCCGGTTCCACCCCACATCTGTCGCCCATAAACCCCAGATCAGAATCATATTCCCCACCTGTTGCAGTGTCAGTGGTCCCTGCGATGCTTATCCCATGTCGATCTCCTCCCCACCGTCACCTCCGGTCGGGTTCACCGAGCCACCGGTGTTCGAGGACGCCATCACAGCCTTGGACCAACTGCAGTCGGCATGGGCCGGCGCGGTCCCCGCATTCGCTACCAACGCGAACGCCTCCGTCTCCGCCGAGGTGTTGTCCTCCAGTGGTCGTGCCGCTGTCGAGTTGGAGACGATGACGGACGCCGGCCTGCTCCGAGTCCTCGATGGTCTCGGGGCGATGCAGCACACCCTCGACGTCTTGCAGGCGGCAGCCGCTGGCACGGTGGCTGCGCGGTCCGGGAAGGAGCGTGGCGGTGACGGGTTCGCGAAGCGTCTGGGTCATGCGTCGGCTGCGGTGGTGGTGTCGGAGCGGTGGCGGATCGCGCCCGCGCGTGCGGGAGTGCTCGTGCAGGTCGGTTCGGCGGTTGTGCCGAAGCGTTCGTTTCTGGGGGTGGTGCAGGAGTGCGAGTTCCCGGCGATCGCCCGAGCCATCCGCCCCAGTCGTGCGGGTGCACCAGACGAGCCCGGGTCCAGTTCTGGTTCTGGTTCTGGGGTTGCGGTGACGGTGGATGCTGCTGCGGCACTCGTCCGTGAGCTGCGCGAAGGCGCGAAGGCCGCTGCACCCGCGAAGGTCGCCGCGATCGAAACCCTGCTCGTGGAGCACTGCACCGGTGCGCCCGTCACAACGGCGCGTCGTGCGGCAGTACTGGGTCGGACGATCCTGGACAAGGACGGCACCGAACCCCGCGAACACATGTTGAAGTCGCGCCGGTCATTGACGATCATCGAGCAACCGGATGGGATGACGAAGCTCACCGCGGTGTTGGATCCGGAGTCCGCGATGTGGGTGCGTGGCGCCCTGGACGCGATCGTCGGCAAGAACCTGCGCACCCCAGTCTTCGTCGAACAACCAGCGGAGGACGAGAGACGCACTGACGCGGAAACGTGCGGTAGTTCTCAAACGCCCGCCACGGACATGCCTGATCCGCGGACGATCGAGCAGCTCCGCCTGGATGCGTTGATCGACGTGTGCCGACACACCAGCGGGTGCGCGGAAGCGTCCACGACTCTCGCCCCGGTGAGCATCGTGGTACGGATGAACCTCGACGAGCTGCAGGCCGGGCTCGGACACGCCACGATCGACGGGATCACGGAACCGGTCAGCGCCGGCACCGTGCGGCGCCTCGCCGGAGACGCGAACCTCATCCCCGCGGTCCTCAACGGACCATCACACGTGCTGGACCTCGGGAGGTCCCGGCGGTTGTTCTCCCCGGCGCAACGGTTGGCGCTGACCGAGCGGGACGGCGGGTGCGCCTG
>NZ_JBMOUH010000019.1:0-2585 GCF_049319745.1 Plantibacter sp. Mn2098 | reverse complement strand
TGTCAATTAGGTAGCGGGGGGGGGGACGATCATTAAGACCCGCCTGACCGCTTCCAGGATTTTCCGAAAGGTCCCCCCCCGAAACCCTCAGGGACCGGGCTTTGTCGTGGTGGCCCTTCGACGGGCTCAGGGAGCGGGCTTTGTCGTGGTGGCCCTTCGACGGGCTCAGGGACCGGGAGAGAAAGCTCAGGGACCGGGGGAGCGGGCCCAGGACCGGGGGAGAGCGCTAGCGGCCGCCGCGCCGCTCCGGCAGGCGCTGCGCGCGCTCGTCGCTCGTGCGGATGAAGCGCGTCATCCCGAACCGCTCGCCGGAGTCCTCGACCGAGGTCCGCTCGCTCCGCGCCATCCGCAGGGACACCGATGACCGCTCCTCGTCCATGAGGAACACGGTCGTCGTCGCCTTGATCGACGGCCACTGTGCGAGCTGCGTCGCGACGAGCTCGTGGATGGCGGCGACGTCTGGCGCGCGCACGAGCAACATCGCGTCGTGTTCGCCGGTCGTGACGGCGAAGTATTCGAGCTCCTGCACCGACGACAGCCTGGCCCGGAAGTCGGCCCATTGACTCTGTCGGAGGGTGATGAACACCATCGCGGCGACCCCGAGACCCACCGTCGACGGGTCGACATCCGCATGAACACCACGGATGACACCGGCTCGGACCATCGCCTCGTACCGTGCGTAGGCGTTGGAACGGGAGATGCCCAGGTGCTCGGCGAGGGCGGCTACAGACGTTCTGCCATCGTCCCGCAGGACCTCCAGCATCCGAACATGCGTGTCATCGAGTTGCATTCGTGTGCTCCATTTGTCCAGTCGCGGCGTTGGTCGGGGACTTCGTTGGAGAGAATATGCCATTTCGCAGGGTATTTCGATACTTTCTTCCGCGCAGACGCAACAAAGTTTGACGGATGATCTGCTAACGCACTATTTTCAAGCTCATCCCTCCAACCAGATAAGGAGCACCACCTTGTCACGATTCCCCCGCCGCGGAGCAGCAGCCGTCGGTATCGCCATCGCAGCAGCGCTGGCGTTCAGCGGCTGTTCAGGCGCCGCACAGAACGACTCCTCCGCAGGAAAGTCCCTCGTTGTGGACGCTTCCTTCGACCTCAAGACCGCGGACCCGAACCGCGAGTACGAAACCACCGGCTCGATCGTCGCCAAGGCGCTCTACGAGACCCTCCTCACCTTCAACGGTGAAGACGTCACGACGCCCGTCGCCGGCCTCGCCAGCTACGAGATGAACGCCGACAACACGGTCCTCACGCTCACGATGAAGGGCGGCTCGACGTTCTCCGACGGCACCCCCGTCACCGTCGACGACGCCGTGTTCTCCCTCCAGCGCGTCCAGGGCGTCAAGGGCAACCCCTCGTTCCTCCTCGACGGCGTGACCGTCGCGAAGACGTCGGACACGACCCTCACGCTCACGTCCGACAAGCCGAACCCGGCCCTGCCGTTCATCCTGCCGAACCCCGCGCTCAGCATCGTGAACAAGAAGGTCGTCGAGAAGAACGGCGGCACCGCGACCGCTGACGACAAGGCCGAGGCGTTCCTCAACAAGACGTCCGCAGGCTCAGGCCCGTACACGCTCGAGTCGTTCGATGCCGCTTCGCAGGTCGTCTTCACGGCCAACCCGAAGTACACGGGCACGAAGCCCGCGTACGAGCGCATCGTGCTCCGCAACGTCCAGGGCCCGACGCAGAAGCTCAACGTCGAAGCCGGTGACTCGCAGGTCGCCCTCGACCTGAACCCCGACCAGGTCGGCGAGCTCGACGCATCGAAGGTCAAGATCATCGCGAACGCCTCGCGCTACATGATCTTCCTCCTCCTGAACCAGGACCCGTCGGTCAGCAAGTTCACGAGCAACCCGAAGTTCCTCGAAGCGGTCAAGGCCGGCATCGACTACGACAAGATCATCGACCTCGCCGGCAAGGGCTCCGTCCGCCCCGGTGGATTCATCCCGTCGATCTTCAACGGTGCGCTCGATGCGAAGGACGGCAACCAGTTCGACGCCGCTGCAGCCAAGACGGCCCTCGCGGCCTCCGGGTACAACGGTGAAGAGATCACGCTGAACTTCCCGAACGACATCACCGTCCAGGGCCTGTCGCTGCAGAGCGTCGCGGAGTCCGTCCAGGCACAGCTGAAGACGATCGGCGTCAACATCAAGCTCGCACCGGCGCCCGTCGCCACCGAGCTCGACGCCTACCGTGACGGCAAGGAGACCGTCGGTCTCTGGTACTGGGGCCCCGACTTCCCGGACCCGTCGAACTACCTCGTCTTCACCCCGGGTGAGCTCGTCGGCCTGCGTGCCGGCTGGGCAGCAGGCGCAGACCCGACCGTGACCGACCTCGCAGCAGCAGCTGCCGCAGCCGGAACGACCGATGAGCGCACCGCCGCCTACCAGGCGCTCCAGAAGGCACAGAACGCGAGCGGGCCGTTCATCCCGCTCCTGCAGCCCGCCCAGAACGTGGTCACCGCGACCACGATCAAGACGGTGCCGCTGAACCCGGTTTGGACGATCGACCTTGCCGGAATCAAGTAGCACGGCTCCTGCCGAGCAGCGCGCGCGAGCGGGTGTCCACCCGCTCGC
>NZ_JBMOUH010000018.1:0-5667 GCF_049319745.1 Plantibacter sp. Mn2098 | reverse complement strand
CTTAAACGCGAAATGGCCACCCAAGAATTCTTGGGTGGCCATCTCAACGAAGAAGTCCGGCGGTGTCCTACTCTCCCACAGGGTCCCCCCTGCAGTACCATCGGCGCAAAGAGTCTTAGCTTCCGGGTTCGGAATGTGACCGGGCGTTTCCCTCTTGCTATGGCCGCCGAAACACTATTGATGTATCAAAGTGAACGAGCAAACCAACACAGTAAGTGTTGTTTGCGGGTTCTCGACCGTACATCGAGAACCACTCAGTGGACGCGTAGCATCTTCGATTCAAACGAAGTATGTGTTATCAAATTATCGGCTTATTAGTACCGGTCAGCTCCGAGAGTCTTTCGTCCTCTCTTCCACATCCGGCCTATCAACCCAGTAGTCTGGCTGGGAGCCTCTCGCCCGAAGGCATGGAAATCTCATCTTGAGGCCGGCTTCCCGCTTAGATGCTTTCAGCGGTTATCCATCCCGAACGTAGCTAATCAGCGGTGCTCCTGGCGGAACAACTGACACACCAGAGGTTCGTCCAACCCGGTCCTCTCGTACTAGGGTCAGATCCTCTCAAATTTCCTACGCGCGCAGCGGATAGGGACCGAACTGTCTCACGACGTTCTAAACCCAGCTCGCGTACCGCTTTAATGGGCGAACAGCCCAACCCTTGGGACCTACTCCAGCCCCAGGATGCGACGAGCCGACATCGAGGTGCCAAACCATGCCGTCGATATGGACTCTTGGGCAAGATCAGCCTGTTATCCCCGAGGTACCTTTTATCCGTTGAGCGACAGCGCTTCCACAAGCCACTGCCGGATCACTAGTCCCGACTTTCGTCCCTGCTCGACTTGTCAGTCTCACAGTCAAGCTCCCTTGTGCACTTACACTCGACACCTGATTACCAACCAGGTTGAGGGAACCTTTGGGCGCCTCCGTTACTTTTTGGGAGGCAACCGCCCCAGTTAAACTACCCACCAGGCACTGTCCCTGAACCGGATTACGGTTCGAAGTTAGATATCCAGAGTGACCAGAGTGGTATTTCAACAATGACTCCACCTGAACTAGCGTCCAAGCTTCACAGTCTCCCACCTATCCTACACAAGCCACACCGAACACCAATACCAAGCTGTAGTAAAGGTCACGGGGTCTTTCCGTCCTGCTGCGCGTAACGAGCATCTTTACTCGTAATGCAATTTCGCCGAGTTCGCGGTTGAGACAGCTGGGAAGTCGTTACGCCATTCGTGCAGGTCGGAACTTACCCGACAAGGAATTTCGCTACCTTAGGATGGTTATAGTTACCACCGCCGTTTACTGGGGCTTAAATTCTCAGCTTCGCCTTGCGGCTAACCGTTCCTCTTAACCTTCCAGCACCGGGCAGGCGTCAGTCCGTATACATCGTCTTGCGACTTGGCACGGACCTGTGTTTTTAGTAAACAGTCGCTTCCCACTGGTCTCTGCGGCCTTCAAACGCTTTCGGAGCAAGTCCTAATACGCCTCAGGCCCCCCTTCTCCCGAAGTTACGGGGGCATTTTGCCGAGTTCCTTAACCACGATTCTCTCGATCTCCTTAGTATTCTCTACCTGACCACCTGAGTCGGTTTGGGGTACGGGCGGCTGGAACCTCGCGTCGATGCTTTTCTTGGCAGCATAGGATCACCCACTGTCCCTTACGGGTCCGTATCGTGTCTCAGCCTTCACGAGAGACGGATTTGCCTATCTCTCAGCCTACGCACTTACACCGGGACAACCATCGCCCGGCATGGGCTACCTTCCTGCGTCACACCTGTTAATACGCTAACCGCACCAGCATAGGGTCGTGTGCTAGGCCCAACGTCTCACCCCGAAGGGATCAATCAGAGGGATTCAGACACTTAGCATTACTGGATTAGCTTGGGCGGTTCTTCGCCGGTACGGGAATATCAACCCGTTGTCCATCGACTACGCCTGTCGGCCTCGCCTTAGGTCCCGACTTACCCAGGGAAGATTAGCTTGACCCTGGAACCCTTGGTCTTTCGGAGGACATGTTTCTCACATGTCTTTCGCTACTCATGCCTGCATTCTCACTCGTGTAGCCTCCACGGCTGGTTTACACCGCCGCTTCACTGGCCACACGACGCTCTCCTACCCATCAATACGGCTGGACCACGAAGGCCTACCAAAAATATCAATGCCACAACTTCGGTGGCGTGCTTGAGCCCCGTTACATTGTCGGCGCGGAATCACTTGACCAGTGAGCTATTACGCACTCTTTCAAGGGTGGCTGCTTCTAAGCCAACCTCCTGGTTGTCTGTGCAACTCCACATCCTTTCCCACTTAGCACGCGCTTTGGGACCTTAGTTGGTGGTCTGGGTTGTTTCCCTCTCGACGATGAAGCTTATCCCCCACCGTCTCACTGCTGCGCTCTCACTTACCGGCATTCGGAGTTTGGCTGACGTCAGTAACCTTTTAGGGCCCATCGGCCATCCAGTAGCTCTACCTCCGGCAAGAAACACGCAACGCTGCACCTAAATGCATTTCGGAGAGAACCAGCTATCACGAAGTTTGATTGGCCTTTCACCCCTATCCACAGCTCATCCCCTCAGTTTTCAACCTAAGTGGGTTCGGTCCTCCACGACGTCTTACCGTCGCTTCAACCTGGCCATGGATAGATCACTTCGCTTCGGGTCTAGGACATGCGACTGAATCGCCCTATTCAGACTCGCTTTCGCTACGGCTACCCCTCACGGGTTAACCTCGCCACATATCGCTAACTCGCAGGCTCATTCTTCAAAAGGCACGCTGTCACCCCAACATGGGAGCTCCAACGGTTTGTAAGCAAACGGTTTCAGGTACTATTTCACTCCCCTCCCGGGGTACTTTTCACCTTTCCCTCACGGTACTTGTCCGCTATCGGTCATCTGGGAGTATTTAGGCTTATCAGGTGGTCCTGACAGATTCACACGGGATTTCTCGGGCCCCGTGCTACTTGGGATACTCTTCGCACGATTGCTGCATTTCGACTACCGGGCTGGCACCGTCTCTGGCTGGGCTTTCAATCCCATTCGTCTATACAACGTTCTAATGCTCCCTGCTTATCAGCGCAGAGTGAAAAGTCCCACAACCCCGAACATGCAACGCCTGATAGCTATCACACATGCCCGGTTTAGCCTCTTCCGATTTCGCTCGCCACTACTTACGGAATCACGGTTGTTTTCTCTTCCTGAGGGTACTGAGATGTTTCACTTCCCCTCGTTCCCTCTACCCGCCCTATATATTCAGGCGGGAGTCACCAGGTCACCCAAAGGGCCTGGCGGGGTTTCCCCATTCGGACATCCTCGGATCAGGGCTCGTTTATCAGCTCCCCGAGGCTTATCGCAGATTACTACGTCCTTCTTCGGCTCCAGATGCCAAGGCATCCACCGTTTGCTCTTAGAAATTTGAAATCACATGAGTTTGAATCGATCGCCACCAGTTCCCTGGTGAAGATTGACCAATGATCTACACACTCCCCAAAGGGAATGTGTTTGATCTTTGTGATCCAGAACCCGTAGGTCCTGAATCTAAGATGCTCGCGTCCACTGTGTAGTTCTCAAAGTACGGGCGGTACCTGCTTTCTTGACCATTGATGTCAAGCAAAACAGGCCCTGAGGTTCGTCCTCGCCACCGAAGTGACGGATCCGGTCCCTCAGGACCCAACAGCGTGCATATGCCGGCCATCCCAGTACCAACCGTTCCGATCTCCCGAAGAAGATGTACTGAGCTGCCACCGATCGAATCGGCATCAATGTCAATGTTCCACCCATGAGCGCCACCTGAGAACATTCGCCTCAGTGTGACTTGGCAGCTTGAATCTCCCTGTATACAGAGGAGAGCTGCACATGCTCCTTAGAAAGGAGGTGATCCAGCCGCACCTTCCGGTACGGCTACCTTGTTACGACTTAGTCCTAATTACCGATCCCACCTTAGACAGCTCCTTCCTTGCGGTTAGGCCACTGGCTTCGGGTGTTACCGACTTTCATGACTTGACGGGCGGTGTGTACAAGGCCCGGGAACGTATTCACCGCAGCGTTGCTGATCTGCGATTACTAGCGACTCCGACTTCATGAGGTCGAGTTGCAGACCTCAATCCGAACTGGGACCAGCTTTTTGGGATTCGCTCCACCTTACGGTATTGCAGCCCTTTGTACTGGCCATTGTAGCATGCGTGAAGCCCAAGACATAAGGGGCATGATGATTTGACGTCGTCCCCACCTTCCTCCGAGTTGACCCCGGCAGTATCCCATGAGTTCCCACCATTACGTGCTGGCAACATAGAACGAGGGTTGCGCTCGTTGCGGGACTTAACCCAACATCTCACGACACGAGCTGACGACAACCATGCACCACCTGTTTACGAGTGTCCAAAGAGTTGACCATTTCTGGCCCGTTCTCGTATATGTCAAGCCTTGGTAAGGTTCTTCGCGTTGCATCGAATTAATCCGCATGCTCCGCCGCTTGTGCGGGCCCCCGTCAATTCCTTTGAGTTTTAGCCTTGCGGCCGTACTCCCCAGGCGGGGCGCTTAATGCGTTAGCTACGACACGGAAACCGTGGAATGGTCCCCACATCTAGCGCCCAACGTTTACGGGGTGGACTACCAGGGTATCTAAGCCTGTTTGCTCCCCACCCTTTCGCTCCTCAGCGTCAGTTACGGCCCAGAGATCTGCCTTCGCCATCGGTGTTCCTCCTGATATCTGCGCATTCCACCGCTACACCAGGAATTCCAATCTCCCCTACCGCACTCTAGTCTGCCCGTACCCACTGCAGACCCGAGGTTGAGCCTCGGGATTTCACAGCAGACGCGACAAACCGCCTACGAGCTCTTTACGCCCAATAATTCCGGACAACGCTTGCACCCTACGTATTACCGCGGCTGCTGGCACGTAGTTAGCCGGTGCTTTTTCTGCAGGTACCGTCACTTTCGCTTCTTCCCTGCTAAAAGAGGTTTACAACCCGAAGGCCGTCGTCCCTCACGCGGCGTTGCTGCATCAGGCTTTCGCCCATTGTGCAATATTCCCCACTGCTGCCTCCCGTAGGAGTCTGGACCGTGTCTCAGTTCCAGTGTGGCCGGTCACCCTCTCAGGCCGGCTACCCGTCGTCGCCTTGGTGAGCCATTACCTCACCAACAAGCTGATAGGCCGCGAGTCCATCCTTGACCGAAATTCTTTCCAGCTCCTAGCCATGCGGCTGAAGCTCGTATCCGGTATTAGACGTCGTTTCCAACGCTTATCCCAGAGTCAAGGGCAGGTTACTCACGTGTTACTCACCCGTTCGCCACTAATCCCCAAGAGCAAGCTCCTGGTTCATCGTTCGACTTGCATGTGTTAAGCACGCCGCCAGCGTTCGTCCTGAGCCAGGATCAAACTCTCCGTAAATGTTTAAACGCACGACCACCGAAGCGACCGGCACATTAATTTGCAACCAGCCACCGGAATAGGCGAACTGACTGCGAGTTTGAAACTGACAGAACAAATCATTACTGACTTGCTTTGTTGTTTAAATGTTTTCCAAAGGAATCTCCTGTAATCTCACCCGCTAGAAACGGGATCCAAAACACGAGGTTTTTGGCATTTGACATTGTGCACGCTGTTGAGTTCTCAAGGATCGGATGCTCCTGCCTTTGGCCTCACGACCGCCCTGCAGGGCAACTTCTCTAGCTTACCA
>NZ_JBMOUH010000017.1:0-19835 GCF_049319745.1 Plantibacter sp. Mn2098 | reverse complement strand
AGCGGGACCGGGGACGGATGCTGCGCGGGACCGGTCACTGAAGCTTGTCGAAGGGCGCCCTTCGACAGGCTCAGGGACCGGGGGCCTGGCTCAGGGACCGACGGGATCAGAGACGAGGCTGCGCCGGATGGCGGAGGCCAACGCGAGCGCCGCGGCTCCCGCGACCGGGGGCTCCTCGGTCACGAGGGGCACCGCGTTCGGCACCTCACGCGCCAGACCGGCAGTCACCCCGGCGAGCAGCCGTTCATCGCGCGCGGCGAGCACGCCCCCGCCGAGCACCACCGGCAGCGCCTGGCCCTCAAGGCCCAGACGACGGATCGCCGATGCTGCGAGCGCGACGATCTCCTCCGCCTGCCTGTCGATGACCGATGCTGCGACGGCATCGCCCTCCCGCGCCGCCCGGAACAGCACCGGCGAGAGCTGGATGAGCTCCGAGTGCGGCAACCGCCCGAAGTGGAGCGCCTCGATGACCTCCTGCACGTTCGGGAGGTCGAGCGCAGCAGGGACGAGCTCCGCGAGCACCGTCGCAGGGCCGCGGCCGTCGACGGCCCTCGCCGCGTGCCACAGGGCCTGCTCGCCGAGGAACCAGCCGCCGCCCCAGTCGCCGGAGATGCCGCCGAGCGCCGCGAACCGGGCGGTCTCCCCATCGGCCCGCACCCCCAGCGCGTTGATGCCCGTGCCGCACACGACGGCCACGGCGTCCGGCGCATCCGTCCCGGCGCGCAGCAGCGCGAACAGGTCGTTGTCGACGATGCTGCCCTCCGGGAACCAGTCGAACCCGGCGAGCGCATCGCGATAGGTGTCCATCTCGACCGGGAGGTCGAGACCGGAGAGGTACACCCCGGCGTGGAGCACAACGGGTGCCGTCCCGGCGACGCCGAGCGTCTCGGCAGCCTGACCGATGGCGTCCCAGACGAGTTCGTCGATCCGTGCGACCGACTCGCCCAGCCCCTCGAAGTGCGGCGACGATCCGGCACCACGCGAACGGCCGACGATCGGTCCGTCCTCGCGCATGACCACGACCTCGGTCTTCGATCCGCCGCCGTCGACCGCGACGACGAGCCGGGGCGCGCCGGAGCCCCAGGCGGCGTCCTCGGCCGCCTGCCCCGCGCTCACTTCGCCCACGGCAGGTACTCCCGGTTGCCCGCGAGGAGCAGGTCGGTGAGCTTCTCGGCGCGGTCCCACTGTCCGACGAGCGGGTGCGCGAGCATCGCCCGCACCACACGGTCGCGACCACCGTGGATCGCCGCGTCGAGGGCGAGGCGCTCGTACCCGGCGACGTGCGAGATGAGCCCCGCGACGTCGTCCGGCAGCGGTGCGATGGGGATCGCGACCGGGCCGTCCGCCGTGATGGCTGCGGAGACCTCGATCACGTGGTCGTCCGGCAGGAACGGGAGCGTGCCGTTATTCTGCAGGTTGACGGCCTGGATGGCCCCCGATCCGGTGCGGAGCGCCGCCATGAGGTCGACGGCCGACTCCGAGTAGAACGCGCCGCCGCGGCCCGCGAGCTCCACCGGCTTCGTGACGACGGACTCGTCCGCGTACAGCGCGAGGAGCTTCCGCTCGATCTCCTGCACGGCGTGCGCACGGGTCTCGCCGTGCTGCTGCTCCTCGAGGACCACGTCGTGGGCGTAGAAGTAGCGCAGGTAGTAGGACGGCACCATGTGCAGGTTCGACAGCAGGGCCTCCGGCAGCTCGACGTGCTCCGCGAGCTCGCCGAGGTGCTCCGCGAGGAGCGCCGGCATGATGTCCTCTGCCGAGCCGACGCGCTGCAGCGACCGCTCCCACGTGAGGTGGTTGAGGCCGACGTGGCCGAGCACGAGGTCCTCCGGCGCCGTGCCGACGAGCTCGGCGAAGTGCCGCTGGAACCCGATCGCCACGTTGCAGAGACCGACGGCGCGGTGCCCCTCCTGGAGGAGCGCACGCGTCACGATGCCGACGGGGTTCGTGAAGTCGATGATCCACGCATCCGGCTTCGCGTGCTTTCGGACCTCCTCGGCGACCCGGAGGACGACGGGGACGGTGCGCAGCGCCTTCGCGAAGCCGCCGGGGCCGGTGGTCTCCTGGCCGATGCAGCACGCCTCGTGCGGGAACGTCTCGTCACCGTGACGCGCATCCTGGCCGCCGATGCGGAGCTGGATGAGGACGACATCGGCATCCGAGACGCCGGCCACGACGTCGCTCGTCCGGTGAACCTTGGCCGGGTGGCCGTACTCCTGGAAGATGCGCTGGGAGATCCCGCCGACGAGCGACAGGCGCTCCTCGCTCGGGTCGACGAGCCAGACCTCGTCGATCGGCAACTGCTCGCGCAGACGCGCGAAGCCGTCGATGAGTTCGGGGGTGTAGGTGGAACCGCCACCGATCACAGTCAATTTCATTCGAAGATCATCCTTTGACGCCGGAGAGGGCGATGCCCTCAACGAACACTTTCTGAGCGAAGAAGAACACGACCACCACGGGGACGGTCACGAGCATCGTGATCGCCATCGTGAGTCCCCAGTCCGTGCCGTGCACGCTGCGGAAGGTCGCGAGGCCGTAGGCCACCGGCCAGGAGGCCGGGTTCTCTGAGGTGTAGAGGAGTGGTCCGTAGTAGTCGTTCCACGAGTGGAAGAACATAAACAGACCGGCCGCCGCGATGCCTGGGCGGGCCATCGGGACGATGACGCGCCACAGCACGCCCCACTCGCCGCACCCGTCCATGCGGGCCGCATCGGCGTACTCGCTGGGGATGGTGAGGAAGAACTGCCGCAGCAGGAAGATGGAGAACGCGTCGCCGAGCAGGTTCGGCAGGATCACCGGCCACAGGGTGCCCGTGAGGCCGAGCTGCGACCAGAACACGTAGATCGGGACCGCCGTGACCTGCGGCGGGAGCAGCATCGCCACGATGATCGCCAGGAAGATGAGGTTCGCTCCCCGGAACTTGATCTTCGCGAGGACGTACGCCGCCGGCACGCTCGACACGAGCATAAACACGGTCGCGAGCACGGCGTACATCGCCGAGTTCCCGAACCAGAGGGCGAGCGGAGCACGCGTGAACGCCTCCACGTAGTTCTCCCAGTGGAACGGATTCGGCCACAGCGAGGCCGTGAGCGTCTGATCGCTCGACATGAGCGAGGTCAGCGCGACGAACACGATCGGGAAGAGGAACAGCAGCCCCAGGACGATGAGCACGGCGTGCTCGGCGATCCAGGTCAGGCTGGCCCTCGTGGAGCGCTTCTTCGGCTCCGGGATCAGACGGCCGGGGACCATCTGGACGGGCGTCTGCTTGGCAGACGCCGCGGATGCGGTCGTGGCGCTCATTGGGCTCCCTCAGGGGTGAATGCTTTGACGCGGCGCAGCATGAACACGAGGATGATGGCGGCCACGATGAAGAGCACCACGGCGAGCGCACTCGCGTAACCGAGCTGGTAGTTGCTGAATCCACGCACGTACAACCACTGCGTGTAGGTGAGGAGCGACCCGTTCGGATACCCGAGGCCGGCCCCTGCCCCCTCCCCGACGGTCGCCTTCCCGCTCGCGACGCTCGAGGCGACGGCCGCTTCCGTGAAGTACTGGATCGCAGCGATCACCCCCGTTACGGCGGCGAACACGAGCACGGGTGAGATCGACGGGAGCGTCACGTACCGGAACTTCTGCGGACCGTTGGCCCCGTCGAGGGACGATGCCTCGTACAGCTCGCGGGGGACGTCGAGCAGTCCGGCGAGGAAGATGATCATGATGTCGCCCATGACCCACACGCCGAGGAGGACGAGCGACGGCTTCGCGAGTGCGGGGTCGTTGAACCACAGCGGCTTCGCAAGCCCCAGGGCTCCGAGGATCTGGTTCACCGGGCCGGTGCCAGGGTTGAAGAGGAACACGAACGCGACGACGCTCGCGACCGGCGGGACGAGCGCCGGCAGGTAGAAGAGGGTGCGCCAGAAGCCGCTCGCCTTCTTCGCCCGCGCCAACAGCCCGGCGACGGCGAGCGCGAACACGATCTTCACCGGCACGAGGACGATGACGAACCACAGCGTGTTGAAGACGGCCTCGACGACGCGGGGGTCCTTCGCGAACAGGTATTCGTAGTTGCGGAGACCGATCCACTCCGGCGGCGACACGAGGTCGAACTTCGTGAACGAGTAGTACACGCTCGCGATGAGGGGGTAGACGAAGAAGATGACGAGTCCGGCCAGGGCCGGGGCGAGCATGAACCAGATCGCCCAGCGACGCTGGGGACGACGCGGCGCGCGCGGAACCGTGAGGTCCGGGCGACCGGTCGATCCGGCCCCGCCCGCCGACGGGCGCACGGCAGGTGCGCGCCCGTCGGTGGAAGGAGTGGTGGTGGTCATGGTCGTTACGGACCCGTCGTCAGAGCGATCGCGTCGTCGACCTGCTGGTCGACGTCCTTGAGCCCCTTGGCGAGGTCCTTCGACGGGTCTGCCTGGTAGGCGCGCCAGAAGTCCTCGAAGGTCTGCTGGTAGCCGGCGCCGACCGGGCTCGGCGGGGTCGTGGCCGACTTCGGGTTCTCGGCGATGTCGAGGAAGGTCTGGAACTGTTCGCTCACCTCGAGCTTCGGCGAGTGCAGCGCGTCCTTCGTGGTCGGCACGTTCTTGAGGCCGTTCGAGAGCTTCACCACGGCATCGGTGTCGGTCGTCAGGTACTTGAGCAGCGCCCACGCGAGCTCCGGGTTCTGCGAACCCTTCGCGATGCCGGCGATGTTGCCCGTGATGTAGCCGGCGCCGTACTGGTCCTCGTGACCGTCGGCCGCCGGGAACGGGGCCGTGCCGTAGTTGAGGTCGGGCTTCTGGTCGTGGATGAACGCCGTGCGGTACTCGCCGTCCATGTTCATCGCGACCTGACCGGTCTGGAACGCGTTGTCACCGGAGAACTCCTGGCCGAGACCGGCCGTGAACGCCTGCAGCTTGTCGTAGCCGATCTTCTGCACGTACGCGGTCTGCCAGTTGATCAGATCGGTCCAGCCCTTCGAGCTGCCGATCGCACTCGACCCGTCCTTGTTCAGCCACTGCGCGTCGGCCAGCGGGCCGTAGTGCGACGCAGCGTTCTCGTAGTAGCCCATCAGCGGGTTGAAGCCGAGCGTCTTGATCGACCCGTCCGCGTTGAAGGTCGTGAGCTTGTCCGCGATGCTCTCGAGCTCGCTGAGCGTCTTCGGCGGGGCCGTGACACCCACCGATGCGAGGAGGTCCTTGTTGTAGTACAGGCCGTACACGTCGGCGAGCACTGGCATCGCGCACTGCTTGCCGTCGAACTGCACGTAGCTGCGGACGGTGTCCGAGAACTGGTTCAGGTCGACCTTGTCGCGCTTGATGTAGTCGTTCAGGTTGCGGAACGCGCCACTGGAGCAGAAGTTGCCGACCACATCGGTCGAGTAGGAGAGGCCGACGTCGACCGACTTGCCTGCGGCGATCGCCTTCCGCAGCTTCTCGTCGTCCTGGCCGGCGTGGACCTCGACCTTGACCTTCGGGTTCGCCTTCTCGAAGTCGTCGACGACGGACTGGATGACATCGCCCTCGCGGTCGGAGAAGAAGTGCCAGAGCGACACGGTTCCCTCAAGGGTGGACGGGGCCTTCTCTGCGACGGCGTCCGACGCGCCCCCGCCGGACGAACAGCCGGCGAGCACGGTGACGGCGGCCGCGACGAGCGCGGTCGTCGTGAACAGTTTGGAACGGGTGTGCACGGTGGATCCTCTCTGATTGCTTCGTGATGTGTTGGTGCTGTTGGTGCAGTGGTGGAGACGTGCTGATGGCGCGACGAGTACTGGCACCCTGCGGTGCCAGGTCACTGAGCGGGACCCGGTCACTGAGCTTGTCGAAGTGCGCCCTTCGACGAGCTCAGGGACCGGTGGTCGCGGTCGGGGTCCGGTGGTCGCGGTCGGGACCGTGGTGCGCGCGCCCCGCTAGGCGACCGCTATCCGGTCGACCTCGTCGAAGAGCCGTGCGCGCAGCTCTCCGATGAGGACGTCCCTCGCCCCGTGGAGCACGGGGAGTCGTTCCACGGACGATGCGACGACCCGCGGCCGCCATCTCGTCGAACGGACGATGTGCTCGCCGACGGCGTGCGCGAGCGCATCGCCGCCTGCCGCTCCCGTCGGCCCGCCGAGCACGACCCGCTGTGGGTCGAGGAGGGCGAGCACGGGAACGATGCCCATGGCGATGCGGGGGGCGAGCTCGGCGATGATCGCCTCGCGTGCCGGTCCGCTCGTCAGGAGTTCGAGGGCTGCTTCGTAGTCGGCGGGGGTGATCGCCTCCGGTGCAGCCGAACCGGTGGTCCGGTGTGCGATGCGCGTGACGGCGTCGGGCCCGATGAGGTCCTGCAGGTCGTCGGCGGCCGGGTCGAAGGCGCTCGCTTCACGGGTCACCGGGAGGTAGCCGATCTCGCCAGCGCCGCCGGACGCGCCCCGGTGCAGGGTTCCGGCGAGATCGACGGCGAGGCCGAGGCCGTCGCCCATCCACAGCAGTGCGAAGCTCGCGGCGTCGGCGCACACGCCGGTCGCGCGTTCGGCGATGGCGGCGAGGTTGACGTCGTTGTCGAGGTGCACGATGCGGCCCGTCGCGGCTTCGAGGACGGCGCGGATGCCCTCGCTCTGCCACCCGGGCATGCTCTCGGCGAAGGCAAGTTCGTCGGTGTCCGCGTCGTAGGAGCCCTGCACGGCGACGTTCACGAGGCGGACGGTCGCCGGGTCGATGTCGGCTGCCGTGGTGGCCGCGGCGATCGCCTCGACGATGTCGGCGACGGCCGAGCGCTCCCCGTCGACGGTCGGGGTGATCGTGATCGGGTATTCGGTGCCGCTCGCGTCGACGATCACGGAGCGGATGAGGGTGGGGGTCACGTCGATGGCGACGCCGAGGGTGCGGTCGGTGCGGACGGCGTAGCTGGCGGCGCTCGGGCCGCGGCCGGCGGAGACGGTGCCGACGGTGTGGATGAGGCCCGCGGTTTCGAGGCGCTGCACCATCTGCGAGGCGGTCGGCTTCGAGAGGCCGGACAGTTCGCCGAGGCGGAGCCTGGTGAGCTCGCCGTGTTCGAGGAGCAGCTCGAGGGCCGTCCGGTCGTTCGTCGAACGAAGCCATGACGGGGTGCCGCGCAGTGTGCGATCGCTCATGGGTCTCCCGATCCCTCCGTTGGAATCCAATTGTTCTCCGTGAATATAACAGGAAAGTTTCCTAACAGTAAAGACCGTGTTTCCCTTCGGACCGTCGAGCGACCTCCGCCCCCGGTCACCGAGCCCGTCGAAGTGCCCACCTTCGCCGCCGCGGCAACTCGGCCCCGGTCACCCGGTCCTCGGTCGCCCGGTCACTGGTCACCCGGCCACCCGGTCACCCGGTCACCCGGTCACTGAGCTTGTCGATGTGCCCACCCCGCACCCGAGAAGTTCTCCACAGCTTTCTTCGAACCCCTGTTCTATTATTCACCTCCCTGGTATTCTTGATGAGTGGACATACCTTCGACGCCAGATCAGATCGCCGCACTCATCACGAGCCTCGGCGAGCAGATCCTCGCGCAATGCGCCGTCATCGCCACAGCCGAGGCACAGCTCGCTCACCTCTACGCCGACGCCGCTCGGGTCTCCGACATCACCGCGCTCACCACCATGCCCGCCGGCACCTCGCCCGAACGCGCCCGGAGCCTCGCTCGGCTGTCCCTGCAGCTGGAACTCTCCGCGATGACCCGCATCCCAGAACGCACCGTCCAACGCCGAATCAACGAATCAGAAGTCCTCGTCAGCCAGCTTCCGGACACGCTCGCCGCCCTCGCCACCGGCATGATCTCGGCTGGGCATGCCAGGGTCATCGTGGACCAACTGGCCGATGTGGACCCGGCTGACCGGGCAGAGTTCGAAACCCGCATCCTCCCCATCGCGAAGACGCACACCGCGGCCCAACTGCAACACACGGCCCGGAAACTCCGTGAACAGCTCCACCCGACCACCATCGCCGCACGCCACCACCGCGCGAAGCACGAACGCCACGTCACCCTCACTCCAGCCGCCGACGGCATGTCCTGGCTCTCCATCCTCACCACGGCGCCCATCGCGACCGCCGCCTACAACCGGCTCCAGGCGCTCACCGCCGGCGCCAAGCATCGAGGCGATGCCCGCACTCGCGCACAGCTTATGACCGACAACGCCCAGAGCCTCCTCCTCTTCGGCATCACCGCTTCTTCCGGGGCGCCGGTTCCGATGGCCCCTACCGATCCGGTCACGACAGCACCGGCCGTCACCGACACAGACGACGAGATCCCGATCTGGGCCGCAACGACCACCCCACCCGCAAGAACCACCCCACCGATCACTGCCACCCCGCCCACCACTACCAGCCCACCTCGGGCCGCAGAACATGAGGTCCCAACTGCTCCACCTGTGAACCCTCCGGAACTCGCGCCACTCCCCACGATCGAGGAGATCACCGAAGGCATCGTTCCCACCGTCCACCTCACCGTCCCCGTCCTCACCCTCCTCGGTGAGAGGAACGACCCAGGCAGCCTCGAAGGCTACGGACCCATCGACCCGGAGACCGCGGCGCGGCTCACCGTCAACGCGAAGTCATTCACCAGGATCCTCACCCATCCGGAAAGCGGCGCCGTGCTCTCCGTCGGCCGAGACCGATACACACCACCCGGAGACCTCGCTCGCGCCCTCGCCATCCGGGACACCCATTGCCGGGCACCCGGATGCAACCGGCTCGCCAAGGGATGCGACCTCGACCACACCATCCCCTGGTCCGCCGGAGGTGAAACGTCCGCCGAGAACCTCGCCCACCTCTGTCCGAAACACCATCACGTGAAACACGACACCAACTGGACCCTCGCCCCCGCACCCAATGGGACGCTGCACTGGACCAGCCCGAGCGGCGAGACGTTCACCACCGAACCAGATCCACCCGACTGGTACCCCCTGGCTCCGCTCCCGCCCCCACCTCGAACCACCGACACCGCACACACCGGTCCCTGACCGAACACACCTCGGTCACTGAGCGAGCACACCTCGGTCACTGAGCGAGCACACCTCGGTCACTGAGCCTGTCGAAGTGCCCGCGGCAGAACGACCCTTCGACAAGCTCAGGGACCGGGGTGGACGTTGTGCGGAGCCACCGAAGCCCCCATCACACAACCGAACCCACCCGGTCACTGAGCCTGTCGAAGTGCCCGCGGCACGACCACACGCCCCGACCCTTCGACAAGCTCAGGGACCGAACGCACCCGGTCACTGAGCTTGTCGAAGTGCACCAGCACAACCGCACAGCTCAGGGACCGGTGACGGGTGCCCGTAGGCTGACCGAGGAGGATCGATGACGCAGCAGGACACCACCACCGACCGGACGCACGGCGACCACACCAGCAGCAGCGACAGCCAACCCACGTCGACGACGCTCCACGCGATCGAGACCGCAGCGACGGCAGCGGGGTTCGCACTCGATCCGGCACAGCGCGTTGTCGCAGAACGACTCGCTGCTCTCGGCGACGCGGTCATCGACTCCACGCCTGACCGCCCACTCCCCCGCAGCCTCTACCTGTGGGGGCCGGCCGGCCGCGGCAAGACCTGGCTGCTCGACGCGTGCTTCGACGCGCTCCCGACGACCGCGAAGAAGCGCGTGCACTTCCACTCGTTCTTCCGGGCGCTGCACCTCGCGATCCACACGCACCGCACCGCTGCTGCGGAGGCCGCGCGAGCAGCGGCACCCGCCGCCGCAACCGCCGCCTCATCGACCCCACCAGCACCGACCGCACCCTCAGCGACCACCACGACCGCCTTCGTCTCAGCCCGCGCGGCGGCGACCGCGGTGACCAACGCCGTGGACGCGGCGGTCGACGAACTGCTCGACGGCGCATCGGTCGTCTACTTCGACGAGCTCCACGTCCACGACCCGGGCGACGCGACACTGATCACGAAGCTCCTCCTGGCGCTCTTCGACCGCGACGTGACGCTCATCGCGAGCTCCAACTACGCACCGGGCGATCTTCTGCCCGACCCGGTCTACCATCACATCTTCGAACCGGGCATCGCGCTCATCGAAGCAAACATGGACATCGTGCGACTCGATGGGGACGTCGACCACCGGCACGCGGAGCCGAGCGTCGCCCGCGAGGGGTTCGCCCGCGGATCGTGGATCAGCCCGGGCTCCGGGGCGCAACTCGCGTCACTCGGCCTGGACCGGCCGACGGAGGACGAACGCACGGACCTCCCGATCAGCGGTCACGTGTTCACCGCGCTCGCGGTACGCGGCGACACGGTCTGGTTCGCGTGCGCCGACCTCCTCGAAGCGAAGACGTCGGTCGGCGATTATCTCGCCTGGGCCGCCAGCTTCGACCGTTGGATCCTCGATGACGTCCCGTCACCGACCGAGCTGACTCGAGAGGCGAGGATGCGGTTCGTCCACCTCGTCGACGCGCTGTGTGACCTCGGCAAGGAGTTGCACGTCATCGCCGCCGGCCCGCGCGACGAGTTCGTGAACGCCCCGGTGTTCGCGAGGGACTTCTTCCGCACCGCCAGCCGACTCGCGATGCTCCGCACGGACGTCTGACCGTCGTCACCCGGTCGTCCTCCCGACTGTTCACCCGGCCATTCACCCGGTCAGGCGCGACGCGAACGCCGCAGCGCCGATGAGCGGCGCTGCATCGCCTAGACTCGCCGGGACGAGGACGGCTCCCGTCTCACCGATCGCCTCCCGCATCGGCTCTTCCACCAGATCCCACGACCGGGCGATGGATCCGCCCACGACGATCGCGTCTGCCTCGAACCGCTGCACCCACCCCGCGAGTGAACGCCCGAGGACGGTCATCGTCGTTGTGAACACCTCGATCGCCGCCCGTTCGCCGGCGCGTGCGCGCTTGGCGATCGTATGGACGTCGACGAGCTCACCCGCCGCACGCAGGTACGCCGCGCGCATCGCCCGCCGGGAGACGACGTCCTCCAGCGGGGCGCCGTTGTGTTCGACGCGGTACATCCAGCCGTGCGGCGGGACGCGCTCGCCCTCGTCGACGACGACGCCGTCGGCGATGAACGCCGAACCGACACCGGTGCCGAGGGTCAGGCAGACGACGCGTCGGTGATCCCGCCCGGCGCCGCCGGCGCGCTCGCCGAGCGCGAACGCGGTCGCATCGTTGACGAACGCGGTGTCGGACAGGCTCCCCCGCATCGCCTCCCGGAGCGCCGCCCCCAGGTCGAAGCCGTTGAGACTGTCGAACTTGCCGACGCCCTCGTAGCGGCCGATGCCGGCGTCGACGTCGAACGGCCCGGGGATCGCGACGCCCCAGCGCACCGGCTCCGACACCCCGAGGCGCGCACCGGCCTCCACGATCGTGGCGACCACGGAGGCCGCATCGCCTGCGGAGTGCAGCGGGAAGCGATGCTCTTCGATGACGCGGGGTCGGGATCCGACCGGCGTCGCGGTCGCGGTCCCGGTCGCCTCCGGCTCCGGCTCAACGAGCGCCGCCGTGACGTGCGTGCCGCCGATCTCCAGGACCGGTACTCCTGCTCGTACGACCATCGATCAGCCCTCCATCGCGGTGCCGCGAACGGACGCCTTGACCGTGCCGAGCGTCCGGCCGATGCCCGCGCCGTGCGGTCGGATCGTGTACGGCCCCACCGCAGCCGGCACGATGAACGTCTCCGCGTAGTGCACCACGAACGGCTCGAACGCACCGGTCGGGCTCTCGATGATCGCCTCCGGCCCCTCGACGAGGTTGAGGACGTTGACGGTCCCGAGCGTGTTGTGCTCGACGGGTGCCGTGAACCAGTGGCGGCGGACCTCGATGAACTCCAGCTCGTGCAGGCCCGTCCGCTCCTCGGTCCAACCCTCGCCCGAAGCGATCTGTTCGACCCGGTCGACGAGGTTCGCATCGGTCCAGGCGGTGTCGCGGTCCCACTCGATGTTCTTCGCGGCGTGCTCCAGGTGGATCGGGCGCGGCTTGCCGTCGAGGCCGACGCGCTCCCAGTCCCACATCTTGAACGTGAAGATGAACGGGGTGGCGGAGATCTCCAACACCATCGAGCCGGCGCCGCTGCAGTGCACCGTCCCCGCGGGGATCAGGAAGTGGTCGTGCTTCTTCGCCGGGTAGGTATTGACGTAGTCCTCGACCGGGAACACGATTTCGCCGGCGCTCGCGCGCTCCAGGTCGTGCAGCATCGCCCGCTTGTCGACATCCGTCTGCAACCCCAGGTAGACGACCGCGTCATCGACGGCGTCGAGCAGGTAGTAGCTCTCATCCTGCGTGTAGTGCATGCCGAAGGTGTGCTGGATGTAGTCGGTCAACGGGTGGACCTGCAACGACAGGTTGCCGCCCTCCATCGTGTCCAGGAGGTCGAATCGGATGGGGAACTCCGCCCCGAAGCGGGCGAAGGTCGAGGCGCCGAGCAGTTCTCGGGGGAACGCGAAAACCAGGTCGCTGGCCGGCAGTTCGATGATCTGGTCACCGACGGCGAGGAGCAGGCTGTTCTCCTCCGGGACGCCGTCGAAGCACCAGGCGTAGTTGACGGCTTCTTCATCGAGGCCGCACACCTGCTTCATCCATTGGCCGCCCCAGACGCCAGGGTCGAAGAACGGGACGACCCGGAACGGCGATGCGGCGGTCGCGCGCAGACCCTCCCAGAACGTGTCGCCGGTGATCAACTTGGCGTCGCCGACCGAGGCGTTCGTGTCCAGGACGTAGTCGACGTCCAGCAGGAGGCTGCGTTTGTGGCGGTCCGCGACGCGCCATTCGACGAAGAAGCCGCGCTTGTACTTCCGCAGGGGGTCCTCCGCGCCGTTGGCCGAGCGCCAGTTGGGCGCCCCTGCGCGCTGACGCCGCTGGATCTCCCACCGCGCGAGGTCGGCGAGGACGAGCACGTCCGCGTCGGGCGCCGCGAGTCGTGCACCCCAGCCGACGACGACGATGGGGCGGGTGCGTGCGGCGATCCGGTCGCGCAGCGCGTCGAGCTCGGCCGCGTCGTAGAACGCATCGAGGTCGAGGTGGTTGAGCACACCGAACACGCGGTCGTCGGTGAGGGAATCGGCGAGCATCGCATCGATGTCGGCGATGGGCTTCGCGGCCTCCGACTCGACATCGATGATCTGGAACCCGACGAGTGCCGTTCCGAGCTCGGCGACGAGCGCCGGCAGATCCACGCCGGGGTAGGTGTCGATGGCGATCACGGGCGCATGAGCGGCGTCGCGGGCAGTGTCGAGTGCCGTGCGACGCAGCTCCTGCCAGGCGTCGGCGCCGACCCACGCACGGTGCGTCTCGTCGAGTCTCGTCGCAGGGGCCCTGTTGTAGGCGCTGGGCGGGCTGATGGGCGGGGTGATGGGGGTGGTGGTGGGGGTGTGGAGTTCCACTGTGGTGCATCCTTTCGGCTTTGGTAACGTTATCAATCCGGGTGCGACAACATGAGTGACGCCGCGGGGCGGGTCAGTTCACGATGAGGCGGGTGGGGAGTTCGACGATGCGTGCGGGCGCACTCCGAGGAATCCCGGACGATCGATCGACGATCATCCGGCCGGCCGTACGCCCGAGTTCACGCGCGTCGTGGTCGATGACCGACAGATCGAACGGCATCACGTCGGAGAGTTCGACACTGTCGAAACCGATGATGCGGATGGCCCTGGGATCGAGCCCCGCATCGACGATCGCGCGCAAGACCCCGACCGTGTTCCGGTTGTTCGCACTGAACACGGCGGTCGGCGGCTGTTCGAGACCGAGGAGGTCGAGCATCGCCCCCCTCGCTGCGGCCGAGTCGTTCGGACCGGCGCGCACGAGCAGCGGATCGACCGTGAGTCCGGCTTCTTCGTGGGCGCGGGTGAAGCCGTCGAATCGGCGGCGACTCGTGAAGACGGACACCAGATTGCCGATGTAGGCGATGCGGGTGTGCCCCTCGGCGATGAGCCGCTTGGCGCCCTCGTAGGCGCCCGTCACATCGTCGATGAGCACCGTGTCGGCGTGGATTCCGGGCAACTCGCGCGATGCGAGCACCAGCGGGATCCGCGCGAGCTGCACGGCTTCGAGATGCTCGGCCCCTCCGGCACCTGCCCCGTCGAGCTCTCCCCCCGACGACGGGACGACGATCAGCCCGTCGACCTGTCGACCGACGAAATCGTCGACGAGCGCACGCTCCTTCGCGACATCGTCTCCGCTGTTGCCGACCAGGATCCGCATCTCCTCGGCGGACAGCACCTCTTCGATGCCCTGCTGCACTTCGGCGTAGTAGGGGTTGGACACGTTGGTGATGATGACGCCGACGAGCCCCGTCCGCTGGCCGGGGCGGATGCTGCGCGCGTTCTCGTTGCGACGGTATCCGAGAGTCGCGACGGCGTCGGTGACGAGCTTGACCTTGTCCGGGCGGACGTTCTTGCCGCCATGCAGCACGCGGGACACCGTCATCGGAGACACTCCGGCGAGCGCGGCCACGTCCGTGATGGTCGGCACACCCGATCGGTAGGGCGGTGCGGCGTCGATGCGAGCGGCCAGGTGGGCGGCACCGGGCACATCGGGTGCACTCAAGCCCTCCACGGCACCCTCCCTTCGACGACCTGCACGGATGTCAATACTGACATACCTTGGGAACGATACCAAGCCTCGTCCGACGTGATCACTCACGGGGTGACCTTCATCCCTATTCGCGTGCGGCCTCGGCGAGGTTTGGGCGGACAGAGCTTCTCGCTGAAGTACCTCGGCACCGAAGTCGCGCACATTGCACAGTTCGCTGCCCGGCGACACCGCCACCGGACAGCGAACCGGCTCACCTGATCAGTGCGCGCGGTAGAACTCAGGCTCTGGCAGACCGGCCTCGCTCCGCACCCGTCGCGACAACCGCTCGATCGAGAGCAACGCCGACACGACATCGCTCGCTCGTACCTCGAACGGCATGTTGTGGATGGTCTCCCCCTCAACCGTCGCCGCATCAGCGACGAGGCGCAGCTCATCGAGGTTCCCGGTCGTCAGGCCGATTTCGGTGAGCGTCGTGGGGAGCCCGACTCGCGTCGTGAACTCGATGAAGTCGGTGATTTCGGACGTCGGCGCACCCTCCAGAATGAGCTGGGTGAGCGAGCCGATGTTCACCTTCTGCCCGTGAGCCAGGCCGTGGGTCTGCGGTGCGGCCGTCAACCCGTTGTGGATGGCGTGCGCTGCGGCGAGGCCACCGGACTCGAACCCCAGACCGGAGAGGAGCGTGTTCGCCTCGATCACCTTCTCCACCGACGGCGTGACGAGGTTATCCCGCACGGCATCGAGCGCCGGCAGCGCGTTGTCCCACAGGACGTCCCAGCTGAGCTTCGCGAGAGCGGTTCCGGTGAGCGTCGGCACACCGCCCGCCATCGTCAACGAACTGGAGCGTGAGGTCGCCCGCGCCTCCAGCCACGTCGCGAGGGCATCCCCGACGCCGGCGGCGAGGAACTCGGCCGGCGCGTTCGCGACCAGTTGCGAATCCACGAGCACCAGATCCGGGTTCCGCGGGAAGAAGCGGTACTCCTCGAACGCCCCCTCCTCGGTGTAGACCACGGCGAGCGCCGACGTCGGCGCATCGGTCGAGGCGACCGTGGGAACGGTCACCCATCGGATGTCGGCGAGGGATCCGGCGGCTTTCACGGCATCAATGGCGCTGCCGCCACCGACGGCGACGACGACGTCAGCACCGGCGTCGGAGATCACACCCACCAGACGGTCGATCTCCGCCGACGTCGCGAGACCGTTGAATCGTTCACGTCGGAACGGAAGGTCCGCGCTGGACAGGGAGGCCTCGACATCGTGGCCGACGAAGCCCCACACCACGTCATCGGAGACGATGAGGGGCACGGAGCCGATGGGGCTGAGGAACTCCCCGAGGCGTGTGATGGCCCCGGGACCCTGGACGTAGCGACCAGGGCTGATGACGGATCGGACGGGACGCTGAGTTGTTGAGGTGGACATGGTTCTCCTCTGACTTCGGTGTCGGGTTCGCGGGGTTCCGCACTTCGACGGTAGGACGACCGCCTGAGCATCCTGTGCGTTTCGCACCGACGAAATGCGGTATGCGATGCTTCACCCGACCCGTGGAGTTCAGGGAAAACCAGGGGTTGCCTTGCAAGCAGGACCGTGGAAGATTCACAACATGCTGATCTTCTCGATGAGCGTTTCCACCGACGGATTCATCTCGGACCGCCAGGGCGATTTCGCGTGGGGCACCCCGAGCGACGAACTCTTCCAGTTCCACCTCGACGAGGTCAGTGCGCTCGACGCGCACCTGCTCGGCCGCCACCTCTACGAGACGATGCAGGTCTGGGAGACCGATCCGTCGTTCCGGGTGACCGCAGCGGACATCGCCTTCGCCGACGTGTGGACGGCTCTGCCGAAGGTCGTCTTCAGCCGGACGCTGACCGCGGTCGAGGGCAACGCACGCCTCGCGGAAGGATCGGTGGCCGAGGAGGTGGCCGCAGCACTCCGCTCCGACGACGGCGCCGAACGCACCGTCGCGATCGGCGGGGCCGGCCTCGCAGCCGAAGCCATCCGCCTCGACCTCGTCGATGAGCTGCGCATGTTCCGCTACCCGATCATCGTCGGCGGCGGGACGCCATTCCTGCCGCCGGTCACCCGCAACCTGCCCCTCGCACTCGTCGAGACCCGCACGTTCGGCGACCGTGTGGTCTTCGAACGGTACCGCCGCACCCGGTAGTCGCCGGCTGTCACGAAGCCGGATCGACACTCGGTGCCGAGTGCGCAAGAAATACGCATTCTCGTCGCCCGAGCTATAACTACCCGACACCTGCTGGCTAGCATCAGGTACCCCATTCGGGGTACGGCCAGGACCCGAAGAACTGCCGTCCCGACGACAGCGACGTCTTGGCCTGTCCTGGTGCGTCCGAGTCCTGAGCGCCGTTTTTCGCACCCATCAGGAACGGATACCTCAGAACCATGTTTGAACGCCACGCGAAAGCAGTCGCAGGCACCGCCCTCGGCGCCGCGATCCTCGCCATCTCCATCGCCACAGCGGCACCCGCATCGGCCGCGGACACCGAGATCACCATCCCGGACCAGGCACTCAGGGCCTGCCTCAACGGAGCGCTCGGGCAGGAGCCGGACGCCGTCGTCCTCCAAGGGCAGGTGAGCGACCCCGGTCTCGGCATCAGCGCGAACTGCGCCAACCTCGGCATCACCGATCTGACCGGCATCGAATACTTCACCGGACTGCGGTTCCTCGCGCTCGACGGCAACGACATCAGCGATGCCGCTCCGCTCGGCGGACTCGGACGCAACCTCACCGCGATCGGGAGGACGCTCGGCGACATCCATATCCAGAACAACCACATCGCCGATCTCGCCGCGCTCAAGGACCTGGTCGTGCAGTACTACTTCTTCGCAACCGACCAGCGCGTCACGCTCCCGACAGTCGCCCCGCTCGCGGTTATCGCGAACCCGATCACGAACCAGGACGGCTCGGTCATTGTCCCGACGTCCGACGACCCAGGATTCCGCTACGACGCGGCGACGAACACGTTCACCTTCGCAACGGGTGGCGAGAAGGTCCTCACTTGGTCGGCGCCGCTGACGCCGGGCAGCCAGAACTACCAGTACGAGACCTCCGGAACGATCACCGTCCGGATCGCGTCGAGGACGACCGATGGCACCGGCGGCGGAACCGATGGCGGCACGGGCGGAACGGGCGGCGGCACCGGCGGCGGAACAGGCGGCTCGACGCCCAGCGGTTCCGGTGCAGGCTCCCCCGCGACCGCCGGGAACAGCGCTGAACTGGCCGCCACCGGACCGGAGATCAACGCTCCGGCGCTCGCGGCAGGCACCGCACTCGTGCTCGGTCTCGGCGCGCTCGCGCTGACATCCGGCGTGAGCCGCCGTCGCGCGTACGCGCAGAACCGCATCGCCGCGTAACGTCCCGCGGCCGCACGACACCGCACGGCAGCAGGAGAACCGCACCACAGAAGGACGCGCTCGCGAGAGCATCCTTCTGTGGTGCGGTTCTCCTTGTCTCGGGCGGGCGGGAGCACGCACGAACGCACGCACGCACGCACGTGCGGCCCCGCTACTCCTTCGTCGAGCCAGCGAGCATCCCGGAGACGAGCGCCTTCTGCGAGAACAGGAACAGCACGAGGACCGGCAGGATCGCGATGATGATCGCGAGCGCCAGCTCCGGGCTCGTGATGTTGAGGCCGGCACCGGCGACCGGATTGAAGGACGGCGTCGACGACAGCAGCTGGTTGAGTCCGACCTGGATCGGGAACTGATCGCTGTTCGGCAACACGAGGTACGGCAGGAAGAAGTTGTTCCAGTTGCCGACGAAGCTGAAGAACGCCACGAGCGCGATCACGGGCTTCGCGAGCGGCAGCGCGATGCTGCGGAACACCTGCCACTCGCTCGCACCATCCATCCGCGCAGCCGCGAGCATGTCCCGCGGCAGACTCGTCGCGAAGTAGATGTACACGAGGTACACGCCGAACGGGTAGAACGAGAACGGCAGGATGATCGACCACACCGTGCCGATGAGCCCGAACAGGTTGAGCTCCAAGAAGATCGGCAGCACGAGCGCTGCGGACGGCATGATCATGACCACGAGCGTCACCGTCAAGAGCATCTTCCGACCGCGGAAGTTCGTCAGTGCGAGCGCGTACCCGGCCGTGACACTCGTCAGGAGCGTCAGGATGAGCGAACCGATCGAGTAGATCGCCGAGTTGCCGAGCCACAGGAAGATCGCGCCGTTCTGGAAGTGCACGAGGTGGTTCCACGCCGCCCCCAGCTGCTCGAAGGAACCGAACGCGAGCGGGAACTCCGAGATGAGCTCCGACGCCGTCTTCGTCGGCGCGAGCAGCAGCCACACGGCCGGCAGGACGAAGAAGATGAGCAGCGCCGTGAGGATGATGACGACGACGGCCGTCGAGGAGAACGACGAGACCTTCGCCTTCGCGCCGTCCCTGGTGCGCATCCGATCGATCGTGGTCATTCTTCGTCCACCTTGAAGAGTCCAGAGCGTGTGACGAGCAGGCCGGCACACACGAGTCCGAGTACGAGCAGGAAGAGGGAGATCGCCGCAGCACCGTTGAAGTCGCCGTGCTGGAACGCGAAGACGTAGGCGAGCTGATTGGGCGACCACGTGGGCGACACCCGGCCGAGACTCGCAGTCTGCAACAGCTGCGGTTCGACGAAGAGCTGCGTGCCGGACGCGAACGCGAGGATGCCCATGTAGACGATCCACTTGCTGATCATCGGGATCTGGATGAACCAGGCCGACTTCCACGGCCCTGCCCCATCCATCCGCGCAGCCTCCAGGACCTCGTCGGAGATGTTGTTGAGCGCGCCGTACATCACCACGATCCAGCCGCCGGCCCCGGTCCAGAACGCGATCATCACGAAGATGACCGGCAGGTTCCCCGGGTCGAGGACCTGGGCGAAGGTGTCGAAGCCCATCGCACGCAGGAGCCCAGCAGCCGGGCTCACGTTCGGGTCGAGCATAAACAGCCAGACGAGGACACTCGCGACGCCGGCCAGCGCGCCAGGCAGGTAGTACAGGAAGCGGAACACCGCCGACAGGCCCGGCTTCATCCGGCTGCGGAGGATGACGGCCGTCACCACGGTCAGCACGATGATGAGCACGAGCCAGAGGACCAGGTACACGCCGATGTTGAGGAACGCCGGACCGAACCGGTAGTCGCCCATGACCTTGATGAACTGGCCGAGGCCCGTGAACTGGCCGCGGTCGTTCGTGAGCGACAGGTACACGGCGTACAGCGTCGGGAACACGCCGAACGCGAGGAGCAACAGGGTGTAGCCGGCCACGAAGACGTAGCCGGCGACACCGCCCCGGGGGGGGGGGCGGGAACGCCCCCAGGGGGGGGGGGGGGGGGGGGCGAGGGGGGAGTAGGGAGGGGTAGTGGCGGGGTTCGACGACG
>NZ_JBMOUH010000016.1:0-58656 GCF_049319745.1 Plantibacter sp. Mn2098 | reverse complement strand
AGAGAAGGGATGCACACGAAATCATTGTGAGACAATCACCTATCGAAGAAAAAAACCCCCCCCCCCCCCAACGAAAAACTCCCCCGCCCCCCCCCCCCCCCCCCCCCCCGCTACCTCGGCATCAGGGCGGCCCTCACGGTCCTCCTGATGTTCGGGGTGACGCTCGTCACCTTCACCCTCACGAACCTGGTCCCGGCCGACCCGGTGCAGGCCGCCCTCGGCGAGCAGGCGGCGGCCGATCCGGCCATCGTGGCGCAGTTCCGGGAGAACGCCGGCCTCGACAAGCCGCTCCCGGTCCAGTACTTCACCTACGTCGGCAACGTCCTCCAGGGCAACCTCGGCACGTCCCAGCAGACCCGCGGCGCCGTTTCCGACGAGCTCGCGAAGGCGTTCCCTGCAACGGCGGAACTCGCCCTCACGGCCATCGTCATCTCGATCATCATCGGTGTCGGCCTCGGCATGTGGGCTGCGCTCCGCCGCCGCACGATCACCGATCAGGTCATCCGCGTCGTGAGCCTCATCGGCATTTCCGTGCCGTCGTTCTGGCTCGCCCTGGTGGTCTACTTCGTCTTCTTCTCGCAGCTGCACTGGTTCCCGGGTTCCGGGCGCCTGTCGCCGGCCGCGATGCCTCCGCCCCAGGTCACGGGCATGTACACGATCGACTCGCTCCTCGCGGGGCAGTGGGCGACGTTCGGTGACGCGCTGTCGCACCTGATCCTCCCCGCATCGGTCCTCGCGCTGTACACGATCGGTCTGCTGACGCGGTTCGCGCGTTCGGCGATCCTCGAGGTCCTCGACCTCGACTACGTCCGCGCCGCCCGTGCGAAGGGCCTGCCCGGCCGCATCGTCACGACGAGGTACGTCCTCCGTGGCGCACTCGTCCCCATCATCACCGTCCTCGGCGTCGCCTTCGGCTCGCTCCTGTCCGGCACGGTGCTCGTGGAGAAGGTCTACTCGTGGCACGGCCTCGGCGAGTACGCGTACTCCGCCGCGACCAAGCTCGACCTCCCGGCCATCATGGGCGTCGGTCTCGTCGTCGGGTTCGTCTACATCGGGCTCAACTTCATCGTCGACGTCGCGTACGGCTTCATCGACCCGAGAGTGAGGGTGGCATGACCGACATCCTGGCCACGCAGACCAAGCACCGCGGCAAGTTCCGTGTTGCACCCGCGCTCCGTTCCCCGCTCGCGATCGCTGGCGGCGTCATCGTCGTGTTCTGGCTGCTCGTCGCCGTCCTGGCGCCGTGGATCCGTCCGTTCGATCCGCTCGCCCAGGACTTCCAGCGCCTCCAGGCGCCGAGCGCCGAGCACTGGTTCGGCACCGACCAGGTGGGCCGCGACGTCCTGTCGCGCGTCATCAGCGGCGCGCAGGTCTCCATCCCGCTCGCCCTGATGCTCGTGATCTTCGCGATGCTCATCGGCTCGGTCCTCGGGGCGATCGCCGGCTACTTCGGCAAGGCGCTCGACGAGACGATCATGCGCATCGCGGACCTCGTGTTCGCGTTCCCGACGATCATCCTCGCGATGGTCATCGCCGCGTCCCTCGGCCCCAGCCTGACGAACGCGGTCATCGCGATGCTCATCGTCACGTGGCCGGCGTACGCCCGTGTCACGCGGTCGCTCGTCATCGGCGCCCGCAACCAGGAGTACGTCGTCGCCGGGCGTCTGCTCGGCAACGGACCGTTCACCTCGCTCGGCAAGGACATCCTGCCGAACGTCGTCTCGCCCGTCGTCGTCCTCGCGACGCTCGACGTCGGAACGGCGGTCCTGCTCCTCTCAGGCCTCTCGTTCCTCGGCCTCGGTGCAGTGCCGCCGACGCCGGACTGGGGTGCGATGGTCTCCGACGGCGTCCAGAACTTCTCGTCCTGGTGGATCGCGGTCTTCCCGGGCCTCGCCATCCTGACGGTCGTCCTCGCGTTCAACTTCCTGGGCGACGCGTTGCGCGACGCCCTCGACCCGCGGTCGCAGGAAGCCGTCCAGGGGAGGGCGATGTGAACGCCACCACAACCGTGAACGGAACCGATCCCGTGTCAGAACGCACCGGCATCACGATCAGCGGACTCACGCTCAGCTTCGGCCGAGGCGCCGCCACCAAGGAGATCCTGCGCGGCATCGACCTCGATGTCCCGGCCGGGCAGATCACCGGCCTGGCGGGGGAGTCGGGCTCGGGCAAGACCATGACGGGCCTCGCGATCTGCGGGCTCCTGCCGGCCGGCGCGAACCTCGGCGGTAGCATCCGCTTCGAGGGCATAGAGCTCATCGGTCTCAAGCAGCGTGCGATGAACCAGTACCGCGGTTCCCGCATCGCGATGATCTTCCAGGACCCGACCGCGAGCCTCCACCCGATGCTCACGATCGAAGCGCAGCTGATCGACCACTACCGCCACCACACCGGTGCGTCGAAGGCTGCCGGGCGTGCCCGCGCGCTCGAGATGCTCGGACTCGTGGCGGTGCCCAACCCGGAGGCGGCGCTCAAGAAGTACCCGCACCAGTTCTCCGGCGGCCAGCTGCAGCGCATCGCGATCGCCTCGGCGCTTATGTGCGAACCGTCGGTGCTCATCGCCGACGAACCCACCACGGCGCTCGATGTCACGGTGCAGGCCGGCATCCTCCGCCTCCTCCGGAAGCTGTGCGACGAGCTCGGCATCGCGATCATCCTCGTCACGCACGACCTCGGGGTCATGTCGGCGCTCGCCGACACCATCGCGGTCATGCGGATGGGCGAGATCGTGGAGCACGGCGACCGCTTCCAGGTCATCACCGCGCCCAAGCACCCGTACACGAAGGCGCTCATCGACGCGCTGCCGGGGGAGCACGATGCGGCCGCGCCTGCGGTTGCGCCGACCGCGGTTGCTGCTGCTGTGCCGGCTGCCGCATCCGCTTCGGCTGCTCCCGTCTCGGGCGAGAACACGGAGGACGCATCATGACGCTCCTGAACCTCAGCGACGTCCACGTCACCTACAAGCTCCCCGGCCGCGGGCAGCTGCGTGCGGTGGACGGTGTGAGCTTCGACCTCGAGCCCAAGCAGGTCCTCGGCCTCGTCGGGGAGTCCGGCTGCGGCAAGTCGACGCTGGCCCGTGCGGTCTGTGGTCTGGAAGCAGTCTCCGACGGCTCGATCACGTTCAAGGGGAAGCCCATCGGCAAGCTCGGGCTGCGCAAGCGCGACCCGGAGCTCATGCGCATCCAGATGGTGTTCCAGAACCCGTACGCCTCCCTCAACCCGAGGCGGACGGTCGGCAGCCAGATCGAGGACGGGCTGCGGGTCAACCCGGTCAGCGACGCCTGGAACGTCGGCGACCTGCTCGAACACGTCGAGCTCGATGCTGCCAGCCGCACCCGCTACCCGCACCAGTTCTCGGGTGGGCAGCGTCAGCGGATCGCGATCGCGCGTGCCATCGCGGCCGGTCCTGAGCTGCTCATCGGTGACGAGCCGATCGCATCGCTCGACGCCTCGTTGCAGGCGCGGGTCGCGAAGCTCATGCGGAAGCTCGCCGTCGAGACGGGCGCGGCGATGCTGTTCATCAGTCACGACCTGTCCGTCGTGCGGGTGATCGCCGACGACGTCGCGGTCATGAGCGCGGGCAAGATCGTGGAGCACGGCCCGGTCGATGACGTGTGGACGAATCCGCAGGATCCGTACACGCAGCGTCTGTTGGCGGCCATCCCACTCGTCGACGGTCTGGGCAACCTCCCCGGCTGATCCTCGCTCACTGAGCTCGTCGAAGTGTCCGTCACCCGGCCACTGAGCCTCCGCCCCGGTCACTGAGCTTGTCGAAGTGCGCCCTTCGACGAGCTCAGGGACCGGGCGCTGCCGCCAGCCCCTCACCCCCGGTCACTGAGCCTGTCGAAGTGACGAAGCGCAACACCCCTCACCCCCGCGGCTGCCCCGACCTCCGCGGGTCGAACCGCAGCGGCGTGATGACCGGTCCCGGTTCGTGATCGACGAACGGCCGGTCGATGGTCTCCCGCACCAGGAGTTCGATCAGCCGGAACACCCCGACGGCGGCGAATTGCACCGCGATCACGGGCGCGAGCAGCGCGCCGGAGTACGCGAGCCAGATCATCAGCCGCCGCTCGCGCCTCCAGAGCAGCGCGGCGACGGCCGGCACAAGAGCGAGCAGCAACCACAGCGGATGCGCGACGATCCCCAGGATCACGGCGGCGACGATCATCGCGATCCCGATGGCGGACTGGATCACGAGCATCGTGAACCGCCCCGGCGCGTGACGGAAGTATCGTTCGACCGAGACGAACGCCCACATCAGCCAGCTTCGGAACAGCGGCATCTTCTGTTGGCGGAGCCCTACCCGGAACACCCGGTCGTCCTCGAACCGCTGTTCGAGCGCCTGGTCGCGGGGGAGGGCGAGGGCGAGTTCGCAGCGGTGGTCGTGCACGATCGCCGGTGCGCTCTGCCGGCCGAAACTCCCGATGAAGCTCCAGAAGATCCACGGCACGGACGCGAGGTCAGTCCGGTTCCCTGGCTGTGGATCATCGGACGGGATGTGCGGAGGAGCCCAGTAGATCGGTGCGCCGGCATGCTCCTGGAAGCCGATGCGGCGGTTCAGCTGAAAGAATCGGCCGTCGGCGGGCGCCTGGGTGATCGGGATGACCCTGAGCGGGCCGCCATCGTCGTCGAGGTAGGGCATGCCGCCATTCTGGCCCCTGCCCCCGACGCCCCCATCCGGTTGCCCGGCGTGCCTGCCCCGACGTCCCCATCCGGCTGCCCGGCGTGCCTGCCCCGACTCCCTCGCCACCCGCCGTCCCCACACGCGCATAACTCCTTCAATTCGGCGCCGTCCAGGAACCGACCCCCGGAATTCCGGGGCCCGCTCGCGGCGACCGTCCAAATTGAAGGAGTTATGCGCGATCGCGCAGCTACTCGGCGGGGAGCGCGGCCTCGATCGCGGCGATGACCTCTGGCGCGTCGGGCTCGGTGGTCGGGCGGAAGCGGCTGACCTGACCGTCCGGGCTGATCACGAACTTCTCGAAGTTCCACTTGACCCGGCCGGCCTTGCCCGATCCATCGGCGGTCTTGGTCAGCTCGGCGTAGAGCGGGTGCGCGCCGCGGCCGTTGACCTTGACCTTGTCCATCAGCGGGAAGGTGACGCCGTAGGTCGTGGAGCAGAACTCCTGGATCTTCTCGGTGCTGCCCGGCTCCTGCCCGGCGAACTGGTTGCACGGGAATCCGAGGACCGTGAAGCCGCGGTCCGCGTACTGGCGCTGCAGTTCTTCGAGCTTCGTGTACTGGGGCGTGAGGCCGCACTTGGATGCGACGTTCACCACGAGGACTGCCTTGCCGGCGTACTCGTCGAGGGTGGTCGACGTGCCGTCGATCGTGGTCAGTGGAATGTCTCGGATGCTCATATCGCCACTGTACGCTCGCCCGGCATCGCTGGAACACCTTTTTTGCACGATCTCTCGCAGAACTCGGAAACTCTCAGGAAAGCGCATGCCATCACGATGTGCGCCGTCGCCTTTCAGGAGCGAGTCGCGTGGCGTTCGCGCATCGTTCAGATTCGTCTGCTCTGATGGTCCTGAACCGCGGTGTGGTTTGGTGCACATCGCCCGAACGAAAGATGTCTCGTGACTCTTCGCATGGCCGAGTACCCGCGGCCAGACCACTTCCTGGTCCACATCAGCGACACTCACCTGCTGGCCGGGGGAGGCAGTCTCTACGGTTCGGTGAACAGCGAGCAGTACCTGCGCCGCCTGTTCGACGAGTTCGAAGCGTCCGGTGGGCGTCCGGAGGCGATCATCTTCACGGGTGACCTCGCCGACAAGGGTGAACCCGATGCGTACGACCGGCTCAGGGGCATCGTCGAACCCGTCGCGGAACGGCTCGGCGCGCAGGTCATCTGGGTCATGGGCAACCACGACGATCGTTCGGCCTTCCGATCGAGTCTGTTCGGCGAGGTGCCGACATCGCGTCCCGTCGATCGCGTCTACGACGTCAACGGACTAAGGATCATCACCCTTGACTCTTCCGTCCCCGGGCATCATTTCGGTGAGGTGACGGGTGCGCAGCTCGACTGGCTCGCCGAGGAACTCTCGAGCACAGCCCCGCACGGCACGATCCTGGCGATGCACCACCCGCCCGTCCCGAGCGTCCTCGATCTCGCGGTGAGCGTCGAACTGCGCAATCAGGCGCCGCTCGCCGAGGTGCTCGAGGGCACCGATGTGCGCAGCATCCTCGCTGGGCACCTCCACTACTCGTCCACGGCGACGTTCGCCGGGATCCCCGTGTCGGTCGCATCGGCCACCTGTTACACGCAGGATCTCAACGTGCCGGTCGGCGGGACACGCGGTCGTGACGGTGCCAGGGCGTTCAACCTGGTGCACGTCTACGAGCAGACGGTCCTGCACTCGGTGGTCCCGCTCGGTGAGACGCCGCCGCTCGACTACATCGACGCGCAGGAGAGCGCGAGGCGGCTCGCGCTCGACGGCATCAGGCTGCCGGAGTCTCGCACGGTGCCCGTGCAGCCGGAGCCGCCCCTGACGATGCCGATCTCCGTCCTGACCTGACCGGTTCCCCGGTCCCTGAGCCTGTCGAGCCCTGGTCCCTGAGCCTGTCGAAGGGCGCACTTCGACAAGCTTCAGTGACCGGTCCCGCGCAGCATCCGTCCCCGGTCCCGCTCAGGAACGTCGTGCTCACATCGCGCATAACTCCTTCAATTCGGAGGCCGCCGGAATCCGATCCCCGTGATTCCGGGGCGCCGCGCGGATAGGGCGTCAGATCGAAGGAGTTGTGCGCGAAGAAGTCAGGGACTGACCGGACCGCTCAGCGCATCGCTGACTGACCGGCGTCGGCGGCACCGGCACCACCCGCGGCCTGCGCGCGCTCGCCGACCTCGCGCTCCCACGGCGCCGGGAACGGGAAGTACCGATCCAGGAAGTCGATGACCGCGGTCGTGCGCTCCTCGACGGAGATCTCGGGGCGGCTGCCGTCGTTGAGGCAGAACATGTCCTGATCGCGTCGCTTGAGCAGTCGGTCCATCTGGCTGAGCGACTGCTTGAGCGTCGTCTCGATGTAGCGGACCTTCGCCTGCGTCTGCTGCACTGCCCGCCCGGTCATGAGCGCGTAGTAGTGGTACAGCGAGTTCGTCACCGAGATGTTGTCCGCGGCGCGGAAGGCGCTCGCCGCAGTGCGCGCGAATTCATCGTGGAACTCCTGCTCCATCTCGCCCATGATGCTGCGACGGAGCGGGGCGGCGCAGTGCTCGAGGTGGCGCGTCGTCACACGGCCGAACCGCTCGCGCAGCAGCCGACGGTTGACGCGCGCGGCGTTCTCGAAGCCGCTGCGGGTCGGGTCGTTCGCCCCCAGCCCGATGCGGGTCGACGCCTCCACGAACTTGCTCACACCGCCGGGGGAGAAGAACAGCTCCGGGGTCACCGGGCGCCCGATGAACATGTCGTCGTTGGAGTAGAGGAAGTGTTCCGACAGGCCCTCGATGTGGTGCAGCTGGCTCTCCACCGCCATCGAGTTGTGTGTGGGGAGGGCGTCCTGGTCGGCGAAGAACGCCTCGCTCGGCACGATCGTGACCTTGGGGTGCTCGGCCAGCCATTCCGGTGTGGGGGAGTCGGTCGCGATGTAGATGTGCCGGATCCAGGGGGCGAAGGTGTGGACGCTGCGGAGCGCGTACTTGAGTTCGTTGATCTGCCGGAAGCGGGCATCGGAGTCGTCACCCTCGCCGACGACGTAGCTCTGCATGCGTTTGGCGCGCGCTCGCTGGAACTCTTCCGAGGAGCCGTCGACCCAGGAGAAGACGAGGTCGATGTCGAAGGTGATGTCGCTCGCGAGCGGGTCGAACATGTGCTCGAGGGTGCGCCAGCTGCGTCCGTATCGGTCGACCGTCGCTTCGATCGCCTCGCCGCGGGGGAGGGTCGTGCGCATCAGCACGTTCTCCACGGGGGCGACGATCTCTTCCTCGCCGAAGTGCCAGAACTCCAGTTGGGGAGCGGTTTCTTGTCCGTAGCGGAGTCTGCCGATGGGTTCGATCCGCGGGCGGAACAGCCGGAAGACGGATCCCTTGTGGCGGCCGCCGAACGGCTCGTCGGCGAGGAGCGACGGTTCGTCCGCCGGTTTGCCTCCGGACGAGGGGACCTTCACCTGGACGGCGTAGAACGGTTCGTCGGCGAACGCCGTCGAGAGGGCGCGCTTGACCCGTTTGCGCAGCGATCGGTCCACCACGATCACGGGGCGGTCGTGATCGCCGCGGATGAGGAGGTATTCGATGTCGGCCGCATCGAACGCGGCAGCGACCGCGAGCAGGTCCTCCGTCATCGATGCCTGAGGCGTGAGGTGCCCGTTGATGAGCGTGTACACGCCCTTGCGTTGCACGACGTCCGGCCGATCGAAGCGGTTGGTCCGTGAGCCCTGTGTGACGAGGACGAGCTCAGGGGGTGTGCTGAACACGAGTTCCGGCGGGTTCGGGTCCTTCTCCGACCTGGTGAAGGCTGTCGGCGTGTGCGTCGCGCCGTTCCGCTGGTTGTCGAGTTCGTTCGTAATCGTGTCCGCCTCTGGATGAGAGCAGTTCCGCTTGTGGCGGCCGCTGCAGTGTGTGGTGGTTGATCCGACGGTGTGTTCGCGTCGGATGGTCATCCGTATTCTACGGAGTGATCCGGGGATTCGGCGTGGGCTTGACCTGCTGCGGATTCGGCTGCAGGGCATTCGATGCGCGTTCCGCGTCGGGATGGGAGCTGGGCGGGCGAGGGCCATCGGTTCGTTGGTTGGCCAACAGGTGTCCGATCTGGCGGCTCGGCCGCGCCAGCTACGATTGATCCCATGGTGAGCATGGCGGAATCGTTGGTACGCCTGCAGGACCTGGCTTCCTCGCCGGTCGTCGCACGGGTGGCACGGGCGTTCGCCGAAGCTGGATTCGAGCTCGCGCTCGTCGGCGGCCCGGTGCGTGATGCGATGCTCGGTCGACACGTGAGCGACCTCGATTTCACGTCGAATGCGACGCCAGATCAGATCCTGTCCGTCCTGAAGCCCATGGCCGACGCCTGGTGGGATGTCGGACGCGAGTTCGGGACGATCGGCGCGAAGGTGTCGGCCGGTGATGTCGCCGACACGGTCGAGATCACGACCTACCGGGCCGACGCGTACGACGGCGTGACCAGAAAGCCGGTCGTCGCGTTCGGGGATTCGCTCGAAGGCGACCTCCGCCGTCGCGATTTCACCGTCAACTCGATGGCGTTGCGGGTGCCCGAGATCGCGCTCGTCGACCCGTCCGGCGGTGTCGAAGACTTGATCTCGGGTGTGCTGCGGACGCCGAGTTCGCCGGAGACCTCGTTCGGCGACGACCCGTTGCGGATGCTGCGCGGTGCACGCTTCGCCTCACAGCTCGGGTTCCACCCGACGGACGATGTCGTATCGGCGATGATCCAGATGCGCGACACGATCGGCATCGTGAGTGCCGAGCGCATCCAGGCCGAGCTCAGCAAACTGCTGTTGACCGACTCGCCGCGGGAGGGCATCGAGCTCCTCGTGGACACCGGTCTGGCGGACATCGTGTTGCCGGAGGTTCCCGCGTTGCGCCTTGAACCGGACGAGCACCACCACCACAAGGACGTCTACCAGCACTCGTTGACCGTGCTGGAGCAGGCCATCGGCTACGAGAAGTCGCGGCATCCGGGGGAGGCTCCGGACCTCGTCCTGCGTTGGGCGGCGCTCCTGCACGACATCGGCAAGCCGGCGACGAAGCGCACCGGCCCAGGCGCAGCCGTCACGTTCTATCACCATGACATGGTGGGCGCGAAGCTCGCGAAGAAGCGACTGACGGCCCTGCGCTACGACGGTGACACGATCAAGAGCGTCGCGCGTCTGGTCGAGTTACACATGAGGTTCTTCGGGTACTCGGAGGGTGTGTGGGCGGATTCGGCCGTGCGTCGGTACGTTCGTGATGCCGGGCCGCTCCTCGAACGCCTCCACATGCTGGTCCGGGCCGACGTCACGACGCGCAACCGCCGCAAGGCCGATCGTCTGGGTTTCGCGTACGACGACCTCGAGACGCGCATCGCCGAGTTGCAGGAGCAGGAGGAGTTGGGGGCGGTCAGACCCGACCTCGACGGCAACCGCATCCAGGAGGTGCTGGGGATCGCCCCCGGCCGTGAGGTCGGTGAGGCGTATCGCTGGCTCCTGGAGCTGCGGCTCGATGAGGGTCCCCTCGGCGAGGAAGAGGCCGAGCGTCGCCTGCGCGCCTGGTGGGAGTCGCGCGGCGCCTGAGTCATCGATCTGGCTCGAGATGCGGCAACCTATCGTTCGGCGGAGCCTTGGACGGCTACTTGCTGCCCGTCGACGACGACAATGACACGCCGATGCCTGGCGACGGGCGCTACGGAGTCGGTGAAGGGGTCTGCGTTGCGAGGAGGGCTTTGCCTTCCTCCTTCCGGATCTCCACCCAGTTCCCGGGGTAGCAGACAGTCTCAGCGGTGAGCCACACACGTCCTTCGCTGGTCTTGAAATAGATGTGGTCGCCCCAGGGCATGACGGCGTCGAGGACGCGATGCGTCTCGTAGTACCCGACCTCGGAGACAACGATGTCTTGGTCTTCCCAGAATTTCTTCAGCGATGCAGTGGATCCGAGGTAGTCGTCTGTGGGTTCATTTCGGTATCGCGCGCTCATGTAGCTGAAGTGGGTGTCGTCATTGACGTCGCCGCAGCCGTCGGCGAGCTGGGCATCCTTCGGATCCCACGTTCCCCCCAGTACATTCTGGGCATCGTCGAGGGCCCCTGCGAGCCGTGATTTCACGTCTGCGGGGTCTGTCTGCGTATTTGTCGTCGCCACTGGGCCAACGAGGTCATTCACGGATGAGCATCCTGCCTGCGTGAGTGCGACCGAGACGAGGGCGGTCGCAATGAGTGTGAGAGATCTGAGATGGCGCTCGCCGGAACGATGATTTGGTTTCATTCTGAGGGCCGGCTTCCGGGCGTGAGGAGTTCGAGTCGGTCGGAGAGGATGTTCAGCACGTTCGCGAGGCTCTCTGTATTCGGTCCGATGTACTTGTTGGCGTCGCCCGCCTCGCTGCCGCCGATGAGGTTGTGGCCATCGACGGCGTCGAGCACGGTGCCGTCGGGGAGGACGGTGCCATCGGAGCCGAAGACCTCTGCACCCCAGGATTTGAGCTCGGGGTTATCTCGACGCGGCACAAATCCGTCTCCGAGATTGCCGTTTGGCCAGGGTTTGGTCCAGTCGTACTCAAGACCCCGGCCGATGTCGGCGAGGTGATCCGCATCGGCCTCGGTCACGAACACACTGTGCTCCGGAAGATGGAAGTCCTTCAGACGGATGGACTTCGGAATGCCGGCGGAGCCGAGGAATGTGACGCTGTCGATCCCGCGGACGCCGCCCGCGAGCGCATATGCACTTGCAGTTGTGCCGTAGGAGTGCGCGAGGAGGTTGAACCGGGCGTTCTTGCCAGAGGCGGTGTTGCGCGCGTCGAAGCCGTTCAACGCGTCGCGCAATTGACGGCCACCCGCTTGCGCCTTGTCGTCATCGAGTACCTCGGTGACGGGGCTGTGTCCGTCCTTCAGGAGCTTCGGGCTGTTGTATCCGAACCAGAGCACGACTGCAGAGTTCGCGATGTCGCCTTGTATGCGGCGAACACTGCGAATGTGGTCTTTCAACTCGTTGACGCCGCTGTTCATCCCGGGCACGAGGAACGTCGCGTTCAACGAGGTGTCGAGGTTGCCGACCGAGACCGCCGCGAGTGGCTCCCCTGGACCTGTCGTGTCGAGACTGATCAAGAACTCTGGTGGATCCGCGGCGGCTGCGGACCCGTCTGCATACCGTTTCGCAAGTACCCGCAACGCGTCCCGCTTCGCAAGCGCTTCGCCGAGCGCCCGCGCGAAGAGTGCCCCGGGCCCCTGAGCTGCGTGCGCCACGAGCTGCTCGTACTCATCCTCCGCACCGGCCAGCAGCCCGTCGAGCCGTGACACGTTCGCGAGACTCCTGTCGGTGTACGCGACTCCCTCGAGGTTGCCGATCGATTCCGGATGCTTCGCGATGAGCGAGTCGACGACGGTACGCGGCAGCAGGGCCCACAGGGCGGCGACCTGCGCAGGCGACATGCCGTTCAGCGAGTCCAGGACCGCATCTGTCCCAGCCAGTTCCGCCCAGTTCGCAAACCCCTGCGGGGTCATCTGCGCCGGATCGGTGATCCCGATCGTGATCGCCGCGGCGCGTGCGTTCGTCCACCTCGCGGGGGTCGCTGCGCACACCTCGTTCACGAGCCTGGTCTCGGCGGCCAACCTCCGCTGGCCGAGTTCATCGAGGAACCGCCTTGCGAGGTCACGGTCGTCCTCGTAGTCGGCGCGTCGTCGATCCCACAGCCCGGTCAGTTCAGGACCGGGCGGGCCGATGAACGCGGCCGCCGCCCGGTCCAACTGTTCGAGTTCCGCAATGGCCGAGCGATGCCTGAACCGCCAGGAGCGGGCGCTGTCGCGGATCTCGGAGAACTCCCCGGCGTACCGGTTGTATGCGGCATGCAGCGCATCGGCGGTGTTGTACGCGCCGCGGAGCTCCTGCTTGAGCGACTCGATCCTCGCCCGCCAGGCGTCTCCGCCGTCGCCCTGCCACGCCCACAGGGTCGCGCTGATGATGAAGTCGAACTGATACAACGCCGTCCCGGCAGCATCGCGGCGCTCGGCCAGGGCGTATGCCATCCGGTACGCGCCGTCGGCGTCGCCTTCGCTCGGGTCCTCCAGCGTCCAGTTCATAGGCGGAAGGGGGAGATCGTCGCGCGAGCCTTCGCGGCCGCCCGCACGCCCTCATCGGAGACGACGTACGCCTCCAGTGCCGCCCGGCCGTTCACCGACATGTCCAGGAACGCATCGTTGAGGGTGGCTCCGGTCGTCGCCCACCACGCGGCAGTGTCGGATCCGGATTGTTCGATCACGCTGCTCGCGCCGTCCCACAGCTCGGGCAGCGCACCCTGCGGCACTGAATCCATCAGGACGCCGACGGACTGCAGCACGCCCGTCATCGCATCCACATCGATCTCCACGGCACCCCCTAGCCCATAAAACATATCAGGTGGGCGCGCGCTCGCAAAGGCGAGCTCGCGAGGGGACGCGATTCAGCGGAGGAAGCGCGCCGAGAAGTCGCCCTCGAACCGGAACGGGCCGGGCACCTCGGCCGTGGCGCGATCGAACCGCATCCCGACGGGGCGATCGAGTGTGTCGCGCGTCCACCCCGGGTCACCATCGCGGATGAACCGAACCCAGGCGCCATGCGCCGCGTCGGCGATCTCCTGCGGCGGGTTCGCGCCCGTGTTCCGCTCCACGACGTGCTCGCCGCCGAGCACGTCCCAGACGAACGGCAACTCGATGCAGTGCTGCGCCAAGCCGGTCTCGGCCGACGGATACGCGAAATCGTACGCCCACGTGCCCGAGACGACGCGATGGCCGGGGCCGCCGGCATCGTCGGCACCCGGGACGCTCGCCCCACGCCCGGCCTTCGCCGCGAACGCCCCGCGCTTCCGCAGGACCTTCGCGACCCCGAACCGGAACACGGCGTCGGTCATGAGCTGCCCGATCGTCTCTGCCGTGTCGAGTTTCGGCCTGGCCGTCGCATAGACGCGCGCGGCGGCAGCGTTCAGCCCGGTGAACCGCAGCGCGAGCCGTCTGGGGACGCGCCCGAGTCCGCGTGAGAACTGGGCGAGCATCGCCGTCACCTCGTTCGCCGTCGCCCCGATGAGCAGCGGCTTGTCCGAGCCGATGCCGCGTGCGAACGCCTCCGCGAGCGGGTGCGGGATGAGGTCGCCGTCGACCACGGGCCCCCACTGCATCGTGGAGTCGACGCCGTGCACCAGGCGCCGGACGCCCGCCGGGGTGAGTTTGAGAGCCTGCTTCCCGAGCCTGGTCTGCGCCTCGAACACGCGTCGCTCCGGGACAGCCCGGAAGGCCTCGACGCCCGCGCCGGCCGGCAGACCGAGCTGTGCGGTCATCGCTGCGGTCCAACGTTCGGCGACGGTGGGGGAGATCTCCGCTGCGGCGGGGGATTCCGCGATCGCGGCATGGAAGAGCGGCTGCGCCACCGGCATCGAGAGCAGGGTGAGGACGGCGGTCCCGCCCGCGCTCTGCCCCGCGACCGTGACGCGGTCGGGGTCGCCGCCGAATCCTCGGATGTTGTCCCGCACCCACTCGAGGGCGAGCAGCCAGTCGCGGACGGCCCGGTTGCCCGGCGTCCCGGGAATGCGGGCGAAGCCGTCGAACCCGAGCCGATACGACACCGACACGACGACGACCCCGTCACGTGGGAACGCACCGCCCGCATACCAGGAGGACGACGGGGACCCCGTCGTGAACCCGCCGCCGTGGATCCAGACCAGCACGGGCAGCTCGGCCGTCGCATCCCCAGGCGCCGGGGTGAACACGTTGACGCGAAGCGTGTCGTCTCCGGGATGCGATGGCTCCGGGATGGCCGTGATGCCGGTCATGTAGTCGCGAAGCGGCGTGGCGCCGTATGCGTCGGCCTGTCGGACGCCGGCCCACGGAGCCCGGGTGACGGGCGCCGCGAATCGCAGTGCTCCCACGGGCGGCTCGGCGTACGGGATGCCGAGGAACGCGGCCTGCGATCGCCCCGTCCACACGCCTCGGACGGCTCCGGCTGACGTCTTCACGGTCGGGGTCTCGCGCATCGCTTCAGACTATGGGGGTTGTCTGGAAACGTCACCCGCCGCTAACCGACGAGCGTTGTTCAGAATCTGCTGCTAGCCTCCCAAGTCAGAACAACGGCGCCCGGACGCCGACGGTCCCCCACCCCAGAGCGGAGGCCGCCACGCTCCCGGTCGTGCCCCGCGTCGACCGGAGCATGCTCCCAGACGCGGACACCGGATCCCTCCGGCCGCCTCCACGGCCGTCCGAGCCGTTTCGAGTAGAAGGACCTCAATTGCGCAAGCGCCTCCTCCCCATCGCCGTCGCAGCGGCAGCAGCCATCGCCCTCAGCGGGTGTTCGGCGGGCGCTGCGGACAAGACCACGGTGACGGTCCGACTGTGGGACAGCGGGGTCGCGAAGGCGTACAAGACGTCGTTCGCGGCGTTCGAGAAGCAGAACCCGGACATCCACGTCAACGTCGACGTCGTGCCGTGGGCCGACTACTGGAACACACTCCGCACCGACGTCGCCGACAAGAAGGCACCGGACGTCTTCTGGGTGAACAATTCCTACCTCGGGCCGTACGCCGACAGCGGCAGCCTCCTCGACATCGGCAAGACCCTCGGCTCCGACGCCAAGAAGGACTGGTCGCCGACCGTCGTCGACCAGTTCACGAGGGACGGCAAGCTCTGGGGCGTCCCGCAGCTGTCGGATGCCGGCACCGCCGTGTACTACAACACCGCACTTCTGACCGCCGCCGGCGTCACGCCGAAGCAGTTGGACGAGCTCACCTGGTCGCCCGATGCGGCGAAGGACACGTTCCTGCCCGTCGCGAAGAAGCTCACCAAGGATGCGGCGGGCGTCGCAGCGGACCAGCCCGGCTTCGACGGTGGGACGGTAACGCAGTTCGGCACCAATATCGCCTACGACCTCCAGTCCATCCTGCTGCCGTACATCGGCTCAAACGGCGGGCAGTTCCAGGACGGCGACAACTTCGCCTTCTCGCAGCCGAAGACGGAGCAGGCAGTCACCTACCTCGTGAACGCGATCAACACCGCGAAGGTGGCGCCGCCGGCATCGGACACGAACACGAACGGCGACTTCAGCCGCGACGCGTTCCTCCAGGGCAAGATCGCGATGTTCCAGTCGGGGCTCTTCAACCTCAAGGCCGTGTCCGACGGCGCGAAGTTCGAGTGGGGCGTCGCCCGCATCCCGGCCGGCCCGGCCGGTGCAGTCAGCGTGACCAACGGCATCGCGGCCGCCGGGAACGCGGCGACGACGCATCCCGACGCGGTGAAGAAGCTCCTCGCCTGGATGGGCAGCAAGGCCGGGAACGCGCCGGTCGGCGCCAGCGGTGCGGCCGTCCCGGCGGTCAAGTCCGCCCAGCAGGGCTACTTCGACTACTGGAAGCGCGAGCAGGTCGACGTGCAGCCGTTCTTCGACGTCATCGGCAAGGGCGCGAAGACGATCCCGGCTCCGCAGGGCGCGAACTTCGCGAAGGGTCAGGCGGCCTACGACCCGATCCTGCAGCAGGTCTTCTCCGGGGCGACCCCGGTGCCGGAGGGTCTCAAGAAGGCCCAGGACCTCGGGAACGCCGCGCTCAACGACTGATCGCCTCGTCGGCATCGGCATCGGCAGCGGCTCGGCATCGTGCAGTGTCGGTTTGGGCATCGTGCGGCATCGGCATCGTCGTCGGCACCGTGAGGGCTCGGCATCGGCGTCCGGATCGCGCATAACTCCTTCAATTTCGACGGCCGATCGACGGCAGCCGCGTCATTCCGCGGCTGCCGTTTTGTGCGCGGACGAATCGAAGGAGTTATGCGCGATGGTGGGGTCGGCGATGCGCGGACCGACCGGCAGCTGACGCGGACCGGCCGACAGCCGAAGCAGACTCGTGGCCGGATGGCGCGGACTGGCCGACAGATGGCGCGACCGACCCGACGCCCCACTCAGGCGGCTGACCGACTACCGAATTTGTTGTGTCGGCCAGGCGATTCCCCGCCGATCGAGCCACGCCGCATGACCGGCGGTTTCCTCCGTCGATGTTTCCCGCTGGTAACGAATCCGCACCGGATCCCCCCAGCCATTGATGAATATGTATGGACCGTGCTGTAATCCTCTACAAGCTCGCGCCGGACCCTGGACGCGCGCTTTTCGATGACACAGAAACGAGGTCGACATTTATGTCATCCCCACGTAGCGGCTTCCGGAAGGGCGCACTCGCGCTCGCCGGCGTATCCGTCACCGCGCTCGTCCTGGCCGGCTGCTCCGCCGGTGGAGGCGGCGGCAGCTCCTCCGGTTCGAGCGGCACGATCACGATCGGCACGACCGACAAGGTCACCACGCTCGACCCGGCAGGTTCGTACGACAACGGTTCGTTCGCCGTGATGAACCAGGTCTTCCCGTTCCTCATGAACACGCCGTACGGCAGCCCGGACGTCGCTCCGGACATCGCAGAATCCGCCTCCTTCACCTCGCCGACCGAGTACACGGTCAAGCTCAAGAAGGACCTCAAGTTCGCGAACGGTCACGACCTCACGTCGTCCGACGTCAAGTTCTCCTTCGACCGCCAGCTCGCCATCGCAGCCGACAACGGACCGTCGAGCCTGCTCCAGAACCTCGAGAAGACCGACGCGCCCGACGACCTGACCGTCGTCTTCACGCTCAAGTCGGAGAACGACCAGACGTTCCCGCAGGTCCTCTCCAGCCCGGCCGGCCCCATCGTCGACGAAGAAGTCTTCTCCGCCACCGCGCTCACGTCCGACCAGGACATCGTCAAGGGCAAGGCGTTCGCCGGCCAGTACGAGATCTCGAGCTACAAGTTCAACGACCTCATCGGCTACAAGAAGTTCGACGGCTACAAGGGCCTCCTCGAACCGGCGAAGACCGCATCGGTCAACGTGAAGTACTACACGGACGAGTCGAACCTCAAGCTCGACGTGCAGAAGGGCAACATCGACGTCGCCTTCCGCAGCCTGTCCGCAACCGACATCGCGGACCTGAAGAAGGACGACAAGGTCAAGATCGTCGACGGCCCCGGCGGCGAGATCCGCTACATCGTCTTCAACTTCAACACGATGCCGTACGGCGCAACGACGCCTGAGGCGGACGCGGCGAAGTCGCTCGCGGTGCGCCAGGCGGCTGCCGACCTCGTCGACCGCGACGCGATCGCCAAGGACGTCTACAAGGAGACGTACACCCCGCTGTACTCCTACGTCCCGGCAGGCCTGACCGGCGCCACCGAGTCCCTCAAGGGCCTCTACGGCGACGGCAAGGGCGGCCCGGACCAGGCGAAGGCGAAGGCGACCCTCGAGGCGGCCGGCGTGACCACCCCGGTCAAGCTCAAGCTGCAGTACAACGGCGACCACTACGGCTCTGGCTCCGGCGACGAGTACGCGGCGGTCAAGAGCCAGCTCGAGGAGGGTGGGCTCTTCGAGGTCGACCTGCAGCAGACGGAGTGGGTCCAGTACTCCAAGGACCGCACCGCCGACGTCTACCCCGCGTACCAGCTCGGCTGGTACCCGGACTACTCGGACGCCGACAACTACCTGACCCCGTTCTTCCTCGAAGGCGGCTTCCTCAAGAACCACTACAACAACGAGGACGTCAACTCGCTCATCCGCGAGCAGGTCTCGACGGTCGACACCACCCAGCGCACCAAGCTCATCGAGGAGATCCAGGACAAGGTCGCAGCCGACCTGTCCACGCTCCCGCTGCTGCAGGGCTCGCAGGTGGCGGTCGTGGGCAAGGACGTGCAGGGCACCACCCTCGACGCCTCGTTCAAGTTCCGTTACGCACCCATCAGCAAGTAGCGCACCGCTGATCGAGCGCCACTGATCGATCAGACGATGTGCAACGCACCTTCGGCCGGGGCGGCCAGCAATGACCGCCCCGGCCGAACTGTCTGACATCATGGCTCTCGTGCATCGAGGAGGATTCACCGTATGACGACTGCTGTCGCGTCACCACCGCCGAAAACCGCTCGGAAACGGTCGTCTGGAGGTGGTCTCTGGCGCTACCTGGTGATTCGTTTCCTGCTGATCATCCCCACGATCTTCATCCTCGTGACGCTTGTGTTTGTCCTCATGCGGCTCACGGGCGATCCGATCACCGCGGCCCTCGGCGGCCGCCTCCCACCCGAGCAGCTCGCGGAACGCATCCATGCCGCCGGGTACGACCGGCCAATCATCGTGCAGTACCTCGAGTACGTCGGTCAGATCTTCACCGGCAACTTCGGCACCACGCTCTCCGACAACCGTCCGGTCACGGAGATCCTCCTGACCTACGGGGCGGCGACGCTCGAACTCGCCTTCTATGCGCTCATCGTCGCGTTCATCGTCGGCATCCCCCTCGGCATGGTCGCCGCGTACCGCCGCGACAAGTGGCAGGACGCCGGCCTCCGCGTCTTCGCGATCCTCGCGTATGCGACGCCCGTCTTCTTCGCAGGACTCCTGCTCAAGCTCATCTTCTCGGTCTGGTTGGGGGTGCTCCCGGTGGCCGGCCGGGCCTCGACGGGCACGGACCTGAATCTGCAGACCCTGGAGAATCCATCCGGGATCTATCTGATCGATGCCATCAGACTGGGCGATCCGGATGCGATCGGCGACGTCCTCTCGCACGCCGTCCTGCCGGCGATCGCGCTCGGCCTGCTCACGGCCGGCGTCTTCCTGCGGCTGGTCCGCACGAACGTCATCGGCACGCTCGGATCCGGGTACGTCGATGCCGCCCGCTCACGCGGTGTGAGCGAGTACCGGCTGGTCGCGAAGCACGCGTACCGTCCGGCGCTCATCCCGATCATCACGGTCATCGGCCTGCAGATCGCGCTGCTCCTCGGCGGTGCGGTCCTGACCGAGACGACCTTCGAGTGGAAGGGTCTCGGCTTTATGTTGAGCGAGTACTTGAAGGCTCGCGACTTCGTCGCCGTGCAGGGGATCGTCGCACTGTTGGCGGTGATCGTGGCGTTGACGAACTTCATCGTCGACATCATCGCGGCGATCATCGACCCGAGGGTGAGGTACTGAGATGACGAATTCGACGCTCAGCGGCCCGGCCTCCCCGCCGCCTCCATCCTCAGCCCCCACGAAGCGCCCGCTGCGTGAGCGCCTCCCTGTCGTCAAGCAGTTCCGCCAGTCGGTCGGTCTGCAGCGCGGCATGCTCGTCGTCGGCCTCGTCGTCACGGGCGTCTTCATCCTCATCGCGATCTTCGCGCCGCTCGTCGCGCCGTACAGCTTCAACCAGCTGCGCGGCCCGGACGGCACCTTCGGGACGCAACAGCCGCCGGGGCCGGTCAACCTCCTGGGGACGACGGTCGGCGGATACGACGTGCTGTCCCGTGTGCTGTGGGGTGCGCAGACGGCGTTCTTCGTCATCGTGGCCGCGCTCGTCCTGTCGCTCTTCATCGGTGTGCTGCTCGGCCTCGTCTCCGGCTATTTCGGCGGCTGGGTCGACCGCATCCTCGTGGTCGTCTGCGACTCGATCTACGCGTTCCCGTCGCTCCTGCTCGCGATCGTGATGTCGATCGTGATCAGCCGCGGCCAGTCGAGCCTGTGGGGCGGCATCCTCGCGGCGGCCATCTCGATCACCGTCGTGTTCATCCCGCAGTACTTCCGGGTGATCCGCTCCGAGGTCGTGCGGATCAAGGGCGACGCATTCGTCGAATCCGCGAAGGTCATCGGGGCTTCGAACTCGCGCATCATGTTCCGGCACATCCTGCGGAACGCGACCAGGACGCTCCCGCTCATCATCACGCTCAACGCGTCCGAAGCGGTGCTCACGCTCGCCGGCCTCGGCTTCCTCGGGTTCGGCATCGAGCCGACCGCCGCGGCCGAGTGGGGCTACGACCTCAACCGCTCCGTGTCCGACGTGACGAGTGGGATCTGGTGGACCGCAGTGTTCCCGGGTGTCGCCATCGTGCTCGTCGTCCTCGGCATCACGCTCGTCGGCGAGGGGCTCAACGACCTGTCCGACCCGCGGTTGCGCGGCCGTCGCCGGGTCGGGGCATCATCCGGTGTCGTCTCGGCGACGTCGAGCATCTCGACCATCGGCGGCACCCCGGACAGCCCGGGCGGAGCCGGATTGATCGATGCCGAAGCGCTCGGTGCCGTGACCGAGGCGGCGGCCGAGAGCGATGCAGAAGCCAGACGAGAGGACGAGCGATCATGAGCGACCGCAGCCCAGAACAGCTCGGCGGGGCAGCCGTCGGCGGCGGTCGTGCCGCTAGTGCAGGTCCCGCCGCAGCCCGCGTCGCTGACCGTGCCACCGACATCGTCACCGTCACGGATCTCGGCGTCTCCTTCTCCACTGACGCCGGCGCCGTGAAGGCCATCAACGACATCTCCTTCTCCGTCGGTGCGCGGGAGATCGTTGCGATCGTCGGCGAATCCGGCTCGGGGAAGACGGTCACGGCGAAGACGATCCTGGGCCTGCTGCCGGAGACGGCTACGGCGAGCGGCGCGGTCATCCTGCGCAGCCGGGACGGCGCGTCTGAGCAGGACGTCATCTCCGCCGACGCCGAGCAGTTGCGGCACATCCGCGGCAGCGATGCGGCGATGGTGTTCCAGGAGCCCTCGACGGCGCTCAACCCCGTGTACAAGGTGGGGTGGCAGATCGCCGAGGGACTCCGCGCGCACGGGAAGTACTCGAAGTCCGAGGCCCGCGCGAAGGCGATCGACATCATGCGTCGGGTGGGCATCCCGGATCCGGAGCAGCGCGTCGACTACTACCCGCACCAGTTCTCCGGCGGACAGAAGCAGCGCATCGTCATCGCGATGGCGCTGGTGCTCGACCCAGGGCTGATCGTCGCCGATGAACCGACCACCGCACTCGATGTGACCGTGCAGGCCGAGATCCTCGACCTCCTGCGCCGATGCCGCGACGAGTTCGGCACGGCGATCGTGCTCATCACCCACAACATGGGCGTCGTCGCGGACCTCGCCGACCGCGTCGTGGTGATGTACCAGGGCGACATTGTGGAGGAGGCGCCGGTGCAGGAGCTGTTCTCCGCGCCGAAGGCCGACTACACGAAGCGGCTGCTCGAAGCTGTTCCGCACGTCGGGCGCGGCAAGAGCGCCGTGGTGGCCGAGGCGAGCCGGGTCGCCGAGCTCGTGCAGGCGGCGCCGGTCGTCGTCGCATCGGGGCTGGAGATCGAATACGCGGGACGCTTCGGACGGCCGGGCTTCCGAGCGGTCAACGGGGTCGACTTCACGATCCACTCTGGCGAAGTGCTCGGGTTGGTGGGGGAGTCCGGGTCGGGCAAGACGACGATCGGGCGCGCCATCGCGGGGCTCACGAAGGTCACCGGCGGTTCGTTGTCTGTGCTCGGGGTCGAGATGAACCGGGTGAAGGAGCGGCAGTTCGCGCCCAAGCGGCGGGAGATCGGGTTCGTGTTCCAGGACCCGGCGACGAGCTTCAACCCGCTGTTCACCATCGCGGAGTGCGTTGCGGAACCGCTTGTGGTGCACGGACGATTCGGGGACACGCGGGCTGCGCGACGCCGGGTCGATGAGCTGCTGGAGGCCGTGCAACTGCCGAAGGCGTACGGCGACCGCTACCCGCACGAGCTGTCGGGTGGACAACGGCAGCGGGCGTCGCTCGCCAGGGCGCTCGCGCTCGAGCCGGCGCTGCTCATCGCCGACGAGCCGACATCGGCGCTCGACGTATCGGTGCAGGCGCGGGTGTTGGAGCTCTTCGCGGAGTTGCAGCGCGAGTTCGGGTTCGCATCGCTGTTCATCAGCCACGATCTCGCGGTCGTCGACATCCTCGCCGACCGCATCATGGTGCTGTACCGGGGCGACATCGTCGAGGAGGGCTCTGGAGCCGAGGTGCTCGGCGCCCCGGTGGATCCGTACACGCGCCGTCTGCTGGCATCGCTCCCGGTCCCCGATCCCGTGGCCCAGGCCACGCGTCGCGAGGACCTGCGTCGTCTGACCCGCACTCCCTAGCCCGTCCTAGCCCGCGAGCTGGCACTTGTGGCGGCTTTGACGGCGTCCAGACCAGCCACAACCGACAGCTCGCGAGCTGGCACTTGTGGTCGGTCTGACGGTGTCAGAACCGCCACGACTGACAGCTCGCGGGCTGGGACGTCGGGGGTGGGGTGCAGACTGGGGGGATGCATCTCGCCGTCCATCAACTGCCGGGTGGACGGATCCGCATCGTGGACGTCGGAGACGACGAGCCCGCAGTGCGCCCGCTCGCCGGAACGCCTGCTCCGGCGCCTGACGTCTCGGCTCCGGCCCCTGGCGGCTCGAAACCGGTCCCTGGCGGCTCGAAACCGGCGTCTGGCGTCGCGGAACCGGTCCCTGAGCTTGTCGAAGGGCCCATCGACCTCACCCTCACCCCCGCAGAGTTCCCCGATGCCGTCAGGCGGCTCGAACAGCACAGCCCACGCTGGGTGTGGGACGACTCCGCCACCTGGTACCCGAAGCTCCTCGCGGCCCGAGTCCGCGTCTCTCGCTGTGTCGACCTCCGCCTCTGCCACCTCATCCTCCGCAACTCCGTGCTCACCGCGGCCTCGGCGCTCGCCGCAGCGCCGAGCGGCCCGTGGGACGAATCCATCGATCCCCGCATCGCCCAACGCGCAGAGGTCACCGGAGCGCTCTTCGACCTCGACGCCCCGACGGGCGAGCGCGACCCGATCGCCGAATTCGCCCTCCAGCGCGCGGCGATCGCCGGAGCCACGCCCCAGGGCAGATCCCAGCTCGGCCTGCTGCTCGCAGCGGAGTCGGCCGGGGCGCTCATCGCCGCCGAGATGACCTTCGCGGGGCTGCCGTGGGACGCAGCGGTCCACGATCGTCTGCTCGAAGAGATCCTCGGCCCGAAGCCGGCACCCGGGATGCGGCCGGCGCTCCTCACCGCGGTCCTCGATGAGGTCAAGACGGCGCTCGGCGTCGACGAGCTCTATCCGGAGTCGCCAGGCGAACTCCTCAAGGCGCTGCAGCGCGCGGGTCTGCCCGTCACCTCGACCCGCTCGTGGGAGCTGAAGGAGATCGAACACCCGGTCATCGCGCCGCTCCTGCGGTACAAGAAGCTCTCGCGTCTGATGACCGCGAACGGCTGGAACTGGGTGGAGACGTGGGTGAAGGACGGCAGATTCCGGCCGACCTATGTCCCGGGCGGTGTTGTGACCGGCCGGTGGGCGTCGGACGGCGGCGGCGCCTTGCAGTTGCCGCATCAGATCCGGCGGGCGGTCATCGCGGATCCGGGGTGGATGTTCGTCGTCGCCGATGCGGCGCAGCTCGAGCCGCGCATCCTGACGGCCATGTCAGGTGACCGTCGGATGGCAGATGCCGGCCGGGGCGTCGACCTGTATCAGGGCATGGTCGATGTCGGTGCTGTCGACACCCGCCCGCACGCGAAGATCGCGATGCTCGGGGCGATGTACGGCGCGACGACGGGGGAGAGCGGGCGCCTCCTGCCGCGGCTCACGAGGACGTTCCCGCATGCGATCCAGTTCGTGGAGGATGCGGCGCGGGTCGGTGAGCGCGGCGAGCGGGTGCACACGCGCCTGGGTCGGACATCGCCGGTTCCGGGGGATGCCTGGCACGAGCTGCAATCGGTTGCGTCCACGGAGTCGGCGACGGAGGCCATCACGCGTCGTGCCCGGACGGAGGCGCGCAGTTGGGGCAGGTTCACCCGCAACTTCGTGGTGCAGGGGACGGCCGCCGAGTGGGCGCTGTGCTGGATGGCCGGCCTCCGCACGCGCCTCCAGACGCTGGCGGGGGATGCGTTCCTGACCGACTCGGCGCACCTCGTCTTCTTCCTCCATGACGAGATCGTCGTCCACTGCCCTACTGCCCAGGCCGAGGAGGTCGCCGCGCTGGTCCGTGCCTCAGCAGCCGAGGCAGGCCGCCTCATCTTCGGCGCAGCCCCCGTCGACTTCCCGGTCACCACCGCCATAGTCCGCACCTACGCCGAAGCCAAGTAACCTCTCTCCTAAACCCGCGAGGGGTCGCAAATGGCGGGTGTTGACCCCCTCGCACCCGCCATTTGCGACCCCTCGGCAGAAAAAGTTCGGGGAAAGTGGGTGGCGATGTCGATCTGGGACGGTCAGGATCGACGTATGAGTGAGGCGGCGGATTCGGATGGCGAACCGCGCTGAAACTCAGAGAGAGGCAATTGCCATGAAGTACATGCTCATCATGCGATCCACCCCCGAAGCCGACGCGGCAGCGGCCGAGATCCCCTTCGACGAGATCATCGAGGCCATGGGGAAGTACAACGAATCCCTCATCGAGGCGGGCGTGCTCCTGTCCGCCGAGGGCCTTGCCCCGGTCGAGGAGGGCTTCGTCGTGGACTTCGATTCCACGCCGCCCGTCGTCTCCGACGGCCCGTACGCCGAAGCGAAGGAGCTGTTCAACGGGTTCTGGATCATCGAGACCGCCACGAAGGAAGAGGCGGCGGAGTGGGCGAGCCGATGCCCGCTCGGCGCAGGCGTGAAGCTCGAAGTGCGCCGCATCCAGAGCCTCGACGAGTTCGATCAGGACAACGAGTACATCCAGCGTGAAGCGGAATGGCGCGCCGAGAACGACGTCGCCAAGAACTGACGCGAACGACGACGCCAGCCGTGACGTGCATCGTGGGCGGCACACCATGAGTGCGACATCGGAACCGGGCGGTCCAGCAGCGGCGATGGACCGCCCGGCCAGCGCGCGCCGCGCGGTCGAGGCCGTGTGGCGCATCGAATCGGCGAGGATCGTCGCGACGCTCACCCGGACGGTCGGCGATTTCGGTCTCGCCGAGGAACTCGCGCAGGAGGCGCTCGCCGACGCGCTCGTGCAGTGGCCGGAGTCCGGGACGCCGCAGAACCCGGGCGCCTGGTTGACGACGGTGGCCAGGCGGAAGGCGATCGACGGCTGGCGCAGACGCGACCGACTCGACGAACGGTACGCGGCGATGGCGCACGAACTGCGGGAGGAGACGGACCCGGACGCGCTCCCGTGGGACCCGGACGACATCGCCGATGACGTCCTCCGGCTCGTCTTCATCTCCTGTCACCCAGTGCTCTCGCGTGAGGCGCAGGTCGCGCTGACGCTGCGGGTCGTCGGCGGGTTGACGAGCGAGGAGGTCGCGCGCGCGTTCCTCGTGCCGACGGCGACCGTGCAGCAGCGCATCGTCCGGGCCAAGAAGACGTTGGCGGCGGCCAAGGTTCCGTTCGAGGTGCCGGACCGGTCTGCGTATCCCGAGCGGCTGGCATCGGTGCTCGGCGTCCTCTATCTGGTGTTCAACGAGGGGTACGCGGCCACCTCCGGCGAGAACTGGATGCGGCCGGAGCTGTGCCGGGAGGCGTTGCGCCTCGCGCGCCTGCTCGTCGGGCTGGTGCCGAAGGAGCCCGAGGCGCACGCACTCGTCGCGTTGATGGAGTTCCAGTCGTCGCGGTTCGGGGCGAGGACCACACGCGATGGCGAGCCGATCCTCCTCCTGGAGCAGGATCGGACGAGGTGGGATCGTGCGCAGATCGTGCGGGGGGCCGCCGCGCTGGCCCGCGCCGATGCGATCGGGCGGGGCCGAGGCGCGTACGGACTGCAGGCGGCGCTCGCCGAGTGCCACGCGACCGCGCGGACCGCTGCGGAAACGGATTGGGACCGCATCGTCGTCCTGTACGAGGCCCTCGGGCGCTTGGCGCCGTCTCCTGTCGTCGAGCTGAATCGGGCCGCGGCCGTGTCGATGGCGACGGGTCCGGCATCGGCGCTCCGCATCATCGACGCGTTGGTCGCTTCCGGGCAGCTCGCCGGTTCGCATCTGCTGCCCTCGGTGCGCGCTGAACTCCTCGTCCGCCTGGGCCGTCTCGACGAGGCCAGGGCCGACTTCGAGCGTGCAGCCTCCCTCACCGCCAACCTGCGGGAGCAATCCCACCTCCGCGCCCGCTCCGCCGCCCTCTAACCCGTCCCCCTCCTCTGCCGAGGTGTCGCAAAGTGCGGGTGTCAGCGTCGCGCACCCGCACTTTGCGACACCTCGGCAGAGGCAACGGAGGCGAGGGACTGGCCGGCGGCGTGGACGAAGGTCTCCAGGGGACCCCGGCGGTGGGTCGATGCGATGAGCCAGCCGAGGAGGAGCGCGCCCGCGACATGGATGCCCCACAACTGCGGGCTGGAGTCGAGCCAGCCGCCGTCGGGGCCGGCGAACCATGCAAGACCCGAACCGATCGCCGCCAAGAGCACATGCGTCGCGTAGATCGTCAGCGGAGCGGCGCCAGCCCCGGTCACGGGCCGAAGGATCATCCGCCAACGCGGCCCGATGACGAGCCCGAGCGCGAGGCAGAGTCCGATGACGGCGGCCGCGATCCCGGCGGTGAACAGCAGATCGAGCGTCGTACCGCTGTGCGGCGCCCGCCCGGCCAGCCACCACGGCGAGTCCGTCGGCGACGTCCCGTACATCCCTGATCCGAGCACGGATTCGATGTCGCGGATCGCGTCAGGATCGGCGCTCCCCGCGAGGGCTTCCAGCCCGCCGAACGGTCCCAGCAGCAGCGCACTCGACCGGTCGGCGGCCAGCGCGACCGCGGCGCCGATGCCGGCGGTGACCAGTGCGAACCGACGCAGCCCTCCGGCGGCCCGCGCGGCGAGCATCGCCCGTCCGATTGCCATGCCGATGAGCACATAGACGATCCACGTCAGCGCCGGATAGACGCCCGTGAGCAGGATCCCGCGGCCGAACGCGCCAGGGTCGGCGAGGTCGAACCAGGAGGCGCTGCCGATCTCCGGCGTCGCGACGTCCCCCAGTCCGCTCCGCCAGAGGAAGGAGAGGGCGGGCCAGACGAACGCCCAGACCCCGGCGGCGATCAGGAGGCTCCGTGCCCGCCAGCGCAGCATCGGGATCGCCAGCCAGAACGTCACCCCGTAGTAGACGATGATGACGTACACGGAACCGGGGATGAGTCCGAGGCACAGTCCGAGCAGCACGAGGGCGAGCCCGCGCCCGAACACCGTGAGGCGTGCGGCGGCAGCGTCGCCGGCACTGAGCGCCCGGCGCGTGGTGAGGACGATGCCGACCCCCGCGAGCACGGCGAACAGCGCAGCCGCCTTGCCGGACAGCACTTCGGTGATCGCGGTCTCGCCGCCGCCGGCCGGGTCGTACGTCCAGAGGTGGGTGGCCATCATCCCCGCGAGGGCGAGGAAGCGCGCGATGTCGAGGCCGACGAGGCGGTCGGCGGATCGGCGGCGCCGTTCGCCATCGGCCAGCCGAACCCGCTGAATCCGCTGAACGGGCTGAGCCCCCAGCCCCCGATCGCCATCACCGCTCTGCGCGGACGGCACGGAGCCTGCCACAGGCTCATCGTGCGAGGGAGTCGCCCGGGTCATCGCTCCTCCTCTGCTCCGCGTGCGAACAGGCTACCCGCTGGTTGCATCCGGATGATCGGGAGCTATACTGAACATCTGATCAAGATGACGCACCAATGTTCGGAGATCACAGTGCAGAGACGCACCCGCATCATTCTGGGAATCGACGCCGGAACGACATCGGTCAAGACGGTGGCGTTCACCCTCGACGGCCGGATCCACGGCGTCGCCCGGTCCACCGTCCACCTCAGCCGCGGCGAGGACGGCCGAGCCGAGGCGGACATGGATCACGTCTGGGACGCTGCGGCATCGACCGTGACCGCCGTTGTGGATCAGCTCGCGGAGCTCGACGACCCGGCCGAGATCGTCGCCATCGGCATCACCGGTCAGGGCGATGGCGCCTGGTTCGTCGACGAGCGCGGACGACCGGTCGGGCAGGCGGCGCTCTGGCTCGACGGCCGCGCCAACGACCGCCTCGAAGACTGGCTGAATGACGATCGTGCGGCTGCGGTCCACCGGACGACCGGCTCGCCGCTCTTCGCCGGCGCGCTCCCGCTCCTCGTCGACGAGCTCGCAGCAGCGGATCCGACGCTGCGCGATCGTGTCGCGCACCACCTCAACTGCAAGGACTGGCTGCGCTACAAGCTGACCGGGCAGATGGCGACCGACCCGAGCGAGGCATCGCGCACCTACCTCGACACCGCGACAGGCGCCTACTCGGATGATCTCCTCGCCGCCCTCGGCCAGGAGGACGTGCGTGCGCTGCTGCCCGAGGTCCGCGACCCGCAGAGCATCGCCGGCGTCATCGACCAGCACGTCGCCGACCATCTCGGTCTCGAACACGGCATCCCGGTCATCGTCGGCCTCGTCGACACCGCAGCTGCCGGCGTCGGTCTCGGTGCGATCGGCGACGACCAGGGCTACGCGATCCTCGGCACGACCGGGTTCGTCGGCCTCAACCACCCGACCCGCGCCGGCGTGCGTCGTGACGAGAGCATCGTGCTCGCGACGGGCCGCGGCACGCAGGTCCTCGAATCCCTCGCACCGATGACGGGCACCCCGAACCTCGACTGGGTGCGCGAGTGCCTGGGCCTCACGGACCAGCACTGGTCTGACGTCGAGCGGCAGGCGGCGACCGTCCCGCCGGGCAGCGGCGGCATCGTCTACCTGCCGTACGGCTCGCCGAGCGGGGAGCGCGCGCCGTTCTTCGACGCCGTCGCCTCGGCGTCCTGGCTGGGCATGAGCATCACAACGACGTCCGCGGAACTTCTGCGGAGCGTCTACGAGGGCCTCGCGTACTCGCTCACCGAGTGCCTCGATGCGCTCGGGCTGCACGGGAGGCTGCTCATCTGCGGCGGCGGCTCCGACTCCAATCTGCTGTGCTCGATCCTGGCCGATGTCTCCGGTCGCGAGATCGTGCGGCAGGAGGAACCGGAGGTGGGCGCCAGGGGTGTTGCGACGCTCGCGCTCGCCGCCGTCGGGCTGGCTCCGGACCTCGCGGCAGCGGTGGCGCAGCTCGCTCCCCGGTCGAGCACCTTCACACCGGACGCCGTGCGGCACGAGCTGTACGAGGAGGCGTACGCCGCGTTCCTCGCCACGCGTGACGCGATGAAGCCGCACTGGTCCGCGCTCAGGCGGCTGCGGACGCACTCGGGGCAGACGCCCGTCGGTTCCGGCGACCCGCAGCCGACGGTGAACCGGACCGTTGCGCCGCAGGGTGAGTCGCGCGCGGCGGCCGTGTCCGACGCCGCATCCGTGCCCGCATCGCCCGCGCTCGCGCCTGCGCGCGCCCCCGCGCCCGTACACGCGACGGCATCACGATGACCGCACGCCCCGTGCCGCACCAGATGCACCCCGCCCGACGACCCATCAGCCCCACCCCAGACCAGCGACCCACCAGGAGGAAGCCATGACCGACCAGCACCGTACGAGCGTGCTCGTGACCGCGCCATTCGACGAGAGCGTCGCTGCGGCGCTCGCCGACGAGTTCGAGGTGACGCTCGTGGAGCCGTCGTCGGCCGGCGCCTCGCTCGCTGACCGTCCCGAGCTCGCCGCGGCGCTCGCCGAAGCGGAGATCGTCGTCGCGGAGCTGGACGTCGTCGACGAGGCGACGCTCGCCCTTGCGCCAAACCTCCGCGCGGTCGTCTCGTGCCGCGCGAAGCCCGTCAACGTGGATCTCGACGCGTGCAGCGCCCGCGGCATCCCCGTGCTCACGACGCCCGGCCGGAACGCCGAGGTGACGGCGGACCTCAGCTTCGCCCTCCTACTCGCGACCGTGCGTCAGGTGAGCGCCTCGGAGCGTTGGCTGCGCGAGGGCAACTGGACGAGCGATGACGTGTTCGAGCCGTACGAACGCTTCCGCAGCATCGGTCTCGGCGGTCGCACGCTCGGCATCCTCGGCGGTGGCGCCGTCGGGAAGCGGATGCTGCGCCGCGCCCTCGGATTCGGCATGACCGTGAAGGTCTACGACCCGTTCCTCCCCGCTGACGCCTTCGGTGCTGACGCGACCGTCGCCCCGCTCGACGAGGTCCTCTCGACGTCCGACATCGTGACCGTCCACGTCCCGCTCATGCCGGAGACGGAGGGCCTCCTGGGTGCGAGGGAGCTCGCGCTCCTGAAGCCCGACGCGTTCCTCATCAACGCCGGGCGCGCGGCGATCATCGACGAGACGGCGCTTCTGGACGTCCTGCGGAACCATCGCATCGCCGGTGCGGGCTTCGACGTCTTCTACCAGGAGCCGCTGCCGGCCGACTCCGAGCTGTTCTCCTTCGACAACGTGACGATGACCCCGCACATCGCGGGTGCGTCGAACGACGTGATCGCAGAGCACTCACGGATCGCGGCTTCCTCGATGCGCCTGTGGGCGAAGGGCGAGCGGGTTCCGGGGGTCGCGAACGCCGGTGCGCTCGCCGCGGCCGTGAGCTGAGTCGTGAGCTGATCCCGACGGCTGTGGGCTGAGCCGGTGGGGGAGGGCTGAGCCGCGCAGCTCCCTGAGCCGCCGCCTCGGCCCGCTCCCTCAGGCGAGCAGGGCTCCGGCCGTCTCCGCGTCCGTCACGAGCATGTTCACGAGGCCGTTCTCGAGGGCGACGCGCAGCGCGTCGACCTTCGAGGCGCCGCGGGCGATGACGAGGCGATGCGGGATCTGCTGCATCTGCGTGAGGGTGAGCCCGACGACGCGTTCGTCGAGTTCGCCCGTCACGGCGCGCCCCTCAGCGTCGAAGAAGCGGCCGGCGAGGTCGCCGACGGCTCCGAGCGCCCCGAGTTCCGTGTGCTGGCGTTCGTCGAGCGAGCCGAGGAGGAGTCCCTGGCCGGCTTCGGATCCACCGAGCCCTGCGACGAGCAGGTCGGCTTTCGCGGCGAGCCCGAGGACGTCGGCGACCCCGGGGTCTGCCGTGGCTGTGCGTGCGGCTTCCGCGGAGACGGCGAGGAGCGGTGCCGGCAGGTAGAACGCCTGGCCGCCGGTCTTCGCGGCGAGGGACAGGGCGATCTCATGCGGGTTGGCGCCGTTCACGAGGCCGCTCGCGCCGCCGGCGAGTGGGACGAAGCGTGCGCCGAGCTGCCGCTGAGGCACCTCCTGGACGACGAGCGCGACGGCGGTCGAGAGCCCGAGGGCGACGACGGCGTCCTTCTCGATGACGGAGCCGAGGGCATCGGCGCCGACGGTCGCGAACGCGCGGTCGGCCTTCGCGCTGTCGGGGACGCTCGGGGCCACCCAGGCCTGGAGGAGGCCGTATCGGGCGGAGAGGTCGCGCTCCTCGTCGGCGAAGAGCGATTCCTCGACGTGCACGATGATCTCGACGAGCCCCTTGTCGCGGGCTTCCGCGAGCAGGCGGGTCACGCGGATGCGGGAGAGCCCGAGCGCGTTCGCGATCTCCTGGTGGGTGAGCCCGTGTTCGTAGTACATGCGCGCGACGCGTCCCAGTAGCATGCGGCAATCCTTCCATGGCGCGGTCGTCGATCGTGGTCGGGAGTCGATGTTCGTCACGATGCGGCTTGACATCGCCCGATCCGTGATCCACTCTGTAGTTCATAAGTTCATTCTGATGAACATTTGTTCAGTCTACCCCGATCACCCGATCGGGCACCAGCCGGCCCCCATGCCGACGCCAGGCACCACTTCTCCACCCACCCCCAACTGTCCCGCTCAATGAGGAGTCTCGTTATGGTCAGCACCACGCCAGCGACGGAAGGCCGGTTCGCCCGCCTCCTGCGCACCCAGGGAATCGCCCGCCCCATCGCCTGGGGCTTCGTCGCCCTCACGATCTTTATGGTCGGCGACGGCATCGAGGCCGGCTTCCTCTCCCCGTACCTCGACTCCCTCGGCTTCAACGAGGGCAACGTCGCCACCCTCTGGGCCACCTACGGCATCGTCGTTGCAGCCGCGGCCTGGTTGAGCGGCGCGCTCGCAGAGGCCTGGGGCCCCAAGCGGGTCATGATGCTCGGCTTCGCCATCTGGGTCGTCTTCGAGATCGTGTTCCTCGTCTTCGGCGTGATGCAGCAGAACTTCACGGTTATGCTCATCGCCTTCGGCATCCGCGGCCTCGGCTACCCGATGTTCGCCTACGGCTTCCTCGTGTGGATCACGATGGGCACGCCGGAGAACGTCATGGGCCGTGCGGTCGGCTGGTACTGGTTCTTCTCCACGCTGGGTCTCGGCGTCATCAGCTCCTACTTCGCCGGCGCCGTCATCCCCGTCATCGGTGAGCTCGCGACCCTCTGGCTGGCGCTCGCGTTCGTCGCGGTCGGCGGCATCATGGTCCTCGTCCTCCTCCGGAACCCCGTCACGAAGCCCGTCACGCTCAGCAACAGCATCAAGGGCGTCGTCAGCAGCATCACGATCGTCGGCACGAACCCGAAGGTCGGCATCGGCGGCATCGTCCGTCTCATCAACACGCTCTCGTTCTACGCGTTCGTCGTCTTCCTGACCACGTACATGGTCCGTGACATCGGTTTCGGCCTCGCGGAGTGGCAGGTCATCTGGGGCACGATGCTCGCAGCCAACGTCGCCGCGAACCTGATCTCCGGCTACCTGTCCGACTGGATCGGCCGCGTCAACGTCGTGGCGTGGGCGGGCGGCATCGGCTGCTTCGTGACCGTCCTCGCGCTCTACTACGTGCCGACGCTCATCGGCCCGAACTTCGGCGTCACGATCACGATCGCGATCCTCTACGGCCTCGCGCTCGGCATGTTCGTGCCGCTGTCGGCGATCGTCCCGCTCCTCGCCCCCATGAACAAGGCCGCAGCGGTCGCGATCCTCAACCTCGGCGCCGGCCTCAGCCAGTTCATCGGTCCGGTCATCGCCGGGCTCGTGACGCCCATCGGCATCGAGGGCACGATCTGGGTGATCGCGGCGATGTACATCGTCGGCTTCGTCCTGACCTTCGCGCTGCGCACCCCGAAGGCGGATGCTGGCCCCGCGATGCCGGTCGCCGTGGGCGTCCGCAACCCGCAGGTCGCCGGCTGAGTCCTGCGGGCCGGCGCGTGCGTCGGCCCGCAACCGGCCCCCGCCCGTCCCATCCCGCATCCGATCCCACTCACCACCAGGAGACATCGTGACCGAGCAGACCACCCTCGCACCCCGCATCGCCGAGCTGAGCGACGTCGGCCGTAGTGCCGTCAACCACGGCCTGGCCCTCGCGAGCGGCGGCAACCTGTCCGCCCGCCTCGACGACGGAACCTTCGTCGTCACGGGCTCCGGCACCTGGCTCGACCGGTTGACCCCGGACGACTTCTCCGTCATGACCCTCGGCGGCGAGGTCGTCTCCGGACCCTCGCCGTCGAGTGAGTGGAAGCTGCACCAGCGCGCCTACCAGGAGCGGTCAGACGTCAACGCGGTCGTGCACGTGCACCCGCAGCACGCCGTGCTCCTCGACGCGCTCGGCCACTCGGTCCGGCTCATCACGCTCGACCACGCGTACTACGTGCGCTCGGTGGGGACGACGCCGTACTACCCGAACGGGTCGGACGAACTGGCGGACTCCGCGGCGGAGCAGGCGCGCGAGCACAACTGCATCATCATGGGCAACCACGGCTGCTCCGCCCTCGGCGACACCGTGCAGATGGCCTACCGCCGGGCGCTCAACCTGGAGGAGGCGGCGACCGCGACCTACCGCGCGCTGCTCCTCGGCGACACGACGACGACCATGCCGGCCGACGCGTTCGCGGCGCTCCACCACGCCTGAGCGCCCGCACCCACCAGCACCGCCCACTCGATCCCTCACGGACCAGGAGCCCCAGGACACCATGACTTCGACCAGCGCACCCACCGGCACCCCGAACCCCGACATCGCCCTCGACCCGGACATCAGCGCCGCGACGAAGGCGTTCCTCGCCCAGCCGCCCCGTCTCCTCATCGACGGCCGGATGGTCGAGGCGAACTCCGGTCGGACGATCGAGGTCGTCGATCCGGGGACCGGCCGCATCATCGGCCTGGCCGCGGCGGCGGACGCGAGCGATGCGGATGCAGCCGTGCAGGCGGCCCGTCGCGCGTTCGCGCCGTCGGCTCCGTGGCGGCGGATGAGCGGCCTCGACCGCGGCCGGATCATCGAGCGGCTGGCGCGGCTCCTCGAGCAGCACGCGGAGGAGTTCGTCGAGCTCGAGGTCCTCGACGGCGGCAAGCTCAAGGGCGCCGCGACGGCCGTCGACCTGCCGCTCGCCATCAAGCACTTCGAGTACTTCGCGGGGTGGGCGTCGAAGATCGAGGGCAACACGATCCCCGTCTCGGTGCCGGACACGATGGTGCGCACGGAGCGTGAGCCCGTCGGCGTCGTGGCGCAGATCGTCCCGTGGAACTATCCGCTGCTCATGGCCGTGTGGAAGCTCGCCCCGGCGCTCGCCGCTGGCTGCACGATCATCCTGAAGCCCGCCGAGAACACACCGCTGTCCGTGCTCCGCCTCGGCCAGCTCGCGCTCGAAGCCGGGCTGCCGGCGGGTGTGCTCAACATACTCACGGGCTACGGCGCGGAGGCCGGGGAGGCGCTCGTCGACCACCCCGGCGTCGACAAGATCGCGTTCACCGGGTCCACGGCCGTCGGCACCCGCATCGCCGCTCGCGCCGCGTCGCAGGTGAAGCGCGTCACGCTCGAACTCGGCGGCAAGAGCCCCAACATCGTCTTCGCGGACAGCCCGGTGGCGGAGGCCGCCGCCGGCGCCGCGAGCGCCATCTTCTTCAACGCCGGGCAGGCGTGTGCTGCGGGCTCGCGTCTGTACGTGGAGTCCCGGGTGTTCGACGATGTCGTCGGCCGGCTGAGCGACATCGCCTCCGGCATGCGCATCGGTCACGGCTTCGACAGCGCAGCCGTCATCGGCCCCGTGATCAGCGCGAGGCAGCACGAGCGGGTGCTCGGCTACATCGACGGCGCGCTCGAACAGGGCGCGACTGTGGCGACGGGCGGCTCCGGATTCCCCGAGGCGGTCGATCCCGGCGGGTTCTACATCCGCCCGACCGTGCTCACCGACGTGAACGACTCGATGGACGCGGTGCGCGAGGAGATCTTCGGTCCCGTCGTCGTCGCCCAGCCGTTCGACGACATCGAGGACATCGCCCGCCGTGCGAACGACTCCCCGTACGGGCTCGCGGCCGGCATCTGGACCCGCGACATCGGCCGCGCGAACCGCCTCGCGAACCTCCTGCAGGCCGGCACCGTCTACATCAACATGTACGGGGCGACCGATGCCGCGGCGCCGTTCGGCGGCTACAAGATGTCCGGCTACGGCCGCGACATGGGGCACGCGAACCTCGAGTCCTACCTGGAGACGAAGACGGTGTGGACGAGCCTCGCGCACTGAGCGCGGGTGCGTCGTGAACCGGGCCGGTCACCCCGGACGATGCATAACTCCGGCCGCCTCGTGAGGCGGGCAGCCCTGTGACCCGGGCCGTCTCGCAGATCGCGGTCGGGGTCCTCGTCCAGGTCCTCGCGATCTCCTGCTGGTTCGCGACGGCGGCCGCGGTCCCGTCGCTCACGGTCGCATTCGGTCTCGGCCCGATCGGCCGGGTCCTCCTCGTCGTCGCCGTGCAGGCCGGGTTCGCCGTCGGCGCGGTCGTCGTGGGGCTCACGCGGCTGTGCGATCGGCTGCCGCCGGCTCTGCTCGTCTCGCTGGGCTCCGCCGCGACCGCCGCGATGACGGTCCTCCCACTCGTCGACGACTCGTCCTTCGAGCTGCTCCTCGCATCGCGGGTGGGCGTTGGGCTCCTGCTCGCGACCGTCTATCCGGCGGGCATGCGGGCGACCGTCTCCTGGGCCTCTCCGCGATGGCGGGGGCTCGCGGTGGCCGGGGTCGTCGCCGCGCTCACGCTCGGGACGGCGGCGCCCTGGCTGCTCGACGCGTCGCCCGTGGAGGACTGGCGGCAGGTGCTCGTCGTGTGCGCCCTCGCCGCCGGTGCGTCGGCGCTCCTGGCCCTGACCCTGCGGAGCGGGCCGTACGTGACGACCGGGCGCCAGGGCGATGACGCGGCACGTACCGACGGCCCGCACTCAGCTGGTTCCGGCGCCGTGGACTCGCGTATCGCCCGGTCTCGCATCGCCGGCTCCCGCAACCCGCTCCGTCGGCCAGGCCAGCGGCGAATCACGCTCGCCTACGTCGGGCACATGTGGGAGGTCTACGGGCTGTGGGTGTGGCTGCCGGCGCTGCTCCTCGCGATCCCGTCCCTCGCGCCGCGCGACGCAGGCGGCTCCACGGGCCTCCTCGCCTTCGTCCTGATCGGTGTCGTCGGCGCGCTCGGCTGCCTCGCCGGCGGCGTCCTGGCGAGTCGATACGGGAAACGCGTCGTCGCGCGCTGGTCGGTCGTGATCTCAACCGCCTGCGCGGCATCGACCCCGCTCCTCCCCGAGGCGCCCGCGGTCCTCGCCGTGCTGCTGCTCGCCCTGTGGAGCGCATCGGCCATCGCGGATTCACCCCTCTACTCCGCGCTCACGGGCGACGAGGCGGATCCGGACCAGGTGGGCAGCGCCATCGCGCTGCAGATGGGGATCGGCTACCTCGCGAGCATCGGGGCCATCTCAGGGGTCCTCGCCCTCGCCGAATTGGTGGGGTGGCGGTACGCGTTCCTGCCCCTCGCGATCGGCCCGCTCATCGCCGCAATCGCGCTCCGACCAGGACCCTGGTGGCGCATGAGCGCCCAGTCCGGTACGCTGTGAAGGTTGCCCGGGCGGGTTCAATCTGTCCACGCCCGATCGCAACGATGCTTACACCCTCCTGTCACAGAAAGTCTGTGGCCGTTCGAGTCCGAAGGAGGTGGGTTAGTGACGCATCAGTACGAACTCATGGTCATCCTCGACCCGGAAATTGACGAGCGCACGGTTGCACCGAGCCTCGACAAGTTCCTCAACGTCATCCGCAACGATGGTGGAACCATCGACAAGGTTGACATCTGGGGCCGTCGTCGCCTGGCTTACGAGATCAACAAGAAGACCGAGGGCATCTACGCCGTCGTCGACTTCACCGCTACCAGCGCTGCAACGCAGGAGCTCGACCGTCAGCTGAAGCTGTCCGAAGCCGTTATGCGCACCAAGGTGCTGCGTGCGGAAGAGGCCATCGCCCAGGTCGCCGTCGAGACCAAGCGCGTCGAGGAGAAGGCCGCCCGCAAGGCTGCCGCTCCCAAGGCCAAGCCCGCTGCTGAAGCTGCACCCGCAGCCGAGGCGCCCGCCGCCGACGCCGCTCCCGCAGCCGAGTCCACGGAAGCCTAGAGCTCATGGCTGGCGAGACCGTCATCACCGTGGTGGGCAACCTGACCAGCGATCCCGAGCTGCGTTTCACGCAGAACGGGCTGGCAGTTGCCAACTTCACCATCGCTTCCACGCCGCGCAACTTCGATCGTGCGGCGAACGAATGGAAGGATGGCGAAGCGCTGTTCCTGCGCGCGAGCGTCTGGCGTGAATTCGCCGAGCACGTTGCGGGATCGCTCACCAAGGGAAGCCGTGTCATCGCGACCGGGCGTCTCAAGCAGCGTTCCTACGAGACGAAGGAAGGCGAGAAGCGGACCACCATCGAACTCGAGGTGGACGAGATCGGCCCTTCGCTCCGGTACGCGACCGCAACCATCAGCCGTGCTCCGTCCTCGGGCGGCGGCAACGGCGGCGGAGGCAACTTCGGAGGCCGCGGTGGGGGAGCCCCCGCCGTGCAGCAGGAAGAGCCCTGGGCTCAGAGCGCTCCCGCCTCCTCCGGCCCCGCCGGTGGCGCAGATGCCTGGAACACTCCCGGCAGCTACGGCGACGAGACCCCCTTCTAAACACAGGATTCGATCGGGTGTCGGCCGTGAGAGCGGCCAGCACCGACCGATCACCATTTCATACGCAAAGGAACAACCATGGCTGGAAAGTCGAGCGGCGACCGCCGCAAGCCCGCCCGCGGTGCTAAGGGCGGCAAGAACGTCGCTCCCGCGAAGGCGATCCGGGTTGGTGTCATCGATTACAAGGATGTCGCCACCCTTCGCAAGTTCATCTCCGAGCGCGGCAAGATCCGTGCACGCCGCATCACCGGCGTCAACGTCCAGGAGCAGCGACTCATCGCACGCGCAGTGAAGAACGCGCGTGAGATGGCTCTGCTGCCATACGCCGGCTCTGGCCGCTAGGAGGCACGCACATGTCGAAAGTGATTCTGACGCACGAGGTCTCCGGCCTCGGCTCCGCTGGTGACGTCGTCGACGTCAAGAACGGCTACGCACGCAACTACCTCGTCCCGCAGGGCTTCGCCACGCCGTGGACGCGTGGTGGCGAGAAGCAGGTCGAGCAGATCAAGGCAGCCCGCGCAGCGCGCGAGCACGCCACGATCGAAGAGGCCCAGGACCTGAAGGCTCGCCTCCAGGCCACGAAGGTCAAGCTCACGGTCAAGACGGGTGGCGAAGGCCGCCTGTTCGGTTCGATCAAGCCTGCTGACATCGCGACGGCTGTTGCCGCTGCCGGTCTCGGCGAGGTCGACAAGCGCAAGATCGAGATCGCAACGCCGATCAAGTACGTCGGCGAGCACGAGGCCACGATCAGCCTCCGCGACGAGATCGTCGCGACGATCGCCCTCCAGGTGGTCGCTGCAAAGAAGTAACAACGTTCCCTGCACGCCTTCCGGGCGTGTGTGAGCGGATGATGGCGGTGGGCTTCGGCCCGCCGCCATCGTCGTTTTCCGGGGGGTGTTCTGCGCGCGTTTCAGGTGCGCGTTCCCGCTGATTCGGCGGCGCGCGAAACGCGGGTCCGACAGCCCCTCGATGCCCCAATCACACAAGTGTTGGAGCAGGTTTACACCCCTTTCCGGCTCCGCGTCAAGAACAGTTGTGCACAGGGCGTCACGGATATCCACACGTTTTACCCCCATTTGGGAACTGATTTGTTCACAGCACCTGTGCAGTGTGAAAACCCAGGTCAGGCGGCGTTTCTAGGCCCAAAATAGTTTTCTATCCACAGGGTTCCCCACAGGTTGTGCACACAATCCACGGAGTTTCGCTCAAGTTGTGCACAGAGTTATCCACAGGCTGAGTTGTCCTGTGGGGAAAGTGCTCTTAGGGTGAGTCATCGGCCTCTCGAACGCCCGGACGAAGCATCGTCGGGGCGATCCGTGCGGCCATGACAGTTCCACCGACAAGCCGTGTCGGAGGGTGCTGCGATGCTGTGCCCAGTTGACGTTCTGCGGGAGACCGCCCGGCGTCACGTCTGCGAGAGGAAGTTGCGTTGTCGATCGCTCATCTGGGGACCGGTGAATCACGTTCATATGATGAACCGCGCAGCACCGAGCGCACGCCGCCCCACGACCTCCTCGCGGAGCAGAGCGCCCTCGGCGGCATGCTGCTCAGCAAGGACGCGGTCGCCGACGTCGTCGAGATCCTCCGCGGGGTCGACTTCTACATCCCCAAGCACGAGGTCATCTACGACGCCCTGCTGACGCTGTACTCGCACGGTGAGCCCACCGACGTCATCACGGTCACCGACGAGCTCGTCAAGACCGGTGAGCTCTCCCGTGCCGGCGGCGCGGACTACCTGCACACGCTCACGAGCCTCGTGCCTACTGCGGCCAACGCCGGGTACTACGCCCGCATCGTCTCCGAGCGCGCCCTGCTGCGTCGTCTTGTCGAGGCCGGCACGCGCATCGTCCAGATGGGGTATGCGGCCGAGGGCGAGGCCGTGGAGCTCGTCAACACGGCTCAGGCCGAGATCTATGCCGTCTCAGGCACCCAGGAGGTCGAGGATTACGTCCCCCTGACCGAGGCCGTGAGTGCCGCCATCGACGAGATCGAGGCTGCGAAGCACACCGATGGCTCCATGACGGGTGTGCCAACGGGGTTCAAGGAGCTCGACGAGCTCACGAACGGCCTGCACCCGGGCCAGCTCATCATCGTCGCGGCCCGACCCGCCATCGGAAAGTCGACGCTCGCGCTCGATTTCGCCCGTGCGGCATCGGTCCACTACAACCAGCCGTCGATCTTCTTCTCGCTCGAAATGGGTCGTAGTGAGATCGCCATGCGTCTGATGAGTGCCGAGGCGTCCGTGCCGCTGCAGCTCATGCGCAAGGGCACGGTCGACTCGCAGGACTGGACGAAGATCGCCCAGGTCCGCGGCCGCATCAATGATGCCCCGCTCTACATCGACGACAGCCCGAACATGACGCTCGTCGAGATCCGGGCGAAGTGCCGTCGACTCAAGCAGAAGGTCGGCCTGAAGATGGTCGTCATCGACTACCTGCAGCTCCTGACCTCCGGCAAGCGTGTCGAGAGCCGTCAGCAGGAGGTCTCGGAGTTCTCCCGTGCACTGAAGCTCATGGCGAAGGAGCTCCAGGTCCCCGTCATCGCCCTGTCGCAGCTGAACCGTGGCGCTGAGCAGCGTGCCGACAAGATGCCGGCCCTCTCCGACCTCCGTGAATCGGGCTCGATCGAGCAGGACGCCGACATGGTGGTGCTCCTGCACCGTGAGTCCGCCTACGAGAAGGACAGCCCCCGAGCCGGCGAGGCCGACCTCATCATCGCCAAGCACCGCAACGGCCCCACCCGCACCATCACCGTCGGCTTCCACGGCCACTTCTCGCGCTTCGCGGATATGGCGCCGGGGATTTAGGCCGCCACCTGTTCCTCCCTCGGGGAGTCGCCTCGTGCTCGACGATGATGTCGAGGCGCGAGCGGCCCTCGTGCATAGGCCGTCGGCTACCATTCAGACATGACAACTCCGGACCCGATCGACGACGTCTCGATCGGCGGCGAAAGCATCCGCCTCGGCCAGTTCCTGAAGTTCGCCGGGGCGCTCGACTCCGGTGGAACGGTCAAGGAAGCCATCCTCGACGGATATGTCTCCGTGAACGGCGAGGTCGATCGCCGTCGCGGACGGCAGCTCCAGCTCGGCGACATCGTGAGTTTCAGCGGTCGCAGCGTGCGCGTCTGCGCGTGACTGGCTGATTTGCGGGCCCAGCGCCGGTACGTCTAGTCCGCCCCACCTCAGCCCGCGAGGGGTCGCATATGGCTAGTCCAGGCCCCGTCCAACTAGCCGTTTGCGACCCCTCGCGGGCTGTCAGCAGGTTTCGTAGCGATAGGCGGGGGACGACGCAGGGGCGACGCCCCGATCTCGAAGGAGGACGGAGATCGATGCGCCGCGCGCGGCACATGCGGCCGTGAACGCGGCCCGGGGCGTGTCGGCGTACTCGATTTCGATGACGTGGGTGCCGTAGACGTCGGTGTAGGCGCCGCACTCGTTGTAGACCTGGCATTCCTCGGCGACGGCGACGGCGAAGTCGAATCCGATCGTGTCCGCCGCGGCGGATCCTAGATCGGGCGTGTTCTTCTGAGCGATGGCAAGACCCGACTCGTGCGCGTGACGGACGAGCTGGGTGGCGAGCGCGATGTTGTCAGCCTGGGTGAGGGCGCCGTGCGATCGACTGTACGAGTCGAGATTGTCCGGCTCCACGGCCTGGAACCCCTTCGCCGCGCACTCGTCGATCCAGCCGTTCACGATCGCCGCGATCGCTGCGCGCTTGCTTCCTGATGAGGTGTCGAGGAGGTACTCGTCGGGCCATTCCGGATCGACGAGCGGACCTCCATCAGCGCTCTGCAAGACGAGATCAGGATGCTGGCCGGTCCAGAACTCGGCGTCGCCCGGCTGCGTCTGGAACGCGTTCACGTAACAGATGTTGTAGACACCGGACACGGGGGAGGAGCTGCTGTCCCGGACGACGATCTCCACTGACGGCTCCGGCGGATAGGACCCGCCGAGTTGGTAGTCGGCGCGCCCGTGCGCGGGCGGCAGGGTGACCACGGCGTTCCCGGTCGTGGTGCTGCGGGAACCCGCGGGCGTCGGCGTGGGACTCGATGTCGACATCCCAGCGGAGGCGCCATCGTGAGCAGGCCGGGTGCCCGCGCCGGTCCGAGCGCCGCCACCGATACCGACCCCGATGCCGAGCGCAACGATGGCCACGACGGCGGCAATTCCGACCACGACGGCGGCACTTCCGACCACGAGCGCTGTCGTCGCGGTACGTCTGGCGGGGAAGGATCGCATGACCGTTCCAGTCTGTGGATGCCCCGCCTCGAGCTGATCTCTGGCGTCACGGTCCGGGTCGGTTCACTGATGAACGCGCCGGCTGGGTACTCCACGCTGCCCCAAGCCTACGAGACATCGGCATTATGGTCCTCAGGGTCCAGGAGGAGGATCAGGGGATGAAGCTGCTCCTGGGGAGAAGCGGCCCGCCGCACGGCAGCGCACGGCAGAAGGGGAACCGCGCGAGAGAAGGACGTTTCCGGCGGATTTGTCCTTCTGTGGGGCGGATCTCCTCCTGCCGTGCGGCGGCTGGAGCACGCGCGGCCACGGGCATCCAGGCACCCGGCAGATTCGGAGCCGCCGAACGCGTAAGCTGGTATGGACTTCCTGCAAGAGATTGAGACGTTCACCGTGGCCAGAAACCCGATCGACGGCGCCCGGCACGACCGGTACTGGATGGTGCCGATCCTGCGCGCTGTGGTTGCGCTCGCCACGGCCGGTGTCATCACGTTCACCGCCGGACACTCGTCGCACTTCGGCCTCAACGTGTTCGGCGCATTCGCGCTGGCCTCCGGCCTCGTCGTCGGAATCGCCAGCATCCGTCTGGTGAGCGAGCCCGTGACGCGTGCGTTCTTCGTCGGCCAGGGCGTCATCGGCGTCGTCACCGGTGTGCTGGCGCTCGTGCTGAGCGGCGGCGGCCTCGGCATGCTCCTCTACGTCGTGTCCGTGTGGGCTGCGCTCACCGGCTTCCTCGAGCTCTACAGCGGTCTGCGCAACCGCGGACGCCACCCCGGCGCGAAGGACTGGACCGCCGTCGGCGCGTTCACCGTCCTCCTCGCCATCGCGACGCTCCTCGTCCCGCCGGGCCTCGAGCAGCGATTCGCCGCTCCTGGCGGCATCGAAGGCATCCTGCGCGCCGACATCGTCGTCGTCGGACTCGTCGGCGCCTACGCGGCGATCATCGGGGTCTTCCTGGTCATCGGCGGTCTTTCCCTGAAATGGGCTGCAGCGAAGCAGATCTCCCCGTCGAACGAGCCGGAGGCGGCGCTGTGACCAAGCCCAACCGAGACGACGTGCTGCGGCCAGTCGAGCTGCTCATCCTCTCCGGAGTGATGGGTGTGTTCACCGGCCTCGTTGTGCTGATGTCCACCCGCGACCTCATGTTCGGCGTCATCGGGCTGGGCGTCGCGTTCATCGTGTCGCTCATCGTGCTCGCGATGCTGGCCCTCGCGGTCAAGCCCGACCTCGAGGAGAAGCGCGACCTCGACGAGCAGGACCGCGGTACCGACGAGCCGCCGGCGCCGCGGCCGCCGTCCGGTCACTGACGGAACGCTTGTTCGCGCCTGCGCTAGTCAGCGCTTGCACGCCTCCAGCCGGTTTGCAGAATTCAGGACGCTCCACTGAATTCAGGACGATTTCGTCGCGTTGAGTCCTGAATCTTCCTGAATTCTGCAGAAGTTCCTGAATTGCGGAAGTACACGAAGCACACGAGGCGGGCACAACGGCGAATGCCACGCGCAGGCACTGCGGCGCAAGGGCGACGGCCGCAGAGCGACCGCCGCCGCGGACGCTACGGCAGGTAGTCGACGAGCGAGTCCGACAGGCCGATGTACGTGGACGGCGTGAGCGCGAGCAGACGCTCCTTGGCGGCGTCGCCGATGTCGAGACCGTTGAGGAACTCGACGAGGTCGGCCTGGCCGATGCGCTTGCCTCGCGTCAGCTCCTTGAGCACGGCGTACGGGTCCTCGATCGTGGACCGGCCGGCGGTGACCTCTGCGCGGATGACCGTCTGGATCGCCTCGCCGAGGACCTCCCAGTTGGTGTCGAGGTCGGCGGCGAGCACGTCCTCGGCCAGGTCGATCTGGCCAAGGCCGCCCAGGATGTTGTCGAGCGCGAGCAGCGAGTGTCCGAACCCGACGCCGATGTTGCGCTGCGCGCTGGAGTCGGTCAGGTCGCGCTGCAGACGCGAGGTGACGAGGGTCGCTGCGAGGGAGTCGAGGATCGCGCTCGAGAGTTCGAGGTTCGCCTCGGCGTTCTCGAAGCGGATCGGGTTGACCTTGTGCGGCATCGTCGAGGAACCGGTCGCACCGGCGACGGGGATCTGACGGAAGTAGCCGATGGAGATGTACGTCCAGATGTCGGTCGCGAGGTTGTGCAGCACGCGGTTGGCGTGGGAGATCTTGCCGTAGAGCTCTGCCTGCCAGTCGTGCGACTCGATCTGCGTGGTGAGCGGGTTCCAGTCGAGGCCGAGCCCCTGCACGAACTCGCGTGAGATCGTCGGCCAGTCGGCCTCGGGGTCCGCGACGAGGTGGGCGGCGAAGGTGCCGGTCGCACCGGAGAACTTGCCGAGGTACTCGTTGGCCTCGATCTGCAGGGCGATCCGCTCCAGGCGGTACACCGTGACGGCGAGTTCGCGGCCCATCGTGGTGGGCGTCGCGGGCTGGCCGTGCGTGCGGGCGAGCATCGGAACGGCGCGGAAGTCGACGGCCTTCGTGCGCAGCGCGTCGAGCACGAGGCGCAGCTTGGGCAGCCAGATCGACTGCACGGCCGCGGAGACGGTGAGCGCGTAGGCGAGGTTGTTGATGTCCTCGCTCGTGCACGCGATGTGGGTGAGCTCGGCGATGCGGTCGAGACCGAGCGCCGACAGCCGGTCGCGGACGAGGTACTCGACGGCCTTCACATCGTGACGGGTGACGGCCTCCTTCTCGGCGAGCCAGTCGATGTCGGCCTGGCCGAACTCGAGGTAGAGCGCGCGCAGGCTCTCGATCTCGTCGACGCTCAGCGGAGACGAGCCGAACATCGACCGGTCCGTGAGCGTGATGAGCCACTCGACTTCGACCTGCACACGGGCGCGGTTGAGGCCGGCCTCGGAGAGGTACTCGCCGAGCTCCGTGACGGCTGCGCGGTAGCGGCCGTCGAGGGGGCTGATCGGCTGGGCGGGGAAACGAGTCATGGGGTGGCTCCCTGTTGTAGTGCTGGTTCGAGTTGGCGGAACAGTGCGCGGCAGGCGTGGTCGATCATGTCGAGGACGGTGTCGAACATCTGCGCGTCGGAGTAATAGGGGTCTGGGACGTCGAGTTTGCCCGCCTGGCTGCGGTCGAAGCCCAGCAGCAGGTGGATCTTCGAGCGGTCGGCCTCCGTGGTGGCCCAGGTGCGGAGGATGCGGTCGTGGCTGCGGTCCAGGGCGACGACGAGGTCGTACTCGGGGAACCGATCGGCGTCGAACTGCTTCGCCCGATGCGATGACGCGTCGAAGCCGCGCAGCTGGAGGGCCGTCACGGTGCGGTGATCGGCGTGCTCTCCGACGTGCCAGTCGCCCGTGCCGGCCGAGGTCACCTCGACCCGGTCGCTCAGGCCTGCAGCGTCGACGAGCCCGGCGAAGACCACGGCGGCCATCGGTGAACGGCAGATGTTGCCCGCGCAGACGAAGCACACGCGGAACGGGGTGATGCCGGGGTCGGCCTCCCCGATGCTGTTCATGGTTCCATTCTGGGGGACAGGGGGTCCCGGCGGGAACACGGATTCGTGGTCGCGTCCGGCACCGGAACCGCTACCGCCTCGGCTGCGGGCGCGTGATGATGCCGATGAGCCAGTTCACGATGGAGATCACGATGGCGCCCAGCACGCCCCACCAGAAGCCGTCGACCGTGAGCCCGAAGCCGAACCAGCTGCTCACCCACGCGGTGAGGAGGAGCAGGAGTCCGTTGATGATGGGGGCGATGAGGCCGAGGGTGAGGATGTAGAGGGGGAACGCGAGGACCTTGATGATGGATCCGACGATCGTGTTGACGACGGCGAAGATGAACGCGACGAGCGCGAAGGTCAGGATGGTCGCGAGGGTGTCGCCCGGCGTGTAGGCGGTCATGTGGATGCCGGCGACGAGCAGGGTGGTGACCCAGATGGCGAAGCCGTTGGCGAGCAGGTTCAGCAGGAAACGTCCCATGCGGCCATTGTCCCATCCCGTCCCGCGCAGCCCAAGGGTCGTGTGCCACCGTCGTCGGTCGCCTGGGGGAGCTCGACTGTTCACAACTCAGGAGCGCTCTCGGCGTGTCGCCCCAGATGGCATGATGCGGGGCCGACACACCGGGGCGCTCCTGAATTGCGAACAGGCGTGGGAAGGCTGGAAGTCCATGCCGCTCCGGGAATCAAGCGGGCCATAGACTCGACGGGTGAGTGCGCAGAACCAGCAAGCAGGAACCCCGGCACCAGCTGAGACGGCCGACAACGTGTCCCCCGTGAAGCTCCGCCCAGAGATCGCGGCCCTTCCGCCGTACAAACAGGGAAAGCCTGCCGCGGCCGACGCCTTCAAGCTGTCGAGCAACGAGACCCCGTTCCCCCCGCTGCCGGCGGTGCACGAGGCGATCGTCGCAGCCGCCGCCGACGTCAACCGGTACCCGGACGGCGGTGCCCTCCGCCTGCGTCAGACCATCGCGGACTGGCAGGGCGTCAGCGTCGACCGGATCCACGTGGGCTCCGGTTCGCTCGCGATCCTCAGCCAGTTCATCAACGCCGCTGCCGGCCCTGGCGATGAGATCCTCTACGCCTGGCGCTCCTTCGAGGCCTACCCGGGTCTCGTGACGGTCGCCGGTGCGACGAGCGTGCAGATTGCCAACCGTCCGGACGGCTCCCACGACCTCGATGCGATGGCCGCTGCCGTCACGGACCGCACCCGCCTCATCATCGTGTGCACCCCGAACAACCCGACGAGCACGATCGTGACGAAGGACGCCTTCGCCGCGTTCGTCGCCGCCGTCCCGTCCGACGTCCTCATCGTCCTCGACGAGGCGTACCGCGAGTTCGTGACCGACCCCGACGCCGTCAACGGCATCCCGTTGCTCGATGCGCACCCCAATGTGATCGTGCTCCGCACCTTCTCCAAGGCGTACGGTCTCGCCGGCCTCCGCATCGGTTGGGCCATCGGCCACCCTGCCATCCTCGAGGCGGCGCGCAACGCGGCCCTCGCCCTGTCGATCACGGCGGCGGCTCAGGACGCTGCGGCAGCAGCCATCGCCCACCTCCCGGAGATCGAGACCAGGTCCGCCGAGATCTCGACCCGCCGCGACCAGGTCGCCGGCGCCCTCCGCGAGCAGGGCTGGTTCATCCCGGAGGCCAACGGCAACTTCGTGTGGCTCGCCCTCGGGGCGGAGTCGGTCGCCGCCAACGACGTGTTCGTCGCCAACGGGATCGTCGGACGCCTCTTCCCGGGCGACGGCCTCCGCATCTCCATCGGCGAGGAGGAATCTGTGGAGAACCTCCTCACAGCCGCCGCGGAGATTGTGGCGACACTTCCGGACGGCCACCCGGCCAGGCGGGTAGCGTAGAACGATGCCTCGAACAGGAGAAGACGACCGCATGACACCCGTGCAGTTCCTCGATGCGTCGGGGACGTTCACCCCCTCGGCGACGTCCGAGCAGTACCAGCCCTTCCTCGACCGCCTCACTGAGACGGATCTGCAGCAGTTCTATCGCGACATGGCGAGCGTGCGCGCGTTCGACGAGGAGGCGACGAACCTGCAGCGTCAGGGGCAGATGGCCCTGTGGCCGCCGAGCCACGGCCAGGAGGCGGCCCAGGTAGGTTCCGCCCGTGCCGCTCGCGCTCAGGACAACATCTTCCCCTCGTACCGTGAGCACGTCGTCGGCATGATCCGCGGCATCGACCCGATCGACATCATCCGGCTGATGCGCGGCAACACGCACGGCGGATGGAACCCGTCGGACCCGAAGAACGGCAACTTCCACCTCTATACCCTCGTGCTCGGCGCACAGACGCTGCATGCGACCGGGTACGCGATGGGCCTGAACTTCGATGGCGCCGTCGGCACGGGCGACCCGGAGCGCGATGAGGCGGTGCTCGTCTACTTCGGCGACGGCTCCAGCTCAGAGGGCGACGTCAACGAGGCGATGGTCTTCGCGGCCAGCTACCAGACTCCGCAGGTCTTCTTCCTGCAGAACAACCAGTGGGCCATCTCCGTGCCCGTCGAGCGCCAGTCCCGCACGCCGCTCTACCAGCGCGCCGCCGGCTTCGGGCTCAACAGCGTGCAGATCGACGGCAACGACGTCCTCGCCAGCTACGCGGTCTCCGCGAAGCACCTCGACGAGGCGCGCGCAGGTCAGGGTCCGAGCCTCATCGAGGCGATGACGTACCGCGTCGGCGCGCACACCACGAGCGACGACCCCACCAAGTACCGCAGCAATGAGGAGACGGAGTCGTGGATCGCCCGCGACCCCATCACCCGCTTCAAGACGTACCTGCAGGGCCTCGGCGCCTCGCAGGCGTTCTTCGACGAGGCGGATGCGGAGGCCGCGGCGCTCGCCGAGGACGTCCGCGTCCGGACGCTGGCGCTGGAAGCCCCCGATTCGTCGATCATCTTCGATCACGTGTACTCGGAACCGCACCCGGTCATCGCGGAGCAGAAGACCTGGCTGGAACAGTACGAAGCATCCTTCGAGGGGGGAGCGGCATGAGCGTCGAGACGATGCCGATGGCCAAGGCCCTGAACGCCGGCCTCCGCAAGGCGATGACGGAGGACGAGAAGGTCATCCTGATGGGTGAGGACATCGGCCCGCTCGGCGGCGTCTTCCGCATCACGGAGGGCCTGCACGCCGAGTTCGGCGACAAGCGCGTCCTTGACACCCCGCTCGCGGAGTCCGGCATCGTCGGCACTGCGATCGGCCTGGCGATGCGCGGCTACCGCCCGGTGTGCGAGATCCAGTTCGACGGGTTCGTGTTCCCCGCGTTCAACCAGATCACGACGCAGCTCGCGAAGCTCACGAACCGTCACGAGGGTTCGCTCTCGCTGCCGGTCGTCATCCGCATCCCGTACGGCGGGCACATCGGCGCGATCGAGCACCACCAGGAGAGCCCAGAGGCGTACTTCGCGCACACGGCCGGCCTCCGCGTGGTGGCGCCGTCCACGCCGAACGACGCGTACTGGATGATCCAGGAGGCGATCGCGTCCAACGACCCGGTCATCTTCTTCGAGCCGAAGAGCCGCTACTGGCCGAAGGGCGAGGTCGACCTGTCGGCGTCCGCGGCCCCTCTGCACGGCAGCCGCGTCGTCCGCACCGGGACGGACGTGACGCTCGTCGGCCACGGTGCCGTCATCAGCGTCCTGCTGCAGGCGGCGGAGCTGGCGCAGTCGGAGGGCACGAGCGTCGAGGTCGTCGACATCCGTTCGCTCTCGCCCATCGACTACACGCCGATCGTCGAGTCGGTCCGCCGGACGGGCCGCATGGTCTACGTCCAGGAGGCGCCCGGCTTCACGAGCATCGGTTCGGAGGTCGCCGCGACCGTCACGGAGCGCGCGTTCTACTCGCTGGAGGCGCCCGTCCTGCGGGTCTCCGGGTTCGACGCCCCGTTCCCACCCGCGAAGGTGGAGGGGCTGTACCTGCCCGACGCCGATCGGGTGCTCGAAGCCATCGATCGTTCGTTGGCCTACTGATGCGTACCATCGCTCGCGATGAGCGGGGGCGGGCCGTCAGCTCGGCCGCCCGGAGAAATGAGGGACACCATGAGTGATCTGCAGTTCGAACTGCCGGATGTCGGCGAGGGTCTGACCGAGGCGGAGATCGTCTCCTGGAAGGTCGCCCCTGGCGACGAGGTGTCGGTCAATCAGGTGCTCGTGGAGATCGAGACGGCCAAGTCGCTCGTCGAGCTGCCGTCGCCGTTCGCCGGCACAGTCGGCGCCCTGCTCGTGCAGGAGGGGCAGACGGTCGACGTCGGCACGCCCATCATCCAGGTGACGTCCGCTGATGCAGCAGGTGCTGCCGCAGCCGGGACCGATGCGAGCGCCGGGGTTTCGAGCGCGGCCGCGGAGGCTGCGTCCGAGGGTGCACAGATCGTGGCCGACGCAGCTGCCACCGTGTCGAACGAGGACGGTGGGGGAGCGGTGCTCGTCGGCTACGGGTCGGCCGGGCATGTGCAGAGCCGTCGTCGTGGGCGTGTCGGCGCCGGTGCGACCGCAGGCGCCGGCGCTGCTGCGGCAGCCGCTCCGGGCGTCGGCTCGTCGGCCGCATCCGCCGCGCAGGCTCCTGCCGCGCCGCAGAAGCGCGTCGTCCCGTCCAGCGTGCCGGCGGCATCGGCATCGCCCGTCATCGCGAAGCCGCCCATCCGCAAGCTCGCGAAGGACCTCGGTGTCGACCTCGCAACGGTCGAGGCCACCGGGCTCGCCGGTGAGATCACCCGAGACGACGTTGTGCGTGAGGCCAGCCAGGCGAGCGTCTTCCGCAACATCCAGACGCCGGACTGGGCCGACGAGCGCGAGGAGCGCATCCCGGTCAAGGGTGTCCGCAAGGCGATCGCCAACGCCATGGTCAAGAGTGCGTTCACCGCCCCGCACGTCTCGCTGTTCGTGGACGTCGATGCGACGCGCACGATGGAGTTCGTGAAGCGCCTCAAGGCGTCCACCGACTTCGCGGGCGTCAAGGTCTCGCCGCTGCTCATCATGGCGAAGGCGATGATCTGGGCCGTGCGCCGCAACCCGACGGTCAACAGCAGGTGGACGGATGAGGAGATCATCGTCCAGCACTACGTGAACTTCGGTGTGGCCGCCGCGACCCCTCGCGGTCTGCTCGTGCCGAACATCAAGGAGGCGCAGGCGATGAGCCTGCTCGAACTGGCTCAGGCGCTCGAGAAGCTCACGCTCACCGCTCGCGACGGCAAGACGACGCCCGCGGACCAGCAGGGCGGCACGATCACGGTCACGAACATCGGCGTCTTCGGCATGGACACCGGCACGCCCATCCTGAACGCGGGCGAAGCCGGCATCGTCGCGCTGGGCACGATCAAGCAGAAGCCGTGGGTCGTCGACGGCGAGGTGCGCGTGCGCTACGTCACGACGCTCGGCGCGTCCTTCGACCACCGCGTGGTGGACGGCGATGTGGCGAGCCGCTTCCTGGCGGACGTCGCGTCGATCATCGAGGAGCCGGCGCTGCTCCTGGAGTAGCCGAGCTGCTGCCGCTGCCGCTGCCGCTGCCGCTGCCGCTGCCGCGCCGCATGGCAGCAGGCAAACCGCCTGAGGGAAGGCCGATCCGCGAGGATCCGGCCTTCCCTCAGGCGGTTCTCCTCTTCTGGGGCATGCCCCGGGGTATGGCGCAAGCTGAGCGTCCGCCGCACGCACGCCGCTGAGTTTGAGAATCAGTATCAATAGGCGTACCGTGGGGTCATCCACCCCAACCTAGAAAGCCTGCCGATGCGCACACGCAGAACCACAGCCCTCCTCGCGATCCTCCCAGCGGCTGCCCTCCTCCTCGCAGGATGCTCCGCGACGTCCTCTGACGCGTCGACCGGCTCCGGCAAGGTCGACGTCGTCGCCTCCACCAACGTCTACGGCGACATCGCGACCAAGATCGGCGGCGACCACATCGCGGTCACCTCCCTCATCAGTTCCAGCGCCCAGGACCCGCACTCCTTCGAGGCGAGCGCCCAGGACCAGCTGGCGGTCAAGAAGGCGTCGGTCATCATCGAGAACGGTGGCGGGTACGACCCCTTCGTCGACACGCTCATCTCCTCAGCCGGCAACTCCGACCGGACCGTCATCAACGTCGTCAAGCTCTCGGGCCTCGACCCCGACGGCAAGACGGAGGGCTTCAACGAGCACGTCTTCTACGACCTGCCGACGATCTCGAAGCTCGCCGATGAACTCGCGAAGGAGTTCGGCAAGGCCGACTCCGCCAACGCGGCCGACTTCACGAAGAACGCGGAGACGTTCAAGTCGAGCCTGGCCAAGATCGAGGCGTCCGCAGCCGCGATCAAGGCCGCGCACAACGGTGAGGGCGCAGCCATCACGGAGCCCGTCCCGCTGTACCTCATGCAGAGCGCCGGCCTCGTCAACAAGACGCCGGCCGAGTTCAGCGAGGCCATCGAAGAGGGCACGGACGTCTCGCCGGCCGTCCTCAAGGAGACCCTCGACCTCTTCGGGTCAGGCACGGTCTCGATGCTTGCCTACAATGAGCAGACGAGCGGCGCAGAGACCGAACAGGTCCAGAACGCCGCGAAGGCAGCGGGCGTCCCGGTGGTGCCGTTCACCGAGACCCTGCCTGATGGCAAGGACTACCTCTCCTGGATGACCGACAACGTCGCAGCGATCGCGCAGGCGCTCCAGAAGTGACGGGAACCGCACCCGCAGCAGCAGTGGCTGATGCGCACGCCGAGCAGGGGGCCGGTCGCGAGGAGCGTCCGTCACCCGGCTCGACGCGCGAGCCAGTGCTCGAACTGCGCGGTGCGGAACTCGGGTTCGGCGGGCGGACCCTCTGGCACGGCCTCGATCTGACGGTCGCGCCGGGGGAGTTCCTGGCCGTCCTCGGCCCCAACGGCTCAGGCAAGACGAGCCTGCTCAAGACCATCCTCGGCCAGCAGCCGCTCGACGGCGGCAGCATCCGATTCGAGGGAGGTCCGGTCCGTCGCGGCGACCGCCGCATCGGCTACATCCCGCAGCAGAAGCTCATCCCGGCCGGAACACCGATGCGCGGACGCGACCTGGTGGCGCTCGGTGTCAACGGGCACCGGTTCGGCTTCCCTGTCCACGGCCGCGCCACGAGGGCTCGGGTCGATTCCCTGCTCGATGCCGTTGGCGCCTCGCGATACGCGGACAGCCCGGTCGGCAGCCTGTCGGGTGGCGAGCAGCAGCGGTTGCGTGTTGCCCAGGCCATCGCAGACGATCCGGCACTGCTCCTGTGCGACGAGCCGCTCCTGAGCCTTGACCTCCAGCACCAGCGCGGCGTGAGCGAGCTCATCGACCACCGCCGTCGTGAGCACAACGCCGCCGTCGTCTTCGTGACGCACGATGTGAACCCCGTGCTGCCCATGGTCGACCGCATCCTCTATCTCGCCGGTGGCCGCTTCCGTGAGGGGACGCCGGACGAGGTGCTGCGCAGCGAGGTCCTCTCCGACCTCTACGGCACACCCGTCGACGTCCTCCGCAGCCACGGCCGTGTCGTCGTCGTCGGCATCCCGGACAGCGAGACGCACCATCACCACCACGACGAGCACGGTCTCGTTCTCCCGGAGGCTGAGCGATGAGCGGAACGATCGCGATGTCGGCCCTCACCTCCCTGCACGGGTTGGTGAGCGCCGCTGCGGCCGCCCCCATCGCGACCCCGGCGGCGACGCCGGGTGACGACAGCATCTGGGGCAGGCTCTTCTCCTTCTCCGACTACGGCGACCTCCTCTCCCTCGTCCACAATTCGATCGTGGCCGCAGCGGTGCTCGGCATCGTGGGTGGACTGATCGGCGTCTTCGTGATGCAGCGGGACATGGCCTTCGCCGTGCACGGGATCAGCGAGCTCTCCTTCGCCGGTGCGGCCGGCGCCCTGCTCCTCGGGCTCAACGTGGTCGCGGGTTCGCTCGTCGGGTCGCTCATCGCGGCCATCATGATCGGGCTGCTCGGGGCCAAGGCCCGGGACCGGAACTCGATCATCGGCGTCCTGATGCCGTTCGGGCTGGGCCTCGGCATCCTGTTCCTCGCCCTGTATCCGGGCCGGAGCGCGAACAAGTTCGGCCTGTTGACCGGGCAGATCGTCTCGGTCGACGACCCGCAGCTCTTCTGGCTCATCGGCATCAGCATCGTGGTCCTCATCGGGCTGCTCCTCATGTGGCGTCCGCTCACCTTCGACAGCCTCGACCCGGATGTCGCCGCCGCCCGCGGTGTGCCCGGCCGGTTCGTGTCCCTCGCCTTTATGGTGCTGCTCGGGCTCATGGTGGCGGTGTCGGTGCAGATCATCGGTGCGCTGCTCGTGCTGGCCCTGCTCGTGACGCCGGCCGCCGCCGCGCTCCGGGTGTCGTCCTCGCCAGTGCTCGTTCCTGTGCTGAGCATGCTGTTCGGGTTCGTCTCCGCGGTGGGCGGCGTCCTGCTCGCGCTCGGCGGCTCCCTGCCGATCAGCCCGTACATCACGACCATCTCGTTCCTGATCTACCTCGTGTGCCGCATCATCGGCCCTCGTCAGCAGCGCAGGAGGACGGAACCCGGACGCGTTGGACGAGTCGGCCCGTCCGGCATCGGTTCCGCCGGCGCTGAGCGCCCCCTGGCAACCCGGCGATGACCGGCCCGCTCCGTGCGCCCCAACGGGTACCCTTGAGACGACGAGGAGGAGTCGTGGCGAAACGGAACACCTGGCAACGCGAAGCCGTTCGCGAAGCCCTCGGCGGCAACGACGGATTCATCAGCGCGCAGGGACTGCACGCCGAACTCCACGCGACCGGTTCTCCCATCGGCCTGGCGACGGTATACCGCGCGCTCGCGGACCTCTCGGTCGAGGGCGAAGCCGACTCGCTGCAGTCGCCGGAGGGCGAGAGCCTGTACCGCGCCTGCACACCGGGGAAGCACCACCACCACCTCATCTGCCGCAATTGCGGTCTGACCATCGAGATCGAGGCCGATGAGGTCGAGGCGTGGGCACGCCGGGTCGCATCACAGCAGGGCTTCACCCAGGCGCAGCACGTCGTCGACATCTTCGGGCTGTGCGCCGACTGCTCAGCGGCCGCCGCCGCATCGGACCAGGCTGGCGCGCTCACGGCGGACGACGCCCACGCCCACGCGGCCCCCGCCCGCCCGTCCACGCACCCCGCTCAGCAGCAGTGACCCCTCCCAGGGACAGCCTCCGGTCCGAATTGTGGCCTGAGACCGAGACCTGGAATCTCGAGGAGGAACGCGAGCCGCGGAACCTCAAGACGCCGCTCGCGCTCGCCGGAGCCGGGATCGTCATCGTCGGACTCTTCGTCCTCCGCGCCACGATGCCGATCAGCGCGGAGCTCACCCCGCCCAACGTGGTCAAGGACTTCTTCACGCTCACGCTCAGCGTCGTGGTGGAGTCCCTGCCGTTCGTGGTCCTCGGCATCGTGCTGTCGATCCTCGTGCAGGTGTGGCTGCCGGCCGGATGGCTCGAGCGGTGGCTGCCGCAGAACCAGATCCTCCGCCGCGCATGCATCTCCCTGCTCGGGATGTTCCTGCCGGTGTGCGAGTGCGGCAACGTCCCACTCGCCCGCGGGCTCATCCTCCGAGGGTTCACCGTGCCGGAGTCGATCACGTTCCTGCTCGCGGCGCCGATCCTGAACCCGATCGTCATCGTCACGACGCATCAGGCGTTCGGCTGGGACGGCGGGATCCTCGTCGCCAGGCTCGTCGGCGGGTTTGTGCTCGCGAACCTCATCGGCTGGCTGTTCAGTCGTCACCCCGATCCCGCATCGCTGCTGACGCCGAGGTTCCAGGCGTACTGCGAGATCACCGAGGAGCACGACCACGAGCACAGCCGCCTGGAACAGACGCTGCAGCAGTTCGTCGCGGAGGCCCGCGCTATCATGCCGGCGCTGCTGATCGGCTCCGCCGTCGCCGGGGCCGTCCAGGTGCTCGTGCCGCGAGAGGTCCTCGTCACGCTCGGCGCAAATCCGGTCTGGTCGGTGCTCGCGATGATGGCGCTCGCCCTGATCGTCTCGATCTGTTCCAACGTGGACGCGTTCTTCGTGCTGTCGTTCGGGTCCACGTTTATGCCGGGGTCGATCGTCGCGTTCCTCGTGCTCGGACCCGTGGTCGACGTCAAGATGCTGGCGCTCATGCGGACCACCTACACAACGAGGACGCTCGTGCAGATCACGGCGATCGCCATCCTCTTCTCCGCAGCGCTCGGATTCGGGGTGAACGCACTTGCCTGAGCACACGCGCGAGCAGGGTCACACCCACGAGCAGGGCCACACCCACGATCCCTCGCCCGCGGATCGGGTCGGCACCCGCCGCCGCTTCAGCCTCGACGGCCTGCGGCAGCGCTGGTGGGGCGTCCTGCTCCTCGTGACGGCGGCCGTCTGCATCGTGTGGCTCGCGATGACGGACCGGCTCGGTCTGTACGTGCACCCCCGCTACTTCGTGTTCACGGTCATCATGGCCGGCATCGCGGTGGTGCTCGGTCTGTTCAGCGTGCTCGTGAACGTCCCGGCGGAGACCGAACCGCCGCGCAGGGGACGCGCCGTCCTGGCCACCCTCTCCGTCATCGGCAGTCTTGCGATCGTGACCGCGATGGTGGTGCTCCCGCCCGCGACGCTGTCGGTCGCCACCGCGGACCAGCGTCAGGTCAACTCCGGCACGCTCTCCGGAACGGTCGACGGCAAGGACGCCCAGGCCGTGCTGACCGCCAACCCGGACTTCAGCACCTTCGGCATCAAGGACTGGGCGACGCTGCTGCGTCAGACCACGCGTCCTGCCGACCTCGTGGGCAAGCCGTTCTCCGGCACAGGGTTCATCATCAGCGATCCGGATGACGCCGACGTCTTCTTCATCTCACGCTTCGTCGTCAACTGCTGCGCGGTCGACGCCCAGCCCGTCGGCGTCCCCGTGCATCAGCCGGGGTGGGAGAAGCAGTTCGCCGCGGGGGCGTGGGTCCAGGTCACCGGAACGATCGCCGACGGAGCCGACTCCGCCCACACCCTCCAGGTGAACCAGCCGAAGGTCGACGGCATCCCGGAACCGAGCGATCCGTATGAGTACTGATGGTGTGATGCCCAGCCGGGGTGAGTCGGGGGCGACCAGCCAGGGGCCGACCGGTGGGCGTCGCCGCGATCGGGCCCGCGATGCCGCCGGCCGGTCGACGGGAGACGCCGGCGACCGCCGCTTCCGCCGGCTCGTCGCCATCGTCATCGTCTCCCTCCTGCTGCTCGCCGGCGTCGCGGCGCTCGCCGGATCCGTGCAGGGTCCGAAGCTCGTGCGGACGGACGTCGATCCCGCCGGTCTGGTGGAGTCCTCCGGGCAGCGGGTCGTGCTCTACGTCAACCAGCAACTCGGCAAGCTCGACGACGGCGCCGTCTCGATCTCACCGAAGGCGGACTTCGAGACCACGGCCTCCGGCAACATGATCACCGTGCAGTTCTCGCAACCGCTGAAGTACGCCACGGAGTACGCCATCGAGGTGGCCGGAGTGAAGGCCCCAGGCGGTGGTGTCGCGTCGACGCTCTCCACCGGGTTCACCACGACCAGCCCGCAGCTCTACTCCCTCATCCGCAATCCGGTGCCGGCCAAGGACCCGCAGGCGAAGAAGACCGATGACCGGATCGTCGCCCTCTCCCTCGACGGGAGCCCGGAGCGGACGGTCTACAGCGCACCCCGCATCCAGGAGTTCGCGGAGGTCGGAACGTCGTTGGCCGTTGCGACGCTGTCCCTCGGCGGGTTGAGCGAGTTGTCGATGGTGGACGTCGAGAGCGGGAAGGCGACGCCGGTCGAACTCCCCGTCGGGGGTTCCATCATGCAGTTGCAGAGTTCTCCGTCGCAGGGGATCATCGGCTTCCTCTTCACGGAGCAGTCGTTCAGCCGTGCCGGCGGGGACAACCTGACGCTCTATTCGCTCGATGTCCGGAAGCCGGGTTCGAAACTGCAGCGGGTGCCAGGCATCGACGGTGGCGCCGTGCACACCTCTGAGTGGCGGTTCGTTCCGAAGACGGCGTCGATGCTCGTGCGCACGCTCGACAGTTCGCTCGAGTTGCTGGACCCGACGGGTCAGGCGCAGCCGAGTCTGCTCGGGCGCTCCACCCTGTTGCAGAGTTTCATCCCGGGGACGACGAAGGTGGTCGTCGAGCAGCTCGACGGCGTCGTCGTCCTCGATCTCTCGAACGGCGATTCGAAGCCGTTGTCGCTGCCGTCGTTGCCGGCCAACGACATCCCGGGGCAGCTCGTCGCATTGAGTGAGCAGTTGTATGCGCGGATCTACTCGGCCTACGACGCCGCAACGCTCACGACCGACCAGCGGGTGATCGCCGTCAAGGACGGTGCGACCGCCGAGCTGTACCACCCGAAGGACGGCACCGTTCTCTGGGGAGTGTGCGCATCGCCGAACGCCGAGTACGTCGCCGTCGTCACGGTCCCCGGTTTCGCGTCCGCCGGCTTCGACGGGTACCCCAACCTGCCGATGCCGCGCGGCCCGGTCACCGAGATCGTCGAGTCCGCCACGGGAACCGTGAAAGCGACCGTTCCCGGCTTCGACCTGTCCTGGTGCCCTGCTGTGGCGAGCCCGAACTGAAACCGCGTGTTTCCGGGCGACACGCCCGGGCTGCGTGCGGGATTTGCGGGGTATGCGGGATCCACGTAAAGTAATCACTCGTCACCCCAAAGGTGCGGGAAGCGGAAGAGCTTCCCGGCCTCAAGTGGGACTGATACTCAGCCAAAAGTGAAGCGACTTTCGAGTCAGACTTCCTTCAAGTCTCGGTTGAAAAATCCAAGCTTAGTCGCTCAGATCCCGCCCGTATTCCAATGAGAATCGCGGCCACACGGATTTGACATACTGACTGAGTCTGGTAAGCTAGAGAAGTTGCCCTGCAGGGCGGTCGTGAGGCCAAAGGCAGGAGCATCCGATCCTTGAGAACTCAACA
>NZ_JBMOUH010000015.1:0-64980 GCF_049319745.1 Plantibacter sp. Mn2098 | reverse complement strand
CCGAGAGTCCCTTCGACCAGCTCAGGGAACGGGGTAGCCGTCGAGGGGAGGCGAACTGCCGTTGAGACGGCGTTCGGACGACAGGTCGCCTCCCCTCGCGGGCTGGGATCGTCAGCGCGGGAGGCGCAGGACGCGGACCTCCCACGGGGCGAGGGGCGATGCGATGCCACGGGCGGCGACATCGGGCAGGTTGCCGATGAGGACGGTCGCATCCGCCGCGACGAACGCCGCGAGCTCGGCGTCGAACGCCGCATCGCCGACAGCACCGGCAGCTGCGTCAACGCCGACCGCGAGCTCCTCGCCGGACCAGTTGCCGAGGACGAGCAGGCGGTCGTCGCCGAGGGTCCGCGTGAAGGCGTACAGCGCGGGGTGCTCCGGAGCGAGCAGCGCGAAGTCGCCGAGGGCCACGACGGGTAGCTCGTGGCGCAACGCGATGAGCCGCTGGTAGTAGCCGAACACGGAACGCTCGCCCGCCGCACGATCGGCCTCCACGTTGACGGTCGCGGCATCGGGTCCGACCTCGATCCACGGCGTCCCCGCCGTGAATCCGGCTCCGGCCTCCCCTGTCCACTGCACGGGCGTCCTGGAGTTGTCGCGGCTGCGGAACGCGAGCGCGTCGAGCACGTCCTGCTCGGTCCACCCGGCGGCCAGCGCCTCGTCGAACCAGTTCACGGACTCGATGTCCCGGTACTGGTCGATCGAGGTGAACCTGGCGTTCGCCATCCCGATCTCGTCGCCCTGGTACACGTACGGCGTGCCGCGGTGCAGGTGCAGGATCGTCGCGAGGAGCGTCGCGGACTCGTACCGGCGCGTGTCGTCGCCGAAGCGCGACAGCGAGCGCGGCTGGTCGTGGTTGGCGAAGTAGAGACTGTTCCACCCGGCCGATGCGAGCCCGTCCTGCCAGCGTCCGAGCGACCGCTTGAGGTCCACGAGCGACAGCGGGCGGTTGTCGAACTTCGTCTCCGGCCCGTGGTCGAGACCGACGTGCTCGAACTGGAACACCATGTCGAGTTCGCGCCGCGCCGCATCGGTGAAGAGCACGGCGTCCTCGACGGTCACGCCCGGCATCTCGCCGACCGTGATGAGCTGCGCGTCGCGATCGGCGAACACCTCGCGGTGCATCTCCTGCAGGTGGTCGTGGATCTGCGGCCCCGTGTTCATGTGCGGAGCGCCTGGCAGGAGCGATGCCGGGTCCTTCGCGATGAGGTTGATGACGTCCATGCGGAAGCCGTCGACGCCGCGGTCGAGCCACCAGTTCATCATCGCGAAGACGGCGGCGCGGGTGTCCAGGTTCTCCCAGTTGAGGTCCGGCTGCTTCGACGCGAACATGTGCAGGTAGTACTGGCCGGTCGTCTCATCGAGCGTCCACGCCGGACCGCTGAACGCGCTCCGCCAGGCGGTCGGTGGCCCGGCGACGCCGTGCTCGTCGACGATCGGGTCTCGCCAGATGTACCAGTCGCGCTTGGGGTCGTCCTTCGACGACTTGGACGCCTCGAACCACGCGTGCTCGTCGCTTGTGTGGTTGACGACGAGGTCCATCACGAGCTTCATGCCGGCCGCGTGCACCTCGGCGAGGAGCTCATCGAACTCGGCGAGCGTCCCGAACAGCGGATCGATGTCCTGGTAGTCGCTGATGTCGTAGCCGTTGTCGGCCTGCGGCGAGCGGTAGATGGGCGACAGCCAGATGACGTCGACGCCCAGGTCCTGCAGGTGGCCGAGGCGCGAGCGGATGCCGGCCAGGTCGCCGAATCCGTCGCCGTTGCCGTCCGCGAAGCTGCGCGGATAGATCTGGTACACGACGGCATTCGACCACCAGGCCGGGGTGCCTGTGGCCTCCAGCACTGCTGACGCCGCGGCGGCCTGTCCCGCGCCGCCTGCGACAGCCGCGCCGCCTGCTTCGGATACGGGGGTTTCGGTTGTTTCGATGGTCACTTGACCGATCCTCTCATCACACCGCTCACGACCCACTTCTGCGCGACGATGTACACCACGAGCAGTGGTGCCAGCGCCATCAGGTAGGAGGCGAACGCAACGGTGTAGTTGGTGTTGAACTGTCCTTGGAAGACGTATTGGGCGAGCGGGAGCGTCTGCGCGGACGGGTCCGACAGGATGACGAGCGGGAGCAGGAAGTCGTTCCACGCCCACACGCACGTCAGGATGCCGACGGTCGCGTTCATCGGCGCGAGGAGCGGGAACACGACTTTCCAGAACACGCCCCAGGTGCTGGCTCCGTCCATCCTCGCCGCCTCCTCCAGCTCGATCGGGATCGACCGGATGTACGCGGTGAAGATGAAGATGTTGAACGACAGCCCGTAGACCGTGTACAGCAGGATGAGGCCGACAGGGGTGTCGAGCCCCAGCAGCGCCGTCTCCTTCACAACCGGGAGCATGATGATCGGGAAGGGTACGAAGATCGCCGCGAGGAAGTAGAAGTACAGCCCCTTGAAGAACCTGCGGTGCATGTTGCGGGCGATCGCGTAGGCGACGAGCGAGTTCGTGATGAGCGTCAGGACGACGGCGCCGACCGTGATGAGCGCCGTGTTGAGGAGCGCACGCGGGAAGTTCGTGAGCTCGTACGCGTCGGCGAAGTTCTCCCATCGGATGCTCGTCGGCAGTTCGAACCCGGTGCCGCCGAGCTGATCGGGCGACTTGAGCGCGGTGATGATCGTGAAGTACAGCGGAATGAGGACCGTGAGTGAACACACCGCGATGAGGGCGGTGATCCACCAGTTGGTGCCTCCGTTGCCGCCGCTGAGCGTCGCGAGGACGGGCCGGCGGTTGTGCCGTTCCGCGCCGGCGCGGTGCGCCGTGGTGACGGATCTGGTTTCGGTGGTGGTTGCGGACATCAGACGCTCGCCTCCCTGCGCTGCAGGAATCGCAGCTGGATGAATGACACGAGGATGATGACCACGAGGTACACGACCGCGTTGGCCATCTGGTAGCCGTACTCGCCACCCTGGAAGCCGCCGCGGTAGATCACCATGGCGATGGATTCGGTGGACGTGCCAGGACCGCCGTTCGTGAGGGCGACGATCTGGTCGAAGACCTGCAGGAACGACTTGAACGAGAGCACCATGTTGATGGTGAAGTACGCACCGATGAGCGGGAACGTGATCGAACGGAATCTGCGCCAGGAGGCTGCGCCGTCGATCGCCGCCGCCTCGTAGAGCTCCCCGGGGATCGTCTGCAGGCCGGCGAGGTAGAGGATGACGTTGAACGCCGCCGCCTGCCAGACAGTCGTGATGACGATGCCCACCCAGGCGAACGACGGATCGGCGAGGAGGTTGCCCGCCGGGAGCCCGAGGTTCTCCGCGATGGCAGGGAACGAGTTCGCGAACAGGTAATTGAACACGTAGCCGATGATCAGGATCGCGAGCACGTACGGGATGAAGAAGATCCCGCGGAACGCCGTCCGGAACTTGATGTTGGCGTTCAGTCCGAGCGCGATCGCGAGGGAGATCACGTTGACGAGGATCGTGGAGACGACCGCGAAGAAGAACGTGAAGCCGTAGGAGTTCAGGACCCGGCTGTCCTGGAACAGGTTGAGGTAGTTGGCGAAGCCGACGAGGCTCCAGTTGCCGTAGCCGGCGTAGTTGGTGAGGCTGAAGAACATGCCGGTCAGCACGGGGATCGTGTGCAGTACGAAGAAGATCACCACGGCTGGGACGACCATCCAGTAGAAGGCGCGGGGGACGCGTCCTCGTCGGCGCGGTTCTTCGCGGCGCACCCGGGCGAGCGGAGGTTGCGGGGTGGTTCGGGCCGTGTCCTGGCCAGTGGTCTGACCCGTAGTCTGGCCGGTGTTCTGCGGTGTGCCCGGCTGTGATGCCGGCGTCGTCGCCTGCGGTGTCGCGCTCATCATTTGCCTTCTCTCGCGGTGGCGGAACGTGCTGCGACCTTCGACCACTCGCTGTCGAGATCCCGCAGGAACGTCTTCGAGTCGCCCGTGATGACCATGGACTGCAAGAGGTTCGTGAGCGGGATCGACGCGGGGATCTGGTGGTCGATGAAGCCGATGATCTTCCCCTGGGAGAAGTACGGCTCGAGTCCGGCGAGGGCCGGATCGGTGTTGGGTGCGGCGTCGACGAGCGGGGAGAAGGTGCTCTGCGCCTTCGAGTACGCGTTCACGACGTCCGGGGACATCAGGTAGTCGAGGAATCGTTTCGCCTCGGCCGGGTGCTTCGTGTCGCGTCCGATGGAGATGCCGACGTCGACACCGGAGACGACGATGCGCTTGTCCGGGTCGTTGGTGACGGGGTACGGGAACGTCGCGATGGGGGCGTCCGGGTCGGTCACCCGGATGGCGGGGATCGCGTAGGAGCCCTGCAGGTACATCGCGGACTCGCCCTTCGCGAAGGCGGCGTTGCCCGCGTTGTAGTCGCGGCTCGCGAAGTCCTTCTGGCAGTAGGAGAAGAGTTCGACCTGCTGTTTCGTCGCGTCGGCGAAGTCCTTCGAGAAGGACACCTTCCCGCCGCTGACATCGGAGCCCTCAGCGCGGAGGTCGGTGAAGAAGTCCTTCGGCATCAGCGCCCCGCCGATGTTGACGAACGCCGGACCTGCCGTCCACGCGTCCTTCATCGTGCAGTAGAGCGGGTTGATGCCCTGGTCCTGGAACGTCTTCGCCGCTGCGATGAGCTCATCCCAGGTGGTCGGGACCGCGACGCCGGCCTCCCTGAAGATGTCCGGGTTGTAGATGATGCCGGAGGCGTTGCTCGCGAACGGCATCGCGTTCACCTCCGGCCCGGATCCACCGTCCGGGTTGCAGCTTCCGAGCGCCTGCACGATGTCCTGCACCGCCGGGTTGACGGTCTTCGCGACCGGCTCCTTCGAGAGGTCCGCAAAGACGCAGGCCCGAGCGAGCTCGGCGTAGTTGCCGCTCACGTTGAGGGTGAGGACGTCGGGGACCTTGTTCTTGACGAGGAGAGTGCGGATGGCCGTGTCCGGGTCCGGCACCGCGTTCTGGACCACTCGGATGTCGGGGTTCTTCGCCTCGAAGTCGGTGATGATCTGCGCAAACTCCTTGACCGCTTCCGGCTTGAACTGGAAGAAGTCGAGGGTGACGATGCCGTCGCCCGCCTGGGTGGAGCAACCAGTGAGCGCAGCGGCCGTCAGGACGACGCCGAGCGTTCCGGCGACGACCCGGCGGGTCTGACGCGGTTGACGGGGCCGGTGCGGCCGGTCGGGCTGGTGGGTCGTGCGGGTTCTGGATCGATGACGATCCCCCGCATCGGTATCGCTGGGTTCTGATGACTGCACGATCGCGCCTCCTTGCGCTGGTGGTCGGTCCGGCGGTCAGCTGGTGGACTCGCTGAGCGGTTCGCGACCTTGCCTGGATTATTTCTACGACGGAAGGAATAGGTCTGTCAAGGACGGATTCCATCACCGAGCACGGACCCATGCTCCTCCGGCTAGCGCTGGTTCGATCCGCCGTGGAATAATCCGGGCCAGGGTTACCGGAAAGGCGATCGATGACGATGACGGATCCACGAGCCGACGTCGGCGATTCCGGCCGCGGCCTCGCCCGCGAGGTCCTCATCCACGGCCCCATCGCGCGCAGCGAACTCGGGCGGCGCCTCGGACTGTCCGCCGCGAGCCTCACGAGGCTCAGCAAACCCTTCCTCGACCGCGGGCTCTTCATCGAGGCGCCCGAACTCCTCGACGGCGCCGTCGGCCGGCCCGCGAAACCGCTCGACGTCCGCGTCGACGCACAACGGTTCTTCGGCATCAAGGTCACGGGAGAGCAGGCACTCGGCGTCGCGACCGACCTGCGCACGAATGTCCTGGGCTCTGCGACGGCGAATCTCATCGGTCGGCGGCCCGAAGACGCCGTCGACGCCATCGCTGCCATCATCGACGAGCTCGCACCGCAGACCGGATCAGGCCCGCTGACGGCGATCGGGGTGAGCATCGGCGGCAAGGTCACCGGGTCCAGGATGGTCACGCGTGCACCGTTCCTCGACTGGCACGACGTGGACCTCGCCGCCCTCGTCGAGCGCCGGTTCGGGGTGCCGGCGGTCATCGAGAACGACGTCGTCGCCCTCACGGAGGCCGAGCACTGGTTCGGGCAGGCCCGCGGTGCGGAGAACTTCGCCGTCATCACCACGGGGGCCGGCGTCGGGTACGGGCTCGTGATCCACGATCGGCAGGTCATCACACCGGACACGGGGCTGGGGCTCGGCGGACATTTCCCGATCGATCCGACCGGACCGCTCTGCAGCACCGGGCATCGCGGCTGCTCGTCTGCGATGCTCTCCATCCCGAGCATGTGCGCGACCGCCGGCGTCGGCCTCGGGCACGAGATCGGCTACGAGGAATTGCTCGACCTGTCCCTCGACGTCGACGCGCCCGGGCACGCGGTGGCGGCCCAGGTCGTGCAGGCGTCGGGGCGTGCACTCGGTCGGCTCATCGCCGCCGCGGCGAATCTCGCGATGGTGAGCGCGGTCGTCCTGTCCGGCGAGGGCATCCGACTGGCGCACGTCGCCTCCGAGGCGATGCACGAGGCGATCGCCGCCGATCGTGACGCCGATGCCGAGCCGATGACCGTCCTCATCGACGACCCCGACTTCACGACCTGGGCTCGTGGAGCCGCGGCGGTGGCCATCCAGTCGACCTTCGGCCGCCTGGTCTAGCCCCCTCCCCCCTCTCTTCTGTCGAGGGGTCACAAAGTGCGGGTGCTTGAGTCGAACACCCACACTTTGCGACCCCTCGGCAGAGGGATGGGGAGGGAGGCGGGTAGGTTGGGTGCGTGAATTACGTGCTGGATGATGATGTCGACCGGATCGATCTGGACATGGTGTGGCGGGCGATGTCGACGAGCGTCTACTGGGCCAAGTGGCGCGGGCGCGACGATGTCGAGTCGCAGGTCCGCAGTGCGTGGCGCGTGGTCGGCGTGTACGTCGAGGAGACCGGCGAACAGGTGGGATACGCGCGGGCCGTCTCGGACGGACTCGGGTTCGCGTATCTGGCCGATGTGTTCGTCGATCCCGCGCATCGTGGTCACGGGCTGGGCAAGCGCATCGTGTCCCGCATGATCGACGAGGGTCCGGGCGCGCACTTCCGATGGACGCTCTTCACCAGCGATGCGCACGGACTCTACGAGCAGTTCGGCTTCCGTACCCCCGACCAGACCGCGCTCGTGCGCATGGCGCCCGAACTGCCCGACCACCCCGACCAGCTCCCGCGCTAGCCGCCCTGCCTCGCCGCCCCTGCCCTGCCCGCGAACTGTCACTCGTGGCTGCTCTAGCCCCGTCCGGACCAGCCACAAGTGCCAGCTCGCGAGCGGTCAGTTGTGGCTGGTTGCAGGTTGGCTGAAGCAGCCACAACTGCCAGTTCGCGGGCTAAGGCTGGGCGGGCGGGGACTGCGGCTGCGGCGTCGGCTGCGCGAGCGGCTGGATGAGGTTGAGGGCGTTGCCGTCTGGGTCGACGACGTGCGCGACCCGCTGCCCCCACGGCATGTCGTTCGGGCCGCCGCGGAGTGTGCCGCCGGCGGATTCGACACGGGAGACGACTTCGGCGACATCCGTCACCTCGATCGCCAGAAGCATCCGTTGCGGCGCATCGAGATCGACGTTCGGTTCGGCGACCAGCCCGAACGACGCATCACCCACTCGCAGCCCCAAGAACGTCGCCGCTCCGCTCGCCGGCGTCCGTTCGACGACCTTCGCTCCGAGCAGCGTCGCGTAGAACCAGTGCAGTCGCGCGATGTCCGGCGTGAGGATCATCGGCAGTATCGAGGTCGCCATCCTCCCATCCAACCCCACCAACCCGATCTCCTGCTGCCGAGGGGTCGCATATGGCTAGTCCGGATAGGGCCCAACTAGCCATATGCGACCCCTCGCGGGATGAGGACGGGAATATGCAGACGCATGGGAACGCTGAGGGGAGGGTGAAGACGAAGATTGGGTTCCTGTCCTTCGGGCACTGGCAGGCCGTGCCTGGTTCCGTGGTGCGCACGGGCGGCGATGCGCTGTTGCAGAGCATCGAGCTGGCCGTCGCCGCGGAGGAGATCGGCATCGACTCCGCGAATGTGCGCGTGCACCACTTCGCCAGGCAACTCGCGTCCCCGTTCCCGCTGCTGGCGGCGATGGCCGCGCGCACATCGCGCATCGAGCTCGGGACCGGCGTCATCGACATGCGCTACGAGAACCCGCTCTACATGGCCGAGGAGGCCGCGGCGACCGACCTCATCAGCGACGGCAGATTGCAGCTCGGCGTGAGCCGGGGATCACCCGAGACCGCGCTCCGCGGATCCGAATCGTTCGGCTACGTGCCGGACGACGGCGAGACCGATGCCGACCTCGCCCGGTCGCACACCGCCCTGTTCCGGGCTGCGATCGATGGCGTCGGCATCGCCCAGGCGAACCCGCAGATGACGGGTACGACGGGTGCGCTCGCCATCCAGCCGCAGTCCCCCGGCCTCGGGGACCGCATCTGGTGGGGCGCCGGGACACGCGCGAGCGCCGTCTGGACCGCCGAGCAGGGCATGAACCTGATGAGTTCGACGCTCCTGACCGAAGACACCGGGGTGCCGTTCGACGAACTGCAGGCCGAACAGATCGCGATGTTCCGCGATGCCTGGAAGGCCGCCGGTCACGACCGGGAGCCGCGCGTTTCGGTGAGTCGGAGCATCCTGCCGATCATCGATGACGAGACCCGTCACTACTTCGGGCTGCGCGCGCAGGCGGATGCGCAGGACCAGGTCGGACACCTCGACGGCGGTCTCGCGCGCTTCGGTCGCAGCTACATCGGCGAGCCAGACGTCATCGCGGCCGAGCTCGCTCAGGACGCGGCCGTCCAGGCGGCGGACACCGTCCTGGTGACGGTCCCGAACCAGCTCGGGGTTGCTTATTGCACAACAATGCTTGAGTCCATCGTGAAGGACGTTGCACCCGCATTGGGTTGGCGATAACTGTCAGGGACGCAGTAGCTGACAGCAGGAGCGACCTGCAGGGCGAGGATGAGTAGTTGTCGTCGGCACTAAGGGCGTGTTGTTAGAACGGCGCACAACAGATCGATGATCGGCCCCGCTCAGGTAAGGGGCGGCCAATCACGACCGATGATCGATTCGGGTGACGTTTGGATGGTCTGCCACGAAGCGCGGTCGTCTCCCTCGGGGTGGACGTGGCCAGCAGCGTCCACGTGAAGGACGCGCAACTCGGACTGGTGCTGCTTGCCCGCGACCGTCAACGTGGTCTTCACGTGGCCGCAACCCGACGCTCGCATCTCGACTGCGTCGATGGTGAAGCTTTCGAGCGCGGTATCAGCGAAGCGGCCACGTACCTGTCCTATATACGCGCCGCGTGAAGGCTTCTTCATGGTCTCGTGGAGGTGGTCAGCGAGCTTGCCGTAGTTGCCCGCTTTCCACGCTTCGAGCATCGCGGCCATGGCCTGCACGACAGGTTCACCCATCACTGCATCTTCGCCGTCCTCCGCCACCGAACTCGCACGCGGCTGCCAATCCTCCATCTGACGACGCATCTCTCGCGTGTCAGCGAGCTTTACGAATGATTCTTTGAGTGTGGGCTCCACCGCTTTTGGTTTTGCAGACTCGATCAGGGCCTCCCGCCAGTCCATCAATGTGAACAAGCGATTCCACGCTTTTGAAGCGACGATCACGTTGTCGAAGTTCGTGAAGTTTCCGTGCAGGATGCCGTTGCGGTAAAGCTCGTGTAGCGGCTCCTCGTTGAGCGTGTTGAAGCTCTTACGGAAGGATTGCTGTGTTGCGGCGAGGCCCTTGTGGTGGGAAATCATCGAGTTCCAGACCACCAGCTCGTGCTCTTCCCGAGTGTGCAGCCCTCGTCGATTGTCACCGACGGTCGCCACGAACCCATCCAGGATCGGCAGCAGTGTCAGAACCACGGCGTAGTACCGCTCGTCCTGATAATCGCGCCACGCAGCATCCAGTAGCGCGGCGTACGGCCGCAACTCTGGAACAGCTTTCGCGCGCATGAGAGCAAAGCGCATTCGCTCAGCGTCCTGATACTGCTCGATCAGATTCTTCTCAACCTCCTCACCGGAGCCGGTGTCGAGTGCGGTGACGAGACGTTCGAGGTTGAGCGAACCGTGGAACACCCAGTGGCGGTCACCGACCAGCTCGTAAAACCGATCAACAGCACCCACGATCCGATGCATCTCCTTTTTCAAGGCCGACAGTTGCTGCCGAAGTGAAGGACGGAACACAAGCAGGAGCGTCATGGCGCTCATCTGCACCTTCATCTCCTTGAACTGCGGCACATCCCAGGCGCTCGGGTATCCATCCTCGGGCGGCGGATCGAGTTCACCTTGCCCAGGCTTCTTGACACGCGCCATCGGTGTTCCCTTCGTCCTATCCATCGTCGCAGTAACCGCCGACAGGATCAGTACGCAAAGCACCGCAGGTCGTCGTAGCGCGCATGATGGGGTCACTTACGCCGCGCTTTTGGGTGGAGGAACCTCGCGGTGACCTAAGCTTCGCTCATGAAATGTGTCACCGCCGGTGACCAACAGCAGACGCTCAACGAGGAGAACCGCATGCAACTGTCCAACCACGATGAGATCATGGCCGCGATCGAGAATCTGCAAGAGGTGCGTGTCACGTTCCGCTCGAAGGAAGACGGCGGAGCGGTGCTGATCCGGCGATGCGCTCCGATGGACTACGCGCCTGGCAGCCGCGCCCTCGACAAGACACCGCGATACCACTTTTGGGATTGGGAGAGCGACAGCTCTCGTACGCACACGCTGTCGTTGCTCGCGTCGCAGATCCTTTCGGTCGAGGTTCTGGATTCCTCTTTCGATCCGGCCTCGTTCGTCACTTGGACGACGAAGTGGTCCATCCCGCGCAGCACCTGGGGACCGTTCAACTGATCGTAGAAACCTGGGAAAAAAAGAAACAACTCTGCGACGTGGGCCGACTGTCAACCACTCACCTCCACCACCGGAGTTGGACTTGGAGTCCAAGAGGGTTTCCAAAACCCTTTTAGTGCCTGCTACATACTGATACGTCGGTCTGCGCGGCCGGATCGAGGGTAAAGATCAGGTCCGTAACCTTGACAGCGGTCTCGCCCGCTTCGGGCGCAGCTACATCGGAGAGCCCGATGTGATTTCGGCCGAATTGGCTCGGGATGTCGCGGTGCAGGCCGCCGACACGGTGTTGGTCACCGTGCCGAACCAACTCGGCGTCGCATTCAACGCCCGCATCCTGGAGTCGATCCACCGCGACATCCGCGCATCCCTCGGCTGACATCCGCCCCGCTCCGGCTCGCGAGCTGTCAGTCATGGCTGGTCTGGCGGGCTGAGAGCAGCCACGAGTGACAGTTCGCGGGCTGAGGATGGGACGGGGCGGGTGAACGAACGCGACTACGGGATACGGATGTACTCGGGGTCTCCCCAGATGGAGAGACGGTGCTGGACCATCCGGCCCCAGTCCGGCGAGTCGTACATGCCGCCGTTGCCGTCGTAGATGCCGATGTGGCCCTCCGGCCAGTAGAGCAGGTCACCGGCAACCGCCTCGGACGCCGAGATCTGCACACCGGTCCGCGCCTGCGCCCCGGCGCCACGCGGCAGGTTCACGCCGAACGCCTTGAAGACGTACTGCACGTACCCGTCGCAGGAGAAGCTGTCCGACGGATCGTTGCCGTTGCCGTACGGGACGACGCCGACGAACTCCGACGCGTACGCCAGGATCGCGGCACCAGAGCGCGCGACCGCCGGGGCGGCGAACGTCGCAGACGACGCGGTCGAACCCCCGGACGAGGAGGACGATGCGGACTCGGCCGCTGCGGAAGCGGCAGCCGCGGCAGCAGCGTTCGCAGCATCGACGTCGGACTGCGAGGTCGCGGTATACGCGTCACGCTGGATCTGCGGCGAAGCCGTACCTGGCGCGACCTCGTACGAGACGGACGCCATCGTCGCCGCGGACGGGATCGCCCCTCCGGTCGCAGCATCGGGATCGACGGTCGCAGCCGCGGCCGGCAACGACACGGACACCATCAGGCCGGTGGAGATCGCCATCACCCCGAGGATCGCGAGCGGGCGACCGAGCTTGCGAGTGGAGCGGGTGGCCGGACCGGGGCGCTGGGGTCGCGTGCCGGAACGGACCGCGACGGATTTGAGCGCGCTGGCACGCTCGGCGATCGCGTCTTCGGTGAACTCCGCATCGCGTCTGGCCGCCTGCCTCCGCAGTTCTCTGGGAGAGACGGCTGCGTGCCGTCCGGGCTGATGTGGCATGGGGGAACCGCCTCGGGTCTTCTTCGGGTGTGGCCGGAGCTGAGTGCCATCGGTCGTGGGTCGCCGCCCCGGGGCGTCGATGGGGGTCGTTCCCGAGGCGGCGAAGCTGCCACTTTACGTTTGCTTTACTGTGAGGAACCTCCACTTGGAAGAACCCGAGAATCACATGTCCGGAAGCTGAATGCGGCTGGTCACACGAGAAAAGCGCGCACATCGATCCGGGAACTCTGCCCCGGAGGGATGAACGCGCTTCACTGCGGAAGGGGTTCCGACTGCGATGTCCGACCCGTCAGCGTGTGATCACCGACGGGTCGGCGACACTCAGTTGTTGTGGTCGTTGGCGGTCGCGTGCGTGGCGTATCCGCCACAGCCCGCCTCTTCCCAGTGGTAGTCGGCAGCGGTGCCGGTGTTGCCGTAGACCGCCGCCGTGTAGCCGTGATACTGGTCGACGGTCCACCCCACCGCCGCTGCGGCAGCCGCCTCACCGTCGCTCTCGAGCGTCTTGAACAGGGTCTTCTGCTGCGCGCGCGTCAACGGGAATCCGCGGTCCGCAGCGCAGGCGAGCTGGATCGCTTGAAAATTATCCCCGTCCGACCCCAAACCGGCACTCTGGTTCGCCCTGACCGCCTGATCGGAGCACGCGGACGGATCATTCGCGAAGTCCCCCGTCAGTGCGGAGCGGAACGCGGGATACGCATCGGCCGAGACTCCGGCGGCCGCAGCGGCTGCCGCATTCTCCGCGGTCCTCGTCTGCGCATCGGTGAGGGCGTAACCCGCCTGGGCCGATGCTGCGACGGCCGCGAGTTCCGCATTCGCGATCTGGATCCCGAGCGCGTTGGACCAGGTGTAGCCGCGGATCGCCATGCAGTCCGAGGTCGCGATTTCGATGGGCCCTGGCATGAGGTTCAGCGAAGCGGTCCCTGGCGTGCCGGCGCCGACGTTCGCCCCGGTCGGGTTCGTGCCGTTGTCGTTGTTCGCCGTGATGCGCACCGGCACCGGGGTGGCGCTCGGCGTCGCCGTTGCCGATGGAGAAGCCGAGGGTCCCGGGGACGCGCTGGTCCCGACATCGCTCGCGGTCGAGGCGAGACGCGGCGTCGCGGTGACGGCGAACGACGCCGCCCCGATGACGACGGTGAGTGCAACGGCGGCCGCGAAGCCTGCTCCGATGGCGATGGTCGTGGTGCGTCGCTTCATGGTGATTCCCCCGAGAGTCCTGTGGTTGCTCAACTATAGGAAGGTAGCTTCCGGAGCGCAAGCATCGTTTCGATTCCTTCGAAATCCCGGAGATCCGAGACAGGTGATGGCAAACCGTTGACCAGCGCCCCGCGCTCCACCAGGCTTGCAGGATGAAGACCCTCGCACTCCCCCAGACGAACATCGAAGCATCGAACATCATCCTCGGACTCATGCGCATCGGCACCCTCGACGACGAGGCGATCCGCACCCTCATCGGAGCCGCCCGCGACGCCGGCGTCAATGTCTTCGACCACGCCGACATCTACGGCTCGGACCGCCACCAGTGCGAAGAACGCTTCGGCGACGCGATCCGGTTCACGGCCGCCGAACGCGAGCAGGTCGTCATCCAGTCCAAGGTCGGCATCCGGAAGGGCTACTTCGACTTCTCGGCAGAGCACATCCTCACAACGGTCGATGAGTCACTCGCGGCCCTCCGCACCGACTACCTCGACTTCCTCCTCCTCCACCGCCCGGACACGCTCGTCGAGCCGGACGAGGTCGCCACGGCCTTCGACGCGCTCCAGGCCTCCGGGAAGGTCCGCAACTTCGGCGTCTCGAACCACACGCCAGGTCAGGTCCAGCTCCTCAAGCGTTCAGTGACGCAGCCGCTCGCGATCAACCAGGTGCAGCTCAGCATCACGCACGCACCGATCATCGCGTCCGGGATTGCGACGAACATGGCCGGCCTCGACCAGTCGATCGACCGCGACAACGGCATCCTCGACTACAGCCGTCTCAACGACATGACCCTGCAGGCGTGGTCACCGTTCCAGAAGGGCTTCTTCAACGGCGTCTTCCTGGGCGACCGCGAGCACTTCGCGGAGCTCAACGACGTGATCGACGAGCTCGCCGCAGCCTACGATGTGACACCCACGGGCATCGCGACGGCCTGGATCACGCGCCACCCGGCGAACATCCAGGTGGTCCTCGGCACCACGAACCCCGGCCGGGTGCGCGATGCAGCGGCCGGCTCCGACCTGCGTCTCACGCGCGAGGAGTGGTACCGCCTCTTCACGGCGGCCGGGTACATCCTGCCGTAGGGGTCGGCACCGGTCAGGCGCCGGCGCCAGGCGTCGGTCAGGCGTCGCCGTCGCGTCGGGGGTCCTCGAACTCCGCTTCGAGACGCTTCAGCTTGCGGTCCTGCTCGGCGCGCTCGATCTCCCGTTCGAGCGCGGCGAGCTGCTCCTCGGTGCTCCGTTCATCGCGCCGCGGGGTCGACGGCGACGCATACGCGGACGAGGACGGCGACGACGGACGTGATCGTCTGGCCGGCCTCCACGTGGACGTGGAATAGTCGCGCCCGAGCGTGAACCACACGATGACGCCGACGAGGGGGATGAAGACGACGAGCAGTACCCACATGATCTTCGGGAGTCCGCGGAGCTCATCGTCGGCCGCCTGATGATGTCCACCAACGCGGCGATGCTGGCGATCAGCAACAACAGGGACAGCACGGCGAGCATGCGGGCAAGTCTAGGGACCACCGCCCGATCCGGCTAGTCGCCCGGCCCGTCGCTCGCCCGGCCCGTCGCTCAGCCGGCCCACCGTATCGGCGCGTTCGCAACCCAGCAGCGCCCGGCGACGCTCAGCGTGGGAACGGGACGTCCGGCGACCGTTTCGCGAGCGCCGCACGCACGGCGTCGACCGCCTCATCGACGACCGGATCCGTCCCGAACGCGACCACCGCGCGCAGCCGCCGCACCACGCGCGGCCACCCGTCGCCCTCCGCGCCGCTCGCACGCACCATCGGGACACTCGACAGGATGGCCGCACGCCGCAGCCACCGGTCGGGATCCTCGCCCCAACGGTCCACCGCGACGTCGGCGTGCCCACGAGCACCAGGGGCGAGTCGCTCCAGCAGCGGCCCCGTCACATCCGTCGCGAGCGGATCGACGAGCGCACGCAGTCCGGCCGTGCGCACAAATCCCTCGATGCGCGTCAGGTCGGAATTGCGCAGCATCGCGACCCGCGACTGCAGCAGTACAACAGCCGCGAGCCGCCGCTCGAAGACGGGCTCATGCCACAACTCGGACGCGAGTGCCGTGACGTCGTCGTGCGTGAGCTTCGGATACTTGTTGCCGATGTCGCGGATCGCCCCGCGGACCGCGCCGACCGACGCACCGGTGAACCGCAGCTCCGGCGCGGACTGGTGCGGGAACCCGGTCGGCGCCGGCTCACCCACCCGGTCGCGGGTTGCATCGGCCCGGTACCAGTCGCCTTCACGTTCGAGGACGAGGTCCACGTAGTCGGCGGCATCGGTCACCATTCCATTCTCCTCGAACCGATGCGCTCCGACCCACCGCAGCCGACGGGCCCGCCGGCGACCCAGCGGTCGGCGGGGGCGCGGGCCGCCGGGCACGCGGGCGCGAGCGGGTGGGCGCGGGTGGGCGCTGCCGCTACTTCGCGAGGAAGGCGAGCAGCACCTCGTTGACCTCGCGGTGGTGCGTCCAGAGCATGCCGTGAGGGGCGCCGTCGATCTCGACGTATTCCGCAGCCGGCAGCGCCGCGGCGAACACGCGACCCGTCGCATCGATCGGGAGGATCCGGTCGGCCGTGCCGTGCACGATGAGCGCGGGCACGTCGATCGCGGCGACATCGCTCCGGAAATCGGTGAGCCAGCTCGGCTGCGCCCACACGGAGGCGTAGGGCGATGCGTTGTAGGCGAGTTGCTGGTTCGCGCGCAGCGCTTCATCGCTCAGCCTGCTGCCGAGGTTCTCGTCGGTGTTGAAGAAGTTCTCGAAGAAGCCGGTGAAGAAGGCGTAGCGGTCGTCGGTGACGGCGGCGAAGAGCCCGTCGAACACCGCCTGCGGAACGCCCGTCGGGTTGTCGTCGGTCTGGAGGAGGTAGGGCTCGAGCGATCCGAGGAAGACGGCCTTGGCGATGCGGTCGGACCCGTAGCGACCGAGGTAGCGGCCCACTTCACCCGTCCCCATCGAGAAGCCGACGAGCACGACGTCACGGAGGTCGAGCTGGTCGATCACGGCCTTCAGGTCGGCGGCGAAGGTGTCGTAGTCATAGCCGACGGTTGGCTTGCTCGATGCGCCGAAGCCGCGACGGTCGTAGGTGATCACGCGATAGCCGGCATCGAGAAGCGCTGCGGTCTGCTTCTCCCACGACGAGCCGTCGAGCGGGTAGCCGTGGATCAGGATGACGGGCTGTCCGGATCCGTGGTCTTCGACGTACAGCTCGATGGGCGTGCTGTTCTCGGTTCCGACGGTGATGGTGGACATGGTGGATTCCTCTCAAAGGTGATTCCTGTTGGTCCGGTCCAGGTCGCTCGGCCTGGGTCGACCTACGAGAACGATCGTTCTCATCGGTGATCCCCACTCTAGAGAACGATCGTTCCCAATGCAAGTACACTGGTCCCATGAGCACAACACCCGTTGCGGATGAAGTCGCAGTCTCGCCCCTGCGGAACACGATCATCGACGCGGCAGATCGCCTCTACTACGCCCGCGGCATCCAGGCGGTCGGGATGGACGAACTCCGCGCCGCCGCCGGCGTGTCACTCAAGCGCCTCTACGCGGAATTCCCGGGCAAGGAGGAGATCGTGCTCGCCGTGATGCGACGCCGCCACGACCTCTGGACCGCCGGCATCGGGGCGGCCGTGGACGAAGCAGACTCACCGCGCGAGCGCCTGCTCGCGATCTACGACTACCTCTCCGGCTGGTTCAGCGAGGACTCCTTCCGCGGCTGCGGATTCATCAACGCGTTCGGTGAGATGGGGTCCGTCTCCCCCGCGGTCGCGGCAATCACCCGGGAGCACAAGGCGTCGTTCCAGGCGTTCGTCGCCGGGCTCGCGGCCGATGCGGGCGCCGATCCGGAACTCGCGCCGCAATTGTCGATCCTCGCGGAGGGCGCCCAGACGACGGCCGCGATCACCGGAACGCCCGAGGCCGCGACGCAGGCCCGTCGCGCCGCCGAGATCCTCATCGACGCCGCGACCGCCGCCCGCCACTAGCTGCTGTTCGCAACTCAGGAGCGACTCGGCGCGTCGCCCGCGACACGCCGAGGCCCGGCGGCGACACGCCCAGGCCGTCCTGAATTGCGAACACCCGTGTCAGCGCTACGGCGGGAAGACGCGGGCGGAACGGTAGCGTCGTCCCATGGCAGAACCGCAGACCTCGCGCACATCCAGCTCGAATCCGGCCCCGCGTCTGGTGGTGAGCGTGCCGTCCGAAGCGTTGCGCGATGCCGTCGGCACGGTTCCGGACGGCGTCGAACTCCTCGTGTGGGATCTGAGCACCGCGGCCCCGCGCGACGCCATCGACCTCGTCGTCCCGCCGTACATGACGAGCGAGAACCCGCTCGCGAGGCTCGACGGCGTGCGGACCAGGCTCGTGCAGTCGCAGTCGATCGGCTACGACGGCGTCGAACCGCACCTGCCGCGCGGCACGGTGTTCGCGAACGCGGCGACCGTCCATGAGGCGTCGACGGCTGAGCTCACCCTCGCGTTGATCCTCGCCTCCCAGCGCGGCATCGACGACTACGTCCGGGCGGCGGAGACGGGCACCTGGCTGTTCAGCCAACGCCCGAGCCTCGCCGATCGACGCGTCCTCCTCATCGGGTACGGCGGCGTCGGGGCCGCGATCGAGGACCGCCTCCTGCCGTTCGAGGTGGACGTCACCCGCGTCGCCTCCCGCGCCAGGTCCGACGAACGCGGCCCGATCCACGGCATCGACGAGCTGCCCGAGCTACTGCCCGACGCGGAGATCGTGGTCGTCGTCGTCCCACTGACCGAGCACACGAGGGGCCTGATCGACGACGCCTTCCTCACCGCCCTGCCGGACGGCGCACTGGTGGTGAACGTCGCCCGCGGCCCCGTGGCCGACACCGATGCGCTCGTCCGGCACGCGGCATCGGGCCGCATCCGCCTCGCGCTCGACGTGACCGACCCAGAGCCGCTGCCGGCCGACCACCCCCTGTGGAGCCTGCCGAACGTGCTCGTCTCGCCCCACATCGGCGGTGCGACGAGCGCGATGCTGCCGCGGATGGGCCGGCTCGTCAACCGCCAGATCACGGCACTCCTGGCCGGTGAGGAACCGGAGAACATCGTGCTGCGGACGTGACACGGACCCTCCGGATGGCGCATGGACGCCGATGGCGCGCGACGGACGACCCGCGCGCACCATCGGCGATCGTCACCCGATCTTCGACACGTGATAGTGCGCGATGCGCCACTCGGCGCCGTCACGCACGAGCACGACCGTCAGGTGCACGGGGATGACCACACCCTCCGGACGCACGAAATCCACGTCGACGTACGCGATGACCACACCATCCGCGAGTGTGCGGTGGTCTCGGATCTCGAACCGGGGATCCAGCCCGACCGGCTGCTTGTCGTAGTACGCCGCGATGCCTGGGCGGCCGATGCCGTGGGCCGGATCGAAGCCCTGGAACAGCGCATCCTCGGTGAAGGACCGCGCAACGGCTTCTGGATCGTGCGCGCGGATGTCGCGAGCCCAGGCGGCCAGGACCTGCGTGACGACGCGTTCGCGCTCCTGCTCCTGCTCACCCATCAGTGACCCGCGCTCTGGCCGCCGTCGACGTGCAGGAACTCGCCCGTCACGAACCCGGCCTGCTCGAGGTACAGGACGCCGTGCACGACCTCGTCGACCTCGCCGATGCGCCCGACCGGGTGGATCGACGCGAGCGCGCGATACGCCTCCTCCGTCTGGAGCGGCGTGCGGATGATGCCGGGTGAGACGGCGTTCACGCGGATGCCCCGATGCGCGTATTCGATCGCGAGCGATTTGGTCGCGGACGCGATCCCGCCCTTGGTGATCGAGGCGAGCACCGATGGGATCACGGAGTTCGCCTGTTCGACGAGCGTCGTCGTGATGCTCACGATGTGGCCGGCGCCCTGCTCGATCATGTGCGGGATGACGAGGCGCGTCAGCTGGAAGAAGCCGCCGAGGTTGGTGTGCAGCATCGCGGCGAAGTCGTCCTGCGTGTAGTCGGTGAACGGCTTGGCGATGAAGATGCCGGCGTTGTTGACGAGGCTGTCGATGCGACCGAATCGCTCGATGGCGGTGGCCACGATGCGCTCGGCGACGGCCGGATCGCCGATGTCGCCCTGCACGGTGACGAGGTCGGGTTCGGTGCTCGGCGCGATCGATCGCGAGTTGGCGACGACGGCGTATCCGAGTCGTCGATATCCCTCGACGACGCCGGCTCCGATGCCCTGCGAGCCACCGGTGACGATGGCGACCTTGCGTTGTTCCATGTTCAGAATTCCTTACTAGATGATCGGTCTACTACTCGGGGTTCCCAGTTATAGCCGACCGGTCGTATAATTGCAAACATGGGACGGACATCAGACGCTCGCGAACGCATCCTCGAAGCCGGCGCGGAGCTCTTCGGGCAGCGCGCGTACAGCGCCATCGGCGTCTCCGAGATCTGCACGGCGGCCGGTGTGCCGAAGGGCAGCTTCTACTACTTCTTCCCTTCCAAACAGGCACTCGTCCTGGAGGTCGTCAACGTGCACTGGGTCGGACAGCGCAGCGAGTGGACCTCGATGCTGTCCGAACCGATCCCCCTCATCGCGCGACTGCGGAACCTCTTCGAAGCGACCGCGCAGGTGCAGCGTGACGCCCTCGCCGGCGTCGGCTCGGTGACGGGCTGCCTCTTCGGCAACCTCGCACTGGAGGTCGGCGGGCAGGACGTCCCGGTCCGCGAACGCGTGCAGGAGATCTTCGAGGAGCAGATCGACCTGATCGATGCCTCCCTGCGGGCCGCGATCGAGACCGGCGAGCTTCCAGAACACATCGGTGGCGACAGCAGCGACGACGACGGTGGCGGCACCCGGTCGACCGCGAAGGCGATCGTCGCCCAACTGGAGGGGCTCGTCCTGTTCGCCCGGCTCTTCAACGACCCTGCCCAGCTGGATCAGCTCTGGCGGAACAGCCTCAACCTGCTGCGCCTGGAACCCGCGGTCTGAACACCCGGCCGCCGGACATCCGATGACTGACCCGCTTGCCGACATCCGCGCGGAGATGATCGCCGACCCGGACAACGCGTGGGCCCTGGACCTCGGCTATGCCCCGGTCCTCCGGGTGTCCCCGGCCGCGCGAGTGCTCGTCATCGGGCAGGCCCCCGGACAGAAGGCGCAGGCGAGCGGCGCACCGTTCACCGATGCGAGCGGCGACACCCTGCGGTCGTGGATGGGCATCGACGAGACGACTTTCAGGTCGGCCAGTGTCGGCGTCCTCCCCATGGACGCGTTCTATCCGGGCCGTGGAACAACCGGAGATCTCCCGCCACGACCGGAATTCGCAGCGAAATGGCATCCGCGGATCCTCGCCGAGATGCCCCACGTGCGACTCACGCTGCTGGTGGGTCGATACGCGCAGCGACACTACCTCGGGCTTAGATCCTCCGTGTCGCTGACCGAGGCGGTGCGGAGCTACCGAGATCACCTGCCACTGTTCCCGATCGTGCATCCGTCGCCCTTGAACTTCCGCTGGCAGGCGAAGAATCCGTGGTTCCTGAGCGAGGTCGTCCCGGAGCTCCGGGCGCTCGTCGCCGCGGCGCTCACCTGATTCGGGCCGAGCTCCCCAAGCTGCGCACGACAGAGATCGGATGATTCGCTAGCCTGAGGGCATGAGCTTCATCGTCGATGCACACCTGCACGTCTGGGACCCTGAACACCTGCACTACGACTGGCTGCGCGATGTGCCGCCGCTGAACCGTCGGATGGTGTTCGAGGAGCTCGCGGCAGCGCGAGCCACGGAGCGTGCAGGTGCAGATGCCGCCGCAGCCCCAGCCCCGGCCTCAGCCGCAACCCCTGCGCCGGCCGTCGACGGCTACGTCTTCGTGCAGGCCGCCTGCCGCGACGACGAGGCGATGGCGGAGGTCGACTGGGTGACGTCGCTCGCTGCCGACGCCCCCATCCTCGGCATCGTCGCACACGCCCAGCTCGAGGACGGCGATGGCGTCGCATCACAGCTGGACGCACTCCGCGAACGCGAGCTCGTGGTCGGCGTCCGCCGCCTCCTGCAGTCCGAGCCGGTCGGTTTCGGCGCGTCCGCATCGTTCATCGTCGGCGCGCGCGCCCTCGCGGACCGCGGGCTGAGCTTCGACGCGACCGTCGTCCCCTCGCAGCTCGCCGATGTCGTGACGCTCGCCGATGCCGCTCCCGAGCTGCGCATCGTGCTCGATCATCTGGGCAAGCCCGTCATCCATCACGGCGCCACCGGCGCCGCCGACGCCGCACTCGCCGCCTGGCGCACCCAGCTCACCGAGCTCGCCGCCCGCCCGAACACCTGGTGCAAACTCTCCGGGGTGCCTGCGCTCTGGCCCGATGCCGGCTGGACTCCGGCCGACCTCACCCCGTGGCTCGACACCGCACTCGAGGTCTTCGGCGCAGACCGATGCCTGTGGGGCAGCGACTGGCCGGCATCGTCCCTGCAGACCGGGTATGACCGCTGGCTGGCCTTCATCGCCGACTGGACTGCGACGCTCTCCCCCACTGAACGCGACGCGATCCTCGGCGGCAGCGCTGCACGCGTCTACCGGCTGAGCGCAGCCGAGCCCGCTAGCGCCCCCTAGCGCCGCGCCGGATCCGCCATCGCGGATCAGACGACGTCGAGGCGCGGAACCGCCGGGTCGCTCTCGACGATCGCGAAGCCCCGCCCCCGGAGGCGACGACGCTCCTCGGACAGGAACCCCAGGGTGCGCTCCGTGGTTCCGCGGTTGTGGGCGATCACGAGCGCTGCCGCACCGTCGGCATCGCGACGCTGCAGCGCGGCGACGATCGCCCGGTGCTCCTCGTTGGCATGGGCGCGGGAGGCCGGCGTCCGCACCTCGAGCCAGCGGGTGCGCAGCAGTCTCGTCATCACACCGCGGATGGACTCGGCCATAAACGGGTTCCCGGAGAGCTGGGCGAGGATGGCGTGGAAGTCGCTGCCAGAGCGGATCCCCTCCTCCTCGCTCGTGGCCTGACTCGGAGTGTCGAGCGATGCGCCGAGCGCGAGGAGATCGCTGTCGGACGCGCGCTCGACTGCCAGGCGGACGGCTGCGGCCTCGACCGCCTCGCGGTACTCCGACAGGGCGCGGATCTCGGTCAGGTCGATCGGGGAGACGCTCCAGCCCCGTCCCTCCCGTCGGACGAGCCCGTCGGCCTCCAGGCGCAGGAGGGCGGCCCTGATCGGTGTGCGGGAGGCGTCGAGGTCGACCTCCAGGCCGCGCTCGGTGAGTTTCTCACCCGGCACGTAGTCGAGGGACAGGATCGCGGCGCGGAGCCGGTCGTACAACGCGACGCCGGTGACGGGGACCGCCATCGAACACCTCCGGAAGTTTGGGATACCAAGTTGGTACGCGTTATCGTATACCGTTGCGGGATTCGCCATCAAGCGTCGCCGGGAGCCGATCATGGACACCATCACCACCACCCAGACCACCACGGTCATTCCGGCGCGCGCCTGGCGGATGCTGACGCTCGGCGTCGCCGCACAGGCCGCCGGAACCGTCTTCGTGAGCACTCCGGCGTTCCTCATCCCGCTCCTCCACACCGAACGAGGCGTCCCGCTCGCGCAGGCCGGCCTCCTCGCCTCGATGCCCACGATCGGCATGGTGCTCACGCTCGTCGCGTGGGGCGCCCTTGCCGACCGCTTCGGGGAACGGTGGATCATCTCGATCGGGCTGGCACTGACCGCCGCCGCAGCGATCGGCGCCGTCTACGCAGACAACGCGATCGCACTCGGGGTCGCATTCCTGCTGGGCGGAGCGGCATCGGCGAGCACCAATGCGGCCAGTGGCCGCGTCGTCGTCGGCTGGTTCCCCAGGGAGCGTCGAGGCCTGGCGATGGGCATCAGACAGATGTCGCAGCCGCTCGGCGTCACCGTCGCGGCCCTCGCCGTCCCCGGTCTCGCGTCGTCCAGCGGCATCGGCGCGGCCGTCACCCTCTCGCTCGTCCTGAACGCGGTGCTCGCCGTCCTGTGCGCCATCGGCATCGTCAACCCGGCGCGACCGACCGCTGCGCCGGGAACCACTCCGGCCCCGACCGCGAACCCGTACCGGTCGAGCGCATTCCTGTGGCGCATCCACCTCGCCTCGGCACTCCTCGTCGCGCCGCAGTTCGCGCTCTCGATCTTCGGCATCGTGTGGCTCGTCTCGGAGATGCACTGGAACGCGACCGCCGCCGGCGTCCTGATCGGCGTCGCGCAGTTCATCGGGGCGATCGGCCGCATCGGGATCGGTGTGCTGAGCGACCGCGTCGGCAGTCGTGTCAGAGTGCTGCGCTGGGTGACCGCGGCGGGATCGGTCGCGATGCTCGCCGTCGCGGGGACGGACTTCGCCGGCTGGGGCGCCGTCGCGGCGGCGGCATTCATCATCGCCACCACCATCAGCGTCGCCGACAACGGGCTCGCGTTCACCTCCGTCGCGGAAGCGGCCGGGACCAAGTGGTCCGGCAAGGCGCTCGGGATCCAGAACACCGGCCAGTTCATCATGGCGTCGGCCGTCGGGCCGCTCGTCGGCGGGCTCATCACGGTGATCGGCTACCCCCTGACCTTCGCGGCCCTCGCGCTCGCGCCCGCGCTGTCCTCCCCGCTCGTCCCGGCCGAGGACCAGGAGCATCCGCTGCATCGAGGCTGAACCTCCGCGTGAAATCGGGGTTGCGGCCGCGATCAAACAGGATATGATATGTGGTCTGACCACAGGTCGGGCCACGCCAACGACGGAGGGAACCACCATGAACGCGGAACCGCGCGCCTGGGAGACGGTCCTCGCCAGCATCGAATCCGATCTCCTGTCCGGCGCCCTCCGCCCGGGCGACCGCCTGCCGGGCGAACGCCAGCTCGCAGCCGATCTCGGCGTCGGCCGGTCGAGCGTCCGCGAGGCCATCCGCGCGCTCGAAGTCCTCGGCCTCATCCGCACCCACACCGGATCGGGTCCAACGGCGGGCGCCATCATCGTCGCAACACCGTCCGGCGGCATGGCGACGCTTATGCGACTGCAGGTCGCAGCGCAGGGGTTCGCGGTGCGCGACGTCGTCGACACCCGGCTCATCCTGGAGACCGGGGTCGCCCACGCGCTCGCGGCGGCGCATCGGGTCGGGACCGACGGCGCGGACACCGCGGACGACCCAGGCTTCCCCGATGACGAACTCACCGGATCGGCGACGAGCGTCCTCGGCTCCCGCTCCAACGGCGAACTGCCGGACATGACCCGGCCGATGGAGCTCCTCGCCGCCATGGACCAGCCGAATCTCACCGAGGCCGAGTTCCTCGCACTCGACGCCCAGTTCCACGTGTCCCTCGCGGAGGCGGGCGGCAACCAGGTCATCGTCGCGACGATGTCCGGGCTCCGGAACTCGATCGAGAGCTACGTCCTCGACGCCGTCCCCCGCCTCGCCTCCTGGTCCGACGCCGTCGAGCGCCTGCGACGCGAGCACCACGGCATCATCGCTGCGATCGAGGCCGGCGACACCGTCCTCGCCCGTTCCAGCGTCCGAGACCACATCACCGGCTACTACACGGCCGCAAACCTCCCCACCCCAGCCCGCGAGGGGTCGCAAATGGCGGGTTGAGCTCGCTCACACCCGCCATTTGCGACCCCTCGCCGGAATTTATAGAGAGAGTCAGAAGAAGATGAGCGTCGAACGTCGCGTACCGAAGCTGCACGACCTGTTGCCGTTGATGCAATTCAAGAAGCCGGAGTTCAACGCTCGGCGGCGCCGACTGGCGGCCGCCACGACGATCGCGGACCTCCGCACGATCGCGAAGCGGATCACCCCGACGGCGCCGTTCGACTACACCGATGGCGCGGCAGAGGGCGAGATCTCCCTCGCCCGTGCACGCCAGGCGTTCCAGGACATCGAGTTCCACCCGTCGGTGCTCAAGAACGTGGCGCACGTCGACACCGGCTGGGACGTCCTCGGCGAGCGCGTCGAGCTGCCGTTCGGCATCGCCCCGACGGGCTTCACCCGCATGATGCAGACGGAGGGTGAACGCGCCGGTGCGTCCGCGGCTGCCGCAGCCGGCATCCCCTTCACCCTCTCCACGATGGGCACGACCTCGATCGAGGATGTCAAGGCAGCAGCCCCGGGCGGACGCAACTGGTTCCAGCTCTACATGTGGAGCGAGCGCGAGCGATCGATGGCGCTCGTCGACCGTGCAGCGGCCGCCGGCTACGACACGCTCGTCGTCACGGTCGACACCCCCGTCGGCGGCGCACGCCTCCGCGACGTGCGCAACGGCATGACGATCCCGCCGTCGCTCACCCCGAAGACGATCATCGACGCACTCCCCCGCCCGGCCTGGTGGATCAACTTCCTCACCACGGAGCCCCTCGCCTTCGCGAGCCTCGACCGCTGGTCCGGCACCGTCGCCGCCCTCATCGACACGATGTTCGACCCAACGGTGGGACCGGACGAGGTCGCGTACATCCGCGAGCAGTGGAAGGGCAAGCTCATCGTCAAGGGCGTGCAGTCCGTGGCCGACGCGAAGCTCGCCGTCGATCTCGGCGCCGACGCCGTGCAGCTCTCGAACCACGGCGGCCGCCAGCTCGACCGCGCGCCCATCCCGTTCCACCTGCTCCCGCACGTGGTCCGCGAGATTGGCAAGGACGCGGAGGTCCACCTTGACACGGGCATCATGAACGGTGCCGATGTCGTCGCTTCCGTCGCACTCGGCGCCCGCTTCACGTTCATCGGACGCGCGTACCTCTACGGCCTGATGGCCGGCGGCCGCGAAGGCGTCGACCGGACGATCCAGATCCTGTCCTCGGAGATCACGCGCACGATGAAGCTCCTCGGCGTCTCCTCCTTGGAGGAGCTCGAACCGCGTCACGTCACGCAGCTGTCGCGTTTTACGACGCTGCAGCCACTGCCGGAGTCCTCGTCGCTCGCATCGAGCGGTCGTTCGACAGCAGCTGCGCCGAAGACCGCCACACCGAAGGCCGCCGCGAAGCCGAGCGCCGCGAAGCCCGCAGCGGCCAAGACGGCCGCCGCGGCCAAGACGGCCTCCACCCGCAAGGCTCCCGCTCGGACCACGTCGGCGAAGTCCTAGCGATATGCCGCAACCGCACCGGCACCGCAGACGCCTCGGGCCCGACCTCCACGCATCGTGCGCGGCGGTCGGGCCCGAGGTGTATCCGGCGCTACGCGCGGTCGTGGAGCGTGATCCGGTAGCCGTCCGGGTCTGCGAAGGTGAAGGTCCGGCCGAACGGGCCGTCGATCGGTGCTGCGACGATCGTGTGCCCGTCGGCGACGAGTGCGTCGTGGATGGCCTGGACGTCGGTGGCGTGCAGCCAGATCGCGGCGCCGATGCCCGGGTGGGCTGCCGATGCGAGGTCGGTGCCCGGAACGATGTCGCGGAGCGCGAAGGCGATCGGGGTCGTCTCGAAGACCACGGCGTGCGGCGGACCCGCCTGCGATCGGACGAGACCGAGGTACTGCTCGTAGAACGCCTGCGACGCGTCGAGATCGCTGGTCTGGATGGAGATGAAGTCTGGGCCGGTTACGGGCATGGTGGTGCTCCTCAGTGCTGCTGTGACGCTGCTTCCAGCACGCTTCGGCGACGCGTCGATTTCGTGTCAGTTTTCTGACACGCATTAATCTATGTCAGAATACTGACATGAGTCAAGACCGCGCCGGCGTCGATCTCGAAACCTCGCTCGGGTACCTCCTGAAAGAGGCCTCCAGTGCTCTCCGGGCCGCGATGGAGGCGGTCCTGCGCCCGCTCGGGATGACCGTGACGCACTACTCCTGCCTCGAACTGCTCTCCCAGCGCCCCGGCCTGTCGAACTCGGACCTCGCGAGGGGGACCTTCGTCACTCGGCAGTCGATGAACGTGCTGCTCCAGGCCCTCGAACGCGACGGTGCCGTGACCCGCCCATCCGAAGCCGCCGTCGGAAAGATCCTGCCGACCCGGCTCACCCCGCTCGGTCGGGCTCAGCTCGCCGAGGCGACCGCCGCGGTCCGTTCCGTCGAGCTCAGGATGCTCGCCGGCATAACGCCCGAGGAACAGGCCGGCGCGTTCGCGATCCTCCAGCGCATGACCCGGAGCCTGCGGGACGACTCCGGAAACTGACGCGCACGATCGACCGGCCTTACCCGGAAGGCCGGCCTGGACGACTATCCGGACGCAGAAATGGGGCTAGCCCGCACACGCCTGAGGGTTTGCCCCGATGCCGGGAAACCGATGCCACGCGACGATTGAAGCAGTGACGCCGAGTGGCGTCGCGGAACCGAATGTGCCCGTGTTCGCACCGGAAGAACAGGGAGGCAACCTGTGGCACATCTCCTCGTCCTCGGTGGCAGCGGCCGAACCGGACGACTCGTGATCACGGAAGCGCTGCGTCGCGGCCACACGGTGACGGCCCTCGTCCGAGACGCCGATCGTGTCGTCCCAGGCGAACGCCTCACCGTACTGCAGGGCTCCCCCCTCGATCCGGAAGCGGTCGATGCCGCCAGTCGCGGCGCGCAGGCCGTCATCGTCGCGCTCAGCAACTCCGCCCCGGACGTCTCACCGGACCAAGCGGCTGCCGCCGGTCTCGTCAGCTCCGCCGTGCAGACGGTGACGGACACGATGCGCTCCCGCGGCATCCGTCGCATCGTCCTGTTGTCCGCGCTCGGCTCCACGGACTCCATCCGGAGTGTGCCGTGGGCGCTGCGCTGGACGACGCGTGTTCCCAGTCTGCGGCCCGTGTTCCGCGACCTCGGACAGGCCGATGCCGAGCTCAGGCGCTCCGGCCTCGATTGGACGATCGTCCGCCCGACCCTGCTGTCGACGCGGACGAGGCGCCGCCCCGTCTACGCGACCGCTCCCGGCCCGTGGCCGAGGTCGCTCACGATCGGACGCACCGATGTCGCCGATTACATCGTGAACGCCGTCGAGAGCGAGGCGCTCATCGGCGAGGCTCCCGTGATCTCGTCCGGGACCGCTGCCGACTAGTTCAGTTCTTCTGCTGCGCCGCCAGCGGTACCGGCCACAGCCGTCCGCGGCTCGCCCCTGAATCGCGCCGGCAACCCGCGGACGCCCCACCCGGTGACACGGACCATCGCCTCGACGACGATGCCGGTGGACATCTTGGACTCGCCGTGGACGCGCTCAGTGAACGTGATGGGCACCTCGACGATCCGCAGACCCGAGGTGTACGCGTGCCACAGCATGTCCACCTGGAAGCCGTACCCGTGGCTGTGCACGGTGGCGAGGTCGATGCGCTCCAGAGCGTCGGCCGTGAACACGCGGTACCCGCCCGTGATGTCCTTGACCGGCACACCGAGGACGACTCTGGCATAGGCGCTGCCGCAGCGGGAGATGGCCTTGCGGTGCAGGGGCCAGTTGACGACCTCGCCGCCCGGCACCCATCGCGAACCGAGCACCACGTCTGCACGGCCCGAGGCGTCGAGCAGGGCCGGCAGCTGTTCCGGCGCGTGCGAGCCGTCGGCGTCCATCTCGACGAGGCGGACGTAACCGCGTTCGAGTCCCCAGGCGAACCCGGCCTTGTAGGCGGCGCCGAGGCCGTCCTTGCCGGTGCGGTGGAGGACGTGGATGGCGGAGTCGGTCGATGCCAGGTCGTCGGCGATCGCACCGGTGCCGTCCGGCGAGTTGTCGTCCACCACGAGGATGTCGACGTCCGGGGTCGCCCGGCGGACCCGTCCGACGATCGTCGCGATGTTCTCGCGCTCGTTGTAGGTCGGGATGATGACCACGGTTGTACTCGTCATTGCTGTCCTCGTGTCATTTTGTACAGTACCGTCCGGTGCAAGTGGACTTCATCGCTGATGGTGAATCCGGCTTCCTCGAACGCAGGCAGGACCTTAGCCTGCGACTCTGGCGCGTTGGTGAACGACGGGGTCGCCAGGACCACCCAGACCGTGTGGTAGTCGTCGACGAGCGCCGGGGAATCGGCTGCCGGCACCACAACGTCCCAGAGGCCGTCCGTCTCGTCGAACGGCGTGATCAGGCCGACGTCGTCGAGCTTCGTGAACGCCTCGGGGTACAGGCGCAATGCCAGGCGCGGCTTCCTGGACGGGCGGGTGTTGTCGTCGAATACGACGGCCTCGCCCGGCGCAGCACGCTTCTCGATGGCCGCTGCGACCGTCCCCCAGTCCGTCCCGCCGTTCTTCGCGTACGGCCCGCGCTGGCCGTACCAGGTCGGGAGCGATGCTGCGATGACGGCGACGGCGAGGATCGGGACGAGCCACTTCGCCCGGACGGTCCTCGCGATGGCGACGATCCCGATCGCCACGAGGATCACGATCGCTGGCGAGGTGGACGACAGGTAGCGCGGTGAGTACAGCGGGGTCACGCGGTCGCCGATCCAGAGGAGCACGCCCGGGATGAACAGCCACGCCGACGCGACGACGAGGAGCGAGGGCAGACGACGGGCGGCCGGCCGGTACAGCGCGACGAGCTTCGACGGCGTCGTGAGCCCCCGACACTGCCGGACGGTGACGGCGATCCCGATCACGATGCCGGCGACGATGAGCGTCCAGCTGAGGATCGCGAGCGTGAGGTTGTCGAACCACGGGCTCACGAACAGCCCGGTCGGGTTGTTGTTGCTCCGGGAGGCGAGGAACGCGATCTGGTTGCGTTCGAGGTACGAGATGACGATCACGGGGAGCGCGATGACACCGCCGGATCCGAGCGCGATGCCCGCCCGCCAGAGCGTCGGCCGGTCGGCACGCATGTTCCAAGCGATCACGGCGTAGACCAGGACGAACAGGCTCGTGTAGATGAAGAGGACGCACGCGAACGCGAAGAGTGCGCCGAAGGCGACCCACGGCATGACCCGCTTCTCACGTGAGGACGCGAGCGCGATGAACGCGACGGTCAGCCAGACGACGAGCGCGATGGTGAGCGCATACGACCGCGCCTCCTCGCCCATGTAGGTGACGCGGGGCAGCACGATGAACATGGCTGCTGCGATGATGCCGACGGTTCGACCGGCGAGTTTGGTGCCGAGGAGTGCGACGCCGGCGGTGGCGATGCCGATCGCGATGGCGCTCGGCAGGCGCACCGAGAACGTGGAGGCGCCGAAGAGGTCGATCCACACGTGCAAGAGTGCGTAGTAGAGGCCGTGGACGGCGTCGACGGTGCCGAGCATCGGGAGGAGGGACGCCCAGGAGCGTTCAGCCGACATGATGCTGGCGGCTTCATCGCCCCACAGTGACGGGATCCAGGAGCCGATGGCCGATGCGGCGAAGCCGAGCAGCCCGAACAGGGCGAGCACCCGGATCGGCAGGCTGCGGGCGGCGCCCCAGGCCGTTGCCGGGACGCGCGGCGTGCTGGGATCGCCGGCGACCGCTGGTCTGCCCACCACGATGCCCCTCGTGTCGGTGCCTCTCGAATCACTCACAGCTCATCACACGCCATTCATCTGTGCGTTCTCTGTATGAACGCAGTGAAGAAATCGTCGTTCAGGTGACGGCCATCAACACGTCATCGATCGGTTCCCTCTCCGCACCGACGCGCGCATCGAACATCGCGCACAGCATCGGCTGCCGAGGAATCCGACGTCCTGTCGAGTCCACCCCTGAGCTCGACATCGAACCGGAACCCGCCTGCCCGCATCCGACGGTGGTCGGGAGGGCGCAAGTTCCGTCGAGAAGCCTACCAGCGGCTCGCGCACCGCGAGGGGAGGCATGTCGTCGCCCGGCGAGCCACGCGGCGACGACTTGCCTCCCCTCGCGAGCGGCTCTGCCTCAGTTCGCGGCAGCGACGAGCTGGGCGATCGCCTCGTCGGTGATGGGGCTGCCCGGGAACGCCGCCACACGGCCGAGCGGCATCGACGCCATCATCCTCGCGACCGCCGGATCCCCGAACATGCCGGCCTCTCCGCCCTCGCCGGCGACCGACGCCATCGCCTGCCCGAGCACGACGGAACCGATCGGGTGAGCCAGCCACTCGCCGATCGTGGAGTCGGCATCCAACGGGAGGACGGGATCGTCTCCGGCGAGCGCGATGCGCGCGGTGGTCCTGATGTCCCTGGAGGACGCACCGACCTCTACGAGGTACTCGCCGCCCTCGACGACCCACCGGCCGGCGAGCGGGTGGAAGTACGCGATGTCGGCCAGCCGCACCGCGATGTCCACCACCTGCCGCTCCCCAGGGGCCAGCTCGACCGACCGGAATCCCGCGAGCTCATGGACGGGACGGCTCACAGCGGATTCCGGAACTGACACGTACACCTGCACGACCTCGCGCCCTGCGACCGCGCCCGTGTTCTCGACCGGGACCGAGACCCGCAGATCGCCGTCGGCGCCGATCTCCATCGTCGCGTCGCCGTATCCGAACCGCGTATAGGAGAGGCCGTGTCCGAACGGGAAGCTCACCTCCGCACCCTTCGTGTCGTATCCGCGATACCCGACGAGCAACCCCTCGCCGTACCGCACGTGGCCGAACTCCCCCGGGAACGCGCCGAACGCCGTGCTGTCCTCCAACCGCAACGGGATGCTCTCCGCGAGCCGGCCGGACGGATTCACGACCCCGAAGAGCACGTCCGCGATCGCCCCGCCCCCGGCCTGGCCGAGCAGCCAGCCTTCGACGATCGCCGCCACACGGTCCGCCCACCCGGACAGCCGCACGACGCCGCCGTTCGACAGCACCACAACGACCCGGCGGTTCACCTGGAGGATCGCGTCGAGCAGATCGGTCTGCACGGCCGGCAGTTCCAGGTGCTCGCGATCGAAGCCCTCGGACTCCTCCTCCCCCGGCAGACCGAGGAACAGGACGACTACCTCCGCCTCGGCGGCCGTCGTGACCGCTTCGGCCAGGAGCCGAGCCGGTCCGTCGTCGCCGGCGTCGCCCTCCCCGCCGACCGTGTACCCGGGTGCGAAACGCACCTCACGGTGCCCGGCGAGCGCACGGATCTCATCGAGGGCCGCATCGAGTCTCGTCGGATTGATCTGCGAGCTCCCCGCGCCCTGGTACCGCGGGGTCCTGGCGAACTCGCCGATGACCGCGATCGCGCCGGCCCCCTCGACGGCCACTCCCTCGGCGGCCACTCCCTCGGCCGCCGCGCCGCCCTCCAACGGCAGGATCCCGCCGTCGTTGCGGAGCAGGACGATGCCGCGGCCGGCGACCTCCCTCGCGAGCGCGTGGTGCGCGTCGACGTCGTACGAGGCTTCCGCATCGGCACCCGCATCGGCCCGATCGGCCAACGCGATCAGTCGCGCCACGCTCGCATCGAGCACCGACTCGGCCAGCGAACCGTCCCGCGCGGCGGCGACGATCGCCTGGTCCGTCCGGCCCCCGGAGGCCGGCATCTCGAGGTCGAGCCCGGCTTCGAGTGCGGGGACGCGGTTCGCGACGGCGCCCCAGTCGGAGACGACGACCCCGGTAAAGCCCCACTCGCCGCGCAGCACGTCCGTGAGCAGCCATCGGTCCTCTGACGCGTACACGCCGTTGATGCGGTTGTAGGAGCACATGACCGTCCACGGCTGCTCCTCGGTGACGACGCGCTGGAACGCGCGCAGGTAGATCTCGCGCAGCGGCCGCTCATCCACGTCGGCGCTCACCCGCAGGCGGTCGGTCTCCTGGTTGTTCACGGCGAAGTGCTTGAGCGACGCCCCGACACCCCGGCTCTGCAACCCGCGAACGAGTGCGGCGCCCAGCACGCCGCTCACGAGCGGATCCTCCGACAGGTACTCGAAGTTGCGTCCGCACAGCGGCGACCGTTTGATGTTGATGCCCGGCCCGAGCAGGACCGCGACACCCTCCGCCGCGGCCTCCTCGCCGAGCGCAGCGCCCACTCGCTCCACGAGTTCCGGATCCCACGTGGATCCGAGCGCGACCGCCGGCGGGAAGCACGTGGCCGGCACACTGTCGGCGAGCCCCAGGTGGTCGCCGCCGGCGAGCTGTTTGCGGACGCCGTGCGGGCCATCGGTCAGGAAGATGGAGGGGATGCCGACTCGCGCGACTTCTTTGGTCGACCAGAAGTCGGCACCGCTCGTGAGCGAGGCCTTCTCCTCGAGTGTGAGCGACGCGACGCGCTCGTCGAGCCTCCTCGCCGCATCGTCCTGAGTCGTCTGTCTGGCCGCACCGGCCTCATCGCCTGGGTTCATGGCCCGATCGTAGCCGGACCGGCCTCCCCGGGGCACGCGTTCTCCCCGGATACGTCTCAGCAGACGATGCCGAGATCCGTCGTCCCGCCGTGTTCCCGAACGCACTCCTCAGCCGCCCGTCGGGCCTCGATCAGGCGTCGACCAGCACGGCCTCGAGCTGCTCGACGGCCCACACGAGGTCCTCCTCCGACACCACGATGGGCGGCGCCAACCGGATGGTGGACCCGTGCGTGTCCTTCGCGAGCACACCGCGCTCCATCAGGCGTTCGCAGATCTCCCGCCCGGTGCCCTTCACCGGGTCGATGTCGATCCCGGCCCACAGCCCGGCCCCACGGACGGCGACGACACCGTGGCCGATGAGCGCCTCGAGCCGCTCACGCAGCACACCGCCCAGCTCCCGGGCGCGCGCCTGGGGTTCACCGGTGGCGAGCATCGACACGACGGCGCGGCCGACCGCCGCTGCGAGCGGGTTCCCGCCGAACGTCGACCCGTGCTCCCCGGCGTGCAGCACACCGAGCACATCGGCATCCGCAACGACCGCCGACACCGGCACGATGCCGCCGCCGAGCGCTTTGCCGAGCAGGTACACGTCCGGAACGACGTCGACGAGGTCGCACGCGAACGTCGCCCCCGTCCGCCCGAGCCCTGACTGGATCTCATCGGCGATGAAGAGCGCCCGCAACCGCGTGCAGATCTCCCGTACGGCCGGCAGATAGTCGGCGGGCGGCACGATGATGCCGGCCTCGCCCTGGATGGGTTCGAGCAGGACGGCGACCGTGTGGTCGTCGATCGCTGCTTCGAGCGCGGCGGCGTCGCCGTAGGGGACCGTCCGGAAGCCGGGCGTGTACGGACCGAAGTCCGCCCTGGCCGACTCGTCGTCGGAGAAGCTGATGATCGTGGTGGTGCGGCCGTGGAAGTTGCCGGCCATCACCACGATGTTCGCCTCACCGTCCGGGACGCCCTTCACCCGGTAGCCCCAGGCCCTCGCGACCTTGATCGCGGACTCCACGGCCTCGGCGCCGGTGTTCATCGGCAGGACCATGTCCTTGCCGGCCAAGGCTGCCAGCTCGGTGACGAACGGTCCGAGCTGGTCGTTGTGGAACGCCCGGCTCGTGAGGGTGATGCGGTCCAGCTGGGCGCGCGCGGCGTCGAGCAGCACGGGGTTGGAGTGGCCGAAGTTCACGGCCGAGTACGCGGCGAGGCAGTCGAGGTAGCGTTTGCCGTCGACATCGGTCACCCAGGCGCCGTCCCCCGAGGCCACGACGACGGGCAGCGGGTGGTAGTTGTGCGCCGCGTGCCGGTCCTCCTGGGCGATGTATGAGCCGGTCGCCTGGGCGGCCATCGTGTTCCGCACCTCGCTCATGACCGCAGCTCCAAGGTGCAGCACTTCACGCCGCCGCCGCCGAGCAGCAGCTCGGACAGGTCGACGCCGATCGGATGGTATCCGCGTTCCCGCAGTTGGGCGTCGAACCCGACGGCCCGAGCGGCGATGACGACGTTGCGACCATCGGAGATCGAGTTGAGCCCCAGCACCGCTGCGTCCTCGGTGCTCACGCGGATCGCGTCAGGGTAGCGCTGCTCGAGCAGCCGGTTCCCGTCGGCGTCGAAGGCCTCCGGCAGGTACGCGATGTTCGCCGCCGCATCGCCCGAGAGCGGATCGAGGACGGAGATGGCCGTGTCCAGGTGATAGAAGCTCGGGTTCACGAGGGTGAGGCTGAGGACCTCGCGGTCGAACACCCGACGGACCTCGTCGTGGCTGCGCGGGTCGGTGCGGAAGCCGGTGCCGGCGAGGATCGTGTCGCCGACGAGCATGATGTCGCCCTCCCCCTCGTTGACGAACTCCGGCTCGATGACGCGGAAGCCTGCATCGCGGAACCAGTCCATGTACGCGGGACCCTCCGGCGCGCGCTCCGGATGGGTGAACTTCGCGCCGTACGCGATGCCGTCGAGGGTGAACCCGCCGTTCGCGGCGAACACCATGTCCGGGAGTCCGGCGCCTGGCTCGATGAGCTCGATGTCGTGCCCGAGCGCCAGGTAGGCGGCGTGGAGCGATTCCCACTGCTGCACGGCGAGCGAGGTGTCCGTCGGGTCCTCTGGATGCATCCACGGATTGATGCGGTAGCTGACCGTGAAGTGGTCCGGGCGGCACATGAGGTAGCGGCGGGTGTTGCCCTGCCGTTCTCCGGCCGAGCGGAGCGGGGCCGATGCGAGCCCTGCCGTTGTAGGGCCTGCCGATGCGAGCCCTGCCATCCCGGGCTGCGGTGCGGTCTGTTGATCGGTCGTCGATGACACGTCGTCCTCCAAGGAGTGGTGCGCTTCGGCGGACGCTGTCCTCGGGCCCCGTGGGGCACGCCATATTCAGTGTCACACGGTGTTCACCGCGTTCTCAGCTGTCTGTACGCAAGAAAACTGCGTATTTGCCGTGAAGGACGCAAGAAACGTGCGTAGACTGGTGGCATGGACAATCTCGACCGCGGCATCATCGACCTGCTCAGGCAGAACTCACGAGCCGGGTACGGCGACATCGGATCAGTCGTCGGGTTGTCGGCATCGGCCGTGAAACGTCGTGTCGACCGGCTGGTGGCTGACGGAGTGATCCAGTCCTTCACCATCCAGGTCGACCCCACCGTTGACGGGATGCAGACAGAAGCCTACGTCGAACTCTTCTGCCGCGGGACCGTTTCACCGAGCGAGTTGCTGCGAATCCTCTCCGGAGTGCCGGAAGTCGTCGACGCCGGAACCGTCACGGGCAGCGCCGACGCGATCGTGCACATGCGGGCGCGCAACATTCCTGCGCTCGAGGACGCACTCGAAAAGGTGCGGGTGGCGCCCAACGTCGACCACACGCGCAGTGCGATCGTGTTGACGAGGCTCATCCATCGTCACGTCGACTGAAACCGTGGCCGACCGGCGGCTGAACGGCGCGCGCGTCATCCGTTAGCCTCTGGGCATGGAGTTCCGCGTCGATGAAGCGTCAGGTGTCCCCGTGTTCGAGCAGTTGCGGACGCAGGTGATCGACGCCGTCCGCGAGGGGACACTCGCCGCCGGGGCGAAACTCCCGACCGTTCGAGGGCTGGCCGATGAGCTCGGTATCGCCCCGAACACCGTCGCCAAGGCGTACCGGGCACTCGAAACCGACGAGGTCATCGAGACACGGGGCCGGGCCGGGAGCTTCGTCTCAGCCCACGGCGATACCACCGAGCGGCACGCCCAACTGGCCGCCACTGCCTTCGCCGATCGCATCCACCAGCTCGGTGTGCCCGTCGACGACGCCATCGCCCTCGTCACCGCAGCACTCCGAGCCGACCGCTGAGCGCAGCGCACCGCACCGATCGCCATTCCGAGGCGAACCGGCGGCCATGCGGAAGCGTCAGATGACGGCCTGGGACCAGGGGTCTGGCGTCCCGAAGCGATGCGCGGTGATCGAGATCGACTGTTCACGGAGGAACGGCAGGAGTTCGACCCGGCCGGACTGTGTGACCGGCCCGGCGTAGATCGCGATCTCCGGATCGCCACCGAGTGCCTCGCTCAGCCGGAGGGCGAGCGGTTCCGGATCGACCCTGAGCGATGCGGCTGCGCCGACACCGCCCGCAGCTTCAGTCGGCACCTCCGCGCCCTCGTCGATCGCCGGTTCGAACACGGGCTCGCGCCTCGGCCCGACGATCCGCACCCTGGTCGGGAACACCGGCGCCTCCACACCGTCACCGGCGTCGATCGGCGCACGGGCAGCCATCCGGGTGAGCCATTGCTCATCGGTCTCCAGCGAGACGGCGATGTCCAGCTCGGTGAGCCAGTCGCGCACCTCACGGGGCAGTCGTCCGCCAAGGCTCAGCGTGAACGCGGAGCGTGATCGCACGGCCGCGATGAGCACACGAAGCGCATCACCGAGGTCGGCTCCGGCCGCCATCCGCACGGTGACGGGCACGGGCCGGTAGCGGAACAGGTTGCGCTCCACCCCGAGCTTGGAGACGTCCTTGACCTCGCCGAACTCGGTGCCCCACTCGACGGCGTCGCTCAGCGCAGAACGGCGGAGCACGTCGAACGCCTCATAGGTGAGCGACGGCTGGGCTGCCTCGATGAGCTTGGCGATGCGCGTGTCGAGGCCGCGCAGGTGGAGCGTCCGGCTGGACGAACCCGGGTCCGGGATCCAGTCGCCCAACCCGAACAACGCGTTGGGGCCGCCGGCCTTCGCACCGGTGCCGACCGATGACCGCTTCCAGCCGCCGAACGGCTGCCGCTGCACGATGGCGCCAGTGATCCCCCGGTTGACGTACAGGTTGCCGGCTTCGACGTGATCCACCCATTCGGCGAGATCGTCGGCGTCGAGGGTGTGGATGCCGGTGGTGAGCCCGTACGGCGTCGCGTTCTGGAAGCGGATCGCGTCGGCGAGCGTCGGCGCGTGCATCACGCCGAGCACCGGCCCGAAGTACTCGGTCGTGTGGAACGGCGAACCGGCCTGGACGCCCGTCCGCACGCCGGGCGACCACAGGCGTCCGCTCGGGGCATCACCCGTGACGTCGGAGTCGTCGAGGAGCTGCGGCTGCACGAGCCAGTGCTCGCCGAGCCTGAGCGAGGTGAGGCCCTCGAGGAGCTTCTCGCCGGCGGGTTCGATGATCGGCCCCATCCGGGTTCCGGCGTCCGCAGGCCACCCGACCCGCACCGACCGCACGGCGTCCTCCAGCTGTCGGAGGAACCGCTCTGAGCGAGCGACGGAACCGACGAGGATCACGAGCGAGGCGGCCGAGCACTTCTGTCCGGCATGTCCGAACGCGCTCTGCACGATGTCGGCGACCGCGAGATCGAGGTCAGCGCTCGGCGTGACGATGATCGCGTTCTTGCCGCTCGTCTCCGCGAGGAGCGGCAGATCGGCCCGCCAGCTGCGGAACAGCGCGGCCGTTTCGAACGAACCGGTGAGGACGACCCGGTCGACGTCGGGGTGCGTGACGAGGTGCTCCCCCAGCTCGTCCTCCGCCACGTCGACGAGGGCGAGGACGTCACGCGGCACACCGGCGTCCCACAGCGCCTCGACCAGCACGGCGGCCGAGCGTTTCGCCTGCGGCGCCGGCTTGATGACGACCCCGCTCCCTGCTGCGAGCGCGGAGAGCACACCGCCGGCCGGGATCGCGACCGGGAAGTTCCACGGCGGCACCACGAGGGTCACGCGCGACGGCACGAACCGTGCGCCACGCACCTCGTCGAGGCCGCGCGCGTTGGCTGCCGCGTAGTTCGCGAAGTCGATCGCTTCACTGACCTCAGGATCGCCCTCCGCGATGGTCTTGCCCGTCTCGCTCGCCATGACTTCGATGAGCGATGCGCGGCGTGCCGCGAGCATCCGGCCGGCGGCGCGGAGCACGGTGGCACGCGCTGCGGCCGGCCGTGACGCCCATCGTCTGCCGGCCTCGGCGACACCGGCGACGATGCGGTCCAACTCGGCGGCGTCCGTGACCTCGGCCGATGCGATGCGCTCGGTCCCGAGGGTGGACCCCGGCACGCGGGCCAGGATCTCGGCGGCCCACTCGCGGTTCCTCGGCAGCGACGGATCGGTGTCCGGGGTGTTCGTGAAGCTGATCGCGCCGTCGACGATCCCTCCGCGCTCCGAGCGGGAGAACACGGCGGTCTCGACGTAGCCCGTGGTGCTCGGGATCACGCTGTCGGACCGCGACCCGCGTTCAAGGCCGAGCACCTGGTGCGTGAGGCCCTCTTCCGGCCCTGCCGCGTCACGGAAGAGGTCGTCGGTACTCGTGATCTGGACATCGGCCGGGTGGTGATGATCGTCCGGTCCGGTCGACGCCGCAGCAGCGTTCGAGGCAGCAGCTGCAGCGGAAGCGGCCGCGGAAGCTGAGGCAGCAGCGGCTTCCTCGGCCAGGCGGTCCTGCGTCCGGTTCGGGCCGGGGATCTCCCCGTAGGTCTCGCGCAGTTCCTCGGCAGCGTCGAGAAAACGGCGGCGTTCCCGCGCGAACAGCGTTGGCGAACTCGCGAGTTCGAACACTGCGGACATGAAGTTGTCTGCGCTCGCGTTCTCCTCCAGCCGGCGGACGAGATAGGCGATCGCGACGTCGAACTCCTTCGGGTCGACGACGGGTGTGTAGAGGAGGACGTTGCCGACGTCGCCCTTGATGGCCTCCACCTGTCCGGTGGCCATCCCGAGCAGCATCTCGAAATCGATGTGGTCGGCGACGCCTCGGTCGCCGGCGAGCAGGAAGGCATAGGCGATGTCGAACACGTTGTGCCCAGCGACACCGACCTTCACGACCGCCGTGTGCTCGGGCGTGAGCGCCCAGTGCAGGACGCGCTTGTAGTTGGTGTCGGCCTCGCGTTTGGACCCGACGGTCGCGAGGGGCCAACCGTGCAGGGCCGCGTCGACCCGCTCCATCGCGAGGTTGGCGCCCTTCACGAGCCGCACCTTGATGGGTGCGCCACCGGCAGCAACACGCTGCTTGGACCACGCGGTCAGCTGCATCATGGCCGCGAGCGCGTCCGGCAGGTACGCCTGGAGCACGATGCCGGCCTCGGCCCGGAGCAGGTGCGGCTGGTCGAGGATGCGGGTGAAGGCTGCGATCGTGAGATCGAGGTCGCGGTACTCCTCCATGTCGAGGTTGATGAACGTGCCGTTCGCGAGCCCCGTCTCATAGAGCGGGGTGAGCCGTCCGACGATGCGCTCGACGGCTTCGTCGAACGACCACATCGAGAGCTGGCTGGCGATGGAGGACACCTTGACGGACACGTAGTCGACGTCGGGCCGTTCGAGGAGGGTGCGGACGCCGGCGAGGCGCTTCGCCGCTTCGCGTTCGCCGAGGACGGCTTCACCCAGGAGGTTGAGGTTGAGGCGGGAACCGTCGGCGCGCAGCTTGGTGAGGGCTTCTTCGAGGTGCGCCGGCGTGGCGTCGACGACGAGGTGGCCGACCATCCGGCGCAGCACGGAGCGGGCGATCGGGACGACGCCCCAGGGCATCGCGGGCGCGACGGTCCCGCCGACCCGGAGGGCCGTCTTGAGCTGCCAGGGCAGGAAGCCTGGGGTGAGTTTGGCGACGGCTGCGAGGTTGTTGCCGGCGACGACCTGGTCTTCCGGCCGCATCACGCCGTCGACGAAGCCGACGGTGAACGCGAGGCCGTCCGGGTCCCGGAGCACGCCGGCGAGGCGGGCGGCTGCCGGATCGGCCACTGCTGTTGCGCCCTCATCGACCCAACGGCTCGCGAGAGCGATCGCTCGGTGTTCGAGAGCGGTTTGTTCGGGGGACGTCTCGTCCGGAACGTTCACCATGTCCCCAGACTATTCGCTGGAGCCCGAGAGGACCCCGCGACCCTTCGACAACCCGCCCGCGCCGGGTCCCTGAGCCTGTCGAAGGGCCCGGCCCCAACCCCCTTCAATGCCGCCGATGGTCCTGAATCGTCATCTTGGCCCCACGCCGCGGCTTGTGGATGCCGCTGCGCCCGATCAGCCGCAGCACCCGCTGCCGCTGTCCAGCCCAGGGGGTGAGGAGGTCGAGCATCGCGTCGTCGTCGACCGGGCTGCCGGTCAACGCCTGTCCGACGCTCGATGCGAGGTGGTAGTCGCCGACGCTCACCGCGTCGGGGTCGCCGTGCGCGCGGAGGGCGACTTCAGCCGCGGTCCACACCCCGATGCCCGGGAGGCTCTGCAGACGTCGTGCTGCTTCGACGGGTGGCTCGTCGATCGTGCGTTCGATCGCATCGGCCAGTCGAGACGCCCGGACGACGGTCTCCGACCGCTGCGGTCCGACGCCGGCGGTGTGCCACTCCCAGCTGGGGATCATCCGCCAGGCCGCGGCCGCGGGTGCGACGACCATGCCCTCCGGAGCGGGCCCTGGCGCCGGCTCACCGTGCGCGCGGACGAGGTGTCGCCAGGCGCGCCAGGCTTCGAGGGCGGTGACCTTCTGTTCGAGGACGGCCGGTACGAGCATCTCGAACACGAGTCGGTTGCGGCTGAGGCGGAGGCCGGGGTTCCGGCGCAGGACTTCGGTGAGCAACGGGCTGGCCGAGACGTCGAGGCCGCTCCAGTCGTCGTCGGCGCCGAGGAGCGCCGGTACGCCGTCGATGGCCCACTCCGCGCCGGGACCCCAGGCGGTCGCGGCGATCTCCCCTGCGGCCCAGACGCCGACGTGCAGTGTCGCGGCCCCCTCTGGCGTCCGCATCGTCAACCACACCCCCGTCGGGGTCCGGCGGAAGCACGGCCCGTCGCCGCCGCGAGCAATGAGCCCCAGCGTCGAGTGCACATCGATCGGCACGGGCGGCCGATACCGCGTACTCACGCTCGGTACCGGTCGCGCATCCGAATCCATCATCACAGCTGACATCGCCATCACCCTACGTCCCCCCACCGACATCCCATCCCGCGAGGGGTCGCGAATGGCTAGTCCAATGCCCCGTCAACTAGCCATTCGTGACCCCTCGCGGGATGGAGGAGGGCTACCAGTCGGAGGGGGCTGGGGCCTTCGTGGGGGGAAGGGCGACGTCGACGGCCCACTGCTTCTGCCACGCGGGGACGGTGATGTCTGCGGGCGGCGGGCCCGTGATCTCGAGGAGTTCCGCGATGGACACGGTGCCGCCCGACTTCTTCAGGAAGCGGCCCCGCACGGTCGCCTGCGTGTAGATCTCGCCATCGACGATCGCCCGATGCTCGATGAACACGCCCTTGTCGTCATAGCCGACGACCCGTGACTCGACCGTGAACCGCTGCCACAGCTGCAGCGACTTCCGGAACGTGATGCTCTCGCTCGACACCACCGGATACCAGCCTCGGCGATCGAATTCGTCCCACAGGCCGTTCCGGATGAGCAGGTCGAAGCGCCCGAGGTCGAAGATCGACAGGTAGACGCCGTTGTTCATGTGGCGGAGGAAATCGAGGTCGGTCGGCAGGACCCGCACCTGGATCCGGCCGACGTCCCAATTCCCGAGCTTCTCGCCCCGACGCAACCGACGACGGGAGGTGAGGAACAGCAGCAGGGTGCGGAACATCAGATGCATGCGTGGATGCTACCGCCGCTTGTGCACCGTCTACGCATCATCTGTCGGAGTCATACAACGGCTCCCCGGTTCCGGCTGATCGCCTTGCGCGATTTCGACCGATGGCGCGCCGACGACAACGGCCGACGACCACGGAACCCGTGATCGTCGGCCGGATCGATGAATTGCCGGAGTCCCCGAGATCTGCCGGGACTCGCTCACATCCGCTGCAGCCCGGTAAGGCCCTCTGAGCCCCGCTGAGCCCCACCGAGCCCCGCCGGAACTACTCCGCTGCGGGCAGCGGCAGCTGGAACACCGTCTCGATGGCGAGCTCCGCGGCGATCGCGTCGTTCGCCAAGACGGCGTCGCGCAGTGACGGGTAACCGATTTCGAGCGCGTCCCACGCGGTGCTCTCCTCGGTGCGCGTGACCGACAGTCGGTACGCGAGGCCGTCGATGAGGTCGCGGGTCGCCGTCACGAGCACCGAGTTGGGGCATGCCGCGATGAACTCGTCGACGAGCTTCCAGGACAGGTCGCCGTGGCCCTTGGCGTCGCGCTTGCCGACGATGGCGATGACGCCATCGACCGACTTCGCGAGCGTGGTGCGCTGCTGCTTGGAGAGTTCGGGGACAGTCACGCGGACGACGCCGCCGACGAGCGCGCCGAGCGTCTGGAGGATGTAGGTGCGGTCCTCCGGGGTCGGCTGCGCGACACGCGTGTAGCGCTGCGGGGCCATCTCGATGAGGCCGAGGCGGGCGAGGTCATTGAGGGCTTCACGGATGGGGGTGCGTGAAACGCCGAGCCAGTCCTGGAGTTCCTGGTCGTTCAGGTTCTCGCCGGGCTGCAGAGTCCCGTCGAAGATCGCGGCGCGAATCTGCTCCGCTGCGGTCTCGCGCAGGGACTTGCGCTCGAACAGGGGCTGACCGGACGGTACTGGCATGGGAGATTCCCTCTCGTTGAGACGCTGGTGTCTGTGACATCAGCGTACTCCTGTCCACCCATCAGATGGTGGACAGTGACCGGGAATTACCCGCCTAGGACAGCAGGTGTCGTTCCTCGGGTCCGACGTACTCCGACAGCGGGCGGATGAGGGCGTTCGAGGCGAGCTGTTCCGCCACATGAGCCGTCCATCCGACGACACGCGATGCCACGAACAACGGCGTGAACGTGGGTGTGTCGAAGCCGATCAGGTTGTACGCGGGACCGGACGGGTAGTCGAGGTTCGGCTTGATGTTCTTGCGTGAGACCATCGCGTCCTCGAGGGTCGTGTACAGCTCCAGGACCTCCGGGCGGTCGTAGTGCTCGACGAGGCGTTCGAGCGCGGCGTGCATCGTCGGGACCCGCGAGTCGCCGTTCTTGTACACGCGGTGCCCGAAGCCCATGATCTTGCGCTTCTCGGCGAGCGCCGTCTCCAGCCACTCGACCGCATGATCGGCCGTCCCGATCTCGCCGAAGACGTGCATAACGGCTTCGTTCGCGCCGCCGTGGAGCGCGCCCTTGAGTGCACCGACGGCGCCGACGACAGACGAGTACAGGTCGCTGAGGGTCGAGGTGATGACCCGAGCCGTGAACGTCGACGCGTTGAAGGAGTGCTCCGCGTACAGGATCATCGACACGTTGAACGCCTCGACGACCACCGGATCGGCTTCCTCGCCGAACGTCATGAAGAGGAAGTTGGCGCTGTAGTCGAGGTCATCCCGCGGCGGGACGATGTCCTGCCCTCGTCGACGGCGCTGATCGTAGGCGACGATCGCCGGCAGCTTCGCGTACAGGCTCACGGACTTGCGGGCGTTGGACTCCGGGCTGGCGTCCTCGGCATCGGGATCGTTGGCGCCGATGACGCTCACCGCGGTCCGGACGACGTCCATGGGGTGACAGGTGGTCGGCAGGAGATCGATGGCGGCCTTGACGTTGTCATCGAGCGCCCGCTGCCCGCGCTCGTCGGCCTCGAACGCTGCGAGCTGCTCATCGCTCGGCAGTTCGCCGTTCCACAAGAGGTACGCGACCTGCTGGAAGCTGCACTGCGCGGCGAGCTCCTGCACGGGATAGCCGCGATAGAGGAGCGAGTTCGTCTCCGGATTCACCTTCGAGACCGAGGTGACGTCGACGACGACTCCCGCGAGACCCTTCTTGATGTCGATGGTCGCGTTCGTGGTGCCGTTGCCCGTCATGTCTGCTCCTTTGCTGAGTCCGTGCTGGTGGTGCGTGGTGCCGTTGGCCCTTCGACAGGCTCAGGGACCGGGAGGCCGGTCACTGAGCTTGAGCTTCGCGGTCACTGAGCTTGTCGAAGTGTCTCACGTCAACCCTTCGACAAGCTCAGGGACCGGGACGACGAGCTCAGGCACCGGGGACGCCTCGCCTACCGGTTGACCGTGAAGTTGAAGACCGAACCGTCGAACCGGTTGTAGCCCTCGTAGTCGATGAGGTCGTAGAGATCGGCCCGATGCTGCATCTCGCCGAGCTTCGACGTGAGCGATCCCTCCTCGGTCACGGTGTCGAGGGCCCGACCGGCGGCCCCCATCGCGATCCGGAGGAGCGACACCGGCCAGATGACGATGTTGATGCCAACGTCGGCGAGCTGCTGCGAGGTGAACAGCTCGCTCTTACCGAACTCGGTCATGTTGGCGAGGATCGGCACGTCGACCGCTGCGCGCATCGCCGCGAATTCCTCGAGCGACCGCATCGCTTCGGGGAAGATCGCGTCCGCGCCCGCGTCGACGAGCTTCTTGGCGCGGTCGATCGCGACGTCGAGTCCGTCGACGGCGGCGATGTCGGTGCGCGCCATGACGAGGAAGTTCGGGTCCCGGCGCGCGTCGACCGCGGCCCGGATGCGGCCGAGCGCCGTGCCCTCGTCGACGACCTGCTTGCCGTCGAGGTGCCCGCAGCGCTTGGGGTTCACCTGGTCCTCGATGTGCGCGCCCGCGAGGCCGGCGTCTTCGAGTTCCTGGATCGTGCGTGCCACGTTCATCGGCTCGCCGAAGCCGGTGTCGGCGTCGACGATCGCGGGCAGCTCGGTCATGCGGGCGATCTGCTTCGCGCGGCCGGCGACCTCGGTGAGCGTCGTCAGCCCGATGTCGGGGAGCCCGAGGTCCGCGGCGAGCACGGCGCCCGAGATGTACACGCCGTCGAAGCCCTTCTGCTCGATGAGGCGCGCGGACAGCGGGTTGAACGCGCCGGGGAAGCGCAGCAGCTCGCCGGTCGCGAGTCGCTCACGGAAGGCGCGACGCTTGTCGGCCGGTGTCGTCTGCGAGTACAGCATCAGAAGAGTCCCGTCGGGTGGGGTGCGGCGGCCAGCACACCGGGTGCGGCCTGGATGGTGAGGGCGGCGACCTCGTCGGCCGTCAGCTCGGGGAGGCGCTCGGCGAGGCCCAGGAAGCGCTCGATCTCCGCGGGTTCGAGGACGTCCTCGGCGAGGGCGCGGAACTTGGCGATGTAGTCGGCGCGGGCGAAGGGGCGCGCGCCGAGCGGATGCGCATCGGCCACCGCGATCTCGTCGACGATCGTCGTGCCGTCGGTCAGCGTGATCTCCACACGACCGCCGAACGCCTTCTCTGCCGGGTCGTTCGAGTGGTAACGGCGCGTCCACTCCGGGTCCTCCGCGGTCGTGATGCTGTGCCACAGCGCGACCGTGTCCGGACGGCCGGCGCGCTCCGGTGTGTAGGAGTCGACGTGGTGCCACGCGCCGTCCTGCAGCGCCACGGCGAAGATGTACGGGATCGAGTGGTCGAGCGTCTCACGTGACGCCGTCGGGTCGTACTTCTGCGGGTCGTTCGCCCCGGAGCCGATGACGTAGTGCGTGTGGTGCGAGGTGTGGAGGACGATGCTCTGGATCGCCGGTGCGTCCGTCCCCTGAGCCGCATCCGCACCCGGTCCAGTCCCCTGGGCAGCATCCGCACCCGGTCCCTGAGCCTGTCGAAGGGCCACCAACTCCGGATACTCGTTGTGCAGCTTCCGCGCGAGGTCGATCCACGCCTGCGCCTGGTACTCGGCCGAGTGCTCCTTCGTGTAGCTGTCGAGGATCGCGAGCTTCGCTTCGCCCTCCCCGGGCAGCGGCACCTCGTAGGAGGCGTCGGGGCCATCGAGCAGCCAGGCGATGACGCCGTCCTCGCCCTCGTAGATCGGCGACGGGCTCGTCTCGCCGCGCATCGCCCGGTCGACGGCCTCGACCGCCATCTTGCCTGCGAACGCTGGGGCGTGCGCCTTCCACGTCGAGATCGCGCCCTTGCGGGACTGTCGCGTCGCGGTGGTCGTGTGGAGGGCCTGGCCGATGGCCTGGTAGATCGTGTCCTGGTCGAGGTGCAGCATCGTGCCGATCCCCGCGGCGGCCGACGGGCCGAGGTGTGCGACGTGGTCGATCTTGTGCGCATGGAGGCTGATGGCCTTCACGAGGTCGATCTGGATCTCGTAGCCGGTCGCGATGCCGCGCACGAGGTCCGCGCCCGTCGATCCGACGTGCTGGGCGACCGCGACGATGGGCGGGATGTTGTCGCCCGGGTGCGAGTACTCGGCCGCGAGGAAGGTGTCGTGGTAGTCGAGTTCGCGGACCGCGACGCCGTTCGCCCACGCCGCCCACTCCGGCGAGACCTTGCGCGCCGGGTCCGGGCCGAAGACCGTCGAGCCGTTGCCGCCGGTGCTCACGGGATGCGCGAGCACTTGGGCGCGGGCCGAGGAGACGGGCTTCCTGGTGAGCGATGCCGCGGCGACGGCCGCGTTGTCGATCACCCGGTTGATGATCATGTCGACGACCTCCGGGGTCACGTCGACGGTGTCGGTCGCGACGCGCGCGAGCTGCCACGCGAGCTGCCCCTCCTTGGCGAGGTTCTCGTCGCTCCGGTGGACGCGCAGGTGGTGCTGGATCATGGGGTTCCTTTCGCCGCTCGCGCGGCATGGATGCTGCGCAAGCTGAGGTGGAGGTGGACGTGCGTGGCGTGGGCGGCGAGTTCTTCGTCACCGGCGGCGATCGCCTCCGCGATGAGGCGATGCTCGGCAGCAGCGGCGAGCAACCGGTCCGGACGGTCCTTCGAGAGGCGGCGGACCCGATCAAGGTGGGTGCGGAGGTTCCCGAGCGCTTGCGTCAGATACGGGTTGTCCGCTGCGGCGGCGATCTCGGCGTCGAACCGCGCAACGAGATCGTAGTACGCGCGCTTCGCCTCATCGCCCTGTTCGAGCAGGGTGCCCGCGTCAGCGAATTCGGCGGCGATGGCAGTGAAGCGTGCCGGATCGCCGTGTTGCGCTGCGAGTCTGGCCGCCTGCTCCTCGAGTGCACGGCGGACGCGGAAGAGGTCATCGATGCGGTCGGTCGAGACCTCGGTGACGACGAGTCCTCGGCCGGGCGTCGAGCCGACGAGTCCGTCCGCCGAGAGTCGTGAGAGCGCTTCGCGGAGTGGTGTGCGTGAGATGCCGAGTCTCGTAGATTGCTCGACCTCGGCGAGGACCATACCCGGGCGGAGGATGCCCTCGAGGATCTCCTCGCGGAGGCTGCGGTAGGCGCGATCGCTGACGCGCATCTGGGCCTCCTTCGTCACCATCGGACCCATCCAGTGTATACAGATCACGACGAAATGACTTCAGGTGCGCGAAAATAGCCCCATTTTGTATACAGAAACGATACTTCGGCGCAAGCGCCCCTTCTAGACGGCTCCCGTCCGTGAACTACGCCGCGAGGAGCGCCGCGTTCTGCGTCGGCAGTTCGGCAAGCTCAGCAGACTCGGCATCGCCCGGCGACACCGCCACCGACGGCAGCATCACGAGATGACCACGCGCAGCCTCTGCGCCGGCCGCCTCGCCCGTCAGGACGCCGGAACCCGTTCCGGACTCGATGCGATCGGCGATTTCGAACATCACGAGGTCGAGGCGGGTGCGGAGTGCAGCGGCGATGGTCGCGAGCACTTCGGAGGAGGCGTCCTTGCGGCCGCGTTCCAACTCGGAGAGGTAGGGCGTGGACACGTTCGCGTCCGTGGCGACATCGTTGAGCGTGCGTCCCTGATCGGTCCGGAGCGAGCGCAGCACGTCTCCCAGAGCTTCCCGCACCAACATCCCGATCCCCTTCCCGCGCCAACGGGACCCGTCGTTCGGAACCGGGTCCGTGCTGATCGTCTTCACCCTAACCCCGCCCCCGGACACCCGGACGATGCGACATTCTGCTCGTGGCGGACACATCACGCCGGCCTCGCGCACCATCGCCCTCTCGGGCGGCAGCCATCACGCTCGCGCAACCACGACCTTGCCGACCGTGCGACCCGATTCGACGAGCCGATGCGCTTCCCGCAGGTTCGCGGCGTCGAGACCGTGCAGAGTCGTGCTGAGCGTCGTGCGGAACCGTCCGGCGTCGACGAGCTCTGCGACGCGGTCGAGGAGCCGATGCTGCTCGATCATGTCGTCCGTCCCGTACAGCGGTCGCGTGAACATGAGCTCCCAGTGCCAGGTGATGCTCTTCGACTTGAGCGGGCGGATGTCCAGGCCGTCCGGTTCGTCGATCGCGGTGATCTCGCCGCCCGGTGCGACGATCGCGGCGAACGTGTCGATCATCCCGGCGGAGAACGGCGTGAAGACGTAGCGGACGCCCTTCGGTGCGATCTCGGCGAGCTGGGCGACGAGGTCCCCGTGGTGGTCGACGATGTGGTGCGCTCCGAGCTCGCGGACCCAGGCTGCGGATTCCGGCCTCGACGCCGTCGCGATGATCGTGACGTTCGTCAGTTCCCGCGCGAGCTGGATCATCGCGGAACCGACGCCGCCGGCGCCTCCGAGGACGAGGAGTGCGTCGTCGCTGTCCGCAGTGAGCCGGAAGCGGTCGAAGAGGGCTTCCCACGCCGTGATGCTCGTGAGCGGGAGGGCGGCGGCCTCCGCGAACCCGAGCGATGCGGGCATGTGCCCGACGATGCGTTCGTCGACCGTGTGGAGATCCGCATCGGTGCCCTGCCGATCGATGGATCCCGCCGAGTAGACCCGGTCGCCGACCGCGAAGAGGGTGACGGCGTCGCCGATCGCCTCGACCGTTCCGGCCTGGTCGTACCCGAGCACGCGCCAGTCGCCGCCGGGGTCGGAGCCCGCCCTCTGCTTGACGTCGACGGGGTTCACCGAGACGGCCTCGACGCGCACGAGGAGGTCGTGCGGACGGAGTGTCGGGACGGGGAGCTCGACGTCCGCGAGGCTCGCTGGATCGGTGATGGGGAGGTTCTTCCGGTACGCGACGGCGTGCATCTGTTCGGTCATGTCGCGAGCGTACGCCGGGGGTGGTGGTTACCCGCAAGGGGGCCTGGTTCCCTTCGGGTACCATGGCGGCTAGCATGGCGATCGTGACGGACCAGGCCTCGACCGATACCCACGCAGCCCACTGCGATCGCAACGACGTCTACGCCGCCGCCTGCCCGTGCCGCGACATGCTCGATCTCATCGCCAACAAGTGGACGGCGCTCGCGATCGGCGCCCTCGAGGACGGCACGCTGCGATTCGGCGAGGTCAAGCGACGCCTGGAGGGCGTGAGCCCGAAGGTCCTGACGAGCACACTGCGGAAGCTCGAGGAGAGCGGCCTCATCGAACGGACCGTCATCCCCGGTGTACCGCTGCACGTCGAGTACGCGCTGACCGATCTCGGCCGCAGCGCGACCGCCCCACTCGCGCACATCCGGTCCTGGGTCGAGCAGAACATCCATCAGGTGCCGGCCTACTCCGGCCACCCCGAGCAGTCCGGCCGCACCGGAGTCGAGCTGACTCCCGGTCCCTGAGCCGAGCTGCTCCGGCCCCTGAGCCGGGCCGCTTCGACCCCCTGAGCCGAGCCGCACCGATCCCTGAGCCCGTCGAAGGGCGGCCCCGGTTCACAACTCAGGACCGCTCCGGCGTGTCGCCTCCGGAATGCGCGGTCTTGGCCGACACGCCGAGGGGTCTCCTGAGTTGTGAACAGCACATACGCTAGCGACATGCATATCGCTGAGCACGCATTCTCGACCACGGACTGGGCCGCCGTCGAGCCGACCGTCCACGCCGGATTCACCGGGGAGGCCCGATGGCGCACCCAGGAGATCGGCGACCTCCGCATCCGCATGGTCGACTACTCCGCCGGCTACCTCGCCGACCACTGGTGCTCGCGCGGGCATGTGCTCCTCGTCCTCGACGGCGAGCTCATGACCGAACTCGACGACGGCCGCACCGTTTCGCTCACGGCGGGGCAGACCTACCAGGTGAGCTCCGGGATGGAGGCGCACCGGTCGAGCACGGCCACCGGTGCGCGCCTGTTCGTGGTCGACTGACGCGACGGGCTGACGGCTCGATCCGTTCGGAAACGGTTCACAACTCAGGAGCGCTCCGGCGTGTCGCCTCCGGAATGCGCGGTCTTGGCCGACACGCCGAGGGGTCTCCTGAGTTGTGAACGGGCCCTTCGACAAGCTCAGGGACCGGGGTTGCAGCTCAGGGACCGGGGCGAAGCGCAGCGTCGCTCACAGGAAGATGTCGGGGAAGAGCTCGGACTCGTCGACTCCGGGCGAATACTTCGACAGGTCGGTGACGCCCGATGCCGCGAGCACGTCCTCGACGAGCAGCGACTGACCGGTGAACTCGCGCGACGGCCGCACGAGCACCTCGTAGGCGGCATCGGCGTAGATCTCCGGCGTCCGACTCTTCGCGAGCATCGCCTCGCCGCCGAGGATGTTGCCGACCGCCGCCGTCTTGATCGTCGTCTTCGGCCACAGCGTGTTCGCCGCGATCCCGTCGCGTGCGAACTCCGCCGCGATCCCGAGCGTCGCCAGCGTCATCCCGTACTTCGCCATCGTGTACGCCGTGTGACCGCCCAGCCACTTCGGGTCGAGGTTGATGGGCGGCGAGAGCGACAGGATGTGCGGATTCGCGGATTCCTTCAGCTGCGGGATCGCCGCCCGCGAAAGCATGAACGTCCCGCGCACGTTCACGTCCTGCATGAGGTCGTACCGCTTCACGTCGAGGTCGAGCGTCCGCGAGAGGTTCAGCACGCTCGCATTGTTGACCACGATGTCGATGCCGCCGAACTCGCCCACCGTCTCGAACACCGCGCGCTGGATGTCGTCATCGTTGCGGACGTCACCGACGATCGCCAGCGCCTGGCCGCCAGCAGCACGGATGGCGTCGGCCGCGGTGTGGATCGTGCCGTCGAGCCGCGGATCCGGGGTGTCCGTCTTCGCGAGGAGCGCGATGTTCGCGCCGTCCTGCGCTGCGCGGATCGCGATCGCGAGACCGATGCCGCGGCTGCCGCCGGACATCAGGATGGTCTTGCCGGCGAGGGTCGTCATACGTGCTCCTTGTGGCTCGGAATGGATGCCGGGGACGGATGTGGTTTCACACGCTCCGGCTGCGGAGGTCGCTGCTGTTGTTGCTGCTGCTGCTTCGACGCGGCGGCGAACGCACCGATGCGCGCCTCGGCATCGGGCGTCTCGATGGCTGTGCCGATCGTGCGGGCCTCGTCATCGAGCGCATCCTGGAAGCTGCGTCCGACGCCTCCGCGCAGCAGCCGCCTGGCCTGACCGAACGCACCCGTCGCACCCTGGATCCACGATGCGGCGATCTCACGCGCGCGATCGGCGAGCGCCTCGGACGGCACGACCTCGGTCACCAGACCCCAGTCGAGCGCCTCAGCTGCGGAGAGCGTCCGCGGGGTGAGGACGAGTTCGAGCGCCCGACGCATCCCGATCGCCTCCGGGAGCAGCGTGCTGACGCCGCAGTCCGGGGTGAGGCCGATGTCCGCGTACTTGCTCACGAACTTCGCACGATCGGAGGCGATGATGACATCCGCCACGAGCATAAAACCCAGCCCGCCGCCAGCGACGGCTCCCTGGACGGCTGCGACGATCGGCTTGCCGGCCTCCTGCAGGAGCCGATGACCCTCGTGGATGGTGTCGGCGAGGTCTCGGACCATCGCACCGCGGCCGGGGGAGGCAGTACCGGCACCGGCACCATCACCATCAGCCTCACCGTCAGCCTGACGGCCACCGAGTCCGGCCATCTCGAGCACGTCGCCGCCGGCGCAGAACGCCGGACCGTTGGCATCGAACAGGACGGCGCCGATGTCGTCCCGGCGCGCGATCTCTGCGGCGATGTCACGCCACCTGGTCGCGGCGTCCGGGTTGATCGCGTTCAGCCTCGCCGGGCGATTGAGGGTGACGTGCGCCACTCCCCCGTCGACCTCGAACAGGATGCTGTCACTCATGCGGTTCCTCTCGTGCGGTTGGTTCGGGTGGTGTTGTGCCTCTGGCCCTTCGACAAGCTCAGGGACCGGGACGTGTTGCTGTGCCTGGCCCTTCGACAGGCTCAGGGACCGGGGGTTGCGATCTTGGTGATGGGGCGGTGCATTTCGACAGGCTCAATGACCGCGGTCCCTGAGCTTGTCGAAGGGCCCGACCGACGCGCGGTCCCTGAGCTTGTCGAAGGGCCCGAAGCGCGCGCGGTCCCTGAGCTCGTCGAAGGGCCCGAAGCGCGCGCGGTCCCTGAGCTCGTCGAAGGGCCTGCTCACTTCGGGGCCATCCGGATCGCCCCGTCGAGCCGGATCGTCTCGCCGTTCAGGTACCCGTTCTCGACGATGTGCAGCACCAGCCCCGCGTACTCGTCCGGTCGGCCGAGACGTGCCGGATGCGGCACCTGCTGACCGAGCGACAGCTGCGCTGCCTCCGGAAGCCCGGCCAGCATCGGCGTCTCCATGATCCCCGGTGCGATGGTGACCACCCGGATCCCGAACCGCGCCAGCTCACGGGCGATCGGCAGGGTCATCGCGTGCACCCCGCCCTTCGAAGCCGCGTACGCCGGCTGCCCGATCTGCCCGTCGAAGGCCGCAACGGATGCCGTGTTCACGATGACGCCGCGGTCGGCCCCTGCCCCGTGTTCGTCGCCGGCGGGGTCGTTGTGCTGCATCGCGTCCGCGGCGAGCCGGATGACGTTGAACGTGCCGACGAGGTTGATCCGGATGACCCGTTCGAACGCGGCGAGGTCCGCCGGGCCGTCTCTGCCGAGGACCTTCGCGGGCGGCGCGATCCCGGCGCAGTTGACCACAACGCGCAGCGGCCCCCGCTCGACGGCGGCGTCGACCGCGGCCTGCACCTGCGGACCGTCCGTCACATCGGCCGGAACGAACGTCGCGAAGCCGCCCAGCTCGTCGGCGCGCTCGGCCCCAGCTGAACCCGGCAGGTCCACGATGACGACCCGCGCGCCCGCGCCCGCCAGTCGGATCGCGGTCGCGTACCCGAGGCCGGACGCCCCGCCCGTGACGATCGCCGATGCCCCCGTGATGTCCATGTCGCTCCTGTCGCTCCTGTCGCTTCCGTCGCCCAGATGGTCAAGTGGTCGAGTGAGGCAGCGCCCTCACAGCCGCACCCTCACAACCGCTCGATGATCGTCGCGTTGGCCATGCCGCCGCCCTCGCACATTGTCTGGAGGCCGTAGCGGCCGCCCGTCGCTTCGAGTTGCCCGAGGAGGGTCGCGAGGAGTTTCGTCCCCGATGCTCCGAGCGGGTGTCCGAGGGCGATCGCACCGCCGCGCGGGTTGAGCCACGCATCGTCTACCCCGAACTCCTGCTGCCAGGCGAGTGGGACGGAGGCGAACGCCTCGTTGACTTCGAACGCGTCGATGTCGTCGATGGTCAGACCGCTGCGATCGAGGATCCGACGGGTGGCGGGAATGACGCCCGTGAGCATCTCGATCGGGTCGCTTCCGACGACCGCGAACGACACGAACCGCGCGCGCGGGGTGAGCCCCAATTGCGCCGCTCGTTCCTCGCTCATGATGAGCGCGGCCGAGCCGCCGTCGGTCAGCGGAGAGGAATTGCCCGGCGTGATGCGCCAGCCGATCTCGGGGAAGCGGTCGGCGAGCGCATCCGAGAAGAACGCGGCAGGCAGCCCGGCGAGGCCTTCGACGGTCGTCCCTGACCGCACCGTCTCGTCGGCGGCGATGATCGACCCGTCCGGCGTCGTCACCGGGATGACCTCCCGGTCGAATCCGCCGGCCGCCCACGTCGCTGCTGCGCGCTTGTGCGAGCGCGCCGCGTACGCGTCGAGGGCGTCGCGGTCGATCCCCCACCTGGCCGCGATCAGCTCGGCCGACACGCCCTGGTTGACGAGGCCGATCGGGTACCGTTCGTGCAGCATCGTGCCGAATGGGTCCTGACCGCCCGCTGCGGCGCCGATGGGGAGGCGACTCATCGACTCGACGCCGCACGCGATGACGACGTCGTGCGTTCCGGCGATGATGCTCTGCGCCGCGAACGTCGCCGCCTGCTGGCTGGAACCGCACTGGCGGTCGATCGTGGTCCCTGGGACCGATTCGGGGAAGCCTGCTCCGAGGATCGCGTTCCGTGCGATGTTCGCCGACTGCTGCCCGCCCTGGGTGACGCAGCCGGCGATCACGTCGTCGATGATCCCGGGGTCGAGATCGTTGCGTTCGACGATGGCTCTCAGGGTGTGGGAGAGGAGGTCGGCCGGGTGGAACCCGTTCAGTGCGCCGCCCGGTTTGCCCCGGCCGGACGGCGTCCTGATCGCATCGACGATCACCGCGGTGGTCATGCCTGTTGTGCCCGTCATGCCGATCGCCCTCTCCCTCGAAGTCTCCTTCCACAGTAGGCCAGCGCACTCGGATGCGGCAGGGCGTTGTAGCTTTCCTCAGAAGTGGGACACCGGGCGGCCGATCATGGCGCGGGAGTCAACGTCGCGCGGTCGGCGGCGGGGTCGCGCAGCCGCCCGTCGGCACTCGCATCGGCCTGGCCGCCGTCTCGCCCGGACGATACGGCAGGTGCGTCCGTCCGTGCTCTGCCGGCCGGCAGGAACATCGCGATGACTGCGGCGAGCACCACAACGGCGGCACCGACGAAGACGGCCGGGATGGCTGCGTCGACGTAGCCGGTCGGCGTCAGCTGTCCGCCGGCACCCGTGAACACCGCGGCGAGCACCGCCGTTCCGAGCGCAACGCCGATCTCGCGCAGCGTCGAGTTGGTGCCGGACGCCTTGGCCCGGTCGGCCGCCCGGACGTTGGCGAGCACCGCGGTCGAGCTGGGGGCGAACACGAGTCCCATGCCGAGCCCCGCGAGCAGGAAGCCGGGCAGCATGGTCGTGAACGCGGCGTCCGCGGTCATCGTGGATGCGAGCCAGCCGAGCCCAGCCGCGAGCGACAGCAGGCCGGTGACGATGAGTGCACGCGTCCCGACGCGTGGGGCGACGAGTCCGGCCAGCGGCGCCACGATCATCGGCAGTCCGGTCCACGGCAGGGTCATGAGCCCGGCTTCGAGCGGCGTCTTCCCCTGCACGATCTGGAGGAACTGGATGAGGATGAACGTCGATCCGAACGCACCGAAGCTGAAGGTGAACCCGACGACGTTGGCCACTGAGAAGCTGCGGTCCGCGAACAGCCGCAACGGCAGCAGCGGCGCACTGGCCGCACGCTGGCGCAGGATGAAGGCGACGAGCAGGACACCGCCGCCGATGAGCGCCGTGAGGACCTCTGCGCTCGTCCAGCCTGCGTCGTTGCCCCTGACGACCCCGTAGACGATGCCGAACACGGCGACACCGGCGAGGACCGTTCCGATGATGTCGGGCCGCACCTTGGCTCCGAAGCTCTCGCCGAGCGCGAAGTGGACGAGCGGGATCGCGATGATGCCGAGCGGCACGTTGATCCAGAAGATCGTCTGCCAGTTCCACCCGTCGATGATCGCGCCGCCGATCACGGGGCCGAGTGCGACGCCGAGGCCGGAGACGCCGCCCCAGACGCCGATCGCGAGGCTGCGGAGGCGATCGGGGACCGCGCCGATGAGGAGTGGGAGCGACAGCGGGAGGAGGGCGGCCGCTCCGAGGCCCTGAACGGCCCTGGCGATGATCAGCTGCAGCGGATCCGAGCTCAGGGCTGCGGCTGCCGAGGAGAGGATGAAGACGGTGATGCCGACCTGGAAGGTGCGGCGGCGGCCGAAGCGGTCGCCGAAGGTGACGGCCAGCAGCATAAACGTCGCGAAGCTGAGCGTGTACGCGTTCACGAACCACTGCAGCTGGTCGATGCCTGCACCGAGGTCTTCATGCAGGACTGGGAGGGCGCTCGTGACAACGAGGTTGTCGAGCGAGGCCATGAACATGGGGAGTGACGTCGCGAGGATGGCGAGCCATACAGGGACTGATCGTCTGGTCACGAGGGGATTCTTTCGTTGTCGTCGCAGTGCGGCCGAGATGTGGTTATTGAATGATTACTTGAAGTAATCAGCTGATACTATGACACACATGGCCGAACAGCAAGCACGTCGCATCCCCGCAGCAGAACGACGCGAACTCGTCCTCCAGGCGGCCGGCGTCGAGTTCGGTCGGACCGGCTATGCGGGCACCACGACCGACCAGGTCGCCAAGGCGGCCGGCATCAGTCAGCCCTACGTCGTGCGGATGTTCGGCACGAAGGAACAGCTGTTCCTGGAGACGCTCGAACGCGCACTCGCGTCACTCCTCGGGGAGTTCCGCGCCGAGATCGCTGCCCACGCGGCATCGGGAGAGCCGGCGGACACCCTGCCTGGACGGCTCGGACGCGCGTACGTGCAGCTCGCGAGCGACCGCGGCATCCACCTCGTCATCATGCAGGGCAACATGATGGGCGACGAGCCGGTCATCGGCCCGTGCGCCCGCAAGGGGTTCCTGCGCGTCTACACGTTCTTCCGCGAGGAGGTCGGGTTCAGCCCGGAGGAGGCGACGACCTTCCTCGCCCACGGCATGCTCTTCAACACCCTGCTCGCCGTCGGGATGCCCGACATCCGCGATGAGGACGCCGTCGCCGCCGAGTTCATCGAGGCAGCCTTCGGCGCGAAGCTCGACGTGCTCGTGCGGGCCGCCGGCTCCTGACGCAGGATTTTTTCGGTCCTGCTCGCTATGCTCGCGCGGTGGCCCCTGAGCAGACCTCGACGCCGTCCCCGGCTCCGTCCTCGACGACCCGTCCTGCCCGGATCGTCGCCCGCATCGGACTCGAAGTCCTCGGCGTCCTGGTCGTCGCGGCGCTCGCGCTCATCGCCGTCGCCCACGTCCTGTCCACCGAACGGGCCGCCGTCTTCCTCTCCGACGGCGACAGCGTCATCCTGCCGATCATGCTCCGCTCCTTCACCTCGGGTGAAGCACAACTGTGGTCGATGTCTGCCGTCTTCTTCGCGTTCCCGGAGATACCCCTCTATCTGCTGTCACGGCTGATCGGGCACACCCCGCAGCTCGCGTTCGTCGTCAACGGTGTGCTCAACGTCCTCGCGGTGTACGCGGCGCTCCGCCTGATCGTGCGCGCCGTCGCCCTCCGCACCACCCCGACCCTCGCCCCCGCCCTCCGCATCGCGGCCGCCATCGTCCCGATCAGCTGGCTCGTCCTGCTCGTCCTCCTCGAACACACGATGCTCCGCGACAGCTTCGAACTCGCCTCCCTCTTCCTCACCACCACGTACTACTCCGGCTCGACGCTCGGGCTGCTGTTCACGATCGGGCTGCTCGGGATGACCCTGGGGCACGGGGGTGCGGCAGGCCGGGACCGGATCGGTTGGTTGATCGCGCTCGGCGTCCTGACCGCGTTGTGCATCTTCTCCAATCCGCTGTACGGGGTGTGGGCGGTCGCGCCGGCGGCTGCGACCGCATTCGTGGTCGCGGTGGTGCGCATCGTGCCGTGGCGACGGTCCCTCTGGGCGGTCGGTGTGCTGTCGGTCGGCACGCTCGCAGGGCTCGTGTTGCGGATGCCGTTCGCTCGCTACATTTCCGCCAACCTCGACGGGTACATCCGTCAGAACGGCTGGACGGTCTCGTCCGAGTACTACGGCGCGCGCATCGCGGACACGACCACCACCGCGGCCGGTGTCGTCGAGATCGTCCTCGTCATCATCGCCGCGGTCGTGACGGTCGGTGCGGCGGCACTCGCGATGATGCGCCGCTGGCACCCGGCGACCGTCACGGTCCTGCTCGCCTCCGGCATCACGATCGTCACGACGTTCTTCGCGATGATGCTCCTCGGCACCGAGGCCGCCCGGTACTTCGCGCCGCTGTGGTTCGCACCGATCGTGGCGCTCACGGTGGCGACCGCGTACGCCGGGGTCGCGGTGCAACGATGGTGGGGCGCAGCGGCAGCAGCCGAGCGACGCCGTCGTGACACCCGCGTCACGGTGGCCGCGGCCATCGCCGTCGTCGCTCTTGTGGGCGGGGTGCTCGCCGGCGGCGCGGTCTCCGTTTCACGGATCGGCGCGGACCCGGACGTGCACCGGTTCGCCGGCGCCGAGTGCCTCGCGGACTGGGTCGGCGATCAGGATCTGACCGGCGCCGGCGAGTTCTGGACCGTCCGCGGGTTGCAGGCCTACGGCGAGCGCAACACGCACCTGCTGCAGATCGACGCGAATTACCACCCGTACCTGTGGATCACGAACGCCGCGGACTTCACCGGACAGGACGTGTCCTATCTCGTGGTCGACTCGCAGTCGGCGTGGTTCCACTCCCCCGACGAGGAACTCGGGCAACCGGCGGCGCGGATCGCGTGCGGGCGGTTCACGATCCTCGACTACCGCGGCACACCCGGCGAGCAGCGTTTGACGTCGCTCATCAGTGATTCAGCGACGCAGCAACGAGCCGAGCGCGGCCTGGACCGCTGAGGCCCGCAGGCCACCGCCGCCCTCTTCAGGAACGGGCCGGCGGAATCAGACCGCGCCGAACGCGCCCGTCGCAGCCAGCACCGCACGCCCGAGCGTGTGGAAGTGCAGGTTGAAGCCGAGTACGGCAGGGGTCGACTGCGGATCGAGGTCGAACGCCGGGACGTCGACGGCGTGGACCACGAAGATGTAGCGGTGCACGCCGGTGCCCTCCGGCGGTCCGGCTCCGACGAACTGCGCCAGGCGCAACTCGTTCGGCAGCGTCAGCGCACTCGCGGGCAGCGCCTCAGACCCGGGCGATCCGGCAGGTGCGCCCGCCCCGGCAGCCAGCTCCGTGACATCGGCAGGGATGTTGGTCACGGCCCAGTGCCAGAACCCGCTGCCCGTCGGAGCATCCGGGTCGAAGCACGTCACGGCGAAGCTCTTGGTGCCCTCCGGGAACCCGCTCCACCGCAGATGCGGGGACCGATCCTCGCCTCCGGCATCTGCACCGTACTGTGCGCGCGGCAGCGGCGCACCATCGGCGATGTCGTCGCTCTCCACGGTGAAGGCCGGCACCTGGTCGAGCAGCGTATAGGGATCGTAGGCGAACATGGACGCTCCGTTCTCTCTCGCTCCACCCTAGGGACCCAAGCTAAACATCCGGGGCAGGGGTCGAGATCGCGGCGACTGCGGCGATCGCGGAGATCGCGGAGGCTGCAGCGATCGCGGAGCGCACGGACCGGTGCGCCGTACGATTGAGCGGTGGCTGTCCCGAAGATCCTCCTGTACTACGCGTTCACCCCGCTCGCCGACCCAGAGGCGATCCGGCTGTGGCAACGCGACCTGTGCGAATCGCTCGGGCTGCGCGGTCGCATCCTGATCTCCAAGGACGGCATCAACGGGACGGTCGGCGGAGAGGTCGACGCCTGCAAGCTCTACGTGCGGAAGACGAAGGAGCACCCGGCGTTCGCCGGCATGGACATCAAGTGGAGCGATGGCAGCGGCTTCGACGAGGACGACCCGGTCCGCACCGACAAGCACCGTCCGGCGCCGTGGCGTCGCAGTGCGGACTTCCCGCGGCTGAGCGTGAAGGTGCGCGATGAGGTCGTCTCCTTCGGCGCACCGGGTGAGCTGCGGGTCGACGAGCACGGTGTCGTCGGCGGCGGGACGCACCTGCAACCGGCCGAACTGCACACGCTCGTCGAGGAACGCGGGGACGAACTCGTGTTCTTCGACGGCCGGAACGCGTTCGAGGCGGAGATCGGCCGATTCAAGAACGCGATCGTGCCCGACGTCGAGACGACGCGCGATTTCGTCGCGGAACTCGACAGCGGCCGATACGACCACCTCAAGGGCAAGCCCGTCGTCACCTACTGCACGGGCGGGATCCGCTGCGAGGTGCTGTCCGAACTAATGGTGTCGCGCGGTTTCGGCGAGGTGTACCAGCTCGACGGCGGCATCGTCCGATACGCGGAGACGTTCGGCGACGACGGCCTGTGGGAGGGGTCGTTGTACGTGTTCGACAAACGCGGATCGTTGGACTTCAGCGACCACACGGCCGTCATCGGCCACTGCATGGTGTGCGACGCCAGCACCAAGCACATGCAGAACTGCGCCGATCCCAGCTGCGGGGCGCAACTCGTGGTGTGCGACGAGCACACGGCCTCCGCGCCGAGGTGTCCGGTGCACGCCGGGGGCGGCGAGGTGGTGTCGGGTGCGGCGGGCACGGCGGTTTCGGGGCCGGCGGTTTCGTCGGCGTGACCGTCCATTTCGTCTGTCGCACCGAGCTGCCGGTTGCACCGGAGCTGGCGTTCGAACTGTCGCGATCGATCGATGCGCACCTCGGCTCGATGGCCGACTCGGGTGAGCGGGCGGTCGGCGGCGTCACGACGGGACTGATCGGCGATGGCGAGCAGGTGACGTGGCGGGCGCGTCATTTCGGGATCGTGTGGACGATGACGAGTCGGATCACGGCGTTCGATGCGCCGCACACGTTCACGGACGAGCAGGTGCGCGGACCGTTCAGCGCTTTCCGGCATGTGCACACCTTCGAGCCGATCGCGGCGCGCTTCGACAAGCTCAGCGACCGGGCTTCAGCCCCGGTACCGGTCCCTGAGCCTGTCGAAGGACCGCCGGTCCCTGAGCCTGTCGAAGGGCCACCCCACACCCTCATGACCGACGCCGTCACCTTCACCGCTCCGTTCGGCCCGCTGGGGCTCATCGCGGAACGCATCGCCCTCCGGCGCCACCTCGTGCGGCTCATCGAGTCCCGCAACGAGTGGCTGCGACACGAACTCACCCGCTGACTCGCCGATTCCGCAGATCCCGCCCCGCCGCGCCCCGCCCCGCGTGATCCTGCACCGATGTGCGGCGACCCCGCAGGATGCGCAGCCGTCGGGATGCCAGGATGGGTGCATGAGCGTGCGTGCGAACTCCAAGCTGGCCATCGTCGGTGCCGGGAGCGTCGGCGCTTCCCTCGCCTATGCGGCGCTCATCCGCGGCAGCGCCAGGCAGGTCGCGCTCTACGACATCGATGCGAAGCGTGCGGCTGCTGAGGTCCTCGATCTCGCGCACGGCACCCAGTTCATCGGTTCCAGCACGATCACGGGCGGCGACGACATCGCCGTCGTCGCCGATGCCGACGTCATCGTCATCACGGCGGGGGCCAAGCAACTGCCCGGCCAGACCAGACTCGAGCTCGCCGGCACGAACATCGGCATCCTGGAGCAGGTCCTCCCGAAGCTCATGGAGCACGCGCCGAACGCCGTCTACATGCTCGTGACCAACCCGTGCGACGTCCTCACGGTCGCCGCCCAGCGCATCACGGGGCTGCCGTCATCGCGTGTGTTCTCCTCTGGCACGGTCCTCGACACCTCGCGTCTGCGCTGGCTGCTGGGAGAGCGCGCCGGGGTGTCGACGTCGGCGGTGCACGCGCTCATCGTGGGTGAGCACGGCGACAGCGAACTGCCGCTGTGGTCTTCCGCCACGATCGGTCCCGTCCCCATCACCGACTGGATCCTGCCGGACGGCACCCGATTCACGGAGCAGCAGCTTGATGAGATCGCGGTCGATGTGCGGACGGCCGCGTACCGGGTGATCGAGGGCAAGGGCGCCACGAACTATGCGATCGGCATCTCGGGCGCCCGCATCGTGGAGGCGATCCTGGGCGATGAGAACGCGATCCTGCCGGTCAGCACGGTCCTCGACGGCTATCTGGGCGTGAGCGGCGTCGCACTGTCCGTCCCGAGCATCGTGAACCGGCACGGGGTGTCGAGCATCATCGATGTGGCGCTGTCCGAGCGCGAGCAGCGCGAGTTCGCCCACTCGGCGGACACGGTGCGTGAGGCGCTCGCGTCCCTCGGTTTCTGACGCTCCCGGCCCCTTCCCCAGTCTCCCAGTCTCCTCGCGGGCCGGTGCTGGCGGGGTTAGCCTGGGATGACCATGCAGGAGCGCGCAGGGATTGCGCGCGAGCAGCGTCGAACGGAGCAGCATGCCACGCGCATACGTCATCGAGCAGGCCGAGCAGCCGGACGGGAAACGCGTCCGCACGGCCCGGCTGCGTGAGGTCGGCGACGAGTTCCTGCCGGATGAGGCCGTGACGGTCGACGTCGAGTATTCGAGCGTCAACTACAAGGATGCGCTCGCGCTCACCGGGCGGCCCGGGGTGGTGCGATCGTTCCCGATGATCGCCGGGATCGACCTCGCCGGCACGGTGACGGCGTCGGGCGATGCGAAGTGGTCACCCGGCGATCGGGTCGCCCTGTTCGGCGACGGGCTGAGCGAGACGCGGTTCGGCGGACTCGCCGAACGGGCGCGGGTCCGGCCTGATGCGCTCGTGCGGATCCCGCACGAGCTGTCGACCGCGCAGGCCGCCGCCATCGGAACGGCCGGGTTCACGGCCCAGTTGTGTGTGCTCGCGCTGGAGCGCAACGGCGTCGTCCCCGGCGGTCTGCCTGTCCTCGTGACCGGCGCGGGCGGCGGTGTCGGGTCCATCGCGATCTCCCTGCTCGCCTCGGCCGGCTACGAGGTGACGGCATCGACCGGCCGTGTCGACGAGCTCGGCGATGAGCTCCGCCGACTCGGCGCGACGGATGTCGTCGACCGCGCGCAGTTCGGGGAGGCCGGAAAGCCGCTCGACACGCAGCGCTGGGCCGGTGCCGTCGATTCGGTCGGCGGGCAGACGCTCGCGACGGTGCTCTCGCAGATCGAGTACGGCGGCGCCGTGGCATCGTGCGGCCTCGCCGGTGGTGCGGAACTGCCCGCGACGGTGATGCCGTTCATCCTGCGTGGGATCACGCTCGCCGGGGTCAATTCGGTCGATGCGCCGCGGGAACTCCGGGACGAGGCGTGGCTGCGCGTGTCGACGGGTGTTGATCTCGGGATCCTCGACTCGCTCACCGAGATCGTGCCGTTGGACGGTGCGATCGATGCCGCCCAGCGGGTGCTCGCGGGTGGGGTGCACGGTCGCATCGTGGTGGACGTGCGCGCGTAGCTTGCTCGCCGCGTTCAGGGCTTGCTCGCTGTGTTGAGGGCTTGCTCGCCGTGTCCGGGGCTGACTCGCCGCTTCCAGGGCGGTCAGTCTGCATCCGGGTACAGCTGCGGGCCGGCTGCACGATGCAGCCGGCCCGCAGTTCTCACTGAGAACGGTGTACGTCTCCCGAGGGAGCGCGACCGCTAGTAGGTGGTGGTGACGCCGTTCGAGATGAGTGCGGCTGCGGCGATGCCCCAGAAGATCGCACCGATGATGCCGAGCGCGGTCAGGATCGCACCGATGATGATGCCGACCTTCGCGAGCTGGTTCGGGAAGCCGGCCTTCTTCGACTGCGAGTTCGCGACGAGGCTCAGGATGAGGCCGACGAGCGGCAGCAGGATGGACAGGATGAGGCCGACGAGCCCGAGCGTCTTGCCCGGGAAGTCTGCGGGCGCTGCCGCGTACTGCTGAGGCTGCTGGTACTGCGGGTCCTGGGGTGCGGGAGTGGTCATGATGCTGTTCCTCTCGAAGCGATGAATGACGTGGATGAAGCCGATGCGATGCCGCGCCAGGCGACAGAAGCAGTCTCTCGGCGCATCCGGTCTGAGGAGTCCAGCTGCGGACTCCCCAAGTCCGGCTCGATCGAGTCGACCAGGGTCGAACTCGACGGGAGCTGACCCAGACTAGCGAAATATCAGCATCTTGCAATATCCCCCATCGCCGATGGGGAGGGGGTGGACTGCGACAGGACCTTCACGCAATACTGGTCGGTCAGGTGTTGCGGGTGGGTCGTCGTGCGTCGACGACGCGCCCGCCCTAGGACAGTTTGAGCGCCTCGATGAGGTCCGCCGCGTGTCGTGTGGTGACGATGAGACGCGAGAATTCGGTGTCTTCGAGGTCGATCACGACGGATGGCTTTGTGCCCTTGATCACCAGGAAGTCCTTGCCGCCGTGGAACTTCCATTGGCCGATGGCGAGGGTCAACGGGATGGCGGCGCCCGGTGCGCGGATGCCGCGGACCCAGATCCACGGGTCTTCGGTGATGGTGGCCGAACGGATGCTGTCACGCGGGACCACCACGTTGTCCTTGCGGAGCGCGAGCGCTTTCTCCGCGGTGGTCAGCTTGATCTCCAGACGGTCGGGGTGCACGTGCAGAGAGGCCATGCTCCTAGTCTGCCGCTCCCCACTGACGTTCAGCTGGACCGAATCTCACAAACCGGTAACTCCTCGGTTGTATCCAGTCGCACAGCGCCCCGCCTGCCGCCCTCGTCCGTCGAGCCCCGGCTCTCGCTCCGTCGAGTCCCGGTTCCTGAGCTTGTCGAAGGGTCCACCCGTGCCGCGCGCCGTCCCGGTCCGCCCGCCGCCGGTCCCTGACCTCGTCGAAGGGCCGCCCGCAAGTCGTCGCCACCCCGGTCCCTGAGCTTGTCGAAGGGTCCACCCCGCTGCCCCGGTCCGCCCGCCGCCGGTCCCTGAGCTTGTCGAAGGGTCCACCCCGTGTGCCCGTCACCCGTCGCCTCTGTTCCCCGGTTCCACCCCACA
>NZ_JBMOUH010000014.1:0-65591 GCF_049319745.1 Plantibacter sp. Mn2098 | reverse complement strand
CATGGGGTGAGCGGGCAGCAGCTCCGCGTGGTGGACTTCGATGTCCGACCAGGTGTCGAGACCGACATGGGCGATGGCGATCAGTGGCCGGCGATCCGGCAGCAGATCGTGGATGCGCAAATCCTCGTCTTGGCGACGCCGACGTGGATGGGTCACATGTCAAGCGTTGCTTCCCGTGTGCTGGAACGGCTGGATGCGGAGCTGTCGGAGACGGATGAGGCAGGCCGTCCGTCGTTGTTCGGGAAGGTGGCACTGGTTGTGGTCGTCGGCAACGAGGACGGTGCGCACAAGATCGCAGCCGATGCTTTCCAAGCGTTGAACGACGTCGGATTCAGCATTCCAGCGCAGGCCAACGTGTACTGGAACGGAGAGGCGATGCACACGACCAACTACAACGACCTCGACACCACCCCTGAGGCCGTCGCATCGGCCACTCGGACCGCTGCCGCCAATGCCGTCCACCTCGCGGACCTGCTCACCGAGAACTACCCGACGCCGTCATAAGCTGCGATATTTGGATGGGTTCGTCGGCGTTGCGCTTGCCCTCTGGCGAGGTACTCGAGTCGATGCAAGGTCTCGGTGTTCCGGATCCACAACGGGATATCCAGCAGGAATTTCGGCACCCACGTCCCTGGGCCTTTCACGGGTTCCTCAGTGATCCGCACGACGCATCCGGTTCCTCGTGGTTGCACTCGCAGGCTCACGCGAGCTTCGCCGAGTGGCCACCCGTGGGGTTGGATCACCATCCGCGTGGGCGGGTCCCATTCCAGCGAGGTCGTGACATCGTCCAGCAGCACCGGCCACACGCCGAAGGAGTGGTGCAGGCGGGTGCCCTCTGCTGGCCACGCATCATCGACCTCGCGCATGCGGGACGCGCCGACGACCCAGCCTGGGAATAACCATCCGTCGGCGAGGACCGCGAAGACGTCCTCCGGGGTGCAGTGCATCACTCGTGTGTTCGTCGACACAGGGAGCTCCGTTCTTCTTGATCGGTTCAGCGGGCCGCAGGTGATGTGGCGGCACGTCGTCGGATGATGCGGGTGAGGAGGTATAGCACGCAGCCGACGGCGACGATGATGCCGCTGCGCAACCAGACCTCCCCGCTCTGCTGGGGTGAGCAACACCACACAGGACAGCGCCCCGAGGACCGGCAGGACCGTCCACGCACGGAAATGCTTGTGCTCCACGCGCTCGCGTCGCAGCACGAGCACGGCGATATTCGTGCTCAGGAACACGAGCAGCAGGAGCAGGACGACGGTCTCCGCGAGCGTCGCGAGACTGCCCGTCCCGCTGTTCTTCATGCTCGGCCACGTGGAGCTGTACGACACCCTGTACGCGATCATCCTGCCGTCGATCGCGTTCGCCATCCCGATCACCGTCCTCATCCTCGTGAACTTCCTCCGCGACATCCCGAACGAACTGTTCGAATCGATGCGGGTCGAGGGCGCCGGGCAGTGGACGATCCTCAGACGCCTCGTCATCCCGATGGCGCGGCCCGCGATCGCCACCGTCGTGATCTACGACGCACTGCAGGTGTGGAACGGCTTCCTCCTGCCGCTCGTCCTCACCCAGAGCGAGAGCATCCGGGTCCTCCCGCTCGCGCTCTGGAACTTCCAGGGGCAGTTCAGCATCAACGTCCCCGCGACCCTCGCAGCCGTCGTCTTCTCGGCGCTGCCGATCCTCGTGCTCTACATCCTGGCGCGCAGACAGCTCGTGAGCGGCCTCACGGCCGGCGTGGGCAAATAACCAGACCCCTGCCGCCGCGGATTCCCCCGTACCGCGGCGGCAGGTTCCACCCGCGGTGCATACGGCCGTCGATTATCTCGGCTGGAGCGAACCTCAGTGTCAACTGCTGGTTGATGCCATGACAGAGATGTCAGGGATCCTCGAAAGTGATGCCACCAGACACCTGAATGAACCGTGGCTCAACGCTCTCATCGGTAGATTCACCGTCATGAGCAACGACTCAAGCCCATGCTCCTTGAGTTCTCGATCGGATCGAAGCTCGTCCGGGGTTGGGACAGTAGACGTCGAATGTGAGATGTTCCTCGTGCCCGGCGACCCTGACCAACACGTCAATAGGTCTATCGCGACGAGCTCAGCATCCTCGCCGGGAGGGACGAAGACTCGACGCTGAACAGTGCAGATTCGGTCCGCGCCCTGGCGAAGCCTGTTCTTCATGATCACGGCCGGAGGCACCGCATTCTGCGGCAACGAGGCTCTCACCCAACTCGTCGAACTAGATGATGCAACGAGACTGTGGGAGATCGCCACCTACGCCGAATTTCGTCGACAACCTCATCATCGATGGCCTACGACTGGACTTCCTGGAGCGCTAGATGTACTTGGCCGTGAGGTTGGTGACACTTCGGAGCTTGTGACGTGACGAGGCCTCCTGGCTTGATGGAGCTGTCTATTTCTTCATCGCCAGGAGGCCTCATGTCCCACGCTAATGCCCGTCTCACTGTTCGCGGGAGGATGCTGCTCGTTGAGCGAGTGGTGTCGGATCGCCGGCCTGTCGCGCATGTCGCGAAAGAGCTCGGGGTGTCCAGGCAATGCGCCCACCGTTGGGTGAAACGCTTCCGGGCCGAGGGCGCGGCAGGTTTGGCAGATCGCTCCAGCAGGCCGGCTCGGATGCCGACACGGACCAGCCCAGAGCGTGAGCAGCTGGTGTTGGCCGCTCGGGCGACCGCTCGGGTCGGTCCGGCAAGGCTCGCGGTGATCACCGGGGTCGCGCCGCGGACGATCTCTCGGACTCTGCTCCGGCATCAGGTGCCTCCGTTGGCGTGGTGTGATCCGATCACCGGTGCCGTGATTCGTGCCACCCGGGCCAGCGCGAACAGATACGAGCATCCGTGTCAGGGGGATCTGGTCCACATCGATGTGAAGTAACTTGGCCGCATCCCCAAGGGTGGCGAGTCCGCGGTCGCAGCGAACAGGTCAGAGGCCGCGGGATCGGCTTTGACTACATTCATGCTCTCGTGGATGACCACACTCGTCTGGCCTATGCCGAAGTTCTCCCGGACGAGAAAGGCGCAACCGCGGCCGGGTTCCTCCCGCGCGCTGCAGCACATTTCGCCGAGCATGGGATTCCGCGGATCCGCCGGGTGCTCTCCGATAACGCGTTCGCGTATCGACGCTCGGCCGTGTTCAAGAACCCCGTCGCGGAACTCGGCGCCGTCCAGAAGTTCATCAAGCCCCACTGCCCGTGGCAGAACGGGAAAGTCGAGCGCTTCAACCGCACCCTCGCAACCGAGTGGGCATACCGGCAACCCTTCGCGAGCAATCAGGACAGAACCGATGCTCTTGCGCCATGGCTGGATCACTACAACACTGAACGCATCCACTCGAGCCACGGGCTCACGCCCGCAGCCCGAGTGTCACCAACCTCATGACTCAGTACAGCTAGAACCACTGGCTCGAACGCGTCATCAGCCTCGTGGGGTCATGCCTGCAACGACGAAGTCCAGAAGGCGCGCGGCTTGCGGCTGCCAGTCGCCGGCGGGGTCGAGTTGATAGAGGCCCGCCACGGCGAGAATGACGTCGTCTGGGGTGACGCCGGCCTGGAGAGTTCCGGCCCGTTCATTGGCCGTGAGGAGGACACCGATCGCTTCGACCACCGGGCCATAGGCATCGCTGGCGAAGCGGGCATGGCCCCCGGAGGTCCGGAGTGCGTCGACGAGGCCCGCCTTTGTCATGGCGTACTGGGCGAGGCGATCCAGCCATACGCGGAACGCGATGATCGGCTCGTTCGCGGCCAGCAGCTCCGCTGCCGTATCGCACAACTGCTGCACCTCATCGCGGTAGACAGCGAAAACCAGATCCTCCCGACTGGGAAAGTGCCGGTAAACGGTGCCGATACCCACGCCAGCGATTTTCGCGATCGAATTGAGCGAGACATCGCTGGACTCCGCGAATGCACCTCGAGCGACCTCCAAGAGCTTCTCCCGGGTGCGGGCGGCCTGCTCCTGGAGTTGCTCAACCCGTTTGGAGGTCACGGTCATGAGTTCCTCGATTGCTTGACGGAGAGTTCTCCGTTAGCCTAGCCCATGTATGGCGGAGAGCTCTCCGTCACGATCATGGAAGGCGCAACCACACATGTCATCAACGACCAGACAGCACCCGATCGGCTCCCGATTCACCGCCGCGAGCACCGCCCTCGACGTGGTCGCCGGCATCGACCTGACCGGCAGGGTCGCCATCGTCACCGGAGGCCACTCCGGAGTCGGCCTGGAGACGACGCGCGCACTGCGCGCAGCCGGAGCCGACGTCGTGGTTCCGGTGCGCGATCCCGAGAAGGGTCGCGCCCGCGTGAGCGACATCGACGACATCGAAGTCGAACGGCTCGACCTCGCGGACCGCGACTCCGTCGACGCCTTCGCGGAGCGATTCCTCGCCTCCGGGCGCGCCCTGGACATCCTGGTCAACAGCGCGGGCATCATGGCCGTCCCGTTGTCGCGCGACTCCCGCGGCAACGAACTGCACCTGGCCACCAACCACCTCGGCCACTTCCGACTGGTGCAACAGCTGTGGCCGGCCCTGAGTCGTGCGAACGGCGCGCGCGTCGTGAACGTCTCCGCCTGGGCGCATCGGCTCTCCCCGGTCGTGTTCGACGACCCGAACTTCGAGAGCCGCGACTATGAGTCGTTCTCCGGATACGGACAGTCGAAAACGGCGAACATCTTGCACGCGATCGGCATCACTGCGCGCGGGGCCGATGACGGCATCGAAGCGTTCTCGGTGCACCCGGGCAGCATCATCACCACGAACCTCTCCCCCTGGGCGATCATCGAGACACACCGCGCCATGGGCAACGTCGACGAGAACGACCAGCCTGTCATCGATCCCGAGAACGGCAAGAAGACCGCCGAGCAGGGCGCCTCCACCAGCGTCTGGGCAGCCACCGAGCCCCGACTCGCCGGACTGGGCGGGGTCTACGCCGAGAACAACGAGGTATCACCGATCATCGCCCTACCTGATCCGGATGCCCTGCAGGCGCAGATGTCCGCGGGAAGCACCCCGGTCGGGGTCGTCCCGCACGCCATCGACCCGGACGCCGCCGACCGGCTGTGGAGCCTCAGCGAGAGCCTGCTCGCGTAGGCCGCGAGGGCTGAGCGATGTGGTGCCGGAAGCTCGCCACACGCTCAATTGCGCGCGCGGAATCCATCGATGGAGAGCTCCATTACGCGAGCAGCTTGAGCTCGTCCGGTGTCATCGGTCCCGACGCGCCACAGGAATCCCATCAGCAGCAGCACGTCGGCCGGGTCGAGACCGGGCCGTACACTGCCGTCCTTCACGCAGGCATCAAGGAGCATGCCTACCGCGGCGGTTACCGGGGCGTAGGTGTCGTTGATGATGTTCTGCGCGGCGACCGTGTGCAGTGCCTCGCCAAGGCCGTGCTTGAGGCGCACGTAGTCCGCGAGCTTCTCGAACCAGACCCGGAACGCATCCAACGGCGCATGCTCGGCGAGCACGTCTCCGACCTGGTCAACGAGTCGCTGCACGTCGTGCTGGTATACGGCGAGGATCAGATCCTCACGCGTCGGGAAGTGCCGATACAGCGTGCCGGCACCGACGCCGGCGCGCTTTGCGATCACGTTCAGCGAGGTCGCACCGTCTTCGGCGAAGGCATCATGGGCGACCCGCAGGATGTGCTCGCGATTGCGCAGCGCATCGGCGCGCACAGGTTCGTTCCGGGTCTCAGCCACGGTCTGTGCCCTCCATCAAGGCGCCTCCAGGATGTCGTGAGCGCCCGCTTGCCAAACGGAGAACTCTCCGGTACGGTCGATCTCAGTAGCGGAGAGTTCTCCGCTCTTGGTCTCAAGCATAGGAGAACCCATGCAGTACATCAAGCTCGGCAGCACGGGCCTCGACGTCTCCCCCATCGCGATCGGCGCGATGACCTACGGCGAACCCGACCGCGGCCATCCCGTCTGGTCCCTCGGCGAGGAGGCCAGCCGCCCGCTCATCAAGCACGCCCTAGAGGCGGGCATCAACTTCTTCGACACCGCGAACATGTATTCCCAGGGCTCCAGCGAGGAGATCCTCGGTCGCGCCCTGCGCGACTTCGCCGATCGCGACGACGTGGTGATCGCGACCAAGCTGCGTCACCCGATGCGCTCCGGCCCGAACGGGAAGGGCCTGTCCCGCAAGGCGATCATGACCGAGGTCGATCACTCGCTCACCCGTCTCGGCACCGACTACATCGACCTGTACCAGATCCACCGCAACGACCACACGACCCCGCTGGAAGAGACCCTCGAAGCCCTCCACGATCTCGTCAAGGCGGGAAAGGTCCGCTACCTCGGCGCGTCCTCGATGCACGCGTGGGAGTTCGCCAAGGCACTGCACCTGCAGAAGGCCAACGGCTGGGCACGGTTCGTCTCGATGCAGCACCACTACAACCTGCTCGCCCGCGAAGAGGAACGCGAGATGATCCCCCTCGCTCTCGATGAGGGCGTCGGCACCGTCATCTGGTCACCGCTCGCCCGAGGACGTCTCGCCCGCGCCTGGGACGACGCGAAAGCCACCGCCCGCAGCGGAAGCGACGGCTTCGCGGACATGCTCTACACCCCGCTCACCGAGCAGTCCGACCGGGCGATCATCGACGCTGTCGGGAAGGTCGCTGCAGATCGTGAGGTCAAGCGTGCTCAGATCGCCCTGGCCTGGCTGCGCAGCAACCCTGTCGTCACCGCCCCACTGGTCGGCGCCAGCAGTACTCAGCAGATCGATGATGCCATCGCTTCACTTGACATCACGCTCACCGACGACGAGATCCGCACCCTCGAGAACCCGTACACGCCCCGCTACGACTTCCAGGGAATCTCCGACGACACGGAACTGCAGGCCATCATGGCCCGCCTGCCTGGCTTCACCCCCGCCGCCTCATGACCAGTATCAGTCACCTGGACGGGAGTGCTCTCATGGTTCGCCGGACCCGCACCGGCATCGTGGGCGCCTGGCTTCTGCTCGCGGCTCCTCTGATCGCGTGGCTCGCTGAACTGGTCACGGCAGCTGCGTGGCAGGACCCGCCCTACGCCCCGCTGTACAACTGGGTCAGCCACCTCGGAGTACCCGGCCCGGCCCAGGAAGCCTTCGGGCAAGTCATCAACTCGCCGCTCGCATGGGTCATGAACACCGGCTGGATTCTCTACGGGGTCCTCGCGACCACCGGGCTAATCCTCGTGCTGCGCTTCCGAACCGGCATCCGCCCGATCCTCATCGGGGCGCTCGGACTGGTCGCCGGCATCGGCATCGTCCTTGTCGCCCTCGTCCACGGCTCTCAGGAGAACGTCGACAACGGACTCATCGTCCTGCACCTGCTGGGCGCGCAAGCGGCGATCATCGCCGGGAACCTCTCCGCAGTCCTCGTCGGCACCTTCCAGCGCCGTCTCGGAATCAGTCGGGGCATTGGAACTGCCAGCCTGATCATCGGGATCGTCGGGTTGATCAGCTTCGTCGTGTTCATGACCGACTACCAGAGCGGCGCCGAATGGAATCTCGGCCTGTTCGAGCGCGGCGCCGTCTACGGCGCCTACCTCGGCCACGCTCTCCTCGGCGCATCCCTCCTCGCCGCCCTCAGGCCCCGCACCGCCCCGTTCTCATCGAAAGCGACATCATGACAATCCCCACACCCCAGACACCGCTGAACTCCGGGTTCGGCGCCGCAAGCACCACGACCGACGTCCTCGCAGGCATCGACCTCACCGGAAAGCTCGCCGTCGTCACCGGCGGCGGCTCCGGCATCGGCATCGAGACCGTCCGTGCCCTCAGCACGGCAGGCAGCGACGTCATCGTTCCCGCCCGAGACACAGGCCGCGCCGCCGAAGCACTCGCCGGCATCGAACGGGTCGACATCCGACCGATGGACCTCACCGACCCTGCATCCATCGACTCGTTCGCCAAGACCGTTCTCGCGGACGACCGGGCCGTCGACATCCTCATCAACAGCGCCGGCATCATGGCGGCGCCCCTCGAACGCGACGCTCGCGGCTACGAGTCCCACTTCGCGACCAACCACCTCGGACACTTCCAACTCACCGCCAGACTCTGGCCACTCCTCATCCGGGACGGAGGCGCCCGAGTCGTCTCCGTGTCGTCCTGGGGGCACCGACAGTCCGACATCATCTGGGACGACCCGAACTTCACCCGCACCGAATACACGCCGATGCGCGGCTACGGCCAGTCCAAGACCGCCAACGTGCTCTTCGCGCTCGAACTGGACCGCCGCGGGCAAGACCACGGAGTCCGCGCATTCGCACTGCACCCCGGCAGCATCATCACCCGCCTCGCCCGGCACACCACCACCGAAGCGCTCATCGACATGGGAGTTCTCGACGAGAACGGTGAGCCAGTCCTCGACCCGTCCAGGAACTTGAAGACTCCCGAGCAGGGTGCCGCGACCTCGATCTGGTGCGCCACCAGCCCGCAGCTCGACGGAATCGGTGGCGTGTACTGCGAGAACGTCGACATCGCGCCGCTCTCAACTGCGGAGCGAAACAGCGCCACCCTCACTGTCGGCTCCTTCGCGCAAGGCGTCATGCCCTATGCCGTGGATCCCGAATCCGCACGTCGGCTCTGGACGCTCAGCACCGAACTCACCGGTATCGACCTTCCCGAGGCGAGCTGATCAGTGCGGTCGACTATACGAACACGGAGGACACTGTGAAGCTCGGAATCATCGGCGCGACAGGACGAGCCGGTTCACTCATCCTGGCCGAGGCTGAACAACGCGGACACGAGGTCGTCGCTCTCGTGCGGGATCGGCGGAAGCTCACCACAGCCACGGCCTGCATCGAAAAACCCGTACTGGAGCTCGATCGGTCAGACATCCAGGGACTCGACGTACTCGTCTCCGCCTACGGCGTGCCACTCGGACGAGAACACGAGCACCTAGACGCCACTCGGCACCTCCTCGATATTCTCCGCGGCACCTCGACCCGGCTCATCATCGTCGGCAGTGCCGGACACCTCTTCACCTCATCCGCCCGCACCTCCCGCTACTACGAGACCGAGCTGGAACCCGGACCGTTGCGAGACGGCTCCGCCGTCCTCCGGCAGGTCACCGACATACTCGCCGCCTGCCCGGACGTCACCTGGACGTATCTCGCCCCCGCTATTGAGTTCCAGCCCAACGGCCCACGAACCGGCACATACAGAAGTGGCGGCGACGTCGTGCTCCGCGACGCACAAGGGCGCAGTCAGATCAGCTACGCGGACTACGCCATCGCCCTGATCGACGAGATCGAAGCGCCTCGACACCGCGATAGATCCTTTACTGTCGCCCACTCCGAGAACATCGAACCGAGCAGGCTGCGCGCGCACGTAAGCGCGTCCGCGACCGGTACGACCAGACGCCGCACCCCCACCGCTCCATAGCATCCGCTTTCAGGTTCGCGAAACGGACGTTTCTGAGATCTGAGGCAGCGTCACCACGTGGCTTTCGCCTCCAAGCGAATCACCAACTCGAAGTGCGCTTTAGTTGGCAGCGAAGGAATTGATTGCGGCTACCGTCGTGTAGTACCGATTCTCGACCGCCGAGAAACGGAGGAAGCGCACCGCATCGACGAGGATCTCCGTCGCATCGGGCTGGGCCTCGAGGAGAGCCATGGTCTCGTCGATGAAGGCGTTGAGCGGAACGCACTGCTCGACCTCCGAAGCCCAGGGTGCGTGCACCCCGGTGGGACAAGCTCGACGACTCGGACCGAGGTCTCTGCGAGTTGAAGACGGACGGTCTCGCTGAACTGGTGGATGAACGCTTTGGATCCGTTGTACGTCGGCGTGATGACGAGCCGCATAGCCGCCCCAATAAATCTACAGCCACCCACCGATACCGATCGATAGGAAGTTCGGAGGCTGGAGGCTTCGGTGACAGTTTCAGTGGAGGTCGACACGGCGTGTCGCATACCTCGACGCACCTCTCGCACGCTGCACCGAAAACGATCGTTTCCGTCGCCCGATCGGGTGACAGAGTCAGGGTGTCGGGTGCATACTGGACCCAGCGCGTTTGCGCTTCGGTGGTGGGGCTCGCCGGAACCAACCTCGACATCCGTCGACAACAGTCCCTATCTCGGCACTTCCTTGCGCCCAGAGATAGGAGACCCCGTGGCCACCCACCGCCCTTCCCCAGTCATAGTCGGCGTCGTCCCTGGTGCTCCACACGCGTTGCTTGCTGAGGCCGTCCGTTTCGCCGGGATCATGGGCGCCGAGCTGGTGTGGGCTTGGGTCGATGCCAGCCGATACGTGGTCGAGGAGATCCCTGACGGGTCCGTTCATACTGCCCCGATCGATCCAGACGGTGCAGATCGAGGCGATGCCGACTTCCCGGCAGCGTTGTTCGAAGCCATCAGCGCGGTTGCTGATGCGGCTGATGTGCAATGGAGCGTGCGCGTGCTCGCGGGTGATCCAGCGCGGGCGTTGGCGCGTCTAGCCGAGGTGACTGATGCGGTCATGATCATGGTTGGGACCCGAGAGGCGACGTTGCGCGCGACAGTGCAGGAGTTCTTCGGTGGCTCGGTCGCGGTGCACCTGGCGCACCGCCAACACCGGCCAGTGCTGGTGGTGCCGCTCGCCCCCGTGCCGCCGCACGAATCGTTGCCGTGGGAGCACTCGTGACCGCGTCCGCCGGGACGTTGCTGCTGCTGCGGCACGGACAAAGTGTCGCCAACGCGCAAGGACTCTTCACCGGGGTCACCGATTCCCCACTGTCCACCATCGGTATCCGAGAGGCGCAGCGTGCTGCGCTGATGATCGAGGAGGCGGGGTTCAGCGACCTGATCGTCTACACCTCGGAGCTCTCACGCGCGAAGGACACCGCAGCGATCATCGCTCAGTCGGTTCGCACCCGGCCGGTCACGGCCGACTGGCGGCTGAATGAGCGCAACTACGGAGCCCTGACCGGTCAGACGAAGACGCAGGTGATGCGCGCGGTGGGTCCAGAGCAGTTCCGGGCGTGGCGTCGTTCGGTCTCGACGCAGCCTCCACCGATGAGCGCGGAGTTGCACGCGACGCTTGCCGCCGCGGAACCGTTCCACTCGCTGCCGCCGGCAGCACTGACGCGTACGGAGTCGCTGCGTGACGTGCAGCAACGAGTCCTGGACGTGCTCACGGAACGGATCGTCCCGGATCTCGCAGCGGGTGCGACGGTGCTCGTGGTCGCCCACGGCAACTCGCTCCGTGCCCTCTGCGGAGTCCTTGACGAGCTCGATGACGACTCGCTCGAGCGGCTCAACATCCCGACCGGCCAACCACTGCTCTACCGATTCACCACAGACTGCCGTCCGGACCTTCCGGGCGGGCACTATCTCGACGAACCGACGGCGCTACACGCCGCTGCCGTGCTCGCGAGCGAAGGAGGAACCTGATGAACCCCGCAGACCAGCCCACCCCGAACACCGAAAACCCGTCCGTGCACATCCAGGCAGTGACCGCCGAGCAGATCCTCGATTCGCGCGGATTCCCGACCGTGGAGGTGGGCCTCACCCTCGATGACGGCACCACCCACGCCGCCTCTGCCCCCGCTGGGGCCTCCACGGGCGCGTTTGAAGCCGTCGAGCTCCGAGACGGCGGGACCGCGCACTCAGGCCGGGGTGTGCTCCACGCCGTGGCAGGGATCATCGACGAGATCCAGCCCGCGCTCATCGACCAGTCGTGGAGCAGCCTGTCCGACGTCGACCACGCCATGCGCGCTCTGGACGGCACGCCGAACCTTGCTCGACTGGGAGCGAACGCGGTGGTCGCCGTGTCGATCGCGACAGCGCGCGCGTTCGCGGCGCAGAGCGAACAACCGCTGCACCGGTGGATCGCATCCCTCACCGGCTCCGCCGAGCTCATGCCGGTCCCGCACTTCAACGTCCTGAACGGTGGAGCGCACGCCTCGAACGACCTCGACTTCCAGGAGTTCATGATCGCGCCCGTCGGCGCGAGCAGCGAGGCCGAAGCCGTGCAGACAGGTGCGGAGATCTACCATGCTCTCGCCGCCCGTATCCGCGCCGAGTACGGCACCACGGGTCTCGGTGACGAGGGCGGGTTCGCTCCGGCGCTCAGCAACCCGGAAGCAGCACTCGACCTCCTCATGGCGGCGATCACCGATGCCGGCTACACGCCGGGACTGCAGGATGTCGCGATCGCGATCGATCCCGCCGCGAACGGGTTCTACGACGGAGCCGGCCAGTACCGGTTGAACGGCCAGACGATCACCCGCGAGCAACTCGCCACCTACTACACGACCCTGCTCGCGAACTATCCGCTGCGCAGCATCGAGGACGGCTTCGCCGAAGACGACCACGAGGGGTGGAAGCTCCTGTTCACGCAGGCGGGCGATCACACCCAGCTCGTCGGCGACGACCTGTTCGTCACCGACGCCGCACGCATCACCGACGGCGCCATCCAGGGCTACGCGAACGCCGCGCTCATCAAGCCGAACCAGATTGGCACCGTCACCGACACTCTGGCCGCGATCGCCGCCGCACGCCAGAACAGGATGGCGGGCATGGTGTCGCACCGCTCGGGCGAGACCGGCGACACCTTCATCGCCGACCTGGTCGTCGGGACCGGGGTCGGACAGATCAAGTCCGGCGCGCCCGCCCGCGGCGAACGCGTCGCGAAGTACAACCGACTCACCCACATCGAGGCGACCACCAGCGGCCTGGCGTACGGGCTCGGTACCGACCGGCAGGGCAAACGATCGTGACCGGCGCACAGCACCCCGCAGACGCGTTCGACGCCCCCATAGACGACCGGGCGCTGCCGGTCGACAGCGACATCGAGATTGATGACCGCCCCGGTGGATCGGCACGCCCGATCCACCTCCGGTGGCAGTACCTCGCGCTCGTCGCTGCCGGCGGCACCATCGGGACGGCGGCCCGCGAAGCCCTCAGCCTCGCGATCCCACCGGTGAGCGGGATCCCCGTCGCGATCCTCTCCATCAACGTCGCGGGCGCGTTCACCCTCGGTGTCCTCCTCGAGGCGCTCGCGCGACGTGGCCCGGACGCCGGGACGCGGCGCACGTTGCGTCTGTTCCTCGGCACCGGCTTCCTCGGCGGCTTCACCACCTACAGTGCCCTCGCCGCCGACACCGCCGTCCTGCTCGTGAACGGCGACACCGGCACCGGTGTCCTCTACGCGCTGGCCACCGTGCTCCTCGGCGCGGCCGCCAGCACCGCAGGCATCGCGGCAGGAACCGAACTGCACCGCCGCCACACCCGGGCACTCACCCAGACGAAGGAGACCGCATGACCCCGATCGTCTTCCTCGGCGCAGCCTTCGCCGGTGGGCTCGGCTCTGCGCTGCGGTTCTTCGTCGACAGCAGCATCAAACGCCTCGTCAACACTGGATACCCGCTCGGGACGACGCTGATCAATATCAGCGGCTCCCTCGTCCTCGGGCTCCTCACCGGACTCACCCTCCACAACGCCTTGACCAGCAGTTGGGAGCTCATCCTCGGCACCGGTCTCATCGGCGGCTACACCACCTTCAGTACCGCCAGCTTCGAAACCGTCCGCCTGTTCCAGGAACGCCGCTGGCTCGCGGGCACCATCAACAGTCTCGGCATGCTCACCGCGGCGATCGCCGCCGCCGCCCTCGGCCTCTGGTGCGGCAACCAGCTGTAACCCACCACCCATGACCCGATCAGGAGGACAGATGAGCATCATCGACGTCACCATCGAGATCCCGAAAGGGAGCAACAACAAGTACGAAGCCGACCACACCACTGGACGCATCCGCCTCGACCGGGAGCTGTTCACCCCGATGGGCTACCCCGCCGACTACGGCTTCATCGAAGACACTCTCGGTGAGGACGGCGACCCACTCGACGCGATGGTGCTGCTGCGCAACAGCATCTTCCCCGGCGTCCTCGTCTCCGTCCGGCCCGTCGGTGCGTTCCTGATGAGCGACGACGCCGGCCCTGACGCGAAGATCATCACCGTCCCGGCCACCGACCCGCGCTGGGCACACATCCAGAACATCGACGACGTCCCAGCCGACACCCGAGCCCAGATCGAGCACTTCTTCACCCACTACAAGGACCTCGAACCCGGGAAACACGTCACGATCCAAGGCTGGGCCGGCGCAGCCGACGCCGAACACCTCGTCACCCAAGCCTTCGCCCGGCTCACCGATCCGGCGAACTAAACCTCCATCATCCGATGGACATCGACTGCTCGTGTGCCACACCAGTTGGAGGTCGGTCTTCGCCTCCGGTACACGAGCACGAGGGGACGGCCCTGGAGAGGAGCCGTCCCCTCACCTCCCACCCCACCACCTCAGCACCTGACCACGAGCATGAGCATCAGAACCGCAGGAGGAAACCATGACCGACCCTGATTCCGCCACCCGCCACATCTACCTCGCCAGGCACGGCCGGACCGCGCTGAACGCCGAAGGCAGACTCCGCGGGCTCGCCGACCCCGAACTCGACCCCGCCGGTATCGCCGAAGCTAAGCATCTCGCTCAGTCGCTCGCCAGCAAGACGTTCTCACTCGTACTCTCCAGCCCGCTCCAGCGAGCAACCCGCACCGCCGCGATCATCGCGGAAACCGCTGACGTGCCCCACCGCGCCGACGCACGTCTCACCGACCGTGACTACGGGCCTTGGACCGGCCACCGCACCGAGGATGTCCTCACACAATGGGGCATGATCGACGATGCACCCGGCGTCGAGTCCGTCCAACACGTCCTCGAGCGTGTCCTCCCTGCGCTCGACGCGATCGTGGATGAGACGCGATCTGTCGTCATCGTCACCCACGACGCGGTCATCCGTCCCATCATCACCAGCATCGAGCCCACAGAACCATCCCCCGCCGTGCCCACCGCTAGCTGGAGCGAACTGACCCGCACCAATGGTCACTGGCACATCGTCAGCACCGACCAACACTGAGCGGCGAAGGAGGTTCTGCGATGAATCACCCAGGCCGCTATCTCTCACCGCTTGACACGAGTCCCGGGCAGAACCTCGACGCCGACGAGGTTCGTGTGCTGTGGTCATTCATCCACGGCGACATCATGAACGCCCAAACTCGCGCCCGGCTCCGCGAACACCGGGGCCTCGTGTTGCTCGCGGCCAGACTTCGTCGGGTTGTTTGGCCTTTTGTCGGACGATGTGGGCTAGTTCGCAGCCTTGATGTCGGCGCAGACCATGCTCGCGTTCGCCGACGAGTTCCGGACTCGTGGCGCTGACCTCCGCGTTCTCAATCTGGGCGGTGGCGATGTCGACACCGCGACCCCGATGGGGTCGATGCCGTTCACGATCATGGCGGCGCTGGCGCAGATGGAACACGAGATCAAGCGCGAACGCGTCACTAACTTGATCGCAAAGCGCCGCGCAGCCGGAGGGGACCTCGGCGGCCGCCCGCGAACGATCACCGATAGCCAGATCCGCAACGCGCTCCGCCTCATCGAGGCGGGCGAACCGGCTGCACATGTCGCCCGCGACCTCGGGATGTCCAGAGCCAACCTCTACCGGCAGACCCATGCCCTCACCGGCTGACTTGGCTTCGTCGCCCTCGGCCGCGCAAGCTGGAATCCCGCAGCTGCGTGAGACACCGGCCCATCCACGTCGACGACGAGACGCGCGATCCGTGATCGCTGGCACTACATCAGAGCAGCATGAGCGCACGACGTCGCGGACATCCTCGTTCGAGTGGAACCGAAGCAGCTCCACGCCGAAAAGCGGGAGGTCCTCTTCGCCCTTCAACGACTCCAGCGCGTCGTTAGAACGCATCCAACGTCCCTTGGCAGTTCAGGTGCCTCCCGCTATCGGGATCTTCAGTCCTAGACCATGCCGCCGTTGGCGTACAGCGTCTGTCCGTTGATCCACCTGCCGGGCCCGGCGAGCAGCGATACGACTTCAGCGATGTCCTCGGGGGTTCCGAGTCGGCCGAGCGGGTTCATTTGTGACATGCGCTCGATGGTTGCCGCGTCTTTCCCGTCGAGGAACAGTGCAGTTGCGGTGGGGCCTGGGGCGACGGCGTTCACGGTGATGTCTCGACCTCTGAGTTCTTTGGCGAGCACGGCGCTGATTGCGTCGACGGCGCCCTTGGACGCCGCGTAAGCCGAGTAGCCGGGCAAGCCGAGCTTCTTCACCGAGGTGGAGAAGTTGATGATGGCTCCGCCGTCGCGCACGCGGGCGGCGGCTTCCTTGTCGACGACGAATGTTCCTCGGATGTTGGTGCGGTACATACGGTCGAGGTCGTCGAGGTCAAGCTCTGCGAGCGGGCTGAGGATCATGATTCCTGCGGCGTTGACGATGACGTCGATGTGGCCGAACTCGGCTGTGATCGCGTCGAACGCGGCACTGACCTGTTCGGGGTCGGCGATGTCCGCTTGAATCGCGATCGCTTTTCCTCCGGCTTCGATGATGGCGCCGACCGTCTCTTGTGCTGCTGCGGTGTTACCGCTGTAGAGGATGCCGACCGCCTGGCCGTCGGCTGCGAGGCGCTCGGCGACGGCGCGTCCGATTCCCCGAGATCCCCCGGTGACGATGGCAGTTCTTGCTGTGGACATTTCTGGCTCCAAAGGTGTTCGGTGTGTACCAAATTGAAACTCGGTTGAGCTTCGGGGTGAGGTTCGCTCCGAATGCACTGGAGCGAACCTCACGTGCAACTACTGGTTGATGCCGGAGAGGTCACCTTCACCGTAGCGCTCGCCCACGGCAGGGATCAGGTTGTTGAGTCGGGCGAGCTGCTCGGCGCTCAGTTCGACACTGTCAGCTGCCGCGTTCTCCTCGACACGCTCGACACGCTTCGTACCGGGAATCACGGCGAGGTTCTCGTATCGGGTGAGCAGCCACGCAAGGGCGATCTGCGCCGGAGTCGCTCCAGCATCGGCCGCGATCGACTCGACTTCGTGGACGAGTGCGAGGTTGGCCTGGAAGTTCTCCTCGGAGAAGCGGGGGTTCGTGAGCCGGAAGTCGTCCGGTGCGAAGTCCGCGAGGGAGCGGATCTTGCCTGTCAGGAACCCGCGCCCCAGCGGCGAGTACGCGACGAACCCGATCCCGAGCTGCTTCACCAGCGGCAGAAGTTCGGCCTGCACGTCGCGGGTCCACAGGGAGTATTCCGTCTGCAGCGCTGCGATCGGGTGGATCGCGTGTGCGCGGCGGATTGTCTCGGCACCGGCCTCGGACAGGCCGATGTGACGGATCTTGCCGGCCTTCACGAGGTCCGCGAGGACACCGATCACGTCTTCGATGGGGACGGCGGGGTCGACGCGGTGCTGGTAGTACAGGTCGATGTAGTCGGTCTGGAGGCGACGGAGCGAGCCTTCGACGGAGCGCCGGATGTTCTCGGGGCGGGAGTCGAGGCCGCGGTCGGCCGGGCCGAGGTGGGAGATGAAGCCGAACTTCGTCGCCAGCACGACCTCATCGCGCCGACCACGGATGGCGCGGCCGACGAGCTCCTCATTCGTGTAGGGGCCGTAGATTTCCGCTGTGTCGATGAAGTCGACGCCGAGGTCCAGAGCACGGTGGATGGTGCGCTCCGCTTCCTCATCGAACTGACCAGCACCGGTGTAGTAGGCCGACATGGTCATTGCGCCCAGGCCGACGCGGCCGACTTCGAGCTGCCCGAGTGTGATCTTCTGCATGGTATCTCCTTCGTTGTTCTGTGTGACGGTGGTGTCGCTAGGCGACGAGAGTGTTGGCGATGTCGATGACGGCGCGGTAGCGGACGGTGCTGGCGGCAACCTTCTCGTACGCTTCGGTGATCTCGTCGACACCGATCAGTTCGATTTCTGCCGCGATGTTGTGCCAGGCACAGAAGTCGAGCATCTGCTGGGTCGCTGCCAGGCCGCCGACGTTGGAGCCGACGATGGAGCGTTGGTGCATCACGATCGATGCGGCGTGGAACCGGTAAGGTTCTGCGGGGAACCCGACGTTGATGAACGCGCCGTCGATCTTGAGCGTGCCGAGGTAGTCATCCAACGGCAGATCCGCAGACACCGTGTTCAGGACGAAATCGAAGCTCAGCGCGAGCTTCTTGAACGTCTCGGGGTCGTTCGTGGCGTAATACTGGTCGGCGCCGAACGCGATCCCGTCGTCCTGCTTGCTGAGCGACTGGCTGAGGACGGTGACGGTGGCTCCCATGGCGTGGGCGATCTTCACGGCGACGTGTCCGAGGCCGCCCATGCCGATGATCGCGATGTTCTTGTCAGCCGCGCCAAAGCGCGCCAACGGCGAGTAGACGGTCATTCCGGCGCAGAGGAGCGGTGCTGCGGCGGCGAGGTCCATCGAATCTGGGATCGAAACGACGAAGTGCTCCTTGACCACGATGCTGCGGCTGTAGCCGCCGTAGGTGGGAGTGCCGTCATATTCCCGACCGTTGTAGGTGGCGACGGGAGTGTTGAGGCACATTTGTTCTTCACCGCGGACACAGCTTTCGCAGCTCCCGCAGGAGTCGACGTAGCAGCCCACCCCGACGCGGTCGCCGACAGTGAACGTGGTCACTGCGTCGCCGACGGCGACGACAAGTCCGGTGATCTCGTGCCCGGGAACCATGGGGAAGATCGCTGGCCCCCAGTCCTCGTTGACCTGGTGAATGTCGGAGTGGCAGATGCCCGCATACTTCACGTCGATGAGGACGTCGTCCGGGCGCAAGTCCCGACGTTCGATCGTCACTGTCGTGAATGGAGCTCCGGGGTGCGCTGCGCTGAGCGCGAGTGTGGAGGTCAAGATGTGCCCTTTGTTCGCTGGGGTAGATTCGTCATGGTTCCCTGGCGGGTCTCAGACGGTTTCGGGTACCTGCGTCAGACGGCGCAGGGTGAACGGCGTTGCGAGGATTTCGTCGAGGATTGTCGCGACCTCAGTGAAGTGCGGAGTGTGGAAGTGGAAGTCCAGTGCTTCCGCGTTGCGCCACTCCTCGAAACAGATCATCGCGCCTGGCCGTGCGGGGTCTGCCAACGGGCGGTAGCCCAGGCAACCTGCTTCTGCCAGTGACGGCTCGATCATGGCCGAGAGGGCGTCGCGCAGTTCGTCCTCGTGGCCGGCCTTCGCCTGAAACTCGGCCACCAGTACCAGTGAGTTGTCGTTGTGGGTCATTTGTGGTCCTCGTTTCGTAGGGTCAGGATCGCGTCAGCTGCTCGTTACGCTTCGACGCGGTTGCCGCGCAGGAGCCAGGTCGGTCCCTCGACATACGAGGAGATCTCGGCGAAGAACTCGGCGAAGTACTGGCCGTTGGCGTGGATGTCGAAGGCTTCGGCGCTCTCGTAGCCCTCGTTGAGGTAGAAGCGGTTCTCGTTGGTTTCGTCCTGGATGAGTTCGAAGCGCAACGTGCCGGGCTCGTTGGCGCCGGAGTCCTGGCCGTCCTTGATGGCGGCGTTGATGAAGTCCTGGCGGTGCTCGGGCTGAACATCGAAGAAGACGGCGACGTGGTACATGGGATTCTCCTTGTGAATCGTGCGGTGACGTTGTCCGTGGTGGCCAACGAAGAAGAGTCAACCGGTCTGCAAGCCTCACAAGGGCGTCGGAACAAGCCCCGTTGTGCCTGGGAAAAACTGACCCACCCGCAGCGATACGCGACCGCCGATACTTGAAGGATGCAAACCTCGACCAACCTCGGTGACTTTCTCCGGGCCGCACGCGCTCGCGTGCAACCCCAAGACGTGGGTTTGGGGTACACCGGCACGACAGCTCGACGGGTCCCCGGTCTGCGCCGAGACGAAGTCGCATTCCTCGCCGGCATGAGCGTCGACTACTACACGCGTATGGAACAGGGACGCATCAAGCACGCATCAGACGGGATCGTCAACGGGCTCTGCAAGGCGCTCCGACTCAACGACACCGAGCGCAGCTATCTGTTCTCACTGTTCTCGCCCGTATCCGGTCGTCCTGTGCAGCAGAAGCGAACAACCAAAGTGCGCCCAATCATTCGGCAACTCATGGACCAGACGGACAACACCGCGGCATTTGTGCTCGGCGTCGGCATGGAGGTCCTCGCGATGAATGACCTCGCGAAAAAACTCATGCACGACTTCACCCTCGAGAGCGGCCTCGCCCGCAGCCTCGCCCGCTGGACCTTCCTCGCGCCAGAAGCACGCACCTTCTACCGCGAATGGGACATTGTCGCCGCAGACATGACCGCGATCCTCCGACGCGATGCCAGCAGACACCCGAACGACCCGAGGCTCAACGAACTCATCGGCGAACTCACCGTCAAGAGCGACGACTTCAGACACTGGTGGCCACAGCACATGGTCTACGAATGCTCATTCGGAACCAAACTCATCTCACATCCGCTCGTGGGATCCCTCGACATCGAATACGAGACCTTCCTCGTCCCCGGCGACCCCGACCAACAGCTCTTCCTCTACACCGCCAAAACAGGGTCACCGTCCGACGACGCACTCCACATCCTCACCAACTGGAACGCCGACACGACACAGCGGTTCATCACGCAGAGCAACGAACTCTAGCTACCGCACCCGCTGGCTCATCGGCTTGCGCGCCGGCCTCACGCTGGATCGCATCTCGTTAGGACACTCCGATACGTCCAGACGCCCCAACGACCTCGAAGGATCACAGTGCCCTCGCACGACATCACCATCCAGCTTCGCCGATATGTCATTCACCCCGGACTCCTCGAGGAATTCAGCACATGGTGGCGAGAACTGCTCGTACCGGCGCGGGAAGCGAGCGGCTTCACAGTCGAGTTCGCGTATGCAGTGCCAAACACCAACGAGTTCATCTGGGCCGTCAGCCTCAGCGGAGACGAAGCACACTTTCTCGAAATCGAGTCCGAATACTACACATCACCGGGACGGGCGTCCGCATTCAACGGACAGCCGGACCGCATCCGAACCCAAAAGGTGGCCTTCGTAGAAAATGCAGGCCTGAATCAGTGACAGTGTCCACCGAGGGAGCTCATGAACACGCCACCAACGAGTCTGGGCCAAGAACCCTGCACCGGACACTCGCCCGGCTGATCAAGGTGAAGAGTCATGCCGCGATAATGACAGCATGAGAACGGTGTATCTGAGCGGGGCGCAGATCGATGGCATTGAGTCGTTCTATGCGGAGATCAATCGAGTCTTCATGTCTGATGAGGACTGGAACCTCAGCGCGAGCCTCGACGCGCTCAACGACCTGCTGTACGGCGAATACGGCGCTACCCAATTCGATGAACCCGTCGAGGTCATCATGACGGATCACGCTCACGCCCGCGAGGCGCTCGGTATTGAGGTCACAGCTGGGTGGCTGCGGGACAAAATCGCTCAACCGAACATGTTCGATGTGCAGTCTCTAGAAAAGGCGCTTGACGACCTTCATCTTGGCAAGGGAAAGACCTACTGGGACCACGTGCTGGACGTATTTAGTGATCACCCCCGCATCACACTCACACTTCGCTAGAACCTGGTCAGTCGTCACAGCCGAGCGACTCACCTACACTCAGCCGTTCGAGACCAACAGAGCCCACCAATAGCGTGGATACAGGCCGCCTCCGCCCGAGACCTGGGGCTCGGCGAATATACCCGTCAGCTGATGACGAGGGCGGTAATCAACCCGTCAGAGCCCAGCGTGAAACGCAGCGTTCCAACACCGTTGAAGCGATCGCTTGTTACCCGAAGGCGCAGGACGTGATCCCCGGCCAACACGGCGTAGTCGACGAGCTCGAATTGCGCGCGGACACCTATGTTGTCCGTCTGGTCCCAGGACGCGATTTCGTCATGCCCCACGAATTTCCGACCCCAGTCATCGATGATTGCCTCATCGGAGAACACGGCTAGGAAGCGCAACGGCTCTGCGGCGTTGGTCGCTTCGATGAACTCGCGGAGTGAAGCGGGTAATGCACTGAGATCGGTCACGCCGCCACAATAACCACCAAAGCAGATCAATGCAAGCATGTCTTGGTTATCGACGATAACTTGGGCTAGGCGAGCACCTGTTTCAAGTCGCTCAGATCGTTCCACGAGCAGGCGAGGATGTACGGAGCCAGCACATTGATGGCAAGCACGTCTGCGTGGCCTTCGGGGGTGGTGACCTTGCGTGGCTCGCGGAATCCGATGCCCGCATGGTGGATGACGTGTCGAACCTGCCGGACGCGTTCTCCGAGTCAGCGATGCTGCGCACTGCCGTGGCCGATTGCAGATCTCCGGCCAAGACGTCCGCGATTGCGAGGTGCGGAGTGCGTGCGTAGGGGTGCCCTGTCACACCACCTCACGTGATGCCGGGATGACGCGAACGAATCCTCGACCTCAGCCGTCTCGACAGTGTCGGCCTGTGCTGATTGGCGCGATCATTCGTGCTAGTTCAAGGCACGCACGTTTCTGTTGGCGGTCGTGCGGCCCCGCCCATCGATAGATGGACGAGGCCGCACGGCTCACCTCCGTGAGGTTCAGATGTCGGTGCTGTGTGCCTTCCTTCTACGACGGTTCAGCAGCACCAGTCCGAGCCCGACGAGCAATGCGAGCAGGCTCACGAAGACGACCGCGATGCTAATCGTGATGCCAGTGCTCGCGAGCGGCTGGTCGCCGTGATCAACGACCACCGCCTTGAGGACCGTGATCTTCAGCGGCGTCGTGAGCGCCGAGTGCCCGCTTGCGTCGACGATATCGATACTGTGCGTTCCGATCTGTGTGTCCCCGGGGATCGTCACCGCGACCGTGAATGCACCCTTAGCGTCCGTCACGACCGTTCCGAGCTGGACGGGAGTGCTGTGCAGGACCACCTCGAGACGCGCGTTCGCCGCGAACTGCGAACCCTGCAGTGTGAATGTCTCGCCCTGGGTGAGGGTCGTGCCGCTCGGGGCGGTCAGCATCGGCTTGGCCTGCGGTGGAGTGACAGGTTTCTCCGTTACCCGGATGACAGCGTCGACAGGGGTCGCAGTGAAACCATAGGAGTCCGTCGCCGTGACCGTGACCGTGTAGGTGCCGACGGTTGCGGTGTCGAGCGCGGACAGGTCGACACTCGACATACCCTCCGTGGAGAGGGAGATGCCCAGATCGCCTTCCACGGTGGCCTCGCTCAGGGTTGTGCCTTGCTGGTAGCTGAGCTCGGGATGCTGCAGTTGGATCGCGATGACCGGAACGACCTGGATGGTCACTGGCACCGTGTTCGCTGTACTGCCGTCGAATTCGGCCCCCACTTGGGCGGTGTAGCTGCCCGGGGTGGTGAAGTCGACCGCCGTCGTGTCGATGTTCAGTGTTCCGGCCGTGGTGGTTGCGCCGGACCGCTGCAGCAAGTCTTCCGCCGTAGGCTTCGAGCCCGCTTGGTATACGACGTCTGGGTTCGTGACCGCCACCGTCGGAGCCGGCCGCACCTCACGGACGGATTGGAGGATGGGGCGTCCGAGTGCTGCGTCCATCTTCCAGACTGAATCGAAGTCCCATCCGATACTGCTGTAGGTTGCCTGCTTCCGCAGGTCGGCAGCATTTGTGTCCTGACCGTCCTTAGTGTTCGCACCTCCACCGGTGACGACCGCACCGTTTATCGTCGCCGCATCGAGCGACAGGTTGTTGGTATAGACGGGGTTGCCGTTGTCACGTGCCAGGATACGGCCCTTGTTCACATTCGCGCCGACCGGGATGGTGAGCGCCCCGCTGTAGATGACGTTCCCGATCAACTGGGTTCCGGTGTAGCCGTAGCCGGTGAAGATGGCGCCGTTGCTGGAGATGGCGGTCACGTTCGCCCCCGCCACATAGTTGTTCTTGATCACGCCGGTGCTGCTGCTCCAGCCGATCAGAGCGCCGGTTTCCCAGTTAGAGACGACTTTCGAGTCGAGCGTGTAGCTGTTGCTCACGGTTCCGGTGTTCTCGGCGGCGATCGGCGCGGTGCGCCAGCCGCCTTCCACATCCGCTCCCCTGGTGTAGACCTGGTCGATCGTGCCGTCGTTGGTCGTAGCGACGACTGCGATTTTGGAGTTCTGGTCGTACGATCCGGCGTTGTCTGGGTCCGCGACCGGGATGATTGCGACAGGGTCGACGAAGCCAAGTTGACGGATCACACCGGTGTTCTTGACGATGAACCCGTTGCTGCGACCGGGCAGAGCCGTGAGTTTCACGTCTGTGAGGGTATGCCCCTTGCCGTCGATTGTTCCGGTGAACATCGGCACAGGAGTCCACGGCTTCGTCAGCGTGATGTCGTCCGTCATTGTGAACCGCGCACCGGGGTGCAGGGCGATCAAGGCGAGATCCGCTTCCGACGCGAGTGTGTAGGCGCCGTCGGCGTCGGGCTCGCTGCCGACTCTCAGGACGGGACGGTCGAGCGTCGCGTCCATCTTCCAGATGGAGTCGAAGTCCCAGCCGATACCCGTGTAGGTCGACTGCTTCTTCAGATCCGCGGCACTCGTGTCCTGACCGTTCTTGTTGTCAGCGGCACCACCGGAAATGGTGGAGCCGTTGATCGCGGCCGTGTCGAGCGCCAGGTCCTTGGAGTAGGCGGGGCTGCCGTTGCGTTCCTGCCCGTTCACCCGGCCCTTGTTTCCCGAACCGGGAATCGTCAGTGCTCCGCTATAGACCACGTCGCCCGTGAACTTCGTGGCAGCGGCAGAGCCGGAGGCGCCGTATGCGTAGCCGCTGAGGATACCGCCGTTGCTGGAGACTGCCGTCACGTTCGCGCCGGCGACGTAGCTGTTCGTCACGGATGCTCCCGTGTTGTTCCACCCGACGAGGGCGCCTGTCTCCCAGTTGGAGACGACCGTGGAGTCGGCCGTGTAGCTATTGCTGACCGTTCCATAGTTCTCGGCAGCGATCGGTGCAGTCCGCCAACCGCCTCTGACGTCGGCTTTCTCGGTGTACACCTGATCGATAGTGCCGTTGTTGGTGGTAGCGACGACTGCGATCTTCGAGTTCTGGTTGTACGTACTTGAGTCGGTCGGTTTGGTGACGGAAATGATCGCACTCGGGCTGATGAAGCCGAGCTGACGGATGGTGCCCTTGTTGTCGACGATGAAGCCGTTTCCGGTTCCCGTGACGCCGTCGATCTTCAGGCCCGTGATGGTGTGCCCGTTGCCGTTGATGGTTCCGGTGAAGCTCGGGACCGGGGTCCACGGCTTCGTCATGAAGATGTCGGCGGTCAGATTGAAGGTTCCGTTGGGGTGTTGCGGGAGCTGCGCGAGGTCCGCTTCTGAGGTGATCGTGTAGCTCGCCGTGCTGCCGCCGACCTCAGCGACCTTCGCCAATACGGGTCGTTGGCTGGTGGCGTCCCAGGCCCAGATGCTTCCGAAGTCCCAGCCCAGCCCGGCGTATGTCGCTTGCTGTGCGAGCGATTCCGCGGTGGTGTCCGCCCCATTCCCGTCCGTGTCGGAGGTGCTGGAGACGGTCTTCCCGTTGATTTGAATCGTGTTTAGGGCGAGATTATGGGAGAGCGAACCGCCAGCGGCGACGCGGCGAGTGTTATTGCCTGTCACGGAGCCGCCGAGGGCAACGTCATTCGTGACAGTCGCGCCGACGCCGGAGACGATGCCTGCGTTGCCGTTTCGAGTGGTCACCGCTGCGGTGCTGTAGCTGTTGGTCACCGCCGCAGTGCCGCTGTTCCAGCCGGCGATGCCCGCGGACTCCCAGTCACCCGTCACCGTTCCTGCGGTGTACGTGTTCGATACGGTGCCGTAGTTTTGGGCGGTGATCATTCCCGCGCGGTAGGCGCTCGTCAGCGAACCGTTCAGGACGTAGACCTGATCGATCGTGCCGTTGTTCGCTTCGGTCACGATTCCGGCACTGCTGCCGCCTCCCGCCGTCGATGTCGCACCGGAGAAGCCCAGCTGGCGGATCGTACCGTCGTTCTCGGTGATGAATGCTTGGTTGCCGTTGGTCGAGATCGACAGTCCGGAGATTGTGTGCCCGTTCCCGTTGAGCTCGCCCGTGAACGAGTCGACCGGCGTCCATGCGCGGGTGAGGGTAATGTCCTTCGTGAGATCGAAGGTGCTGCTCGGGTGCTGGCGGAGGAGATCTAGATCGGCCTCTGATGCGATGCTGTAGTGGCCGACCGGATTGTCTATCTTCTTCGTGGTGACGCGAACCAGATAGCCGCCGCCGCTCGTGAGGGTCGGCTTCAGGACGGTGTCCCGCGTGACCTGCTGGGTGGTGCGGCTCAGGGACGACGCCGAGTGGCCATCGGCGTAGATGTCTGCGTTGTAGGTGGTGTCCTTCGGCAGGAAGTCGAGCGGGATGGTCGTGGAAACTGGTGAACCGGGTGTTGCGACAACTGCAATCCAGTACTCGCCGCCGGTGGTCTCCCGGACGAATCCGGCGAGACGCCCGCCCATGGTGGACTGGGGCAGCACGGTGCTGCGCTTCCACGCCGTTGGCATGTTCGCGATGAGGTCACCGATAAGGTCGTGGTACTTCCCGCCCGGCTTGAGGTTTGCCGGGTCCTCGGAGACCTGCAGGTAGGGGTTGGTGAAGACCACGGTCGATGCCACCTCGTGCGCCCACGTCGCATTGTTCTGCTTCGATGGGTTGGAGAAGATAAGCGGCGTGTAGTCTGCCGTGCCGTCGACGTACCTGGTGAATGGGAGTCGGGTGTTCTGGTCTGCGGCGTAGTTGATCTCCACGCCACGGATAGCCTCCCGGCCGACCTCATTGGGGTAGGTGCGGTTCAGGCCGGTCGGCTCCAGGGGGTTGTGGAAGGTGACCATAAGGTGGCGCCGCGCCGCGGCTTTGTCGATGTCGGCATAGATGTTGACCTTGGTCTCGGTCTCGTCGCCGATGTGGTCAATCTTGACCCCGACGACACCCGTTTCCGCCACCTTTTGCAACCAGATGTCACGGAAGTCTGCGTTCTGCAGGTTGTTGGTCTTCGTGCCGTAGAACGTCGGTGCGTCGTTAGTTCCCGCTCCCGTGTTGTAGTCGGACCAGAGCCAAACCGAGACCGGATTTGGTTCGTTCAAGCCTTGCTGCACGAGCTTCTTCAGGTTCGCGAAGCGTTCGTCGGGGGTCTTGCCCCACGACGCCTCGGTCAACATGCCCTCGATAAGGACGTCTGATTCATGTGCTGCGGATGCGTCGTCGATGAGCCGACTGATGAGCGACACCGACTGAGTCATGTAGTTCTGGCCAGGTGCCAGGGATGCCCAGGCGCTGACGCCCGGCCGGATCCAGTTCGTGTCACCGCCGGGGAACACCGAGGTGTCCACGGGGTCGTTGACAGCGGTGATGACATCGGAGTTGGTCAGACCGTTCAGATCTGGCGCGATCGTGAGGACCCGGAACGGCGAGTGGAGGGTGTTTGGGGAGACAGTGAAGCTCCCGTTACCGTTGTCGGTCGCCCAGTAGTAGGTGGAAATGGAACCGCTCGGGGAGGTGGTCAGCGCGATCGCTGGCCAGTCTCGGACGTTCGCCTCGACGAGGTTGACGTACTCCTTACTGTCGGGGGTCTGGATCGTCGGCGTTACGACGATCTTCTGCTGCCCGACGCTGCCCAAGACGCCCTGCGAAGTGTCGCCCTGCAGGTCGTCGATGGTGCCGGGAGTGACCGGCTGATAGGCGATGGTCGATGCCGGGTCGAAGACGAACGTAGTTCCTTCGCTAGTGACGAGCTTTCCTCCCAGTGCCTTGTCCAGGTCGTATCGGACGGCAACGCCAGTGTCGAACACGCGGATTTCCACGCCGAGCAGGCTTGAGCCGCTCTTCTGTACTGGGATGGTGTTGGCGTTGTAGCGATCGGAGCCCGTATCGTGTGTGCCGATCAGCGGGTAGCTCGTGTCGGCCTTCGTGGCAACGGGTTCTCCGAGCGTAACGTCCGCTCCCCAGTCGGTACCGTCGACGACGAGTCCGAGCCGTGAGCGCTGGATGACGGTCTGGCCGTTCTGGGCGACCGTGTAACCGAGCTGACCCACGCTGTCCACGTAGACCGTCGCGGCCGTCGCGCCGTCCGGGCTCTTCGTGGTAACGGACTGCTGGTAGTCGGTGGCGGTCACGGTGATGGCGAGCGATTTGGCGAGCATCGAGGAATCTGAGGCATCGAGCACGTCAAGGTATTGTGCGCCCGGGGCGGTGTTTACAGGGATGACGACAGAGGTGGAGATGCCGCCAGTGGCGTCGGCGGTCGCGGTGCCCAGCACGGTCTTGTGGTCACCGGCCCAGACGATCCGATAGGTTCCGCCGGCGGTGAAGCCTGCGCCGACGACGCCGAGTGCGTTGCCGGCCATTACCGAGGAGCCCGCGGACGCGGTGAGAATCGGTTTCGAGTCTTCAGTGACCACCTTCGGCGTCCCGCCGGTGCTCAGGACCCGTACCGCGCCGTCGGTGTTTAGCTGCACAGTCGCGCTCATCGCCGAAGCAAGATCGAGTCGCTGCCATGAGCCGTCGCTGCCGCCAGTCTGGTCGAGGGGATAGCCGGAGTCGATCTCGGTCTGTGCCAATACGGAGGACCGCTGCGCATCACTGAGCGAGGGGTACGCCTGCTGGAGCAGGCTGGGTGCCGTCGCGGGAACCGCGGACTTCTGGCCAGCGGTACCGTTCTGCGCGAAACCGTAGGTGAGGCGTTCGTGGTAGGCATTCATCGCGGATACGGTGTCCGTGACGATCTGCGAGCTGCCGCCTGGCGGGTTCGCACCGCCGAACGGGTCGTCCTGATAAGACTCCTGGCTGGAGATGCACACTGAAAGGGTGGCGCCGCACTGCGTTTGGAGGTAGTTCACTAGCTCTCGCTGTGCTGGTGTGATCATCGCGTCCCGGTACGGAGCGTCCGCCCAACGCGCAGCGACTTCAGCTTGACCGCTGATGCGGCCACCGATGATGTCCAGGGGGTAATGGATGCCGAGGACAACGCGGTCCGTGCCCATTTCGGAAGCGCGCGCGAGTACGTCCGGGGCGAGTTGCGGGAGCATCGTGGCGAGCATGATGCCTGTGAGGTATGCGTTGGTCGTGTGACCGCTCGGGAATGACGGACTTGCGCAGTATCCGCCGTAGCCGGCGCTCACTGCGGAGCCGGCATTGAAGACTCCTGTGGTATCGGTACCGTCCGGAACTGCCTGTATTTTCAGGTTGCCTTCTGCATCGGCGTAGCGTGCGCCGACGCGGATTTCGGTGAGCGAGGAACCGTTCGTCTGAGTCGCATCACAGGATGTGCCCGTGGCACTCGACGAGGTGGGGAGGTAGGGCCGCGGATAGTTGTAGGCGTTCTTTGCGGCGTCTGTCTGCGCGTATGCGAGCATGCTGCCCATCAGTTGGCTGGTCAGCGGCAGCGCACCGCTCTGCAAACCTTTGATGTAGATCGGGGCGAGCTTCGATCCGAGCCCTGTTCCGATAAGTTGGGCCGGATCATAATTCGCGTCCTGCAACGCCTTGAGTTGCTGCTCCGACGTGGCATGGTTGTTGATCCATACCGCCATTTCATCGTTGTATGCAAGGGTTGGCGCATCTTTGACCTGGCCGTGCAATGGCGTTGAGCTGTCGCGCTGCCAGAGCTGGCCGAAGCCGTCGAGCAGCGAGACGAGGTTGGGGTGGTCGTTGTCGCTGGGGTATGTCGCGGCCTGTGCACTTAGTGAATTGGCACCGACCAGAAGTGAGGAGATGACGACGAGAGTGGTGACGCGAGCCATAGGTAGAGAGAACCCACGTAGCGTCTTGGGGGTGGCGGAACGAGCTTGCGGGGACAAGGGCGTTGCTTCCTATCAATCATGGCGCAGAGGTGCGCCAGATAAACATAGGCTGGCTATATGGCTGGGAGATGAACAACGCTACATAAATAAATGAATGAACAAGACACAAATTAAACACTTGCATGTGCCGTATTTTTGTGGATCAGCTGACTATGGCCACGTCATCGCTTCTCCGCAGGCTGGAGACATCAAACAGCTCGTTTCAAATGGGATTCATGAGCAATGTTGCCGTCGGCGAGGAAATCAGCGACTCCGGGTATCTCCGCCCGGAAGCCCCGCTGCCTCGATCACGCATGCGCGCGCCCGGCGATCTCGGCAAACGCAGCGCCAGAACTGAAACGAATACGATCACATGCCTGCTTCCGAAAACCTCTGGCGAATCTCACCGACTCCGTCTATGGACGAAACGAGCTCGTCGCCGGCTCGGATGTACATTTCTGACTGCCTTCCCATGCCGACTCCCACGGGTGTCCCGGTGAGGGGAACGTCGCCAGGGAACAACGTGACGACTTGAGTGAGGAGCGCGACGAGCACGACCGGAACAATGAGGTCGTGTGTGTTTCCCGCCTGCACAATTTCTCCGTTCAGCATTGCGCGCAGGTCGATCGCGTCCCGGTCGGGTAGTTCGTCCACCGTCACCACATGCAGCGCGAGGGGCAAGGAATCCCGGACGGCACTTCCCCCGGCCGGACTGCGAACACGTTTGAGTCTGTGGTATCCGCGTCGAACGCGCGTTCTCCAACAATGATCCCCTATACACTCCCACGCCCGGCGAGATGCCTGCGCAGAACTTGGAACCGCTCGGCAAAGGACCCGCCAAATCGCCCGCAGACCGATGGGAAGATCGAGCACTTCCGCCGCCCCTTCGTCGACGGCTAAGCGTTCTCATGACACTTCAACACTGGACCGGCCCGATGAAACGTCCTCCCAGCCTGGCTCCATCATTACAATCGCCACGGGCTCCACACCGCCACAACCTTCTACCCAGCACGCGGTTGACCAACTCGCCTGGGCAGGCAAGACTAGCGCGGCCGTCAACCGCATAGAGGGGAACACTGAGCAATGAACTACGACATGAAAAGCGCTGCACTCATTACCATTGACGTCCAGGCGGATACCCTCGACGGGCAGCCGCTGGAGGTGCCAGGTACCTCGGCGTCGCTTCCACGCATTCAAGAGCTCGCGATAGCTTTCCGGGAAGCAGCGCAGCCGATTGTCCATGTCGTGCGCCTCTACAAAGGTGATGGAAGCAATGCTGAACCGTTCCGACGCGAGCTCGTCAGTGGAGACGTTCCGGTGCTTCGACCCGGGACACCCGGGCGCCTCCTGGCTGACGGCCTGTTGGATTCAGAGGACACGGACCTCGATGATCACCTGTTGCTTGCCGGAGGGTTCCAGTACTTCGGTGCCAACGAGGCAGCGATGTACAAACCGCGATGGGGCGCATTCTTCGGAACCGGTCTCGAAGGCCATCTGCGGGAACGCGGAGTGACTACCGTCGTGTTTGCTGGCTGCAACTTCCCCAACTGCCCACGCACCTCGATCTACCAAGCCAGCGAGAGAGACTTCCGCGTTATTGTCGCAACCGACGCCGTCTCCGGTCTCTATCCCCAAGGCGAGAAGGAACTGATCGGCATGGGCGCCTACCTCGCTAGCGCGAGCGAGATAGTCGCGTCCACGCGCGCGCCGATCATGAATGCTTAGGTGCGCCTCTCGGCAATTGCGGACGATGAGTAGGCCGATCGCATTCAGATCTTGGTCAAGCGCTTCGACGGAAAGGTAACGGGCTGCAACCCCATGAGGGCAGTTCCTCGCTGGAATGAGATTCGCGCGTACCTGCTCGACTGCGGAAAGACAGTGCCGAAGGCGACTGACGTGGGCTGGTCGTCCCAGCGGTAGAGATCGGCTGCTTGCAATACCGGCTCAGGGTCGTCTGTTGTTCAATCGTCGAGCGGAGTCGATGCTCTCCGTCGTGAGAGCGACGCTGATCCATACTCCTCCCATACTCCATCTTTGGCCCATCGAATATCGATATGATATCGTATCGAAATTCGATAAGTCATAGAGGAGTTCCGGATGAAACCAGCACCCAGCAACCGCAACCTTGGCCTCACGCCGCCGGCGGTACCTTCTGTCTCAACGAAGCTCGCCTTGCGCATTACCGCTGCCGCCGCAGCTTTGGTTGCACTAGGCGCAGTTGGCCAGTTGATTGGCCGCGCTGCCGCGACGTGGGGTATCGCCGATGCTCCTACTGAGAACGAGGTGGTTACCTCAATTGACCCCCTGACGGCGACAGCGTCCGTTGTGCGGCACACCGTCCTGGAGACGATTCCCGCGCAACCGGCAGCGCAGTGGCTCTCCTTTTCGGCCAGCGCGCTCATCACGATTGTCGCGGTTTCTATTGCCGCGGCGATTGCGCTCTTGGCTTTGCGACTTGCGCAGGGCGAACCATTCAATCGCACCGTACTCCTTGGGCTCTCCGTATCGAGTATCAGCCTCATCGTGGGCTCGTTGGGGTCAGACGCCCTGAATGCTGCTGCCCGTGCCGTGATGTACGCGGCTGTAGCTTCGAGTCCGGTCGGATCGACCGCTAACGCTCCCGCCCTGACGTTGGACGTCAACCTCGTGCCTATCGCTTGTGGACTCATTCTTGGGCTCATCGTGACCGCGTTCGGGGTCGGTACCCGGCTGCGCCAAGACGTGGACGGTTTGATCTGATGGACGACGCCCTCAGTGTCCAGTGCTCGCTCACCGAGCTGCTCGCGGAACGTGGGATGACTTTGACGCATCTGTCGGAACTCACTGGCATTAGCGTCGTGAATCTCTCCGTTCTCAAGAATGATCGCGCCAAGGCGGTCCGATTTAGCACATTGCTCGCCATCTGCGAAGCTCTCTCGTGCACAGTTGGTGACGTCCTTCACGTATCCTCTCCGGGAGCGCGATGAGCGAGAACATCAGTTCGCCGCAGCCCCTCCGGCCGGCAAAAGGACGTTCAACGGGACGAAGAGTGCTGACCTGGCTCCTGATCGGAGTTAGCTTCATCGCATGGATTGGAGCAGCTGGCGCGACTATCGAGCGTGCCCGCGCGTCGTACGATGCACGCACGGTCTCCCGAGTCGGTGTCGCGGTCAGCCTGGGTCACGGTCGCGTGCTGAACATGAACTGCACAGGCCCGCGAAGTGCCGCCGCGGGTACGATCGTGCTCGAGGCAGGCCTTGGCGAGTCATCGGTGAGTTGGTCGGACGTTCAATCCAGGCTCTCCGCTGACCGACGCGTTTGCTCATATGACCGCGCCGGTTACGGCTGGAGTCCGGTCGCGACCGGCTCGAAAGACGCGATCACGCAAGGGCGTGAACTCTACTCCCTTCTCCACGCGGCCGGCGAGCGAGGTCCGTACACACTCGCGGCGCATTCGCTCGGCGCCTTCGTCGTCCGCGCTTTCGCCTCGGCACACGTGGACGAAGTTCACGCGCTGATTCTCGTTGATCCGACCAGCGAGAATGACGTCATCGACGCAGGTGAGCCGGTACTGCCTCTCCTAGCCACTCGACTGGAGGCCATCCTCTCGAGAGTAGGGCTGACTCGAATTGGCGTCGAACAGCGTGTCCGCGACGAAGCCGGTGCTACGCCACCTCAAGCCGTGACCGCCCGTGCTTCCTTCCTATACCGGGCGCAAGCGATCGAGACATCGATCGATGAACTCGCGGCGTCAGTTTCAAGCGCCAAGGAGATGCTCCAACTCCCGTTGCGTGCTGACCTCCCGGTGAAGATACTGCTGTCGGATGAAAACTTCGAGAAACGCGCCAACGTCATGTCTGCACTTACGAAACGCACGTCGATCGAGCACCTCAACGGCGGTCACTACCTGCAGTATGAACACCTTGCTCGCGTGACGGACGCGATCGCATTGAGTGCGTCCGATTGAGCACACGAGTTGCTGCTACGGTGGCGCGCTCAGAACTCATTCAACCCGAAATAAGAAGGACCGGAATGTCCACCAGGACTGGGAAGACCAACCCTCGCCCCGAATCTGAAGGTAAACGCAACGAAATCCTTCGCGCCGCCGTAGAAGTCTTCGGCGCCAAAGGTTCCGCTAACGGCACGCTTGCCGAAATCGCAGAGCATGTCGGCATCACTCACGCCGGTGTGCTGCACCACTTCGGCTCGAAGCAGAACCTGCTCCAGGAGGTCCCCGCGTTCCGCGACGACGACCATCCAACCGATCAGGACCTCGCCGGCGGCGCCTTCTTTCTGCACCTAGTCCGAGTAGCTGCACGTAATACCCAGCATCCGGGACTTGTTCAGTTTTACACCGTACTCTCCGCGGAGTCTGTGACAGAGGACCACCCCGCAAGAAACTACTTCGACGAGCGCTACCGCTCGCTCCGAATCGAGATCGAAGACGCCTTCCGCGAGCTCTGCACCCAGGAGAACGTCACCGACACGCAGTCAATCGACATCGCTGCGGCCTCAATTCTCGCCGTGATGGATGGAATGCAGTTCCAATGGCTACTGCAACCCAGTGAGGTCGATCTTGCGATGACCAGTGCATTCGCCATTCAAGCAATCGTGAACGGCGTGCTCCACCCTGGGCGGAATCTGTCTTCATACGCGCGCACCCGATGAGGCCGGCGGACACCCATGACCTCTCCCGAACCAAACACGTCCGTTCACAGGTTCTCGCAACGCGCGTGACCTGAGAACGGCGCGCTCCACCGCAGGTTGCGAAGACTGAAAGTATGCTCAATGCATCGCTGAAGTAGCCAACGGTTCGAGAATCGAAGAGCGGCTACCGACTACTTCAAGCAACTAGAGACCTACCAGGAACCGCATTCGCTGAAACGCACGAAACGAAGTGCAGACAACTAGCCAGAAGGGCGCACATGAATGAAGTTGGAGTATCAAGCTGGTCGCTGCATCGGCTGCTCGGCGAGTTCTGGGCGGAAGATCACCCTGGCGCACAGCGACACCATCCCCAGACGCCAAGCACTGGTCTACCCTTGCTCGAACTCCCAGCTCAACTCCGCAGCAATGGCTACACAATGTTGCAGGTATGTCACTTCCATTTTCCCGAACTTGGACAGGCCTATCTCGAAGAGTTCAGATCTGAGCTCGCTCGCAACGAGATTCGACTTGACGCACTACTGATTGACGACGGCGATTTGACCGCCGCGAACGGCGACACTCATGAACAGTGGATATCCGGATGGCTGCACGTCGCTGAAACGCTGGGCGCCGACCGGGCTCGTGTCATCGCCGGAAGAGCTGCACCAACTCCGGAAACCATACGTGTTTCGGGGACAAGACTGCGACGACTTGCTCGCAACCACTCAGGCATCCGAGTGGTGACTGAGAACTGGCATGAACTGCTGTCAAGTCCTTCAGCAGTCTTGGACCTTCTTGATCAATGTGGCGGGGACGTTGGACTGCTCATTGATCTCGCGAATTGGGACGGCGTCAACAAACAAGCGCAACTCGAACAAATTGCGTTCCAAGCCGAGACATGTCACGCGAAAGCAAACTTCGGACCAGGAGGACTTGATATCTCCGAGTTCAAGGAAACACTAAGTACGGTTCACAACGCTGGTTATCGCGGCCCCTTCGCACTTGTTTATGACGGACCTGATGCAAACGAGTGGGATGCCTTGCGCGAAGAACGAACTGCAGTTCACGAAGCGATCCGATGATCCCAATGCCACCTGCAGAGGACACAGGCGCGACCGATCAAGTGCCTCAGCAGCTCACATGCCTGCAGCTACGTCGGTCGTATTGGCTCCTTGGAACAACCCTCGCGCTAGCGGTGGCTGTTCTCTGGTTGGTCGCCCGAGCGCTTGCGGGGAAAAGTGCCAGTGAGCGCACGAACAACATCACGTTCAATTCACCATTAACATTTTATTGTATTAAGGTGTACCGTGGTAAGAAAGCTAGTATTCTTCGGGAATATATGACGGTGAGCAACTCTGCTACCGGAAAGAATGGTTCCCGCGCGCGCAAACCAACTGTGATGGCGGTTTCGCAGGTGGGAACCGTTTGTCGGGGAGCGCCCTTCGACCACACGCCGACCGCGGCCATCCCGGAAACTGGCAAGCACAGCACCAGACGGTGGTGCTGTCCAGATACACAATTCGGCCCCGAAAACTGAACGTTCCGGCGTGATCTTCCCACCCAGAATGATCCTCATCGATGACTAAATGGCCTTCTCCATGCAATAACTCGTCGAATCATTGGTATAGGCTCCAAATCGCGGTATCTGCTCATAGCCGGACCGTTCGTAGAGGCCGATGGCGTCAACTTGCGGTAGGCCAGTCTCAAGCTGAATCAGGGAGATACCGACCCGTCGCGCATGAGCCTCAATCGCGTCCAACAGGGCACGACCAATCCCGCGCCCCCGAGCAGCCCCCGTGACAAACATGCGCTTGAGCTCAGCAGACCCATCGCCTCGATCTTGCAACGCAGCAGTACCGATAGCGACTCCGTCCTCTCGAGCGACATACAACACGACGTTCGGCCGCTCTAGTGAATCAATGTCGAGGCCATGACAGTTTTCCACTGGGTAGAGGGCAAGGGCGAAACGGTCGCCCTCTGCCAGCAGGGCAGGCACCCCTGGCTGGCGGGGGTTCTCGATGTCTACGGTAACCATGATTGAGTGTATCGAGTCTCTGCTTCCATGCTGAATGATTTCCAGGGGCTGCGTGTGAAGTACATCCCTATCTCGTTTCCTAGTGGACCTGGTACGCAGAGAGATTGTCGTCGCCGATGGAACGACAGTGTCATGTAAGGTGGTCGAAGGATCCGAGAAGGCCATAGTGATTCTGTATGAACTCGCCGGAAGTAGTCGAGAATTCGCGCCCCCACCAAGTTCGCTCGCGGGACGGCGCGTGATCCTCATCGACCAACTTGGTCACGGGCGCACCGTCCAGAAGGAATCGATGTTGGGTAGCTGACACTATCGATGAGGTGACCCATGTCGACGTCGAGTCCCGGCCGGGGCCTCAGCATGCCAGAAGCATCGTCGAATGTGTAACTGAGTTTTTGGTGCATGTCTCTTGCTTCCTGGGTCTGCGCTGGCGTGACGGTGATCAGCGCGGGAGTGAGCGCCGGATACGCGGTCGCTGGACGACGCGGATCAACGGGGGAAGCCCGAACGCCTTCTAGGTACGCCCTGGCTCGAAGCGCAGCGCTCCTCCTCGTGGCTATCGTGGCGACAGTCAGCGGGGTGACGTGGTTCGTCACGGCGATCGCCCTGGCAATGATCCTTGTCAAGGTGTTCGATGCGGTCGTCGGATCGACGATTGGGGACCGTATGAAGACTTCGGGCCCGCGGGGCTGGCTGTGGTGAACGCCGCGCTTGCGTGGCTTCTAGCCAGCTGAGGAGATCCCACGAGAGCGAAGGTAGAGCTGTGTAGATCCCTGAGCCGCTACGGCTGTGGTGGCACGATGCTGCCGGTATCCGCGTGCTGTACTACTACAGAGGCCGCCAGCGGACAGTCCTCCCCGTCATGAGCCTCATCTGCGCCGCTGCCAGTCTCATTCCCGTCGAAGGTTTCCTGGGCCGGTCCATGCTTGTTGTCGTGCCCTATTTGCTGGTCCCGGCCGGCGGCACCGCCGAAGCGTTCGCGATCGCGGCCACGGTGCCACGCACCGCTTCCGTCGAGCAAGGCACGCTGGCACGTGCGGATCGCGGCGCCGATGATCGAACGTGAGCAGACAAACAGTATGGAGTCGCCATGACCGAGGCTGATTCTAACGCCGTGATTCGTTTGGTGCGACCCGCGCTCAGGAGCGCACTGCTGGCTGAGGCGCAGCGAGCGGAATTTCTGTACGAACTCGTACACCTGGGCGTTCGATGAGAGTCATTATCATGGTGAAATGCGACACCTCATAACACTCGACGATTGGACAACAGGCGACCTCCACTCGGTGTTTCGAACAGCCGATCTGTACCGCGCGGGCAGCGGTCCCCATGTCAATGGCTCTGCTGCACTGTTTTTTCCGCAGTCGAGTCTGCGCACGAGAGTGTCCTTCGAACGCGGAACTGCGCTGATGGGACTACAACCCATTACTTTCCCACCCGAAACGCTTGACCGCGAGGAAGCATTGATCGACGTGGTTGGGTACCTGTCGGGTTGGGTCGACCTGCTTATCGTCCGCCATCCAGACCTGGCAGTTCTGGAGGGTCTTGCGAGATCAGACCTTCTTCCCGTTATCAACGCGATGACGAGTGAGAATCATCCGTGCGAGGTCCTGTCCGATCTGTACGCACTGTCTCAGCGCTCCGAACCTCGTGCGCTGCGCTATCTCTTTGTCGGCCCAGACGGAAATATCGGACGCGCTTGGCGAGAGGCTTCCCGGGCGTTCGGGCTCGACTTGACGCAGTCCTGTCCGGCGTCGCTGGCCATGCGCGGAGTGCAATGGAATGAAGACCTGTTTGATGCGGCATCGCGTGCTGACGTCATCTTGACCGACTCTCCTGGTGATGCGGCTCCTCCTCTTGCGTCGTACATCATCACGCAAGACGTGCTCGCCGTAGCGCCCACCGGTGTGCGTTTGGCTCCCTGCCCACCCTTCCTGCGCGGTCGCGAGCTCACTGACGGGGCGCTGTCGGGGCGTGCGTTCGTTGGTTACGAGTTCAAGAGATCACTCTTAGCAGTGCAACAAGCTGTGGTCGCGCACGCGCTTGGGGTCTCCGAATAGGGTGAGTTTGGGTACCATGCCGGTGCTTCCATGTTTGAGACAGTTATCGACGAGTTGGTGTTGGTGAGTGAGAGCAGCTGGTGTGTTCGTCTTTTTTTCGAGGATTCATCAGCTCCTTGATGGGAACAAGTTGCCGCTGGTGGTGCCGACCACGCCCGCGCAGGCAGACGTCTCACCCAGCTCTGCCTGCCCGTCGACGTCGCTCGGTGTCTCAGTCCTTGATGATGGCGTAGGCGCGCACCGGGAAGGTCCCAAATCCTTCAATGCGCGGAGGCGCCGCCGTGAATCGGGCGCCCTCGGCCGGCACCGAACTGAGATTGGCCAGGTGCTCGACAACGTGGATACCGTGTTTGAGTAGGGTGCTGTGGGCGGGTCGTGCTCCAGCCGAGGCAGGGCTGATGTCGTCAATATTGATGGAGTCAATGCCGACAATCGCGATCTTCCTGCCTGCCAACTCGGCGGCGGCTGCGGCTGTGAGATACGGCGCATCGAGGGGATAAGCGTCGGTACCAAAGTTGCGATCCCAGCCGGTGTCAAAAAGTACGGCCGAACCGGAAACGATATTTCTAGGGAGATCGTTGATGTCGATCGCGCGGCGGTGCGCATCGCGCAGGCGGACCACAACGGCTGGTAGATCCACGAGGGTTTCCAGAGATAAGGACGCCAGGTCGGCACCATCGCGGTAGCGGTGGAAAGGGGAGTCGAGATAGGTCCCTGTGTTTCCAATCATCTCAATAATATCCATGGCAAAATCTGTACCCGGTGCGTAAATGCTGCGGGATGCTTCGCGTGTTAAGTGCGGCCTGATGGCCGGCGCTGGCAGCCCAGGGTACGTAACGAGGCCAGAACGAATCGTGTGTGATAGGTCAACGATCATCGGAGCGTATCCGCGACGCGTAGGAACGACTTCATAACGGGACTAACGCTTTCAAATTCATGAATTGCAAGTTCCTGGGCTCAAACGTGGCGAACCCGAGCCGGAAACTGCGTCGGATGGGAGCGCGGCAAGAATCACCGCTGCCTGATGCGAAACTAGACGAGCTTCGCAGCACGCGTCGCCGCCTCTGTGATAATAACTCGCTTCCTCCTGGTCAGTCGAGGAAAAAACCGGCTGATCGGCGGGGGAACGATCGTCGGCCGGCGTCATTAGTCCGCCTGCACGTATGACGAGAAGTCTGGTCTCGGGGGAGCACGCCGTTCGCGATCGCTTGAATGGCAAACTCACTAGTGCTAGCAAGGTTGGAGTCAGGTTTAAGTAGCGACTGGAGCTGCAGCCCATCCATGACAGCAAGAATCGAGTCCGCCGCTTTGTCTATCGGCTGTGGATTGGTGACGTTTTCCTGGGCAGGTCGGTCGTGTATTATTTCGGGCTGCGTGAAGGTAGTCCGAGCTGGTCGTGGTGTCGTTGATATTCCCCGGCGTGAGCACCATGCTGAGCGGGCGACCGCGGCCGTCGGCCACGAGGTGGATCTTGCTGGTCAGGCCGCCTCGCGAGCGGCCGATTGCATGATCAGGCGGCTCCTCGCCCAGAATCGTGTAGTTCGCTCGATCCCCCGTGGTGCGCGCGAGGGTAGCGCCGTGCTGATGCACGCGGGTGATCGTCGAGTCGATCGACACGACCCAGTCGAGCTTGCCGAGCTCATCACTGCGCGCCTGCACAGCAGTCAGCACCTGCTGCCAGTTTCCGTCCTTCGCCCACCGATCAAAGCGCTTGAACACCGTGTTCCACGGACCGAACCGCTCTGGCAGATCCCGCCACGGCGAGCCCGTCCGGAAACGCCACGCGACTCCTTCGACAACCATTCGGTGATCCAATAACAGCCCACGCCTCATCAGAAATCACATCACGCTCATGCCCGCCTCAATCCTCGCGCAGAACCCACCCCACAACTTATTCAACACGCCCTAGCCTAGGGTGTGCCGAGCATGCCTCGGCGGTGACGAGCCTTAACTTCGACGTGACGCGTGAACTCCTTTTGAAGGATGATTGAAGCGTTCGACGACCCACATTTTCACCGTGATTGGCGAGAGTGGTGGCGGCGCCGACGGGCCTCGCGCTCTTCACGAGCCGCCGCAGCGGATATTCGCTTCCTCTGGTTCTCGCAATGCTCGACGCTCCGAATTCGTCCTGAGTGATGGTGCTGACTGGAGTTGCTCCACGTCGATCCGCTTCCCGGTACAAGAGCCGCCCTCCGGATTCGACCTGAATCTCGCATAGGACAGGACAAGTCGCATGTTTCGTCCTCACACGGCATCGGTGCTCTGCCCAAAGTGCTCCATCCCTCTTCTCCCGCGGTGCACGTGTTGTCACGTTACTTCCCCCGGTGCTTCGCCTTCCGTTTCGCAACCCGGACAGCTCGTCTCTTCTCAGACTCTGCTCTACGTCTTTCGCGACTGGCATCACTTCTCACCTTCCTCTTCTCCGCCAACGCGGCCGCCAGTGCCTCCTGGCTTCGTGTCGTACGAGAATCGCATTGACGTGGCACGGCTTCTCTCGCCAACCTTTTCGGGTTCCGGGGTAAGCGATCCCTCGCACGCTCTTCGTGTGACACCCGCGGAGCACGGTTGACGGCGTCTATGAGACGGTTCCCGTCCGTACGGGTAAACATCCAGAGCTCGGCAGAAGTCGGCTCTGCTCCGAAGATGACCTTTGCTGCTCGAATCTCGCCGTGCTCTAACACCTCGAGCACGCCGACCCAGAAAGAGCCATCAAAGAAGACGGTAAACGTAGTTTCAGTTCCCATGGATTTCCTCAGTAAACAGGCGCAATAAAGCGCCTGTCAGTAACTGGTTTCCATAGCAACGGACAACGAGCCGATCAGAGACGGCCGCCCGGACTACCAACCGGGCCGTGAGATTCGATAGTGAACAGGTCATCAAAACATAGCAGAACGATCGACATCAGCGACGAGCTCGGAGCCTACACCTAACTCGATGATGGAGCCCCCTCTGGTCGAGCATGCAGATCGAGCTTTTGAACCGGAAGAAGTGGCGCACCCGGCTCGACCTTGCGAACGCCATGTTCGACTACTTCGAGATCATCTACAACCGTCAGAGGCGCCACTCGAAACTCGGACACATCACTCCGATCGAGCACAAGTTGCGCTTCGACAAGACCCCATCCCCGCCTGGTCTTCAGACCGGAGCGGGTAACTGACCTGTAGGGCACGTCACTTCGACAAAACACTATCCCCGCCTGAACCACACAACGAAGCGGGTAACCAGGCCATGGGGCACGTCATGGACGTCAACCAAACCGACAGCAGACCTACGGACCGCGAGGCGGCGCGCAACTTGTGCGTCAGCTTCGGGGTGGGTAAGGCGCGTCTCGGGTACGGAGATCATGCCGGACTCTTCGGTTTCCAGGATCGCGTGCCGGCACCGTACCTCGAATCTCGGTCAAATCTCGTGATCGCGAAACTTGAGCACTCTACTACACCATTTCGAAAAGCTGACTCGGTCACCTTTTCTTCGATGAGGCGAACAAGTCCAACAATGCAAATGAGCGCTATGAGCGAGTTCGCTTTGCAGCTTGGACGGTAGCGTACCTTTTGAATCGCTTCGGCATCTGCCCGTCGCCATGTAGCTCGATGAGAATTGACTTCCGCCCGCACAGTGGCGCACTCAACGAGTGCTATCGGGTCGAACACTCACGCTGAAGCGGCAAGGATCACGGTGACGTTGTGTCAATTCCCCTACATCTGGGGGTCAAAATCGCAGCTCGTCATCGATAGTCTGGCCATGACGGACTGGGGTGACAACTGCGTCTTTCGCCTTACAATCCAACGCGGGAGCTATCCACTGACGATTTGGCGAGATGCTGAGCACTGCAGAGTTCTTGGCAGTTCTACTCGTATGGTAAGTAACAACCACGGTCCTACAGTCAACCAACAGACGACGCGGACTGCTCGAGTCCTGCCGTCACGCACGGGCGACCCGGGCTGATGCGCCGCCTCCCTCCGACGCCGGCATCCCGTACGGTTCTGCACCACTCGAAAGGCGACATCGCTCGTGAACTTCCTCGACGCCCTCTGGCTCATCATCGTGGCCTTCTTCTTCATCTCCTACATCGGCATCCTCTTCGCGATCATCCGAGACATCTTCCGCGACGGCAGCCACAACGGCTGGTGGAAGGCGATCTGGGTCGTCTTCCTCATCTTCGTGCCGCTCCTCACCTCGCTCGTGTACCTCATCGTGAACTCTCGCGGGATGGCCGAGCGCGAGGCAGCCTCCGTGCAGCACCACCGCGCCGAAGCGGAGACCTACCTCAAGGACGTCGTCGGCCGCAGCGCCGCGACCGAGATCGCCGATGCCGCAGCGCTCCTGCAGGCCGGAACGATCACCGAGGCGGAGTTCCAGGCGCTCAAGGCGAAGGCCATCGCGGCGTAGTCAGCCGAAGAAGCGGTCGGTCCGGCAGCCACCCGGCGCCGGGTCGACCGCCCGCAGCACGACCGCCCGCAGCACCAGGTCCCGCAGCAGACCGCCCGCAGCACCAGGTCCCGCAGCACCAGCCGGCACCATCCATCGCACATCGCACGAGGAGACACCATGGCATTCGGACGACGCAAGCGCGGCGGCCTGCTCCAGACCGCCGCACGCACCGCGGTCATCACGGGCACGGCGGCAGCGACGAGCAACGCGGTTCACAATCGGGCGGCACGCGGACAGGCTGCAGCGGCACCCGCAGCGGCAGCCGCAGCCGAGGCTCCTCCACAGGCCGCTCAAGCGGCTGGACTGTCCACAGCCCCGGAATCGCCCTCCCACCAGGGACTCGGCTCCGGTACCGTGAACGCAGAACTGCTCGACCACCTCGCGAAGCTCGGCGAACTCCACACGGCAGGCGTCCTCACGGACGAGGAATTCACGCAGCTGAAGCTCAAGGCGATCGGCTGACACCCGGTCATCGCAGGACGACCACCGGGTTCCGAGCACACGGGACCCGCACCACAGGACCCTGAGCACACAGGGCTCTGAGCACACAGAGCACAAGGAGCGGTCCATGAGCGCGAGCACGGTCCCAGCCGGCATCCAGACCGAGGCGAAAGCCTCCTGGCTGCCGCTCATCGTCGTGGTGCTCACCCAGATCCAGGCGTCGTTCGCGGTCAACGCGCTCACCGTCTCGATGGGCGGCATCACCGCCGACCTCGACACGCCGGCCACCACGATCGGCACGGCGATCACCGCCGGAACGTTCGCGATGGCCGCATTCATCCTGCTGGGGGCCAAGATCGGCGCCAAGTTCGGCACACGGCGGGTGTTCCAGATCGCGGTCGTCATCCACGGTGTCGCCATGGCGCTCGTGGCGCTGAGCGTCAGCCCGGCCATGCTCTTCATCGCGCAGGCCGCCTCCGGCGCCGTCATCGCGCTCATCGCCCCGGCACTGACCGTGTTCATCGCCTCGAACTTCCGCGGCGCCCAGCAGGGTCAGGCCATCGGGTTCCTCGCTGCAGCCATCCCCGCAGCCGGAGTGCTCGCGCTGCTCATCGCCGGAACCTTCGCATCGACGATCGGCTGGCGCTACTCGTTCGCCCTCGTCGCAGCCCTGGCCGTCGTGAACCTCCTGCTGAGCTTCAAGCTCAAGTCCGTCCCGGCGCACCCGGACCTCAAGATCGACTGGGTCGGCGCCATGATCGCCGCCGTCACGATCATCCTCCTGAGCTTCGGGTTCAGCGGGCTCGGCTCGTGGGGCATCTGGGTCGCAACGGCGAGCGCCCCGTTCAGCATCCTCGGCGTCTCCCCAGCACCGATCCTCATCATCCTGGGCATCATCGGCGGACAGCTGTTCTTCTCCTGGCTGCGCAAGGGCAAAGCAGAGGGCGCGCCGCGCATCTTCGACCTCGACGTGCTGAAGACGGGTGCGGAACGCGCCGTGACGCTCTGCATGGCCATCATGCTGTTCGTCGGCACGGCGGCCAACTTCCTCATCCCGCTCTACATCCAGGTGGTGCAGGGCCGGTCCAGCTTCGAGACGTCGATCGCGATCATCCCCTACACGCTGTCGATCTTCATCGCGAGCACGGTCGTCGCCAACCTCTACAAGCGGTTCACCCCGCGGCAGCTCGCACGCTTCGGCTTCGTCGTCGTGGCGCTCGGCCTCATCATCCTCGCGCTCACGATCCGCAACGAGTGGGAGCAGGCGTTCGTCGTCATCGGTCTCATCACGCTCGGCCTCGGACAGGGCTCGATCGTCGCCCTCGTCTTCAACACCCTCCTGTCCTCCGCTCCCAAACGCCTCGCGGGCGACGTCGGGGCCTGGCGCGGCCTCGTCCACAACCTCTCCGGCAGCGTCGGCATCGCGGTCGCGACCGTCTTCGCGGTCGGCCTCCTCAGCTCGATGGTGCTCACGGGCGTCTCCACCAACCCGGAACTCACCGAGGAGCTCACCTCGCAGGTGAACCTCTACGACATCAACTTCGTCTCGAACGATCACCTCGACGAGGTGCTCGCCGGAACGGATGCGACGCAAGCACAGGTCGACGCGGCGGTCGCCCTCAACGAGGAGTCTCGTCTCCGGTCGCTCAACCTCTCGCTGCTGGCACTCGCCGCGCTCGCACTCCTCGCGATCATCCCGGCCGGACGCATGCCCGGGCGGATGTCCGGTGAGCTGCCGGAGGACATCGACGCACCCGTCGCTTCCGAGCCGGTCGGGTCCGGGTCCGGCGGGCCGGTCGGGTCCGGCGGATCCGCGGGCTCGACCGCCACAGACGACTGACCGGAGCGGTCGTGGACCCCGTCTGGATCACGTTCGCGATCCTCCTGCTCGCGGTCGCCGCCTTCGTGTGGAACCGCGTGCCGGTCGGCATCGTCGCGATCGGGGTCGCGCTCGCGCTCTACCTCACCGGGGTGCTCACCGCGGAGCAGACGCTCGCGGGCTTCGGCGATCCCGTCATCGTGTTCATCGCGGCACTGTTCGTGGTGAGCGAAGGGCTCGACGCGACCGGCGTCACCACGTGGGCCGGCGCCCAACTCGTCGCGAAAGCGGGCACCGACCGCAAGCGGCTCGTGACCCTCGTGATGCTCCTCGTCGCTGTCGTGACCGCGCTCATCAGCGTCAACGGCGCCGTCGCGGCGCTCGTCCCGATGGTCGTGGTCCTCTGCATCCGCGTGAAACAGGTGCCGTCGCAGATGCTCATGCCACTCGCGTTCGGTGCTCACGCCGGGTCGCTCCTCGTGCTCACGGGCACCCCTGTCAACGTCCTCATCAGCGAGCTCGCGAACGACGCCACCGGGCGACCGATCGGCTTCTTCGCCTTCGGCCTCGTCGGGGTCCCCCTCGTCGTCGGGACGATCCTCATCACGGTCTTCCTCGGTCCGAAGCTCCTCCCCCGCCGAGAAGCCGCGCACGTGCCGCGCGACCTGAGCGACCACGCGGAGACCATCGCCGAGCAGTACTCCCTCTCGGACGTCGACGGCCTCCTCAACCGCGAGACCGGGCTCACCGAGGTCGTCGTCCCGCCTCGCTCATCGTTCGTGGGCGAAACCGTCTTCCCCGGCATGGTGACCGACAGCGGCGAGCTCGTCGTGGTCGCCATCCAACGCTCCGGAGAGGACGTCGGGCGCACGGAGCTCGCGGCGGGCGACGTCATGCTGCTCCGCGGCACCTGGGACGCCCTCGACGCGAACACGACCGACCCCAACGTCGTGGTCGTCGACGCACCACAGACGATCCGCAGTCAAGCCGTGCCGCTCGGCCCGCGCGCCGGCTCCGCCATCGCGATCCTCGTGGCCATGGTGATCCTGCTCGCCACCGGGATCGTGCCGCCCGCCATCGCCGCGCTCAGTGCTGCGGCGGCGATGGTGCTCCTGCGCGTCCTGTCCGTCGGGCAAGCCCAGCGATCCATCTCCTGGACCACGCTCATCCTCGTCGGCGGCATGATCCCGCTCTCCACCGCGATCACGACGAGCGGCGCCGCGGAACTCCTCGCGAACGGCCTCGTCGCACTCGTCGGCGATTCGAGCCCGTACCTCCTGCTCCTCGGGGTCGCGCTCGTGACGGCGGTGCTCGGCCAGCTCATCAGCAACATGGCGACCGCGTTGATCGTCGCGCCCATCGCCATCGCGATCGCCGCGGAGACCGGGATCTCGCCGCTGCCCCTCCTCATGGGCGTCGCCGTGGCGGCCGCCGCCTCGTTCCTCACCCCGGTCGCGACCCCCGCGAATACGATGGTCATGGGACCGGGCGGGTACCGCTTCGGCGACTACTGGAAGCTCGGCCTCCCGCTGCTCGTCCTGTTCGTCGCGGTCGCGACCCTGCTCGTCCCGGTCTTCTGGCCGTTCTGAGCGCCCCAGACATCCCTTCCGAAACCGACATCGACACGAAAGCAGGCAGACGATGAGTCCTCGGCCACACAAGCTGATCCCACCGAGCTTCAGCCCGACCCCTTCCCGCGCACCCGAGAACGCCGTCGGCATCCTCGTGGTGAACGACCTCTCGACCGGTCTCGACCTCGTCGGCGTAGCGGTCGAACCGGACGGCTCCGTCCCCGCAGCGGTCGGTGTCGACTTCGCCACCCTCGCGAACGCAGGGTTCCGCGGCGAAGTCGGCCAGACCATCCTGCTGCCGCAGCAGAACGGTCCGGCCACCCTCGTCTTCGGTGTCGGCGCAGCCGAGGCCAGGACGGCTGCCGCTCTGCGCGACGTCATCGCGTCGTTCGCCAGAGCAGCAGGCGCATACGCGCGCATCGGCGTCGACCTCCGCGAGACGTTCTCCCTCGAACAGGCCGTCATCGGCCAGATGATCGCGGAGGGCGCGCTCCTCTCCCGGTACCGGTACACGCCGCTCAAAGCGGACCCCAAGCACGTTCCGCTCGTCTCCCTCGACATCCTCGCGGCCGCCGGCGACGCCCAGGACGTGACCGCAGGCACCCGTCGCGGTGAGATCCTCGCCCGTGCCACCAACCTGGCTCGCGACCTCGCGAACACGCCTCCCGGCCACCTGACCGCGACCGACATGGGTGACGTGGCCCTCGAGGTCGGTGCGGCGCACGGTCTCGACGTCGAGGTGTTCGACAAGCAGCAACTCATCGAACTCGGCTGCGGCGGTCTGCTCGGAGTCAACGCCGGCAGCGTCGAGGAACCGCGGATGATCCAGCTGCGCTACACACCGAAAGCGGACAACGGCGCCGCGATCGAGCCGACGGGTCACCTCGCACTCGTCGGCAAGGGCATCATGTACGACTCGGGCGGCATCTCCCTCAAGCCGTCCGACCCCATGCACCTCGCCATGAAGATGGACATGGCCGGCGCCGCAGCCGTGCTCGGAGCGATGACGGCACTCGCGGACCTCTCCTGCCCCACCGCGGTCACGGCGTTCCTCATGTGCACGGACAACATGCCATCCGGCTCGGCGACGGTCCTCGGCGACGTCCTCACCCTGCGCGGCGGGACGACCGTCGAGGTCAAGAACACCGACGCGGAGGGCCGGCTCGTCCTGTCCGACGCGCTCGTCCTGGCGAGCGAGGAGCACCCGGACGCGATCGTCGACATCGCGACGCTCACCGGTGCGGCGCTCATGGCGCTCGGCACGAAGACCGCGGCCGTCATCGGCAACGACCAGGGCGTCATCGATCGGGCCGTCGCGTCATCGAAGGCCACCGACGAGTCCATCTGGCAGTTGCCGCTCGAACGCAGCTACCGCAAGCAGCTCGACTCCGACGTCGCCGACATCTCGAACATGGGCGGCAAGTACGCGGGCGCGACGATCGCGGCCCTGTTCCTCGCCGACTTCGTGGGCGACATCCCCTGGGCGCACCTCGACATCGCCGGCACCATGCAGGTCGAAGCCGACGAGTCCTGGCGCCCCAAGGGTGCGACGGGCTTCGGCACGCGCCTGCTCGTCGACCTCGCGGAGCACTTCACGAAGTAGGCGCGCCTGTGTTGGCGTCAGCGCGATGCGCTCGCGCGAGCGCGGGTCTCCGCGGTGAGCGCGGGTCCGGTCGGACCCGCGCTCACCGCACCGGGTAGCGCGTGCGCGAGCGCATCGCGCTGCCCGAAGGGGACGTCAGTCGGTGCCGGAGTCGAACGCGGCGCCCTCGGAAGCCAGGTCCGTCGCGCGGTCGAGAGCGTCGGTGGAAGCATCGATCGCCTCACCACCGAGGATCTCCTCCGCCTCACCGACCTGCAACTCGCCGACGAGCTCGGCCGTCGGGCCGCCCACGAGCCCGGCCGCAGCGTACTGCTCCAGACGCGAACGCGAATCCGCGATGTCGAGGTTCCGCATCGTGAGCTGACCGATCCGGTCGTCGGGGCCGAACGCCGCATCTCATTAGTCCGACGCTGATGGACCTCAATCGTCGTCGCGGAGCGTCGCTCGTCCAGTATCGTTCATGCGAACGGGAAGGACGAAGGAGGGCAGTGAAAGCGCTGATCGGGATTATCGATGACCACCCTGCGGTGATGCTCGGCGTCGCCTCGATACTGAACGCCCAGGCAGATCTCATGGTCACGGCGACCGCGAGTACCCCGGCCGAATTGCTCGGACTCGGGCAGCGATTTGACGGCGTCTTACTCGATCTGACGTTGGCTGACGGTTCGAGCCCGTCGGCGAACCTCGCAGCCCTCGCCCTGCAGGACGTCCCCGTACTCGTCTACACCTCTGGCGATCGGCCTGCGCTCATTCGCGAAGCCGCTCGCGCCGGCGCTGCTGGGATGGTTCGCAAGTCCGAAGTGCCGAGCGCGATCGTCGAGGCCGTTCGTGCGATGGTGAGTGGCGAAGTGCCGGCTTCGGCCGACTGGGCTGCGGCCATCGACTTCGATCCGGAATTCGTCGATGCGTACCTCTCGCCGCGGGAGGCTGAGGTGTTGGGGCACTACGCGTCAGGCGAGACGGCCGAACGTGTCGCGACCCTGCTGTTCATCTCTAGGGAAACCGTGCTCGACCACATTCGTCGCATCCGCGCCAAGTACGCAAGCGTCAACCGCTCCGCGCCGACGAAGATCGACCTCCACCGACGCGCGGTCGAGGACGGGCTTATCTCAGCAGACGATGACTCCGACGTCTGAAAGACAGAGCCGATCGACGATCGACCGTCGGCTGGGGTGGCTGATCGCCCTCGGCGGCTGCATCGTCATCCTCGATCAGACCATCTTCACGCTGTCGAGCCTCGATGAGTGGTCGACCTGGTGGAACGGTGGATCGTTAGCCGTCGTCCTCGCCATCATCGTGCTCGCGGTGGGCGGACAGGTACTCCCGCAGCGGGTGCTCACGACGATGTGGTGGGCACTCCCGATCGCCTACATGGCGCTGCAGGCGACCTGGTTGTTCGGTTACCGCGGGGCCCATCCGGACACCGCTACCCCCTGGCTGTGGACGGTCGAACCGGCCATCGTCACCATGCTCCTGCTCATGCTGCGGCCGGCAGTCGCCGTGGTTACCTCGATGGCGATCTCGTTCACCCCCGCCGTGTCGAGCCTGCTCGCCATCGACATGGTCCCGCCCGGAATCGCGCGCGATACGCCGGACCAGCTCGGCAACGTCGTCTACCTCGTGATCTTCATCGGCGTCCGCCTCCAGCTCCAGCGGCTGCACACCCTCGAATCGGAAGCCCATCGTCAGGCGCGCAGACAGGTGAAAGCTGCGGTGCTCGCCGAACAGCAGACACGGGTGTCTCGAATCGTCCACGACGAGGTACTGTCGGTGCTGTCGACCGCGATGCAGTCGGACGGTACTCCTTCCACGGTGCTCAGGGCGGCAGCGGCTCGGGCGATGACCGTGCTTGACGAGTCCGCCGGGGAGCACGCGGTCGGTGGCGATCTGATCCCCGTAAGCGACGCGGTCGCACTGATGGTGGGGAATCTGGAGATGCTCGGCGACGGATGCGCGGTGGAGACCCGGGTCACCGATGGCGTTATTCGTCGTCAGGTCGCCGATGCGATATCGCTTGCGGCAGCAGAAGCGATGCGCAACAGTGTGCGGCACGCCGGTGATCTGGCGTCCAGGTTGATAGAGGTCAGCGCATCTCCAGAACGTCTGCAGGTCCTAATCATAGATGACGGTGTGGGTTTCGTGCCGGATGAGGCCCGTTCCGGCATGGGCATCCCCGAGAGCATCGAACGCAGGATGGCGGATTGCGGCGGATCCGCCTCGATCCGGTCCCGTCCCGGTCAGGGAACGGCGGTGACGCTCGTATGGCCGATGTAGTCTCCGAAGCGACCCGCGCAGGCGGTCTCGGCGCGAAACAGGCGCGCTGGGTGTTCGTGCTCGTGTGGGCGACCGGTGTTTGGGTCGGTGCGCTCGAGGGATATTTGTCTCCGCTCGACCCCCTCAACGCGTCGGCATATCTGGCCGGTCTCATCGGGGCGGTGCTCCTGACGACCCCCGGCTCCCATCGGCTCCCTCGACGTGTCGTGTTCTGGCTGCCGGTCCTTGCGACCTATCTCACGGTCATCAGCCTGTACCGGGCGTCAGCGGTCATGAATGTCTGGACGTTGGACTTCGCCGCCTACCTCGTCGCCTTCCTCATCCCGCGCGGCAATCCGGTGGCCGGCAGCATCGGCGGTGGGCTCGTCATCGGATACGCGCTCGTCTGGGGGCTCGATCAGGATCCGTCCGGCGCCGGGCTCGTATTCTTGATCGGCATCCCGATCGGATGCATGGTCGCGGGGATCGTGTGGCGGGTCGTCCTTCGGTGGATCGTCAACAAGGAGCGCGCCCACCGCTCCGCCGCAGCACAAGCCACGGAGCGCGCAGCGGCGTCCGACGAAGCCGTCGCGCTGTTGCAACGAGAACTCGCGGACATCCGCAACACGGTCGCAGACTTGCTCACGGGCATCGCTCGCGGCGAGTCGATCGACCATGAGATGCGCACGCGTCTCACCCTGGCCGAAGCATCTATCCGGGACCGCATCCGCGCACCGCACCTGCAACACCCGTTGCTGGTCGCAGAACTGTCACGGCTGCGCAGCCGCGGGGTTGCCGTCGTCGTTCTGGGCGAGCCGATCCACGGCGTGCTCATCGATACCTCGCTCGCGGAGCGCATCGCCGACCAGGTCTCGTCCGTCGTCGATGGGCGTGTCACCGTGCGCAGCCTGCCGCCCGGTCGAGCAGCGGCGGTGAGCATCGTCGTCCAAAGGGCGGAGCGGACGGAGCAGGTTCTGATGACCTCGGACGGACGCGTGCTCTCCAGAACATGAGCGCGACAACAGCAGCGGCAGCTGCGAGCGGACGGCTGCGAAACCCCCGTTTGTTGGGGCATCCGTCGCAGCGCCGTCTCTCTAACGTCGGTCGGGTATACCGAGATCAAGGAGACCCATGCACATCGACATGCCCACACGCAGCGACGTCGAACGCTTGGCCGCCGGCCGCGACCCATTGAGCATCACCGTGTACCTCCCGACGAGCCCAGTTCCCGCGCACGACGAGGAGAACCGGTTGCGTGCCAGGGCCCTGTTCGACCAGGCGATCGCCAGGGTGCGTGACCTGGCCGATAAACGGGTCGCATTCGCGATCGAAGACGAGCTCTACGCACTGCTCGACGACTCGGCATACTGGACGGACCTCGGCCGGAGCCTCGCCGTCTTCATCACCCCGGCGGGCATCACCGAATACCGACTCGCGAACGAGCTCACCGAGTATGTCTCGGTCTCGGACCGGTTCGCGATCACCCCACTGCTTCGCGCAGTCACCTTTCCCCACGCCGCATTCGTCCTCGCTCTCTCGCAGAACGGCGCACGCCTCGTGAAAGTGAGCGGCGACTCCGCCCCGCAGCACGTAGATGTGTCAGCCCTGCCGCAGAACGCAGAGAGCGCGGTGGGGGTCCGGTCGATCGGCGGACGCTCCGCGTACGGTCGCTTCCAGGGCGATGAGGGGCGCAAGGTCAGGCTGACGCAGTACGCACGCGCTGTGGACCACGCGCTGCGCCCGCTACTGAACGGACGGCCTCTCCCGCTCATCCTCGCGGCCACCGAACCCCTGTCATCAATCTTCCGCGGACTCTCCGGATATACCGGACTCGTGGCCGAGGGCATCGCCGGGAACCCCGACGAGGCGAGCGATACCCAACTCGCCGAAGCCTCACGACCGATCCTGGACACGATTTATCAGACCGAGCTGCAGGAGCTCGCCGAAGTGTTCGCCGAGCGTCGGGGGGACGGGCGTGCTGCAACGGACCTGAGCGACCTCGCCCGTGCGGCCACGTTCGGGGCGATCGCCACGCTCGCGGTCGACATGGACGCCATCGTCGGCGGATTCGTGGACGATGACGGAGCCCTGATCCTCGAGAAAGCTGACGCCGAGACCGTCGCGGGGCACGACGCCATCGAGGAGATCGCGCGTCGCGCGCTCGCAACCGGAGCACGAGTCCTCGCCGTCCGCACCGCCGACCTCCCAGAGGGCGTCCAGGCAGCCGGCATCCTGCGGTACGCCGTCTAGCCAGAATCGGCCTGCAGTGATCGCACTCGACGAGGTGCCCCCCGCGGTCACCGTGACTCCCGTACCACTCACATCGTGGGTCATCGCCGCAGTGGTGCTCCTCGTCGGGATCTTGATCGTCCTGAAGGTTCGCCGCAGTGAGCGAACTCAACTCGCCCAGCTCCCCCGCGCCGCCGCGGCACCGTCCTCACCGGCCGCGGTGAACTTCGCCGCCCTCGAGACCGTCGGCGAGTCGATGATCGACGCCGGGTACACCGTGATGACGGTGCACTCGGCGCTCGAGGACATCGCTAGGGTCAACGGCTATCCGCGGAGCGAGATCGTCGTCATGCCCACCGCACTGTTCGTCTCGGCCCGATCGATGGGCGAGGTGCGCACGGGAGTCGTCTCCAGCGGCCACACACCGTTACTGTTCCATCAGCTTGACGACCTCGATCGCGTGGTCGTCCAGGCGAGGACGGGGGAACTCGACGCTGCGCGTGCGCATGTGCTCATCCGCCTGATGCGCACATCGCCACCGCCGTACCCGGCGTGGGTGCAGGGCGTCGCGTACGTGCTCCTGTGTGCTGCCCTCGCCGTCCTGCTGGGCAGCTCGTGGGCCGGCCTTGCGGTCGCGTCGGCCCTCGGAGTAGTGGTCGGGGCCGCTCTGCTCGTGATGCACAGTCTTCCGCACATTTATGAACCGATCCTCACCGTCGCGCTCTCGTTCCTCTGCGCCGTCGTCGTGTTCCTCCTGACCCGCTCCGGGCTAGACCCAGGGGTGCTGCCGTCGCTCGTCGCCCCGATCGTGGTGCTGCTGCCGGGTGGGCTGCTCACCACAGGGGTGATCGAGCTGGCGACGGGGCACATGATGTCGGGCACTGGTCGTATCGCTGCCGGATTTATGCAGCTCGTCCTGCTCGCCGTCGGCATCGTCGCAGGGGCTGCGCTCGTCGGTGTCCCACGCATCGACCTCATCGAGGCCTACCAGCCGCTCGGACCGATCGCACCCTGGATCGCGGTCGCCGTGTTCGGGGCGGCCGTGGTGATCAACCGTGGCGGCCGTGTGCGCTCGATCGGCTGGATCATCCTGGTGTTGTACATCGCGTACGCGGCCCAGGTTCTCGGAAACGTCTTCTTCGGCGGGGTGCTGTCGGCGTTCATTGGCGCGTTCGCGATGACCCCGGTCGCTCGATTCGTCTCGAGCCTGCCCTCGGGTCCGGCCGCTCCCGTCACCTTCCTTCCGGGGTTCTGGATGCTCGTCCCTGGATCGCTCGGATTGGTCGGCGTGACGACGCTCCTCGATGGCGGCAGCAGCGGGGCGCCGACCGTGGTCACGACAGTGGCGACGATGGTCGCGATAGCGCTGGGAGTGCTGTCCGGCTCTGCTCTCACAGGCGGGGCCCGGTCGGCCCGCTCGCTCATCTGAGATGAGGATGTGACGACCCAAGCCACATCCAGCCAGAATCCCCATATATGGGGATAAAGGTTTCCGACGCGCACCGATATGCTGTCGGCCACGCCCGATGGCGCCACGGCACCGAACATGAGAGTTCTGGTCGTCCAGAACGGAATGAGCTGACATGTCTCCCACAGGTGACACAACTCCGCGAACGCCGGCTGATGGACGGAACGGGGCGGTGAGCACCGCGGCGATCGCCCCGTTGCTGTATGGACGGATCGACCTCAGCGTCGTGCCGCACGGCACCACCGTCGATGCCGACTACATCGCCGTCCACGTCTCGGTCGACGGCGAAGGCACCCGAGGCCTCGACATCGATCTCGACTCTCTCGAGAAAGCCGGATTCACATCCGTGGTGGGGCGGGCGATCGCATTCCCCTCGTCGAAGCCGCCGGTACGCGTCGCTGTCGGTATCGGCGCGGTGGGTGCGCTCAGCACGGCATCGATTCGGGACGCCGCGGCAGCATTCGCGCGAGCCGTCCCGAACGACGCTCGGCTCGCTTCGCACGTCCCAGCCACTGCAGAGGTGAGCGCGGAAGCCGCGGCAGCCGCCATCGTGGAGGGGATTCTCCTCGCCCGCTACGCATACTCGCTGCGGAGCGAGCTGAGGGGCCCCGTCGCCATCGCATCAATCGTCCTCATCTCACCGGAGAGCCAGGAAGACGCGGTCGCCTCTGGGGCGGCAACAGGACTCGCGACGGCGCGGGCCGCAGCGTTCGGACGCGACCTCGCAGCGAGTCCGGCCGGGCTCCTCACAGCGACGCGTCTGGGCGAGCTGGCGCTCGAGATCGGCGCAGAGACGGGCCTTGAGGTCGATGTCTTCGAGAAAGCTGCGGTCACCGAGTTGGGACTCGGTGGACTCCTCGGGGTCAACAGAGGCTCCACCGAAGAGCCGCGGATGATCGTGCTGAGGGATGTTCCGGCCGGCACTCCGACCGGTCATCTCGCCCTTGTCGGCAGGGGCATCATGTACGACTCCGGCGGTATCAGCATGAAACCGGGTGACCTGGCGCATTCGGAGATGAAGAACGACATGACCGGCGCGGGCGACGTCCTTGCGGCGATGTCGGTGCTCGCAGAGCTCGGGATGACCACCGCCGTCACCGGGTACCTCATGTGTACCGACGACGTGCCCTCCGGCTCAGCGCTGCAGCTCGGTGACGGCCTGGTCACACGCGGCGGCAAGACCGTTGGAGTGCTGAACACCGATGCCGAAGGCCGGCTCGTCATGTCCGACGCGCTCGTCCTCGCCGTTGAAGAGGGCGTCGACGCCATCGTCGAGATCGCGACGCTGACCGGTCAGGCGCTCCGAACCCTCGGCGAAGACGTCGCGGCGCTGATGGCGAACTCTGACGACTTGGCCGCGCAGGTGTCCGCAGCGGCCGAACACGTGGACGAGCCCGTGTGGCGGCTGCCGCTCGTGCGCAGCTACCGGACTGAACTCGATTCAGACATCGCAGACATCAAGAATCTCGGCGGCCCAAATGCGGGCTCGATCACCGCAGGCCTCTTCCTTGAGGAATTCGTCGCAGGCACCCCTGGGCCCACATCGGCATCGCGGGCACGGCGCAGTCCTCCACGGCCAGTCGCTGGATCAACCGCGGTCCGACTGGATTCGGTGTTCGGCTGCTCATTCAGCTCGCCCTCACGTTCCGACGCCCAAGCGCCCGCTGACGCCGTTCACCGTCTGCTCCCACCTGACCCCGAACCGCCGAGGACCCGATGCCGAACACCGACCATGCCGTTTCGCTCGTATTGGAAGCCGTGGAGGAGCTCTTCACCTCCCGGACGCCCGACCCCCTTCGTGGCCGCTTCGACGGGCGGTCCGGGGTCGAGGTGCTCCTCGACAAGGTGGACCCGGCGCCGTTGCCCCTAATCATCGACATCACCATCACAGAAGCGACCGATGCCGGGTGCACCGATGCCCAGGTCTCGCGCGCCTTGAGCGGATATGCCGCAGAGCGGATCGCGCGCGTGGAGACCGAGAAGGCGCGAATCCGGCGCCTCGGACTCAAAGAGCTGACGTTCGGGCTGTGTTTCCTGGCGCTGTGTCTGGCGAGTGCCAGCACGCTCGCCGCCTTCGAAATTGGCCCGGGGTGGTTCCGTGATGTCATCGTGGAGGGTCTGGTCATCGTCGGGTGGATCGCGCTGTGGCACCCGGTGGACATGTTGTTCTTCGAGCGCCTTCCGCTCATCAGAAAGCAAAGAGTACTCAACCGGGTCCGACGTGCGGAGGTCACCCTCCGTTGGAATCGCAGCTCGGTCGAGTCCGTCGATGACTGATTTGGTCGGTGGCCTCGCTCGCGAGAGATTGATCAGGAAACGTCCTGACCGTTAGCGATCTGCTCGGCGCGGACGCCTTCTCAGTAGGCGAACTGATCGACGAGCTCCGCCCGGCGCGGCACGCCGGATACGATCCCGCACGCCTCGAACGCCGGGCGGTGCAATCGGTGCTGTCGGTGGATGACTTGTCCGTGCAGGAGGTTGCATCGCGTGCGTTGGATCGGAGCGCGGCGAGTGCGTCGGCGTGGACGCGGCACACTGTCCAGGAGCATGTCACCCGCATCACGACCGAGGCAGGCGTACGAGCGACGCCCGACGAGCTGCGTGAGTTCGTCGCGGTGGCGACCGGGCTTGCCGTCTCGGATTGCTTCTCCGTGCTGCCGCCGGGCGCTGCGACGCCGGAGCAAGTCGCGCACCTGACCAGCCTGAGCGTGGTTGCCGCCGAGGCCGCGCTGCGTGACCAGCTCGCCGCCGCGACACCGCAGCGAGAGCCAGAGCACCCCGACGTGACCGAAGCCGCGCGCACCGCTGGACTCGATGAAGGCCAGACCTTCGCGGCCGCTGCGGTCGCGTCGGCCGATCCGATGGTGATCGTGGAGGGCGTAGCGGGGAGCGGGAAGACCACGATGCTCCGCACTGCCATCGAGGTCGCGGCCGAGCATGGCACAGCGGCGCCGGTCGTCGCGCCGACATTGCGGGCCGCTCAGGTCGCACACGAAGAATTCGGCGTGCCCGCAACCAGTGTTGCGGCGCTCGTGCACGCGCACGGGTGGCGGTGGAGTCGCGATGGCCTATGGACGCGCCTGAGCCCTGGCGATACCGACCCCGAGAGCGGGAACACCTACACTGGCCCGCCCGAAGACGCGCGTCTCACCCGGGGCATGCGCGTGATCGTGGACGAGGCCGGGATGGTTGACCAGTACACCGCCCACGCACTCCTCACCGTGACCGCCGAGGCGGGGGCGACAATCGCGTTCGTCGGTGACCGCGCACAGCTCCCCGCCCTTGGTCGTGGCGGGGTGCTCGACATGGCCGCGCAGATCAGGGGCCGCACCTATGACATGACCGAACTGCACCGCTTCAGCGATGCTGAGTACGCGGCTCTTACGCTGCGGATGCGCGACCGGGAGGGCACCGGGGAGGTCTTTGACCGGCTCGGCGCGCTGGAGCTCGTCACCTTGCACGCCGACGATGAGCAGGTTCACGACTACGTCGCTGCACATCGGCGCAATGGTGAGGCGATCACGGTGGCGACCAATGACGAGGTGGCGGCATTGAACGAGCGCATCCGCACCGGGCGCGTCCAGCGCGGTGAGGTCGATGACACGGTGACGGCGACCGGCAGCGACGGCCTGCCCATCGGGGCCGGTGACTTGATCCAGACCCGCAGGAACGACACCACGCTCGGGGTCGCGAACCGGCAGCAGTGGGTCGTCCAGCACATCGCCGACGCGGGCACCGTCTACGCCAGTAAGGTCGGTAGCGGCCGCAAGAACTCCCGTACCGTCGCCCTGCCCGCCGAGTACGTGGCAGAGCATGCGCACCTGTCGTACGCGGCGACCGCGTACGGCGACCCGGGCGCAACGGTCACCGCCTCCCACACGATCGTGTCGGAAGCGACGACCGCGGCGGGGGTCTATGTCGGGATGACTCGGGGCCGGGAGGCCAACCGGCTGCATGTCGTCGCAGGGAGCGTGGCGGATGCGCGAGCACAGTTCATCGACGCGATGGAACGTGACCCCGCTGATCGGGGCCTCGACCACGCCACCGTCCAGGCCGTCGAAGCCGTGCGCGACCTCGTCAGCGACGGCCCGGTAAAGCTTGTCAACGACGAACTCGCCCGCCTCGACCACGAAGCCGACCGCGCCTAGCGGCAGGCCGAACGGTGGGAGCAGATCGCCGTACGTCTCGATGCGCAGCGTGCCGAGCACCGGGCCGAGGACGATGAGACCGCGAGCGTGCTCCGCAGGGCGAAGGATGAAGCAGGCCGGGTGCGCGCCGAGGTCGCGGGGCCGCTCGCCGTCGAGGCCGAGAGCGACGGAGCGGCCTACCTCGCGACCATGCAGACCGAGGTGGCGGCAAGTGCTCGGCTCGCTACCACCGGACGGTTCGGCAGGCGCAAAGCCCGCGCTGAACACCACGCCGCGACCGAACAGGCTGGCGCGGCTCGGGCGAGCGTGCGCGCAACATGGGATGAACCGCCCCGCACCCCTGAATCGCTATACGCATGGGCGGGGCAGGCCGCGGCACGACGAGCCGAGAACGACCCTCGCGTGGCCGAGGCCCACCACGCCGTCGAAACCGTGCACGCTCGACACAAGGCGACGCAGCGGCGGCACAAGCAGGAACGCCTGGCATTGCTTGTCAGCGAGCTTGGAGCCGATGAAGCCCGTCGCGACCAGTTCGGGATGCGCACCGTCAACCCGCACCGCAACGCCCACGACGCCCGCGAGAGCAGCTCTGGCTCGTGCTGAGGCCGACGAACTCCGCGGCCTCGTTGTCAACGACGCCACACGGCGCATCGAGGCCAAGCACGCCGAGCAGGAACAGACACGACAGCGGGCACCGCAGTTCGATCCGCTCGACCGCGGTCCGCGCCGCCATGATCTGGGCCGCGACGGGCCAGCACGCAGCCCGTGACACGCCCATCTACGCCCTCGTAGCTTGCGTCCATTCCGAAGAACTAGGGAGTAGAGCGAGGGCGCCTTTTGTAAAGTTTGCCCAGTAGGTACCGTGTTCTGTTACGGTAGTGGCATGGAGTCAAAGTTTGCCGCACTGCGTCGAGGGATGCTGGAGCCCGTGGTGCTGGCTGCGCTGGATGGCGAGAGCCGCTACGCGGGAGAGATCGCGCAGATTCTTCGCGAGGCCGAGTTCCCGGTGCAGGACGGCACCCTGCATCCGCTGCTCAACCGGCTCCGACGGGAGGGGCTCCTCACATATGAATGGCGAGAGTCACCGAGTGGGCCGCCACGGAAGTACCTCGCCCTCTCCGAGCAAGGCCGGACACAGCTCTCCCAGTTTCGTGACTACTTCCGCCACCTCTCCACCTTGATCGAATCGAACGGACTCTGACTATGGAACACATCACCCTCAGCGGCCACTCCGGTGCATTTCGCATGACGGCCGAAGCGAAACTCCTCCTCGTCGCATACCTGAGTGACGCGCGCTCGGCTGTTGAGCAGAGTCCCGACGGTGATGAGACCGTACGGGACATCGAAACGAGCATCGGTGACCGGCTTCGCGACATTCTCGACGGCGACGCCTCGATCATCGACGAGACCGTCATCACCCGCATCATCGCGGACGCTGGCCCGGTGCAGGGGGAAAGCTCTCCCGACAGCGGTCGCGTGCCCTGGCTGTGCCGCGTTGAGCAGGGCAAGTGGTTCGGCGGGCTGTGTCTCGGGCTCGCCACCCGCTCCAGCCTCCGCACCGACTGGGTGCGTACCATTGCGATCCTCTTCCTGTTCCTCACCGGCGGCCTACTGGGCATCGCGTACCTGATCGCTCTGATCTTCGTCCCGCGGATGGAGACCGTCGAGCAATACAAGGCCGCAATCGCTTGGAGCAAGCAAGCCGTTCGGAGCTGAGAAGGGCCGCCGCGAAAAGTGCAAATGAAAGCGCTACGCAACGTGTAGGTCGGGGTATCGCGGTGAAGTTACCCACAGGTCGAGGGCCGCAGATCGTTGATCTTATGCGGCGGAACGCACCTCGCTGATTCGCGGCACGAGGGGGTCGAGGTCAGTTCGACCCCCACGCCGTTCGGATCAGGATCATCAAGGGCGTCAGCCCCGCCAGAGTCTCATACGCCAGTACACTAAAAACGCGCACGAGCACGTTCACAGGTGAGTGCGTTTGGGGCACCTCGGCTTGTCGACGTACTGGCACTGAGTGGTCCGATCCCGGTGCTCATCGCTGCAGCCTGGCGCGCGTTAATCACATTCGCTGCCTGGCCGCCAGCTTTCCTGGCTGCTGCCCTGTTTGATGCTCGTCGGGCGCCTTCTGACAACACGTGATCCCGATAGTCGTCGCTGGCATGCCCCGTGACGCTTCGGGGCAAGACTCAGTCACGCAAACGGGGCGGCTCGGAAGCCGCCCCGCCTGTGGATAACTCGCCCTGGAAAAGCGCGGATAACCATGATTATGTCAAGTGATTAGGTGGTCGATAGACATCTGACTCCCCCGGGAACGCGGATGCAGCTAGATCGGAGCATTCGGCCGGCCTGCCCGAATCGAGTGACACCGAAGAGCATCTACTCTTCGATTTCGCGGATGAATGCGGAGAATCCAGGCACCGTGAACGCGAGGTATCCTCGCTCGGGCGACTGAATAAACCCCTTGTCGATCAGGCGCCCCCGAGGAACCGACAGGCTCACAGCGGTGACCCCCATCTGTTCTGCGACAGCAGAGCGCTTGATCTTCCCCTCGCCCAGTTGCGCCATCGCTGTCATGAGCTGGCGTTCTTGCGGTGTCGCGTTGGCCCAACGCGCACGGAAGAGCGCGTGGAGGTCAGCCTGCATCGCTACGCGGCCATGCTGCACGTGTTCACGATTGACCACACCTCCCGGGTCAGGTCGGCCGGCGGCTGACCAGGAAGCGTCTGCGATCAATTGCACTGAGTACGGGTACCCGCGGGCCACTTCGACGGCATCGTCAAGCGCGTCGTCATTCCATCGCACACCCAGTGCGCGCGAGGGCGCGCTGATCGCGATCGCTTCGGCGTCCGCGGTTAGGAGCCCAAGTGGCCTGAACGCGAGCCGCTCGGTGAACGTGACAACGGACGATATTTTGTCTGCAGCATCCGGTAGCCCTGCTGCGAACACCGCTGCCGGAACATCTGCCCCTTCACTCTGCAGGTGCTGCCAGGCATATGCGAGCGTGCGAAGTCCAGCCGGGTCAGCTGCTTGGATCTCGTCGATGAATATGATCAGGCCTCGGTGCTCATCGGACGTGGCTGTGGCTCTGATAACGTCCTCGAATTCGCGGACACCGACAGGAGTGTCCCCCAAAGGTTGTCGACGAGCGCTTGCATCGACTTTGAGAATTCCTGGCACACCCACGCTGATGGTCAAACCGTCCAGCAGCCCGGTCAGCGCGGACCGAGCTTCAGCCTGCCAGGACTGCGCGGCCGAGCGAATAGCGGACCCGATCTGCGCGACGAGACCAACCTCCTCCCCCGCAGTCACCCAGATTGTGAGGACGCCTCGCTCCTGAGCTCGACGCTGGTACTGACGAAGCAGCGAAGTCTTCCCGAGACCGCGAGGCGCGTAGTCAATCCGGATTCGACCGATCAATCGCTGCAGATCGACGAGATACGACAGTCGCTCTTCGAACTCTCCGAGCTGCAGGTCGCGCCCAGGTACGGAACTCGCGATTTCTCCCGGCGTATATGGACTCGGTTGCATCAGGAATTCCTTATCGATCGTTATCTTGGAGCAACTCTATAACAAACGATATCGGGAGAGGCGTAGTGACTCTTGCCCGACGGAGCGCGGTGAACTCCGCACCGTTAACCTGGCAGCCGGTCGCGCCACCAGGTTGACGATGCGGCGTCAAACGTCGCTGAGGCAATCCCATTGTGCATGGTGCTCGGCCGTCTTAACGACGCGATCCCCGTCGGCACGCCTGCTCCTGTCATCAATTCGCTCTTGAGCGGCCCCGTCGTTTCCACCGCGTGGGCTGGGATCGGATCACCAATATTGGGATCGCCGTCCGGCTCTGCGTCTCCGGGGACTCCCTCGAGGCCACCTGGGTGGAGCGGCAGATTCGCGATCGCATCATCTCCCGCATTCCTGGAGGACGCCATGATCCTGAGTGATCTCCTCCATGCCGAGGTGCTTGATGATGCCAGCCGCGCCGCCGGTCTCGTAATCGATGCGCGGTTCGTCCTCGACGGCCGAGCACGCGGACCGCTCACCAATGCCAGGCTCGTCGGCTTCGTGGTGAGCCCCCACGCCGCGGGCTCCTTCCTCGGTGATGAACGTCACGACGACGAACGCCCCGCCCTCATTGTCCGGCTCCTCCGCTGGCGGCATCGCGGCAGCTTCCTCATGTATTGGGGGACATCGGACGCATCGATGACAGACGGATCACGCTGCGCCCGGGCTACCAGCGCTTCTCACCGACGCTGTTGGAACCGGAGCGCTGAGAGCTGGGCTCACGAGCCGTTCGGCCCGATTCGTGAGACTGAGGAAGTCCACCAGTGAAGACAGGCACGCTGCGCCGGCTCTGCCGTCGAACGCGTCAACCCCTCGCATCTCGTGTGCTTCTCAGTTTACCTGGGTACCCGACACCACATGGAGGATCCCGATGAACATGCCAGCGCAACAGCAGCGACCACCCGGCACAGAAGCTGAACTCACCCCGCACGCGGACCATGGCGAGACCAGCTATCGAGGGTCCGGGAAGCTCGCGGGGAAGGTCGCGATCATCACCGGTGCCGACAGCGGTATCGGCAAAGCCGTCGCGATCGCCTATGCGAGGGAGGCGCCGACATCGTCGTCAGCTATCTGAGCGAGGACGAGGACGCCGCTGACACGGTGTCGTGGATCGAACAGGCCGGACAGCTAGCGCTCAGCATCTCCGGCGATCTGACCGTTCCAGAGCACTGTCGCGACATCGTCCGGCAGACGGTCGCACGATTCGGTCGCGTGGACATCCTTGTCAGCAACGCCGCGTATCAGATGACGCGGGACAGCCTCGATGAGATCCCGGACGAGGAGTGGGACCACACGCTCGCGACCAACCTCAGTGCGTTCTTCCACCTGAGCAAAGCGGCCGTCCCGCACATTCCGGCTGGCGGTTCCATCATCACGACGAGTTCCATACAAGGCGATGCCCCGTCGCCGAAGCTCATGCCCTACGCGATGACGAAGGCAGGGCTCGCGAGCATGACGGCTTCGCTTGCGCAAATGCTCGGCGAATCGGGCATCCGGGTGAACGCCGTCGCCCCGGGACCCATCTGGACGCCGCTCATCCCGTCGACCATGCCGCCGGAAAAGGTGGAAGCGTTCGGGACGGACACGCCGCTGGGGCGTCCGGGGCAACCCGCCGAGGTCGCGCCGGCCTACGTGCTCCTCGCATCGGACGACGCCTCGTACATGTCCGGCGCAGTGATCGCCGTCACCGGTGGGAAACCGATCCTCTGACGACCTGAGAATTTCTCAGGGGTGCAGGACCGCCTTGATGCAGCCGTCTTCTTTCTTCTGGAAGATCTCGTACATGTGCGGTGCGTCATTGAGTGACGCCGGGTGGGTCACCAGGTCGAGGACGCCGAGCGGGTCCGCGTCGTCTTGCACGAGCGGCGTCAGTGTCGGGATCCACGACGCCACATTGCATTGGCCCATGCGCATGGTGATCTGCTTGTCGAAGCAGTGTCAGCATCGGCATGGTGTCTGCCTCTCCCGCATACACGCCGCTGAGTGAGACGACACCTCCGCGGCGAACGAGCGCGATCGCGGTGTGGACTGCCGCGAGCCGGTCGATGCCGACGTGCTCCATCGCTGTGCGGGCGAGCGGATCGGGCAGGACGCCGACGGCGGACTGGGCGAACTTCGCCACCGGGGAACCGTGTGCCTCCATCCCGACCGCGTCGACGACGGCGTTGGGGCCGCGGCCGTCGAACCGGTCTGTCAAACGCGAGACGAGATCGTCATCGAAATCGGCGGTCTCGATGCCGTGCCGGCTCGCGAGCGCACGGCGTTCGGTCACGGGGTCGACGCCGACGACGTCATAGCCGCGGAAGCGGGCGATCCGGGCAGCGAATTGACCGACCGGGCCGAGCCCGAGCACGGTGACGCTGCCGCCGTCCGGCACGTCGGCGAGGTGGACTCCCTGCCAGGCGGTCGGCAGGATGTCGCTGAGGAACAGGAACTGGTCGTCCGGGCCGTCGGGCGGGACCACGATGCAATTCGCGTCAGCACGTTGCACCCGCAGATACTCGGCTTGACCGCCAGGGATCTGCCCGTACAGCTTCGTGTACCCGTAGAGGGCGGCACCACTGCCGTATTCGGTGACCTGGGTCGTTTCGCATTGCGATTGCAGCCCGCGGGTGCACATGAAGCACTCCCCGCACGCGATCGTGAACGGGACGACGACACGATCACCCAACTGCACGCGGGTGACACCTGCGCCCACTTCCTCGACGATGCCCATCGTTTCGTGCCCGAGGATGTCGCCTCGGTCGATGAAGGGTCCGAAGAGTTCGTACAGGTGCAGATCCGAACCGCAGATCGCCGCGGACGTGACACGGATGATCACGTCCGTGGGGGGGAAGAATCGTCGGGTCCGGGACAGTCTCGACCGATACCGATCGTTTTCCCTGCCAGGTGAGTGCGCGCACGATGATCCTTTCGTCGGATGGGCCGGTCACGGTTCGGTGGCCGGCGGGCAGATCGCTCAGGCGGTGACGTCACCGCGCCATGCGCCGTCAGCGCTGTCGCTGGCTTCGATGTACTCCTTGAAGTTCTGCAGGTCTTTACGGATGGCGCGATTGTCCGCGCCGAGCGCGGCACCGAGGTGCTCGAGCACACCCTTGGGCTCCCAGTCGAGCTGCACGGTAACCCGCGTCTGCTGCTCGGCGAGCTTGTGGAACGTGACGACGCCGGCATGGTCGACCTCGCCGCCCGTGCTGTTCCACGCGATGCGCTCATCAGGGTGCTGCTCGGTGATGTCTGCCTCAAAGGTGCGTCGCACGCCCGCGACAGCGACGGTCCATTCGGTGAGGGTGTCGGTCACCTGCGTAATGGCCTCGACCTCATCGAGGAATTCAGGGAACTCCTCGAACTGGGTCCACTGGTCGTAGGCGACGGAGACAGGAACATCGACGTCGATGGTTTCGATGGCGCTGGGCATAACGGGTTCCTTTGCTCGGTGGGATGGGGATGGATGAGCAGTGGTCTGCTCGTGCCCTCATGCAACGCTCCGGTCTGCAGGAACGCGAGGGGTTGACCGTCACGGTTCGGGGTGACACGCGCGAGGCAACCGGCTACACCGCAGCAGGGTGCGCGCGTTGCTCTCGTCGTTCGGGGCTTGAGCTGAGCCCTGTCAACCCGTTCGGATGGGGCGCTCATCGACATAGGCTGCGTGGACATCGAAAGGACACGTCATGCCCTCTGCGCTCGTGCTCAACTGCACGCTCAAGCTGTCTCCCGCGCGGTCGAGTTCTGAACTCCTGGCGGGTGAAGTGCTCGCGGCGCTCAGCAGGCATGGGGTGAGCGGGCAGCAGCTCCGCGTGGTGGACTTCGATGTCCGACCAGGTGTCGAGACCGACATGGGCGAT
>NZ_JBMOUH010000013.1:0-122292 GCF_049319745.1 Plantibacter sp. Mn2098 | reverse complement strand
ATCGCCCATGTCGGTCTCGACACCTGGTCGGACATCGAAGTCCACCACGCGGAGCTGCTGCCCGCTCACCCCATGCCGGCTGAGCGCCGCGAGCACTTCACCCGCCAGGAGTTCAGAACTCGACGAGGCGGGGAACGGCTTGAGCGTGCAGTTGAGGACGAGCGCAGAGGGCATGGTGTGTCCTTTCGATGTCCACGCAGCCTATGTCGATGAGCGCCCCACCCGGACGGGTTGACAAGGCTCAGTTCAGGTCCCGAACGACGGACGACACATCAGGATACGGGCTATCCGCGCCTGTTCAGGGTGAGTTACCCACAGGCGGGGCGGCTTCCGGGCTGCGCCGTTTCTGTGTCCGCGCAGCGGTCACCAGCGTGGTCATCGCGAACGCGAACTGGCATCCGGCCACGACCAGATTGAACCAGTCACGGGACGATCCCGACCACCCGAAGGCGACCAGCGCAACTTGCACGGCCACGAGCAGGAGCAGGACGATGCCCAGTGTCATGGTGAGCTTCTGGCGACCGGTAGGAGTCATGGGCGCAGCCTAATTCTCGTGCCGGGCAGCATCGTCGCCGCGTTTGAGGTGCCGACGACCGGTGACGACCGACACGATCGCGAGCGCGATCAGCCCGAGGAACCCCACCAGCGCGATCACGTCCAAGGCCGAACCTGACCACCGCGCGAAAAGGGCAGGCAACTGCACGCCCGACAATACGAGCAGCAGGATCCAGAACGTGAGCGGCAGCTTCCGACGGAAGATGGAGGTCATGCCCGCCCCTGTCTTGTTGCGTCAGCGGCACGCGTGCGACAACGAGCACCGCGCACGAGCTGCACGATCGAGACGATGACCGCGACCACCAGCACGCCGAGGACGATCCAGGTGCGCACGGCGTCGACCGGGAACGAGAAGTCCAGGCCGAACATGATGAGGGTCACGATGGAGAACCACGCCACGTACACGGCTCTGTGCGCTTGGGACCATTCCCCGACCCGATCCAGCCACGCCGTCTCGTCCCACTCCCGATACCCCATGCCTCACCGTAACGCCCGGGAGCACTCCCTCTTTGGGGCTTGTCCAGCGCACTCGGGTGTCTCTAAGGTGATGACCCGTTTCTGTGCCCGTGCGGCGGTCACCAGGATGGTCATCGCGAACGCGAACTGACACGCGACCACGACCAGATTGAACCAGTCGCGGAACGATCCCGACCACCCGGACGCGACTAGCGCAACTTGCACGTCCACGAGCAGGACGATGCCCAGTGTCATGGTGAGCTTCTGGCGACCGGTGGACGTCATGGGCGCGGCCTAGTTCTCGGGCGGGGTATCGTCATCCCCACCGCGTTTGATGTCTCGATGACGGGCCACGAGCGCTGCGATCGCGAGTGCGAGCATTCCGAGAAGCCCGACCAGTACGAAGATGTCGAGCGCGGACCCAGACCACCGGAGAAACAGGCCGGGCAGCTGCAAACCCGCCAGGACGAACAGGGCGAACGAGGAGCTGAGCAGCAGCTTCCGACGATAGAGGCGCGTGACAGGAGCCATGCCCGCAGCCTAGCTCTTCGCGCCAGTTCGCAGAGCGGGACGGTCATCAAGGCCTGGAGTAGGTGGGCAAAGGGCCTCTGCCGCGGTGGGAATGATGGCCTTCATCCTGTGGAAGACGAAGGCCATCATCTCCCGTGATCCCTCGGGCGCACAGTTCCTGTCGTCGGCTTCGTCGCCTGTGAGGTTGTCTCAGCGTTGATGGGCTGGTCAGTGCTGTTCCGGGCTGGGGGATTCGGTCGACGAGCGATCATGTCGGTCTTCGTCGGCGCGCGCCTCAGCAGTGCGGATGCGTCGGTAGAGGGTCGCTCTGGACATGCCGAGATCTCGCGCGACGTGAGCGGCGGGTTCGCCGGCGTCGATGAGTCGAATCGCGTTGCGGATCTGACTGTCGGTGAATGCCTGGCGCCGGCCGCCGAGGTCGAGTCCTTGGGCTCGGCGTTTGGCCACGGAGTCGGTGATGCGCTCGCGTTTGATCTCGAGCTCCATCTGCGCCAGTGCTGCCATGACGGTGAACACCATGGCCCCCATCGGGGTGTGGGTGTCGACATCTCCGCCCCCGAGATTCAGGACGCGGAGGCCGGAACCGCGGCTGCGGAGGGTCTCGGCGAAGGCGAGCATGTTCTGCGTCGACCGGCCCAGCCGATCCAGGGTTGCGATCACCAGAGTGTCGCCGTGCTCGAGGGCGTTGATGGCCCGGTCGAACTCGGGTCGGGATGCGCGGGCTCCGGAGACGCCGCGGTCGACGTAGAGGTCGTCGCGACGGACGCCGACGGCGAGCAGGTCGGCTTCTTGCCGGTCGGTGGTTTGGCGCGTGGTGGATGCGCGCGCGTACCCGATGAGCTTGGTGTGAGTCGCAGCGATAAGTGGCCGCTTTCTGTTCCCAGTTAGTGGCCGATCAAGAGCGCTTCTCGCGCGGTGTCGACGACCTCGGGTGTGATCTCGGTGAGCTGATTCAGCGCGGTGACTCGTTCGATCTGAGTAAGGAGTCGATCGACGAGGCGGAAGTTGCCGGCGGTGATCCGAACGATGGTTGCAACTGCGGTCGCGTGGGCGACGCCCCCGTCGGTGGAGTCTGGGACTGGCGGTAGTCGGCTGGCGAGCACGGCGGTGAGTTCGTCTGGTGTGAGCGGCTTGAACTCGTGGGCGAAGCCGATTCGGCTGTAGAGCTGGGGGTATCTGGCGAGGCGTTTCTCGATGCCGGGCATGCCGATGAGGATGACGCCCATGTGGTGGCGGTCGAAGTAGTCGCGGACCTGCTCGAGGCCGGTCGTTTTCAGTCGATCGGCTTCATCGATGATGAGCAGTTCGGTGCGGCCGCTCGAGCGGGACTCGGTGTGAACGTATGGGTCGACTTCGCGGTGCTCGTCGTAGTCGACGGCGAAGGAGATCGCTTGGCACGCCCCGGGGAGGCCTTGATCGATCTGCCGGACGGTGGCGGCAACGGTTGGTGTGAAGAAGGCTGTCCGCGCCTCGAGTACTCGTTGGGGCACGGGCCCGAGGTCGTCGTTGGTGAAGATGGATTGCCATTGTTCCCATTCGTCGGTGCCTGCGTACTGGCGAGCAGAAAGGGTCTTCCCGACGCCGGGCGGGCCCCAGCAGAGTCCGATGTAGCCGTGGGTGCGGACGGTGTCGGCGAATTCCTTGAACCGCCGATGCTCGCGCGTGATTTGGAAGGGAGGGCGTTCGGGTGGTGGCGGCGCCGACGTGTTCACTTCGCGGTGCTCGCCGGAGAGGAAACGGCGACCATCGTCGCCCTTGTGGAGGAGGGTGTGCTTTTCGTTAATCGGTCGCATAGAGGCGCAATCCATGTCGAGGCGGAGGTTCTTCGGTGGGTTCGACATCCAGTTCGGGTGGTTCTACGGGCGCGTAGCGGGTGTCCTCGGGCAGGGAATCCGCGAGGCTGCGTCGGCTTCGCAGTTGCTGCTTCAGGTCGCGCCGGCGCCGTCCTCGAGCTAACTGCAGCTGCTGTAGCGAGACGGCGTCGGCTGCGAGCTCGGGTGCGATGGCGCGGCAGAGAAAGGCGTCGTTGAAATAAACCCGGATCTCGCCGACGTCACGGGGATCGAAACGCACCGTCACGTCCTCCCCGACGTACGCGGCAAGGACCGAGGACACATAGCGGGTAGAGGCGAACTGGATGCCATCGCGCTGCACCCTCCGCGATGCTGCTGCAGTTAAGAGGAGAAGGTCGAGATCCTCGGGATGGGCGGGCGCCCTCGGAATGAACCCAGTCGAGCTCCACCGGTCGACCGGGGCCTCTCGGGTCCCGGAATGCTGGCGGCTGTTGTACTCATCAACGATGAAATGCTCGACGATACCGTCCAGCTGCTCAAGGGTGAGCGCAGGATCGGTGAGCGGCTTCCCGTTGGTACCGTGCGGGATGAATCCGGCAAGGTGTGGGAGGAGCTCGGTGGTGATAGTGCGGTAGAACCGCTCGATCTTGCCGCGGCCCTGTGGCACTCCGGGCCGGGAGTGGATGAGTCGAATGTGGGTGTCTAGGCAGACTCGTTCCAACCGCACTGAGGTGAAGTCGGAGCCGTGATCGCTGTAGAGCACATCGGGCAGTCCTGAGATGGGCCAGGCCGGGTTCGTCTTTCGGTTGATGGCTTGGTGGAGTGCGAGTGCGGTCTGTTCTGCATTCGGTGCGCAGAGGAAGAGGGTGAAGCCGGCAACTGCGCGGGAGTAGTCATCCAGGACGATCGTCAGCCAGGGCCGCACCGCGGCACCGTCCTTGCCAAGCACGACGACATCGAGGAGGGTGTGGTCGGCTTGCCACTGCTCGTTTGGTCGCTCAGCGTTGCGGCGGAACACGAGCTCGAATCGGTCACGGTACGCGGCATCCCCCTTCGTAGCGAGCGTCCGCAGACCCGGGTCGACCGCCTGCACGGTCGTCCGGACGCTGGAGTAGCTGGGCGCCGGCAGACCGCGGTCCCGGGCGATGTCACCGATACGACGGTGAATGTACGCCGTCGTAGGTGCCGGGTGTCGAAGAGCCAGCGCTTCGACCGCTTCGATCAACTCGGCGGGCATGCGCCGTTGCCCCTTGTCGCTGCGAGTCGGCCGCCGCAGCGAAGTTGGATCAGCTCGGTACGCGGCTGCCCACCGCCGGAGTGTGCGAGCTGGCACGCCTGAGTCCTCGGCGATCCTGACCCAGGGGACGCCGTCGTCGTGTTCGCATAGCAGCGCCAATTTCTCCTCGACACTGCGCTGCGCCATGACTCATCACCGGCTATCCCTGACGGACGCCAGACTGGAGGTGGCGGTAGATGGTGGGTCGGGAGACACCGAAGGTATCGGCGATCTCTTGCACGGTGTGGTTGCCGCTGTCATACATCGACCGGGCCTGCCTGATTTTGTTTGCGGTCATCTTGAACTTCGGCCCACCTTTCCGGCCGCGCGCACGGGCGGCTGCGAGTCCGTCGTGGGTGCGCTCGACGATGAGGTCATGTTCAAACTCGGCAATCGCCGCGAGCATGTGGAAGAACAGCCGTCCCCCGGGAGTGGTCGTATCGATGCCCTGCGACAGTGCCTTCAATCCGATCCCACGCTGCTGTAGCTCGTCGGCCACCTGCTTCAGGTTCCGAACCGAGCGGCCGAGCCGGTCCAGCTTGGTCACGACGAGTGTGTCACCGTCGCGCAGATACGACAGCGCATCCGTCAGCGCCGGCCGCTTGGCGAGGGTGCCCGATGCGCGCTCGACGAAGATCTTGTCGCAGCCGGCAGCCTCGAGCACGTCGGTCTGTCCTTCGGGATTCTGATCCCGGGTCGAGACGCGCGCGTAACCGATCGTTGCCATGCCTCAATGTAACGCAAACGCTGCTCGCATTACATAGATTGCGAACATGAGTCATGAGACGCGACGCGCCGGTTTTTGACACGAGCCCCTCGGCTGTCTCATGAACGTTCGTTCATGATCGGGGCGGCGTGGCACGGGAACTGCGGGGTGGGTGGCCAGCATCTCAGACCTGAGCACACCCTGACCTCGTTGCGAGCCGTGGATGACTCGACGCGGCGAGGTGTTCTCGGTCAGTGGCCTGCGCCGAGCTTTCCGGCGAGGCGACCGTGGAACTTGGTGCTGGCTTCGTTGAGGCCTTCGAAGACGACGCGTTTGCCGTGCTGCTCGTACTTGATAGCGATGGCGTCGAGGGCGGCGACCGTGGAGGCATCCCAGATGTGACTGGTCGACATATCGATCACGATCCGGTCGGGGTCCTCGGCGTATTCGAATTGGGTGGTGAGGTCGTTGGAGGAGGCGAAGAACAGCTCTCCGTCGACGGTGTAGTGGGCGGTGGGAACGGGCTCATCTAGACGGAGCTCGCGGGTGACTGTGGCGAAGTGGGCCACGCGGCGGGCGAAGATGACCATCGCCACGAGCACACCCACGATGACGCCGATCGCGAGGTTGTGGGTCACGACGACCACGACAACCGTTGCGACCATCACTGCGGTCTCACCGATCGGCATTGCTTTGAGGGTCGAGGGCTTGATGGAGTGCCAGTCGAACGTTGCGACGGACACCATGATCATGACCGCGACGAGGGCGGCCATCGGGATGATCGACACCAGGTCGCCGAGGCCCACGACCAGGATGAGTAGGAACACGCCGGCGAGGAACGTCGAGATGCGGGTGCGGGCGCCGGAGGCTTTCACATTGATCATGGTCTGGCCGATCATCGCGCAGCCGCCCATTCCGCCGAAGAAGCCAGAGAGAACGTTCGCGGCTCCCTGACCCCAGGCCTCGCGGGTCTTCCGGGAGTGGGTGTCGGTGATCTCGTCGACGAGCTTTGCAGTCATCAACGACTCGAGGAGCCCGACGACCGCCATTGCTGCGGCGAACGGGGCGATGATCGTGAACGTCTCCCAGGTGAAGGGAACGTTGGGGACGAACAACGACGGCAGACTCCGCGGCAGCTCGCCCTGGTCACCGACGGAGGGGACGTTGAACGCGAACAGGACCGTCGCGCCGGTCAGGAGCACGATCGCCACCAGTGGGGCGGGGATTACCTTGGTGATCTTCGGCATGAACACCATGATCAGGATGCCGACCGCGACCAGGGGATAGACCAGCCAGGAGACACCGAGCAGGTTCGGGACCTGGGCGATGAAGATCAGAATCGCGAGGGAGTTCACGAAGCCGACCATCACGCTGCGCGGGATGAATCGCATCAGCTTCGCAACTCCGAGAAGAGCGAAGAGGACTTGGAAGATGCCCGCGAGGATGACGGTGGCGATGAAGTAGTCCATGCCGTAGTCGCGGGCGACGGGGGCAATCACCAGGGCGACGGCGCCGGTCGCGGCGGTGATCATCGCGGGTCGGCCGCCGAGGAACGCGATCGACACGGCCATCACGAATGAGGAGAACAGGCCGACGGCTGGGTCCACGCCGGCGATGATCGAGAACGAGATCGCCTCCGGGATCAAGGCGAGGGCGACGACGAGGCCGGCGAGGACTTCGCGGGTCAGCAGGCGCGGGGTGCGCAGGGCGGTCAGGACCGAGGGATTCGCTTTGTAGCGATCGGGTGAGTCGGTTTTCTGGGCGATAGCCAAAGCTGTCTCCAATGCGCGGGGCCATCCGCAGAGGGCCGGTGGATATGTCGAGCTCCGGCGCCCCGTTGCGCGCACCACTACGCTCGTGGCCGAGAATGGTGGGGAAGAGTGTGCGTCTCACTGGTCTCCCAGCAGGTGATGCGACACTACCCTAACGTAAGAGTTGATTTGTTGGAGAGGTGTCATGGAGCCCGAAACGACCGCCCGATGATGCACATCGGGGAACTGGCCGAACGGACCGAGCTGTCCTTGCGCACCATCCGGCACTACGACGAAGTCGGACTCCTCAAGCCCTCCGGTCGCACCGAGGGTGGGTTCCGCCTCTACACGGAGGGCGACTTCTCCCGCCTGATGCTGATCCGCAGGATGAAGCCTCTCGGGTTCCCGTTGGAAGAGATGAGTGAGCTGCTGCGCATCATCGACGTCCTCGAGAAGAACGATGACCCTGCCCTCCGCGCTGAACTGCAGGGGTTCATTGAACGTGCGACGCAGCAGCGGGAGAAGCTGCAGAAGCAGCTCGACATGGCTGACGAGTTCGTCGATCTCCTTCGCAAGCGCTGACACACCACGTGTCGCCCTCGCCTCAGTCGGCCGGCCTCCCGGCCACACAACGCCGCAACTATGCGGCCAGATAGCGATGCGATTCACAAATTAGGAGGTGTGGGGGAGTGGCCCGACGAGACGTCTCGTATCCCTAGGGTTGCGAGACATCCCATCGACTAGTTCCGAAGGGCCCGGGCGTGAACTCTTGAATGTGGAGGCATCTGACGGCCGGGTTTTCGCGGCGCTCTATACCGTTACGCTGGCCCAGCCGACGCAGCACTGCATACCGTATAGCTGCTCTCGAATAGCGAGAAATGATGCGTCTAGGGTTTCTTGAGCCGTCCGTGCAGTGCTCGTCAAGGTGCTTTTTTCGGGTTCTCGGAAGCCTTTAGGCAGGATTAGCATCGACTATATGAATCGTACCGACCGGTTGTATGCGCTGGTCGAGGAGCTCAGAGCCGTGGCACCGCGCCCGCTCAGTGCCAGGCGGCTCGCCGAGCGATTCGAGGTGAGCAACCGCACTATCGAACGCGACCTGTCCGCGTTGCAGCAAGCCGGTGTGCCCATCTGGGCGGAACCCGGCCGGACCGGCGGCTACTGCATCGACGTCGCACACACGCTCGCGCCGCTCGGCTTCACCGTCGACGAAGCTCTCGCCGTCACCGTCGCACTTGGCATGCTGTCCACGAGCCCGTTCCGGACGGACGCGACCACTGCGCTGCGCAAAGTCGTCGCGGTCATGGATCGGGGCACGCTGCACGAAACGGCTGAGCTTGCCGCGCGCGTCCACCTGCTCGACGATGGACCGGCACCCGATGCTCCGACGGCCCTCGCGGGCGCGCTCCGCTCCGGGAGCGTGCTGCGGATCGCCTACCGGGACCGTGCTGGCGCGGACACGATCCGCGACGTCGAACCTCTCGGCTACCTGGGCAAGGGGCGTGACTGGTACCTGATCGGCTGGTGCCGACTCCGCGACGGCGTTCGCGCGTTCCGAGGGGATCGCGTGATGACTGCGGAACCGACCGGCGAGCGTGCGCCACGCCGATCGCTCAGCGCTGAAGACCTTGACATCGCCTACGGGACGCTGCGCACGCTCAACGCTTCAAATGGCCCCGACGTGTTTCCGCGCGGCGCATCCCGTACAGCCCGGGCGAGTTTCGAAACACCGACATGACGTTGTCGCGGAAGCGGCGCACCATGGGGGGATCGGGTCGTGCGACCCGGCCGAAAGGAACACCATGGACTTCGCATCTATCCGCATCATCACCGAGGACGTTGACCGTCTCGCCCGCTTCTACCAGCTCGTGACGGGCACGGACGCCACCCGCCCCGCCCCTGTATTCGCCGAGTTCCGTACCGCCGCAGGCACGCTAGCGATCGGCAGCACGGCGACCGTCGCGATGCTCGGCGAACATGCTCCCAAGCCTGGCCGCAACGACTCGGTCATCATCGAGTTCCTCGTGACGGACGTCGATGCGGAATTCGCGCGCCTCCGGGACGCGCTGGAGGACATCGTCCTGGAGCCAGCCACGATGCCGTGGGGAAACCGGTCAGCGATGTTCCGCGACCCCGACGGCAACCTCGTCAACCTGTTCACGAGGCCGGCCGGGCAGTCTCGCTAGCCGCACGGCCAGGGGACGGCCCCAGGACGCATGACAGACCAGTGTTTCCGCGGTCTTCGTTGAGACCGACGGACCACGGCTGGAGGATCTACTTAGACTGACACCACTTGCATTCTGTCGGCCAGGGTCAAGGACACCCATTTCCGTTCGAGGACGCAGCCAACCGTTGCCACGGCAAGTAGCGCCGGCCAGCTGGATCGGCCAGTGGCCCAGTTCCAATAGTCGCGGTCGACGATGAAACACCGAAGGACTTCAACCGACCTGGTCGCGTGCGCGGGGTCAGCCGCCAGGATCCACGTTGAAGACGTTGGAGCGTGATTCTCCTGCAGGTGGCAGGGGTGATGGCGATTGGCTGGAGCTCTCCGAGAACACGTCTGCGCAATAGCCGACCTCCCCAGGGTGCCGGTTGTGCTGCTATTCGGACCCGGAGGTGCCTGGCGGGAGCGGGCCTGCCAGAAAGGGGGGCCTCGGAACGTATCGGTTCCGAGGCCCAGCTCGACCGCGTGGTTGTGGTGTGGGGAGTCAACTTCGCGGGAAGGCGTGTCGCTTCGCAACGATGGTGACGATCGCGGCGGCTGCTGCTAGGACGAGGCAGACGTCCACCAGGATGTTCGTTCCGTAGGCGCCCAACAGGAGCCCGCCGATCAGGCCACCGCCGGCGATCGACCCGCTGAAGACCGAGATGAATACCGACTGTGAGACGTCGCCCGCTGGGCCGGAGGCGTTCACGATGGCTGTGGTGAACAGTGTCGCTGAGCTTCCGAATGCGAGTCCCCAAGCGGCCGCAGCGAGGAACACAACGACCGGTGAGTCGGAGAGGAGCGCGAGCGCCAGCACGGCCGCCGCGAAGAGGACAGTGCTGACGACGATCAGCGTCCGCAGGCGTCGATCGATGTGTGTGCCGACGACGAAGATGCTCAGTACCGCTAGCGCGCCGAAGACGAAGAGGATCCAGCCCGTCTGCGCCGCCAGCCCGATGTCCGAGAGATACGCGGCGATGTACGTGTAGAGGATATTGTGCGCGATCACGAACGCAGCGACGACGAACAGGATGGTCGGTACGCCCTTGAGCGACAGGACGTGCCTGACAGTGTGCCGATCGGTGCGGGGGATGCCGGGGAGGTTCGGCAGGAAGATCAGTACCCAGACGATGGTGAGCGCGGTCATTGCAGCGGAACCCCAGAACGCCAGCTGCCAGGTAGCGACCTGGCCAATGAGGACGCCCACTGGAACGCCGAGTGCGAGAGCGACGGGGATGCCGCCGAGGGCGATCGCAATGGCACGGCCCTGCTTGCCGGCGGGCGCGATTCGGGCAGCGTACGCGCCGAGCAGCGCCCAGATGACAGCGGAGGACAAACTGGCGACGAAGCGAGCGATCAAGGTGACCGTGAGGTCCGTGGACAGGGCGGTGAGCCCGTTCGTCACGATTTGGGTGAGCAGTGCCACGATCAGGAGGTCGCGTCGTCGCCAGTTTGTCGTCGCTACGGCGAGTGGGATGACGGCGATTGCGGTGCCGATGGCGTACACGGTGACGGTCTGGCCGGTCACTGCGACGCTCTGATGCAGAGTCTTGCTCATTGCGGGGATGAGTCCGGCGGGCAGTGCTTCCGTGAGGATGCCGATGAAGCCGGAAATGAACAAGCCGATGAGGGCGAGGATCGGTAGTCGGCCTGTGCTCGACTGCGTGATTGGAGAGGTGGTGGTCATGCAAGCGGCTTTCTGAGCAGACGCGGATCCAAAAGCGGATCGAAGATGCCACGTGTCGAATGACCGGGCGCCAGTAATTCTACGCAGCGTCGATTAAAAGTCAACACAACGTCAAAATTTATCGACGCGGTACAATCGGTCACATGGCTCCATATGCGTACGACGAACACGGGCGGCGTGTGATGGCTCCGTCCAAGGGCGAGCAACGCGAGAAAGCGATTCTCGATCAAGCCGAGAGACAACTTGTCGAAGCTGGTCCAGACGGTATGACCGTCGAATCGATCGCGAACGCCGCTGGTATCACCCGAGGGGCGCTCTACTTCTACTTCCGCTCGAAAAACGACGTCCTCGCAGCACTCGTGCAGCGCATCGTGGTCGAGTTGACCGGGGCGGTAGCGAGCCGGGAGAAAGCGGTGCCAGGACAGCCTCGTGATGCGCTCATGAGTGCTATCGAACTCACCGAGGATCTGTGGTCACGACACGGCGCAGTCATGCGGGCCGCAGTCGACCTGTCGCCGTCGGTTCCCGTGATCGCCGAGCTCTGGAACGGCGCGCGAAACGAGATCGCGGAGAGCGTTCGACTCATCGCTGTGCACGGCGGGGCGCCCGACGGGACCGGTCCAGACGGCGCTGCGACACTTAGCCGGATCCTCGTCGGTGCGACCGAGCGGGCGTTTTACGAGGCGTCAGTGCGCGGAGCGCCCCTGAGCGACGTGGCTCGCGCGCTCGAAACGGTCTGGACGCGCACCCTCCGCCTCGACATCGAGTAAAACAACGAGCGGGTCGCGCTGCAGGTGTGGGTGGGTCGGCGAATCCGTAGGAAGCGGCCCTTCGCGAGGTGCTGCGCCAGGTTTTGTCTGCCGCGTCTCGGCGAGGCAGCCCGTGCGATGCACGTGCTGCCGGTGGGGACGTGTCTGTATGACCGTGGGGGGTCACCCCTCGAGTGCGTCTTGCCCGGGGTTTATTGCGTCGCGTCAGTCCAGCACGGCATACGCTTCGAGCTCGACCAGCACGTCGGGCTCGAAGAGGAAGTCGACGCCAATCGCCGAAAGTGGCGGTAGTGGCATCGGCAGGTGGAGTTCCTCCCGCACCTGCTCGATGCCGGCGATCCACTCCGTGAACATCTCTGGCGTGGACTTGGTGAGGAAGAAGCGCAGCCGCACCACGTCGTCGAACGTGGCGCCGGCTCCGGCGAGCCCGCGTGCGGTGTTGCGGAGCACTTGCGCGACCTGGCCGGCCAGGTCGTCCGGTGCGAGGCGGTTCCCTTCGCCGTCCCGGGCGATCTGTCCGGCGACGTGCACCTGCCGGCTCCCCGTCGCGACGGATACGTGGTCGTAGTTGACGGGTTGGAACATGCCCTCAGGGGAGGATGTTGTGACGGTCATATGATCCCTTCTCTCAATAGTCGGTTCCCTATGTATACCTTGTGCAGCAAGGGAACTTCAACGAGACTAGGTGGCATGGATAACACCGCACCGACCATAACGAAGCTGCTGCAGGTCGACGCTCCGCACCGAGGGCTGCTCGACGAGCTGCTCGACAAGTGGTCGCTCCAGGTGCTCGATCAACTTTGTGAGCGTTCGCTGCGCTTTAACGAGCTCCGGCGGGCGATTCCGGCGGTCGGCCAGAAGTCGCTTACGGCCACCCTGCGTCGACTCGAACGCAATGGGATGATCACGCGCGTCGTGCTCGAGGCCCGGCCGGTCGCGGTGGAGTACCGTATCTCGCCGATTGGTGAAACGTTGAACGAGCTCGTCGATGCCTTACTGCGCTGGACCGACCAGCAGTTGCCCGCGGTGCAGGAGGCGCGCGCCCGCTACGACGGCAGTGGAGCGTAGCGGGCGCGGTACGATTCCGTCCAATGTCGGCGCCGTGATCATCTCGTCTTTGGTTCAAGCGGTCTGCTCGGCGCTGCCAGTAGCTCCGGCGATGCCCACGCGCAGCGGCCCGCTTCGGAACATGAGGCCGGCGATCACGGCCGCCCCGACGAACACCGCCGACGCACTCCAGAACACGAGGTGGTAGCTCGCGATCGTCGCGTTGGAGATCGTCGCCGGCATGGTCGCGGTCGCACTGTTGGCCGCGAGGTGGTTCGCAACGGCGAGCGTCGCGATCGAGCTGAAGACGGCCGTCCCGATCGACCCGCCGAGCTGCTGCGCCGTGTTCACCATGGCCGATGCGACGCCCGAGTCGTCAGCGCGCACACCGCTCGTCGCGGCATTCTGCACCGGCCCGAAGATGAAGCCGAAGCCGAGGCCCGTCACGAGCAGCGCCGGCAGCACACTGCCCGCATACCCCGTCTCCGCGCCGATCCCGGTGAGCAACGCCATGCCGGTCGCCGCGAGCAGGCAGCCGATCGGGATGAGGGGGCGCGGGCCGGTGCGCGGCATCAGGACGGACCCTGAAACGACCGCGCCGACCATCACGAGCCCGATCATCGGCAGGAAGCCGAGCCCCGTTTGGATGGGCGTCAGGCCGAGTGTCTCCTCGAGGTAGTAGGTGAGGAAGAGGAAGATCGCGAACATGCCGGTGCCGCAGATCGCGAGCGTGAGGAACGCGGCGCCGCGGCCACGGTCGAGGACGACACGCAGCGGTAAGAGCGGATGGTCGACCCGCCGTTCGATGAGCACGAACACGACCAGGAGGATCGCTCCGACGATGGCCGGGCCCCACGTCCACGGGTCGGCCCAGCCGCGCGCCGCAGCATTGCCGAGCCCGTAGACGAGGCCGCCGACGCCGAATACCGAGGTGATCGCTCCTGCGATGTCGAGTCTGATGTGGGCCGGTCGCTCGCCATCGCGCACGAGGATGACGGCACCGATGAACGCGATCACCGCGATGATCACGTTGACGTAGAGGCACCACCGCCAGGACAGGAACTGGGTCAGCACACCACCCATCAACAGCCCGATGGCACCGCCCGCTCCCGAGATCGCGCCGAAGAGGCCGAACGCTTTCGCGCGTTCCTTCGGGTCGTCCGCGAACGTCACAGACAGCAGCGACAGCGCGGCGGGTGCGAGCATCGCCGCGAAGACGCCCTGTGCGACGCGGGCGACGAGGAGCAGTTCGATGCCCTGTGCAGCACCACCAACAGCCGAAGCAATGGCGAACCCGCCGATGCCGATGAGGAGCATGCGCTTGCGCCCGATGAGATCGGAGAGCCGTCCGCCGAGCAGTAGCAGACTGCCGAACGCGAGCGCGTACCCGGTGACGACCCACTGACGGCTCGCATCGGTGAAGCCGAGGTCGTGTTGGGCACTCGGGAGGGCGATGTTCACGATCGTGGCGTCGACGATGTCCATAAACTGCGCGAGCGCGAGGACGACGAGGATGAGCCAACGGTAGCGGCGGATGTGGGCGCCGACGCTGCTCGCGGCGGGCAGGCCTGGTGCGCCGGGTGGCGGGGTGTGTGCAGTCATGGGTACCTCTGAGGAGTGTCGGGTCGCCTGATGCGACGGTCTGGAGGAAGAGGGCGGCGACGCTGGGCAGATGCACGACGTCACGGCGACGAACGGATGCGTTTCCTGCGGGCGGCGCGAATGCGGGCCAGAAATGCAGGCGCGACGATTCAGGCCACTACGGTCGTCGCCGTGGCCTGACTGGTCCTGGGGGTCTACTCCACGAGGAGGACGAGCTTGCCGCGCACCCGACCTGACTCGCCGACGCGGTGCGCCTGGGCGATGTCCTGCAGCGGGAACGTCTGTCCGACGGGGAGCGTGAACGCGCCGTCGGCGATGAGCCCGGCGACGAGCGGGAGTGCGTACGTCGCTCGGCCGCCGTCGCCACGGCTGAACCGCACGCCGTGGGCGTGTGCACCGTTGACGTCGGCGACGGTCAGGACGTTGTCGGCTCCGCCGGCGAGATCAATCAGCTCAGGAAGGATGCCGTTGCCTGCGATGTCGAGTGCGAGGTCGACGCCGCCTGGGCTGAGGTCGCGAACCCGGTCCGCGAGGCCGTCTCCATAGACCACGGGCACGGCGCCGAGGGACGCGAGGTACGCCTGATTCGAGGGTCCCGCCGTTCCGATGACGCGTGCACCGCGGCCGATGGCGAGCTGGGTGGCCGCACTGCCGACACTGCCGGATGCGCCGTTTATGAGAATGGTGCGGCCGGCGAGGTCCGTGCTTTCGCTCAGCTCGCCGAGCTGATCGAGCGCGCGGGCCGCGGTTTCTGCGACGGCGGGGAGGGCAGCAGCGTCGGCGAAATCGAGTCCGGGTGGGATCGGCGCCCAGTCGGACAGGATGAACAGCTCAGCCTGGGCCGCGCCGCTGGGGCCCGCCCCGACAACCCGATCTCCGATCGCGACGTCAGTCACGCCATCTCCGAGTTCGTCCACGACGCCCGCGGCTTCGTAGCCGAGCGTCTGTGGGAGCTCCTGGTCCATCAGGCCTTGGCGTTTTTTCCAGTCGCTCGCGTTGACGCCGGCGGCGTGCACGGCGATCCGGATCTCGCCCGCTGCGGGGTGAGGCTCTGGGAGGTCGACGATCTCGAGGACCTCTGGGCCGCCGAAGCGGCTGAATTGTGCGGCTTTCATCTGGTGCTCCGTTCTGAGGCGGTCCCGTCGGGGCCGCGATGGTCGGTGTTCGGCGCCAGCCCCTGCAGCAGCAGGTCGAGCGCGAAGTCGAACCGCTCCATGTCGTCGCCGGACGCCAGCTCCTCGGCGTATTCGACCGTCGCGGGGAAGCGGTCTGCCGGGAGCATGCGGAACCGTGCGATCGTCGCATCGCGGTCGATCACCCGTTCGTCGACGCCGGTCGCAGGGTCGCGACGCAGTGAGGCCTCAAGGCTGTACGCGGCCACGTAGAGCGTTGCCGCGTCGATGCCCCACGCAGCGATCCCGGGTGCGATGCCGCCGGCCAGCAGGATGGAGAGCATCCCTTCTGACAGCTGCATCGCGTCGAGGTTGTTGGGCGATGCGGACAGCGCCGCCCGTGCGACGCCCGGGTAGCGCAGGTACGCGTCGCGAAGTTGTTGACACACGTCGGTGAACTGTTCGACCCATCGTGCGCCGTCCGGCTGCGGGACCCGCACACGTGCGCTGATCGCGCCGATGAGGAGGTCATCGAGTTCTGCCTTATTGCGCACGTGTACGTACAGTGATGCCGCGCCTGTCTGCAACGCTGCGGCGACGCGGCGCATCGTGAGGGCATCGAATCCTTCTGAGCCGATCAGCTCGAACGCCGCATCGAGGATGCGTTCGCGGGTGATCGGCTGCTTGCGGGGCTTGGGCGTCTGCGCCGCCTCCCACGCGGCAACCTTCGCAGCCCATCCCTCTGCCGAGGCACCTGGCCGTTCATTCGTCTCATCCATACGACAAACGTAACACGAACACTGTTCGTTGTACGATTAATGTTCGTAACCGAGTGGCGGTATCGGGTAGTTCTCAGATTCGACGCTAGGACGGTGGCGTCGTCCAGTGGTGTAGATCCACGGATGGCTGCTCCGCACAGGCTCGGAATATTGCCGTGGCGCCAGTGAGGAATCAAACTCTTTCGGGCGGCGCTGGCGCAGAGCGGCTGGAATCTCGGCTGAAGATCCTAGATGCGTGGGGAAGTCGATGTGTCAGAACCGCCTGAAGGAGTATCCTCACCCGGGGTGCCCCGAGTCGCGCATTACCTTGGCGAGCAGCGACAAGATGGTCTTTGTCAGGCGTCGGCGAATACAGACGAACTGCACTGAATCTATGAAGGCCCGCTTGCAGAGAATGGAAAGGTAGTAGTCATGGTGTGGGTCATCAGTATCGCCGCAGGGTCTGCGTTGTTGTGGGGAGTGGCACACCGACGCCTGCAAGAGTTCGCGATCAGTGGGCCGTTGCTGATGGTCCTTGTCGGTGCACTGATCGGTCTGATCGTGCAGGATGAAGCATACAAGTTCTTCAATTCGGAAGTCGCGCTGCTGAGTGCGGAACTCCTTCTGGCGCTCATTCTGTTCACTGATGCGACCAATCTTCGGGGGACTTTTCGTAGCCACTTCGCAAGCATTCCCCTGCGTCTGCTGCTCATCGCGCTGCCTCTGTCGCTGATCCTGACGACCGCCGTCGGTCTGGTGCTCCCTATGCACCTCTCATTCGCCGCAATACTCTGTATCGCCTGTATCGCCGTCCCCTCTGACTTCGCGCCGGAAGCCAGATTGTTGCGCGATGGCCGCGTGCCTGCGCGAATTCGCCGCTGGCTCAGTATCGAAAGTGGGTACAACGATGGACTCCTCAGCCCCATATTTCTCGGATCACTCGCCCTCGCGGCCAGCACTCCAGGCTCACACGTCTCCGATGCTGGGCAGGCGATCCTCTTGGCAGCGCCCTCTGGACTCATCGCGATACTCGTTGGCGGCGCAATTGGCATCGTCGTTGGGGGTATCGTGCGCTGGACGCATCAGCGCGGATGGACTGACGCGCAGGGCGCTCGCATCGCTGTGCTTGCGCTTCCATTCCTCACTTTTGTCATCGCCGTAGCACTACTTGGCAATGGCTTCGTCGCGGCCTTTGTTTGCGGGGTTGCATACCGCTTGGGACGCGGACGTGGCGATGCCACCGAGGAAGAGCTCGTTCTCGCCGACGACGTCAATTCCATCCTGACCCTTCTGCTGTGGCTCGCCTTCGGCGTCGCCGTCGTCGTCCTCATCTCCGAGCCCTATGACTGGTGGCCAACTGTTCTTCTCGCCATCTTCACGCTCACCCTTGGACGATTCATCCCGGTCTACCTCGCCCTCGGTGGCACACGGCTCCCCGGTCGGGACAAGCTCTTCATAGCCTCATTCGGTCCTCGCGGAGTCGCCTCAATCGTGTTCGGACTCATCGCCTTCAATCGGTTTCCCAAAGACGAGGCCTTCTCCCTCCTAGCCGCCACCGCGGTGGTTGTCCTCGGAAGTCTCCTCATACACGGCATCTCCGCGCCCTTCGCTGTGCGTGCACTCTATCCACCACGGCAGGGATTTCAAGCTCAAGGTCCCGCCGCTCAGCGCCGCTAGAGTTCATCACCGTCAAGGTCTGCCGAACGGCACGTCTTCGATCGTCGCGACCTCCGTGACCAAGTGCCGCTCCGACGTGGTCAACGACAACGGCCCTGACCTCAAATGACCAGGTCTGTGACTCTTGACTGGGCTGTTCTGGCTATGTGTTGGCTACGAAGCGTCGGATCGTATTCGGCGCAATGCGGAGCAGCGCGGGAAGGTATCTGGTCGATCCGGGCAATGCCATCGATCTTCTGTCAGCGAGGGCTCTGATTGTTGCGGTGGCGATTTCGGAGGGCGGGAGTTTCTTGCCCGTCGCCGTTGCATTCATGGGGGTATCGACGAGCGGAGGGAGAACTTCAAGAACGTGTGTCCCCGTGGGGGCAAGTTGGCGACGCAGCCCGTCGGCGAATCCATGGAGACCGGATTTGGCCGCTCCGTAGGTCGGAGCGCGCTTCGGAGAGACCAGCGCGTAACCGGCGGTGATGAACACCACTTCCGTCATCGCCGGCCATCTGACTAGCGCCGCTGCAGTGAGGTGTATTGGCGCGCTGAAGTTGAGGTCGAGCTCGCGCTCAAGGTCGTCAGAAGCATCGCCCGCCGTGAAGTCCCGCTCAACAAAGGACCCGGCATTGTTGATAAGGACGTCCAGATGCCCGAACCGTTCCTGGATGGCAGAGAGCATGCGGACTCTCGCGTCTGGGTCTGTCACGTCCGCCTGGATGGCTAGGGCGTTCGGGTGCGCGTCAGCGAAACGGCTCACGCTCCCAGCTGAGCTTCCACACACGGCGACGGAGTCGCCCCGTGCCGTATACGCATCCGCTAGAGCGAGCCCGATACCCGAGGTGCCACCGGTGATGAGAACGTTTTGTGGCATAGACGTGCGACTCCTTAAGGAAGTTTCTCTTTGTTACTATCTATGTAATCGATACTCGGCTATTCGCACAAGGAGGCACTGTGATGGAACAAAGTCACCTGATGGATACCGAGGTGTGTAATCGAGTGACCGGGGCGTTGTCCAGAGTTGGCGACAAGTGGTCCGTGCTGCTGATCATGCAGCTTGACGGGGGGCCGAAACGGTTCAGCGAACTGCGGCGCGCGATTGGCGGTATCTCGCAGAAGATGCTGGCAGCAACGTTGCATGGACTCGAACGGGACGGGTTCGTTACCCGGACGGTACTTCCAACCAAACCGCCTGGTGTGGAGTACGCTCTCACCGGACTTGGGTGGGACCTGGTCTCCCCGGTCAAGGCGCTCGGTCATTGGGTGCTTGAGAACATCGACCGCATCGAGAGTTCCCGCGCCGATTTTGATCTCCGGGCGTAGCCGGCGGGATGGTTTCGAGAGCGCCGTTCGTATCAGTTTGCGAGCCGCTCCCTCCGCCGCCTGCGACGATGCGGTGTCGTAGGCGGCGGACGAGAGATGACGTCTCGGGCAGTACGGCTAGCTTGATTGGACTTCGGCCACGCAGAAGAGGTTGCCTTCCGGATCGGCGAGCACCGTCAGGCGCATGCCGGGGTATTCATCGAGCACCTCCCAACGGAGGGTGGCTCCTAGGCTGATGAGTCGGGCCACTTCGGGCTGCCGCTGGCCCCATGGAACACGGAAGTCGAGGTGCATCTGATTGTCGCCGCGCGGACGTGGGTTGCGGTGGAAGTGAAAACGGAGCCCGTTCGCGGCTTCGGCCTGAAGGTATACATCGGACTCACTACCGGCTGGTTCTCCTCCAGCTGCGGCGGCCCAGAATGAGGCAAGCATCTGGGGATCGGCGGCCTCGACAGTGATTCCGCCAAGGTGAAGTTCTGAAGCGCTCATGGGTGGTCTCCTGATCGGGGTTGGCTTAGAACGTGGGAATGATGCCGCCATCGATTCTGAACTCTGCTCCAGTCACCCAGCTCGCACGATCGGAAGCGAGGAACGCGACCATCTCGGCCGCTTCCTCTGGCGTGCCGGGGCGGCGCATCGGGATGCCGAGATGGTCGACGATGTTCTGCTGCACTTGGTCGAGCGAGAGCCCCTGCGAGTGAGCCATCCGGCCGAGTGAGTCCGCGGCTCCCTCCGTCAGAATGAACCCAGGGAGGACATTGACAACGCGGACACCGGCAGGACTGACTTCGGTAGCGAGCGTGCGGCTATAGGCGTTCAACGCGGCTTTCGAGGCGGCATAAGACGCCTGTCCCGGCTGCGGGTAGTGGCTCGATATCGACGAGATGTGCACAACAACGCCGCGTCCGCGTTCGACCATCGCCGGAACAAGTTCCCGGTCGAGACGCACGACTCCGAGGAAGTTCAGTGTCAGATCGCCCATCCATGCATCGTCGGGGATGGCGAGAGATGGCGCATCGGCGCTCGTTGCTGCAGCGTTCTGCACAAGGACGTCGATGGGCCCGTGTTTCACGGCCGCGGCCGCAAACGCGGTGATGCCGTCTGGGGTGCTGAGATCCGCGGGAATGTAGGTTGCGTCCAAACCCTCCGGCGGGGCCGATCGCGCACCGACAACCACATCCGCTCCTGCTCGAGCGAATCGCGTCGCCATTGCCAGGCCAAGGCCTCGCGATCCTCCCGTCACCAGGACGCGTTTGCCGGAGTATTCGCCGTGTTCGGTATTCATAACTTTAAGCATATCGATGTTCGACGATCATCGATCATTGATATGATCATCGTATGCGAACCGTCTTCCATCCGGCCCTTGACGACATCCCCCTGCATCAGGTGATGAATGCACTCGGGAGCCCGGTCCGTCTCGCGGTTGTCAACGCGTTGCTCGATGGCGAAGTGCACCAAGGAAGCGAGTTCGACTTCGGAGTCGCGCAGTCAACGCTGAGTCATCACGTCAAGATCCTCCGCGAAGCAGGACTTGTGCAAAATGACCCCGAAGGAACTCGCTGCCTACTCTCCCTGCGGGCAGTGGAACTTGAGGACCGTTTCCCAGGCTTCGTCGAGCTGTTGCGGGTGATGAAGGCTGCCGGTTGAGCGCTCAATAGCTGACCCGCTGGTTCACGGAGCAGAAATAGTCACGAGGTCGTACAGGATCGCTCGCCGCGTGTCAGGGCATAAGAACGCGCTGCTTCCACGTTCTTGGTTCCGGTCCGCCGTCCGGAACCACCGCGGTCGCTCAGTCTAGAAGGCGGCCTTCCATGCAGACTGTGCAGCCTCGGCCGCCTGCTTGGCGGAATCGGAACCGAGCGGAGTCAGCGCGGGGTAGTTGAACGGGTAGACGGCGTCCTGACCCGCCTGGTTGTTGGCCACCCACACGGTGTCCCAGGCGGGCTCGAAGGTCGAGGTGTAGTCCTTGATCGAGTCGAGGAACGGTGTCGCCGCGATGTTCGGCTGAGCCGGGGAGAACCCGGACTTCTCGACGAACGTTGCGTAGTTCTTCGGGTTCGAGAAGTAGTCGAGCCATGCGAGCGCTGCTGTCTTGTTCTTGGTGTGGGCGGCGGCCGCGAGCTGGAGTTCGATCTTGCCGTTCAGGAACGCGTTGTCGGAGGCGGTGTCCGAGGCGGGGAACGGGAAGTAGCCGTAGTCGAAGGCACCGTTGACGGCTGCCTTGATGGTCGGTTCGTTCCAGGTGCCGTCGACGGTCATCGCGTACTTGCCTGCCGCGAATCCGGCCGGGATCTCGTCGTAGCCGGTTCCGGCGAAGTTGGACTGTGCGTTCTGGAAGATCGTCTCGGTCCTCTCCAGGATGCTCTGCGGTTCAGCGTCAGTGAGCGATGCCGTCCCCTTCCAGAGTCCCTCGACGAGAGTTCCCTTGTCGATCGCTCTCGGGTAGGTGCCTCCGACCGCGCCGAGCATGGCGAGGCCGGCCGGCCAGGTATCTTTGCCGCCGATGCCGAAGGGGGTCTGTCCGTTCGTCTTGAGCGTGTTCATGACGTTCTCGAGTTCGCTCCACGTGGTCGGAACGGCGAGGCCGTACTGCTGGAACAGCGCCTTGTTGTAGTAGACGCCCGTCGAGTAGCTGAGGCCGGTCGGGACGGCGAATTGTTTGCCGTCGATCTGCTGGAAGTCGAGCACGCTCTTGGCGTAGTGGGAGAGGAACGGCTCTTTGGTGAGGTCGAGCAGTCCACCAGTCAATGCGAGGAGCACGTCGTCGGAGGTCGATTCTTTGGCGAAGTCCGGGACTTCGACGAAGTTTTTGACGACGATGATGTCCACGTTCCCGGCGGTCAGGCGCGAGGATTTCGTCGCGGGGTAGTTGTCGTTGGAGACGGAGGAGAACGTGACCTTGACGTCCGGGTACTCCTTCTCGAATCCGGCGTTGATCGCCTTGAACGCTGCGTCGGACGAGTCGGCGCTCGATACGAGGATTTGGAGTTCGCCGGTGGGCTTGCCGCCGTCGGACGTCGCACCGCCTCCGCCGGAGCATGCGGCGAGAATGGACGCTGTGACGAGTGCGGTGGCGCCGATCAGACTGCGCCGTACCAGGGCTTTCGCTGGTTTCTTCGTTGCCATGTTCTTTCTCACTCCTCGTGATCGCGACACTCAGGGTGCCGTCCGAATTACCGAAACACTCCGTCTAACTGAGCGTCAATCTCGAGGTCGGAATGCGCTGGATATCTCGAGATGGCGCTGCGCCCGCCGACGATGATGGCGAACGTGGTGCGACTCTCTGCTGTTCGACCTGGCCCGGCGGCATTGTGCCGCCGGGTTCACGGCCTCTTGTGTTCTGTTGGCGCGGTGAGCTCTACACCTCCACGACGGGTATCAAGAGCTGGCTTGGATACTTCGGTCCACTGTAGAGAGTGATGCGGTTACGGAACACCGTCTCCGGGCGGTCGACGGGATCGTCGTGGCCAGCAGCGCTTCCGCTCAGTGTCAACCGGAGGCGGTGCCCCGCGGGCAACGTGATACCCGTCGGGCACAGCTCGACATCGACGCTGACGATCTCGCCCGGTTCAAGGAGTTCTGCCACGTCATGCACATGGAACGGCTGGCCAGGTCGACTGCGCTCAGAGTCGACGGCGCGATGAGAAGCACGCTGCCAACCGACGCTGAGAGGTGTCAGGCCCATGCGATGATCGCGGAGTTCGACGATGCTTCCCTCGGCATCGACGGCGTCGACGGTGAGGAATAGGTCTGCGTCACTGGTTGAGGAAGAGATGTACAGACGAGCGGACACCGGGCCGAGTACCGTCTCCTCTGTTGAGAGCGGGCCCCCGAGAAAGACGATGTCACCGTCTGGTGCGTCGTAGCTACGCGATGATCCGCTCGACAACTTCACGCGCTCCAGGGTGGCGGCCCCTGCATCGAGGTACCACGGCGTCCACGTGGTCCCGGGAATCGGCCACTCGGTGGCGTCCAACCGTGTGCTGGTCCCGTCCGTACCGCGAAGCGAGAGCTGGATGGTCGGCTGAGTGCTCCAGTCTCCAGTTTCATCTTTGAGGTGGTAGTCGAAGAATCGTCGCTGCAGCTCGACCGAGTCCGGGTCGTCGAATTGTCCACCGGCATGAATTTCCAACCAGCGTTGGGGGTGCTTGACGCTCTCGAAACCACGGATCGTCCCGCGCAGATGCAGGTCGTGATCCGACCAATCTGCAGTAGCGAGGAGTGGCACATCGATTCGACTGAGGTCGGGGGTTCGTGCTCGGTGGTACTCGTCGATGAACGGGTGATCCCGGACATCCTGGGCCACATCGACGCGGTTCGCCGCAAGTGTGGCGGCATCGAGCACGGTCGCACCCGCGATAGGGAGCCCTGAGTGCGGGTTGGTTCCCGCGTCAGCTCCGTGCTGCACCGGAAGGACGAGATGCGGGTACCAGAATCGCTCCCAGAACTGGTAGAGGATTCCGCCGTGTCTCGTGGCATCTCGGTACCAGTCGCTCAGGCCGTGCCACACGCAGATGGCGGCGAGATGTTCTGGCCGCCTGGCGGCGACGAGCCACTGGGTCATGGCATAGTACGACTTCCCGCACAGACCAACTCGACCGTTCGACCACTCCTGGGTACCGGCCCATTCGATGCCGTCTGCATAATCGTCGATCTCATCGGGTGCCATCGGGTCCAGTCGGCCCTCGGATGTTCCCGTGCCTCGAGAGTCAACCCGGATGCACACGTAACCGGCGGCAACCCATACCGTGGGATCAACCACCTCCCACGTGCGGTAGTCATCGTCCGCGACCGCCTCGACCTCGGTCGTGGTGAAAGTGTCGGCGAGATCTGCACCGCGATCAGCATCCATATGAGGGTGGCTCTTCGCCTGCGCCAACATACGGTGGCGCAACTGCTCGATCGGGAGTCCTTTGCCATAGACACCGTGCGTCATGATGACTGGGTACCGGCCAGCTGACGCCGGCCTGAACACGTCGGCTCGCACAATACTGCCCCGGGACGTGCGGATAGGCACATCCCACTCGATGGTCATCGATTCATTGCTGGTGGACATTCCACTTTCCCTTCTCTGAGTCGTTCGTGTCAGCTGACAAGAACGTTGTTGCGATCACGAGCAGCCCGCTCGGCGCGCGCGAGCAGTAAGGCCAGAGAGCCCAGCGCCACCGTGGCTGCGAATAGCCACCATGAGACGAAGCCAAAAGCGTTCGCAGCGTGCTGCGGAGTCATCGGCTCCTGCAGATGGCCGGCATACAGGGCCGCGATCACGGCTGTTCCTGCAGACGCTCCGAAGCGCTGCAGCATATTGAGGATCGGTGCGGCATCGGGCACCTCGGTCCGATCGACAGCGCTCAACCCCGCGGTCATCGCCGGCATCGTACTGAGCGCGACACCAAAGCCGCGCACGAGCATCACTGCGCTGAGCACGGCGTAGTCGGTGTGCGTGCCGCTGAGCGCGAGCGGCACTGTTGCGATCGCCGTCACGAGTGCTCCGATAGCGACGAGCGTTCCGGCGCCGTAGCGGTCGCTGAGTCTTCCGGCCAAGGGGAAGCCGATGGCAGTGCCGATGATCTGCGGCGCGAGCAGCACACCCGCCGTCAACATGCTCTCCCCCCGGGCCTGAGTAAAGTACAGGGGCAAAACGACCTGCGCACCGAAGTTCACCGCGCCACCGAAGAACATGACTGCGGCCCCGGAGGCGAACACCGCGTTGCCGAACAGCCGGATCCGCATCAGCGGAGTACGGCTTCGTAGCTGCCAGATGACAAACGCCAGCAACAGAACGGCGCCGCCTGCGATGCAGAGGAGCGCTGTCGTCTCACCCGCGCTGGTGAACGAGCTGAGTCCATAGAGCAGGACAGGCATGCCGCTCATCGCCAGCACGAGCCCTAGGACGTCGAGTGGACCGGCTGGGCTGGTGGCCACCCGCGGCAACCAACGCAGACCGGCGATGAACGCGATCACACTCAACGGCACGTTCAGCCAGAAGAGCCAAGCCACATCAAGGTGCTCGAGCATGACGCTGCCAAGGGTCGTGCCCAGCACTGGGGCCACGACGACAGCGATACCGACGGTACCGCCCACCCGTCCGAGGAACTTGCGTCCTGTGATGAGCGCCAGGATCGTCTGCCCCGTCGGCACGAGCAAGCCACCAGCCAAACCTTGTAGCGCCCGCCCGATCAGCAACACGGGCAACGAGTCCGCCACTGCGCAAACGACCGAAAAGCAAGCGAACAGCGCCAGCCCAAGCAGCCAGAGGCGTGTCGTACCGAGCTTTCGGCCAAGCCACCCGCTCACCGGAACTCCAGCGGCAAGTGCGAGGAGATACACCGTAGTCACCCATTGCACTGCCGAGTCATCAACCCCAAACCGCTGTCCCAATGCGGGAAGCGCGGGGCCGACGATTGTGGACGACAGCATTGAAGCGAACGAGCCGACCACGATGATGATCGCCTGCCCCCAAACAGCAAGAGGCACCCGTGTCAATTCCGGATCTGTGTCGCTCGACTCCATAGCCGTCTCCTTATCGATGATAAATTTCCTCAGCGATGATCCTGCCTTATCTCTGATAAGCTGTCAAGCGGAGGGGGGCTTCATGATCGAAGGGCAGCGCAGGCAGCGGCTGGACCGCCAGCAAATTGTCGCCGCAGCTCTGGAGCTGCTCGACGAAGTGGGTCTGGATCGATTGACAACACGGGCGCTTGCCCAGCGCCTCGGAGTGCAGCAACCGGCCCTGTACTGGCACTTCAAGAATCGTGACGAGCTGCTGGCGTCCATGGCGGAGAAAATGCTCACCGAGGAGCTCCCGGCTCAGCCCGAGGTCGGCTCGGATCCCAGTGTTTGGCTCGCCGAGCGCGCGCGGGCATTCCGGCGGGCGCTTCTTGCGCATCGCGACGGTGCGCGCGTGCATGCCGGCAGCACGCCAGCACTCGCTCAACTTCCCATGCTCGAAGCCCAGATCTCGGTCATGATGGATGCCGGCCTAAGTGCACGGGAAGCGCTACAAACCGGAATGGTGATTTCGCGCTACACCATTGGGTGGGTGCTTGAAGAGCAAGCTTCCATTCTGCGATTGCCAGCCCCTGACGATATACAGAACGATGCCCCCGCACTCAGCTCTGCACTTCAGTCATTCGACCAGGGGGACTCTAATGCGAACTTCGAGTATGGTCTTGCCGCAGTGATCGACGGCCTTCTGCGTGCATCCGCAAGGAAATAGACCAGGGAGATACGCCTTCCCGCGCCCTATCGCGATAGCCGAGGATGATCGCCACATTCGCGCGCATCGGCAGTTAAGCCGATCGGACTCACGCGGACTCAGGCTCCGCTGCTGATCGGAGCTGGCTCCTGCCGTCCTGGTCCTGGCAGCACGGGTTGCGCTCGTGCACCACGAACATCCCAGGGCATTGCTTGCCGTTCTCGATGACGTTGTTCCCGCTCGGCTGCAGCGGTGGGTGATCAGATCGCCGCCAATCGAGCGCGGCAATGGCAGGGCAATGCTCACGAGGGGCTCCGTAGATGACTTTCAGGACCTCTCTCGAACGCCTGAGCCGTCCAAAAAGTCAGCAAAAGACCGACGGCTCATCAAAGGAGACGTGTGACTAGTGGTCATCAGTAGTGGCGCGAACGTGGGCGCGTTGCCCTTGGCGACCGACGAGACTGAGGTACTCGACGGGGCCCGCGCTGGTGGCACCAAACCAGTGCGGGGTCCTGGTGTCGAATTCTGCAGCTTCTCCTGCTTTGAGCACGAGGTCCTGGTCGCCGAGGATGAGACGGAGGGTGCCGTTGAGGACGTAGGCCCAGTCGTATCCCTCGTGTGAGCGCAGTTCGGGAACGGTGTCGTCTCGTCCCGTGAGAAGGACGAATTTATAGGCCTGGATCCCGCCGGGTCTGCGGGTGAGCGGGATGATGATCGAGCCGTCGCTGCATGACATGGGGCGAAGATCGACGCGCGGGTTGGCGGTACGCGGCGCATCAACGAGAGAGTCGATCGTAACGCCGTAGTAGCGGGCCAACGGCAGGAGCTGCTCCAGTGTGGGGCGGCGCAAACCGGCCTCCAATCTGGAGAGCGTGCTTGTGGAGATTCCTGTCTCTGCGGCAAGTGTTGTCAGGCTGACGTCACGCCGCAATCGGAGGTGTTTGAGTCGGGGCCCGACGGTGTCGAGCGTCTGGTTAGCGGTCTCATCCATGCAAGCAGTTTGCCATTTGGCAAGGATGTTTGCCAGTGGGAGTGGTTGCGCGTGACACTGAGGATGACATCACGAATGACTGAAGGACGCGGCGATGAACAGAGAGCAAGAGGCCCCCCGGGTTTGGGAAACGGCGATCATTGGTGGCGGTTCAGCTGGTCTGAGTGCCGCCCTGATCCTCGCCCGGGCCCGACGACGCGTGATCGTGATCGACGGGGGCAAGCCTCGAAATGCGCCGGCAGCTGCAGCGCATGGCCTCCTTGGTCACGACGGCATTGACCCGTTGAATCTGCTCGAGAAGGGGCGCGAGGAGGTTTCGTCGTACGGGGCGCACGTCGTTCACACGACTGTCGTTGAATCCTCGGGCTCTTCCGACGAAGGCTTCGTTCTCCACTTGGTGGACGGAACGAGCGTGCGGGCAAGTCAGTTGCTGCTCGCCTCCGGCGTGCGAGACGAACTTCCCGCGATCCCGGGTCTTGCGGAGCGGTGGGGTCGGGATGTTGTGCATTGCCCGTACTGCCATGGCTGGGAGATCCGCGATCAGCGGATTGGGCTGCTGGCAACGGGGCCGATGTCGGCGCTAGAGGCGCTGCTCTTTCAGCAATGGAGCACGCACGTGTGGTTCTTCCCGAACGGGATGGAGATCCCGGCCGAAGAACTGCAGAAGTTGATTGCAGTGGGTGTCACGATTGTCGCAGGGCGGATTGGCAGTGTCGAGGTAACCGACGATCGATTGGCGGGAGCGCGCCTCGACAACGGAACCCGCGTCGCTCTTGATGCGCTGGCAGTTCCTGCCCGGACCGTTGCGCGTCTTGATGGACTCGAAGGTCTGGGCATACGGACCGTTGAGAATGTGGCTGGTGTTGCCGTGGTTGTCGACGCCGCAGGGCGCACCTCGACTCCGGGTGTGTGGGCGGCAGGCAACGTGGTGAATCCGGGGATGCAGGTCAGTGAGGCCGCTGCAAACGGGGCACGGGTGGCTATGACGATCAATACCGAGCTCGTGTTCGCCCGCGCCTATCACGCGCTGGTTGATCGCAGGAAACTCGGGGTTGTGTGATGAGGCAGTTCGATAAGAGCTACTGGGAGCGCCACTGGGTCACGGCCGAGGGCGACCGGGACCTCCGTCTCCCTGTTCACCCCTATCTTCTGGTAGAGACCGCCGGTTTGCCCACCGGGGAAGCACTGGACGCCGGGTGTGGGGCGGGAGCCGAAGCGCTCTGGCTTGCCGAGCACAGCTGGCAGGTCACTGCTGTCGACATCTCTGCCACGGCACTGGCGACCGCCAGGGTGCGCGCCGCCGATGCCGGTCTCGATAGCCGGATCGAGTGGGTGGAAGCTGACCTGGGCCGCTGGGTACCGGAACGGCAGTGGGGCCTCGTGGTCACGAGCTACGCCCATGGGGATACCGGACAGCTCGCGTTCTACCGACGGATCTCCTCCTGGGTGGCACCGGGCGGCACGCTTCTGATCGTGGGTCACAGTCACGGCCCGGACCATCCTGACGATGCGGCCACGACCCTGACCGAAATTACACGACTGTTCACGGACCCTGACTGGCGTATCGAATCGAGCTACGCGAACGCCCGCACCCTCCATGCTGGCAGCGGGCCCGTGCAGTTGCGCGACGTGGTAGTTCGTGCCTCACGCCTGCTCTGACGCATCTCTTATCTGCGTAGCTGCGCCGAGGTCAGCCTCGGCGCAGCTTCCCTTGCCCTCGTGCCGACACGGCCGGGCAGTAAACAACACAGAAGGAATCCTGACCCATGCACCCAACCTCCCCAATCAGCGCGGACACCACCGCACCCTTGATCGATGATCCGCGCCGACGGCGTGCGATCCTCTGGGCCGTCTGCCTTGCATTGATGGCTGTCGTCGCATCCGTCTCCGGACTCAACGTCGCCCAACCGCAGCTGGCGTCCGCGTTCGGCGCCTCCCAAGGGCAGGTGCTCTGGATCATCAACACCTACACCCTCACCCTCGCGGCGCTCTTGCTGCCGCTGGGTGCCGCGGGCGACCGGCTCGGACGTAAACCTGTCCTGATCGCGGGGCTAGCGGCCTTCGGCGTAGCGAACATCGCCGCGGGAATGGCGCCGACGATGGAAGTCATGCTCGCAGCGCGTCTGCTCAGCGGCGTCGGTGCGGCAATGATCATGCCCGTCACACTCTCGGTCATCACCGCTTCGTTCCCAGCCAAGGAACGCTCCAAAGCGATCGGAATGTGGACCGCGGTCGCTGGCGGCGGTGGCATCCTCGGCATGTACCTCTCAGCGCTCCTCGTGGACGTGGCGAACTGGCGGTGGCTGTTCGCGCTGCCCATCGTGCTGACCATCTCTGCAGCTCTGGTCGGCATCCGAGCCGTACCGAACTCCCGCGAAGCGGCCGTCGGCCGCTTCGACGTCCTGGGTACCCTGTCGTCGATTGTCGCCACTGTTGGGTTCACCTATGCCCTGCACGAGGCACCAGCGCTGGGGTGGAGCAGTCCATTGGTTCTGACGCTGCTCGCCGCGGCCATAATCGCGACCGTCACGTTCGTGGTGTGGGAACTGCGCGCGGCCCACCCTTTGCTGGACATCCGACACTTCCGCACCCGAGGGCTCTCCTCTGGTACGACGCTCTTGTTGGTGCTCTTCGGTGTGCAAGGTGGTGTCTCTCTCGTGCTGTATCCGTTCTTCCAGATCGTCCTCGGCTGGAGTGGACTGCTGGCCACGCTGGGGATGATGCCGATGGCGCTGCTGATGATGGTCGCGTCAGGGCTGGCCCCGCGCCTCGCGGCCCGCATCGGCGCTCGCGCATCGATGGTTATCGGACTCGGCATCGCCATGCTCGGTCTCGCACTCATGGCGTCCCTCGTTTCAGTATCCGCCGGATACTTCAGCGTTCTTCCCGGCCTGATCGCCATGGGACTTGGCGCGGGTCTCGCGATGACGCCGTCGACCGAAGCAATCACGTCCTCGCTTCCGCGCGAACAACAGGGGGTGGCCTCCGCACTCAACGACCTCACTCGCGAGCTCGGCTCCGCACTCGGCATCGCCATGCTCGGAGGGCTCCTGGTCGCGGGGTACCAGAACGCCATCGCCGCGCGTCTGGGCGGTGTCCCCGCTAACCTCGCCGCTGCGGCGAGTGAGGGGCTCGCGAATGCTGCCGCCGCAAGTCAGCATGCGGGTCCATACGCGGAGCAGATCCTCACTGCAGCTCAGGAAGCGTTCATCGCAGGATGGCAGCAGGCCATGTGGACAGGTGTGGCCGTGATGGCCGTCCTCGTGATCTTCGTCCTCATCCGCGGTCCCAAGCGTGCTCCCACCCCGACTGTGAAACGTGTCCAGACAGACCAAGATGCCGCCTCCGTCACGCTCGACAGCTGACCTTCGCCCCCAATGAAAGGACACCATGCCATGAGAAGCGCAACGTCGAATCCTGTCCGAGTCCAAATCTGGTCAGATCCCCAGTGTGTGTGGTGCTTCATCGCCCATCCGAGGTTCGAGAAGACCGTGAACGCCTTCGGCGGTGAGGTCGAACTGACCTACCGATCCTTCGAACTCCGCCCTGGCATCGCCGTAGAGATCGATAAAGAGCAGGAAGTCGAACACCATGCCGGCGCCGAGAGAGCACGAATCGCGACGATGAATGCCCTTCGTGAAGCCGAATGTTTGCTGACAATGCTTCGGGGTGTGTGGTTCGATTAGGCAAACACGCTGGCACGACCGAGAATGCCGCATAAGACCGGGGGACGCATTGGCAGGCTTGCCGTTTGCGAAGTATCACTGGAACCGCCTCGACAAGGGCGCGACCGTGGTTGTGACCCTGACCAAGGCAGCCAATGTGCGGCTGATGGACAGCACGAACTTCAATTCGTTCAAGAACGGCAGAGCGCACAAGTTTTTCGGAGGCTTGGTCAAGACGTCACCCTTCCGGATTACTGTCCCTCGCACTGGGAGCTGGTACCTGACCGTTGACTTGATGGGGCTGAAAGCTAGCAGTGTGCGTTCGACGGTTGCTGTTGAACCCCCGGCGTTGCCTGTCGCGAAATCGGCGTCCCAGCAGTCCTTGCAAGGAATCCGACACGAACGTCCGCCCGTTGTTCCAAACGAAGACGGTGAGACGTGGGACGTGTTCATCTCCCACGCGAGTGAAGACAAGTCTTCTGTTGCTGAACCTCTCGCGATCGCGTTGCGAGAACGTGGGCTCAAAGTGTGGCTCGACAAGACCGAGCTGCGGATCGGCGACAGCCTGCGAAGGAAGATCGACCACGGGTTGGCTCACAGCGCGTTCGGCATTGTCATCCTGTCGAGTTCCTTTTTCGCGAAAGGCTGGCCTCAGTACGAGCTCGACGGCATTATCGGGCTCAGTGTCAATGGCGACCAGCGCATGCTGCCCATCTGGCACTTAATTTCACGAGACGAGATCGCACGGCAATCGCCCTCTCTCGTGGACAAAATCGCCCGAAACACAGCTGTAGACACGATCGCTGAAATTGCCGACGAAATTACTGCCGTCGTGAACGAGACCTAGCTCCAGACACCGAGGGCTCTCGATCGCGGCCTGTTGGACCATGATGATGCGGCCTAGAAAAGGCCGGTCTCGGTGTCGTCTTCGGCGACGGGGATCACGCGTCGTTCATATTTGCTCCGAACTTCGACGTGGTGGGTGACTGAGGTGGCGGCGAGGATCTGTTCGATCATCTTCGTCATGAACTGTTCGGGGCGGACATCCTCGGGCACACGGTCGAGTTCGATGTTCACTGTTGGGTTGTCGTCTGACCAGCTGACGAGCGCGAGGCCGGTGGCGGTGTAGCCGTTGCCGCCGCCGATGTCGCGGAGTTTGCGCATCATGTCGACGGTCTTCTCGAACGCGTCGGGTTCCTGGGTGAGGATAGTGTCGCGCTGGACGAAGAAGAACCCGACGGCTGCGAGAGGGTAGCGGCTGCGGAGGTTGCCGGCGTCGCCGTAGGCTTCCTCGAAGCGGTTGCTGAGGTTCTTGCCGAACGATGACACCATGGTCTTGGTGCTGAGGAGGAGTTCCGGGCCGCGGTCCCATCGTGCGATCGCGACATCGACTTGCTTGTCGTACGCGCGACCCAGGACCTTCGCGTCTGTCGGGGCGACGACGGGCATGGCCATGAGCTTTGCTCGCACCTCGTCGGAGAGGACGCGTGGCAGCTTCTCGAGGAGTACGGCGATGTCGCGGGGCATGATGCGTGGTCTTGTTGCGCGTGGCCAGACTTCGTCGGGGCCGAAGCCGGCGCGGCGGAGTTCGTGGGCCAGCCAGGAGTCGACGCCGTTGGCGAGGGCGCCGGTGGCCCATCCCTTGTTGGCCGCGACCGGGATGGTGAGGAGGCTTCCGGCGAGTGAGTAGTCCGGCGCGTACTCGGGTTGCTGTCCGGGACCGTGTGTCCACGGGTCGTTGAGGGGCGCCGCAGCAAGAGTTGCGTCAAACGGGGTGAACGAGTCCGGGTTAGCTACCATCGGCTTGTCCCCGCCCGCCACTGCGTCCGCGGACCGTGCGGCGGGAAGTCAGGGCTTGGTGATCTGCACGAAGCGCATCGAGCTCGGGCGTCGACAGCACGCCCTCAAACAGGATCTCGTCGACCAGCGCGACGGCGCCGAGAAGGTCTTTCCTCTGCAGGAGCCTCTGTATGCGCGGCTTCACCACTGCAAGGGCATCACGGTGCTCAGCGAGCATGGCGGGTGAGGGCATCCACCATCGGTCAGCCTCGCGCGGTTCGATCTTCAGGATCCCGCCGCCGTAGGAGCGTCCGACGAGTTCTGCGGAGAGCAGCGTCATCGAGTTCAGCGATGCCACGGGGAGCACATCGCGGCCGATATCGCGCAGTTCGTCGTGGAGGTAGACGCCGTGGATGCTGTTCAGGTGGCGGGCGCCTGCAGCGTTCGTGGTCAGCCGTGCAGTGTCAGCGTTCATGCAGGTGAGGAACAGATCAGGGGCGTCCAGGATAGGGACACGCCACCAGGACTTTCTGATGCGGCATTTGTAAGCCTGGTCGACGCCGGTGGCGTGTCCGAAATCGATGTAGCGCAGCGTTGCCTCTGCTGGGGTGTTGCTTGGCCAGAGCAGCCAGGTGGGTTGGTCGCGTTGACCGAGGCGGGTCAGGCCGGAGTCCGTAAGTGCGAGCCCGCGGAGGTGGGAGCTCCCCGGGGGGCTGATGCGGAGCAGGTCGCGCCGCGGGATGCCTAGTTCTTGGACGCGTGTCGGTGAGAGGGCGAAGAACCGATTCCCTCCGGTGACGGCTCCAAGGGTGGTGTCCCCGTATGCCTCCAGCGGCCCGAAGGTGTCGTCTGCTGCGAGACGGGACATGACGGTTGTGGTGGTCTCAGACAGTGCCATCGGTGTCCACCGGTCTGCGGTGTCGATCGGCGCCCAGGTGGTGCCGGATTCCAGCATCTCAAGCGTCGTAGCGTTGCGTGTTTGTCGCAGCGCGGCGTGACCGGCTGGTGCCTGCTTCCAACCGTCGGCTTTGACCAGCACCGTGTCTGCTTCAGCATCAGGGAATACTTGTTCGTCGAAGACGACAAGTTCGACACTGGCGAAGTTCTCTAGCAAGAAGCGTCTGACCGGAGCGGCGTAGTTCACGCTCAACAGCTCTGCGGGAAGGACCAAGCCGAGCCGACCCCCGTGCTTCAGGAACCCGGCGGAGTGCGCCACGAACGCCGCCCAACTTGACGAGAGCCCAGTGAGGGCAACGCCTTGGTGCAGGGCTGCGAACCGGGCACGGTCCCGCTGCTTGCCCGTCCACTCCTGGTAGCGGATGAACGGCGGGTTACCGATGATCGCGTCGAACGTCGGAGTGGCCTCGACGAGGAAGAAATCGCTGACAGTGATCTGCGCCTGACCACCGATTGCCGCAACCAGCGCCTGCGCGGCGTGTGCGCTCGGACCATGGATCTCGACACCATGCACGACCGGTTCGGACGCCCCAAGCGCGACCAGACGGTCCACAGCGGCAGTCAGGAACGCGGCCTCCCCGGTGCTGGGTTCAAGCACGCTGTCGGCGGCCGTGCGGATCGCCCACTGGGCAATGTGCTGGGTGATCCCGTCCGGGGTGAAAAACGCACCGCGTGCTTTTCGAGCCGTCGACGTATCGAGCGGGGCGGGCACATCAAAGTCATGGAGCACAGCATCACACTATGGGACAAGCCACCGACATCCCGTTCGGCAGGCGGTCCCGCGGAGTATCACCTGGTCTCCAGTCGCTCGTGATCGTGCCGCGCACGGAGTCATCGTTGCGGAGGAGCTTGTCGCCTCCGTGGGCCGGTCGATACGAGAGGACTCGCCAGCGGCGAGACTCTCACCATCATTGAGTCGGACGGCCTTGGCAATATGTCTCGTAACCAAAGTGCCTCATAACCCATGAGTTCCGAGACGCCGCTCGCGCGCCTAACCGAGGACGAAGGCCCGTAACCTAATCACTACGTGGACAGGTTGTTGCCATGGTCATTGGCCGACGACCTGTTCTCGAATTGAAGATTCCAGAATCGCCCAAGGTGGACGCGTGGGAGTCCAAGTTCGATGCGGAGCGTACGAATGAGTTGACCCAACTCTGCCGCCCCTGTCGACGCGAAGGTCTCCATGAACGTGCGAGCGGCTTCGACCTCCTCAGCTTCGCCGAGCAGGGTTCAGGAGATCGACAGATGCAATGTCTGCTGGACCTCGTCCTCTTCTCCGCCGACCGCTTGCTCGGGTATTACCGGGTCGTTGAACATGTTCATGGGGATCAGCTCCGATCTTGGGTAGTGGGCTCGTTTGCGATTCGGGTCCCATTCGGAGATTAGGGTGGGCGCGAATTGTGGCTACCGTCCGTCCGTCCACAGCGTAGCTGCGTCGTCGGGGGAGAGCGATGCCGCGACTGTCTGCTTCGCTTGGACAATGACTTTGGTCAGTTGTGTGGAGAGGTCTGTGACGAGAGCTTCGCTTGCGCGCGTATGGCCGGGGGCATCGCGCCTGCGGCGGTGATCGTTTGGATCTGCTGCAGTGGTGGAGTGCCGTCTGTTGCGTTCAGCGTGGCGAGAACATAGGACGCCTCGAGCGCGCTTTCCGAGTGGGCGATGGATCGAAGCCGTCGTCTGCGGTGAGCAGCACGAAGCAACGGTTGCCGGCGGCGCGCACGGCCTCCCACCATCTAGAAAGGTCGCCTGGGCCGGCGTCGCTGTCGATGATGACCTCATGCGAGATCAACACCCGAATGTGTTCCGGGGAGGCGTCGACCAACCCCTCCAGCTCTACCGCCTCACCTAAGGGGACCCAACCGCGCTCGCGGGCCCGGTCAATGAGCTTCTGTCCCACACCGAACGTGAACACCAGGTACGGGTCCATTGCGCCTTCGCTTGTCACCAGTATCAGGCTGTGCACGATCTCCATCCGATTCTCCGTTCTCTTGCAGGCTCAGGTGCCCTCGGCATGTTAATGCGTTCGTCGATCCGCCGCAGCAGCGCAGTAGGAGGTCTGGCAGTTACACCTCTTCAGCAGCCCCGAGGTGCCGGGGCTGACGCCGCGCGGCAGGGCTCACTATGCACTGGCCCTCAGCGCGCATCAATCCGCCGATCGCGGCGCCGAGGCGATATCTATTGGACTCAACTTACGGGTCTGAGACGTTCTCGGCTCGGCGCAATTCTGGTTGGTCCGCGGTGCACCAAGATAGAAAGCGGAGGAACAGATGAGCCCAACTACGAGAGCAGCACAGCGCGCCGAGCTGCACCGCACAATCTGGCGGATGGCCAACGATCTTCGGGGATCGGTCACCGGGTGGGACTTCAAGCAGTACGTCCTCGGCACGATCCTTTACCGGTTCCTGAGCGACGATCTAACCCGCTTCATTGACGAGCAAGAGCGCCGGGTGGACCCGACGTTCTCGTACGCAGAGCTGGACGACCAGACTGCCGAAGGTGGTCGTGCGGCGACCGTGTCGGACAAGGGCTTCTTTATTCTCCCAAGCCAACTTTTTGAGTCGGTACGTGCGAGCGCGCGAGACGACGAAGGGAAGGAACGGCTCAACGAAACGCTCTCAGCGGCCCTGTCTGCAATTGAGCGTTCAGCGCTTGGGCAGCGTAGCGAAGCAGACTTCCGTGGCCTCTTCGCCGACATCGACGTGAACTCGCCCCGTTTGGGCTCGAGCGTGGCCGCGCGCAATGACCGTCTCAAGAAGATCCTTGATGCCATCGGAGGTTTGGACCTCGGAGACTTCGGCGACCACGCGATCGACGCGTTTGGCGATGCGTACGAGTACCTCATGACCATGTACGCGGCCAACGCCGGCCGGTCAGGCGGGGAATACTTCACGCCGCAAGAAGTCGCCGAGCTCATCGCCAGGATCACGACGATCGGGAAGACGGAGCTCAACAAGGTCTACGACCCGGCGTGCGGATCCGGATCACTCCTGCTGAACTTTGCCAAGCTCCTTGGGCCAGACAAGGTGCGGCGTGGCTACTTCGGGCAGGAGATCGAACTCACTACCTACAACCTCGCACGCATGAACATGCTGCTGCACGGCATCGGGTACGAGAAGTTCGACATTGCTCTGGGCGATACGCTCGCCGATCCGCAGCACTGGGATGACGAGCCGTTCGATGCGATCGTTTCGAACCCTCCCTATTCTACGAACTGGGCGGGAGACGATGACCCGGCGCTGCGAACCGATGAGCGATTCACACCGGCCGGAGTGCTTGCTCCGAAGAACGCTGCGGACCTGGCATTTGTTATGCACGCGTTGGCGTGGCTTGCCCCCAATGGAACGGCCGCCATCGTGGAGTCCTCCGGAGTCCTTTTCCGGGGTGGCAACGAGCAGAAGATTCGCAAGTACCTGGTCGACGGCAACTACATCGATGCAGTCATCCAACTGCCCGCGAACCTCTTCTTCGGCACGCCGATCGCAGCATGTGTCATCGTGCTCAAGCGTTCAAAGAACTCGAATGACGTGCTCTTCATCGACGCGCGTCGCGAGTTCGACAAAGCTGCGACCAAGAACGTCCTCTCGGATCGACACAGAAATCGAATTGTCGAAACGCTCGTGCAGCGTCAAGACGTTGATGGCTTTGCCAAGCTCGTATCAAATATCGAACTGGGTGCTGCCGATTACAACTTGGGCGTTGCCACATATACGTCAGTCGAGACCGAGGTCGAGGGCAATGTCGAGGAGTCCCTGGCGGATCTTCGTCTGGCCCAAGACGGCGTCGATCTCGCGCGCGCGAAGCTGCACGAGGCTCTAAGTGCGGCGGGCTTCGATGACTAACGAATGGACTCCAACACCACTTAGCGAAGTTGCCACCCGGTACATCGAGTCGGTTCGCGTGGACCCGGATGCCATGTACACGAGCCTCGGGGTGAAATGGTACGGCGAGGGCGTCTTCGCGAGAGAGCCGCGTGCCGGCTCTGCGATTCGTGCTTCGAAGGTTTTCCGAGTCCAAGCGGGGCAGTTCATCTACAACCGCATGTTCGTCACTGAAGGATCCTTCGGACTCGTGCCGGAGGCGCTGTCAGATGGCGTCGTCTCGAACGAGTTCCCGACGTACGACGTTGATCGCACTCGGCTTCTTCCAGAATGGCTGCGACTTAAGTTTCAAGATCCTGCTGTGGTCGACGTGGTGGCGAACCAGGCGAAGGGTACGACGAAGAGTCGGCGGCGTTGGAAAGAGGACCAGTTCGAGTCCTTTGTTGTCAACTTGCCGCCGGTGCCCACTCAGCGTCGCATCGTCGACCTGTTCAGTCGCCTGGATAGGGTCCTCCAGCTCACGGAAGAAGAAGGCGCTGCTGCTCGACAGGCTGTATCTGCTTTGCGCGAGCATCGCCTCAAACCCTCAGAAGACTGGCGAGAGACAACGATCGGCGAGGAGCTCATTCGAGAATCTCGACCTGTGGTTGTGGACCCCAGTGCGGAGTATTCAGAGATTGGTCTGAGGTCACATGGTCGCGGGGCCTTCCTCAAGGACTCGCTGAGCGGTGAGGCCCTTGGCAAGAAGCGCGTGTTCTTCGTGGAACCCGGAGACCTATGTTTCAACATCGTCTTCGCGTGGGAGGGGGCGGTCGCGGTTCTCGGCCCTGAAGTCGCGGGCCGTATTGCATCACATCGATTCCCGACGTTCAAAGGTGCTGAGGTCTGGACAGCTGCCTGGTTCGACGAGTTCTTCAGGACGCGTCGGGGGCGACAACTACTCGTTGACCATTCGCCGGGCGGAGCTGGCCGCAACAAGACGCTCGCGGTCGGTCGTCTGATGGAGCAGGTCGTTTCAGTTCCAACGGAGGCGCAGGCGGTCGAGTCCCTCGAAGTTCTCAAGGCGATTGACGACGCCGCACGCGCGGCGCAGGACTACACGCTCCGGCTCAAGGGCCTGCGCGCCCAGCTCCTGAGGGTGCTCATGTCGGGTGAGCACAAGATCCCAGCGGGCTATGACGTGCTCTTGTCGGACGAGGGCTCTGAGGCGCCAGTAGAAGGGGCGTACGCGCGAGCATGACCGATATCAACGTTCCTCCCGCAGGTGGTTCCGACGCTGGCAAGCCGGTCGAGCCTCTGGTGATCGGTGATGAGTCGACTGTCGTCGCAGAGTTCAAGCCGGAAGACCGTATCCGGACGGGCTACCAGTCCGAGGCCGCGCTCGAAGCTGACTTCATCCGACGGCTGCAGGAGCAGGCCTACGAGTATCTCCCGATCAAGGGCGAGGCGGATCTCGTAGCCAACCTGCGAAACGAGCTTGAGCGACTGAATAGCCTCGTTTTTACCGACGAGGAGTGGCTGCGCTTCTACGCGAGCTCTGTGACGAAACCGAACGACTCTGTCATCGACAAGACGCGCCGGATCCAGCAGGATCACGTTCAGGTGCTCGTGCGTGATGACGGAACGACGAAGAACGTCCGCCTCATCGACAAGTCGAATATCCACAACAACCGTCTTCAGGTCATCAACCAGTACGAGACAACCGGCGCGACGAGCGCCGGTTTCGTGCGCGGTCACCGCTACGACGTGACGATCCTGGTGAACGGCCTGCCGCTGGTGCACGTCGAGTTGAAGCGTCGCGGTGTGCCGATCTCCGAGGCCTTCAACCAGATCGAGCGGTATCGGAGAGAGTCATTTTGGTCGGGCACAGGGCTCTTCGACTACGTCCAGATCTTCGTCATCTCCAACGGGACTCACTCGAAGTACTACGCGAACACGGTGCGTCTCCGGCACGTTCGCGAAGCTGAGCGCTCGAACACGCAGCGTCGCGGGAAGGTCACTTCCAACTCGTTCAAGTTCACTTCGTGGTGGGCCGACGCGCGGAATGGGCGGATCGCCGACATTGAAGGTTTCACCCGCAGCTTCCTGGCGCCACGAACAGTGCTCGCGGTACTGACGCGCTACTGCGTTCTCGACACCAGCAATGAGCTGCTCGTGCTGCGCCCCTACCAGATCGTCGCCGCCGAGCGAATCGTTCAGCGCGTCGATATTGCCGGGAACCATCCAGAGCAGCTGGGCACTCTGAAGGCCGGCGGCTACATCTGGCACACCACTGGTTCGGGTAAGACGCTGACGTCGTTCAAGACCGCTCAGCTCATTGCCGAAATGCCGCAGATCGACAAAGTGCTGTTCGTCGTCGATCGCAAAGACCTCGATGCGCAGACGATCCGCGAGTACGAGCGCTTCTCCCCGGGCGCCGCGAATGGCAGCCGCAACACCACCGCCCTTGGCAAGCAGCTGACTCTGCCGCTCGGCGCCGTGCTATTGCGTCGCGCCGGCGATGCGCCGATCACGAATCAGAAGATTGCCGTGACGACGATCCAGAAGCTGGATCGGTTCGTCGCAGGTAATTCAAAGCACGAGGTCTACGGCAAGCGCGTCGTGCTGATCTTCGATGAGTGCCATCGCACGCAGTTCGGCGACATGCAGCACAGGATCCGAAAGGCGTTCCGAAAGGCCGACTTTTTTGGGTTCACGGGTACGCCCATCTTCGCCGAGAACGCTGCTCGAGCTTCGGGACGACTGCCTCAAACGACTGAGCAGACGTTCGGCGACCGCCTGCACACGTATACGATCATCGACGCGATCAAAGATGAGAACGTGCTCCCATTTCGGACCGCCTATCACCGCACGATCCATGTGAAGGCGACGGGCAAGGATGCCGAAGTCGAGGGGATCGATACCGAGGAAGCGCTGCTTGCGCATGAGCGGATCCAGCTTGTCGTCTCGTACATCTTGGAGAACTTCAGCCGTCTCACCGGGCGAGATGATCGTCTGACTTCTGCGGGCCGCAGGGCTGCGGGCTTCAACGCGATGCTGGCGACTGCCTCCATCGATGCGGCCAAGCGCTACTACGCCGAGTTCGGCGTGCAGCAAGCAAATCATCCGGATGCTGGGAGGCTTCGGATCGCAACGATCTTCTCGTACTCTCCGAACGAGGAGCTTCCCGACGGAATCCTGGACGACGACGAGTTCGACACCGACGGGCTGGATGAGCCGAGCAGGGATTTTCTCGAGGGCGCGATACAGGACTACAACCAGCTCTTCGGGACGTCGTTTAGTACGTCGGCTGATGGATTCCAGGCCTACTACGACGACGTCACCGCGCGCCTCAAGAACCGAGATCTCGATCTCGTAGTCGTCGTGAACATGATGCTCACCGGCTTCGATGCCACGACGCTGAACACGCTCTTCGTCGATAAGAATTTGCGGCAGCACGGCTTGCTGCAGGCGTATTCGCGCACCAACCGGATCCTCGATTCGACCAAGCATCACGGCAACATCGTCACTTTCCGTGACCTGGACAAGTTGACCGAAGCGGCGCTGAGCTTGTTCGGCGACAAGGACGCCTCGAGTGTCGTTCTCATCGAGCCGTACAGTAAGTACTTCGACGACTACGCCAAGGCCGTCGAAGAGCTCGCCCAGCTGTTCCCAGTCGGTGATGAGATCGTTGGGGAGCAGAGACAGGCCGACTTTGTCTCGTTGTTCGGCCTGATCTTGCGACTTCGAAGTGTGTTGTCGTCGTTCGATGAGTTCGAGGGAAACGACCCGCTTAGCGAAGCCGACGAGCAGGACTACAGAAGTGAGTACGTCGATCTCTTTGAGCGCCGGCGCCGTCAGGAGAAAGACTCCAAAGTCTCAATTCTCGACGACGTCGTCTTCGAGATGGAGCTCATCAAGCGCGTCGAGGCCAACGTCGACTACGTCGTTATGCTGGTGGAGGAGCGGCGGTCGGCTGAGGCAGGGGGCGACACGAGCGCGGCGGAGATCCTTCGGCGGAAGCTCAACGCCACCCTCGATTCGAGCCCCTCTCTTTATCCGAAGCGGGAGTTGATCGCTGGGTGGCTGGCGGAGGACGCCCACCGGGACCTCACTGAATTTGTTGCCGAACGTCGAGCGGCAGAACTCGACCAGATCATCGACGACCTCCATCTGGACGCTGGAAAGACTCGTCATTTGATGGACCTGGCATTTCGTGACGGGGAGCTGCCGGCTGCGGGCCCAGCAATCGCCGCGGTCCTGCCACCTGTGTCGAGGTTCTCTGCAGCCGGAGCTGATCACGCCGCGCAGCGTAGTGAGGCAGTCGATCGCCTGACCACCTACTTCGATCGCTTCTTCGGCCTGGTTTGACCCGTCGTGTAGCCCTCATGTCTCCCGTCTTCGCTGAGCCAAGTCACACCTAGAACAGTGTCAGTTTCCCTAACGGGCGCAAAATCACGTCAGCCTTGCTGGGGATAAACAGTACTGGCGTGAGTATTATCGCCAGGTTCAAGGACGTGCGAGAGGCCTGAGTCGTGAGACCTCGCGTGGGTTCCCTGGAGCTGCAGGCGTTGTCATGGATCGGCTAGGGCGTTGTCTCATGCGCAGCTCGACGCGGCAGCGTGGTGTCGGCGCCGGAGCGAACGCCATGAAGTGTCTCGCCACTCGAGCCTCTTTCAACCCATGCGATGCGAAACATCTGTCCACGTGTGCCCGCTCAGCGTTGTGCGCGTTCGGACGTGAGTCTGTTTGGCTCTCATGTCGGACCCGCTGGGCACTGCGTGTCAGCGTTGGCGGAGGTGTTCGCGCAGGCCTGGGATCGCGAAGTCCAATCGTCCTCGTCCTGCTGGTTCGATGAGGCCGGCGTCGATGAGTCGAGCGCGGTAGTTGCCGATGGTGTTCTTTGCGTTCCCGAGTCGATGGCCGATGTCTGCGGTCGTTGATGGGTCGTCGTCTTGAGCCATCGCTTGCAGGAAGTCGAGGTCTTTCGGCGACGCGGTCGCGAGCGCTGCTTCTATCACGACTCGGGTGTTGCGGCGATGGGCGGCGGATATGGCAAGATCTACGTCCTTCGCTGTGAGAGGAGCATTCGTGGATTCTGCGAGCTGCCAGAGGTGGTACCCGACGAGCTGGATGAGGAATGGGTAGCCGCCGGTTGATTCCGCGGCGGTCCGGAACAGCGCAGGGTCCACTGGCACCGGTAGGGCAGCGAAGGTCTCCCGGTAGGAGCTCTCCACCTCATCGACGGCGGCGGAGTGTAAATCGATGCGATCGGCTCGGCGGAGGAACGTCGCCACTCCTTCGTTCAAGAGGTCGGAGACAGCCGCCGGAAGCCCTGCGAAGACCAGTGCGATCGGCAGGCCCTCGCGAATGAAGTGCTGCACAGAGGCAGCCAGTTGAGCGAGTTCATCGCGGTCGGCGCCATGGATCTCATCCAGGGTGATCGCTAGCCCGGTCTCTTGAGCATCCAACCGCTGCAACAGCTGCTCGCCAATCTGTCGCCAGCCGGCCTGTTCGGCGGGGGGCAGCGAGGTCGTAACCGAGAACCCGGCCGCTCCAATGCCAGTGATCCTCCGGCCGGCAGGCCCGTCTCCTAGTTCCTCGTTTGCGGTTCGCATGGATTCACCGATCCGCCCGAGGAACCCACGCGTGGCCGTCTCCGAGATCACCACCCAGCCTTCGGCGCGGGCGGCGTCCTCCGCCTCTCCGAGCATGACGGTCTTGCCGATCCCTCGAGCACCGGTGAAGATGGTCAACAGTCCTGGTGCTCCTGACCGGATACGCAGCCCATACGCGAACTCGTCCAGCACGCCGGCTCGGCCGATCAGCTGAGGAGGCTCCGCCCCTGCCGTCGGTCGAAAGGGATTCTTGCCGAGCATCTCGCCACCTCCAGTGAACTCCTGTGTACTGAGTGTACTTCGGTGTACCCGAACTGCGGTTGAGGACGAGCGGATGCGGTCGTTGACGGTGGGATTCTCGTCCGATCATTCAGAGGCTGGCGTGTGGGATGCGGTGGAATCACCTGACGTGTAGAGCGGCGGGACACGAGTCGCTCTCGTCGGTGGGGGAGCGGTGTGTGTGAGCGGCGTATTCGCCTGTCAACGAGTTGATTTGGTGCTGTGGACGTCGGGGCAATCTGCGAGGCAGCATCCGCAGATGGGGTGTTCGGGTGTGCCCATGTCGGCTTCGTTCGTGCATGAGCAGTCTGGGCATGCGCATGTGACTCCGCGTACAGGGTGCCCGAGCCGCGCGCGGTCGTCGTCCGAGAGGTCAGCGCTGAAGAGGACGCACTGTAGCGTTCCATTGAGTTCGATGTAGAGGTCTTCGGTGTCAGGCATGGCAGAGCAGGATATCGCTTGGCTGGCCTGGAGGGCTATGGCCGTGGGCGTTTGGCGATGTAGTCGATGAATGGATGCCGGCGTCGCGGAGCAGATTCATCAGCGTGTTCTGGTGAATGTGCCGGCCGGATTGCTCCCGGGAGAAGCTATTGATGTCTTATTCGCATCCAAAGGGGAATGCGCCACCTTTGACTTGACATAATATATATTATCGGTGTTTTTTGTGTCTAGTGATGTTCACCTCAAAGTGACACTTGTCGGCACCATTGGCGTGAACGAAGGCACCCGGATTTCATCCCAGAACAGTCTTGTGAGGTCCCGCTTGCGGAGTTGCTGTCGACGGTGGGTGTCGTGTGAGCTTGAAATGGGTTCGACGGCGGAGAATGCTGCGTCCGAGACAACGAGTGCCATCCGACTCCGACGAGTTGAGCAGTTTGAACGAGCCCGCCGGCCCAGACGATCCAGCTCGACCCGGCGCTCACCGTCCCGTCGCTAAGGTTCTAACCAACGACACCGCCACTCACGGCGATCAAGGCTTCATACACCCGACCCGCGGCGATGGTCCGGCGTGAAGTAGCGGTCACAATGGGCTCACTTCAGCTGCCGGTAGGCCTCATCCACCACAGCAAATAGCGCATCGACGTCGTGTGCGTGTCGTCCGAGGAATAGTCCATCAACTACATTGCCGAGTCTAGTAAGCATCCCAGGACCCGCGGCACCGCCGTAGATTACGCGACTTCCATGCCGTGACGGATCCGAATACAGACTTGAGCGCAAAGAATCGATGACGGCAATGATGTGTGGATCCGGAGCGGCGAGAGTGGAGCCGATTGCCCATACCGGTTCATACGCGACGATGACTGGTCCGGTAGGGGTGCCTGACAGACTGGCCACCAGTTGATCGACAGACGTGCGAGCTGCCTGGTTGGCAGGTACCCGCTCACTCTCACCCACGCAGATGACAGGTGTGAGACCAGCGCGGAGCGCAGCTGCGGCTTTCAGCGCGGTCGACGTGTCGTCCTCGAAGAAGACCTTCCGTCTCTCTGCGTGTCCAACGGCCGCGACTGAGGCACCAATCTCTGCGAGCTCGCAGGCTGTCACCTCACCCGTTATGGGGCCCCGATTGAATTCGCTGATGTTCTGGGCACCGACTTGCACTGGGGTGCCTGAGAACTCCTCAATAGCAGGGAGAATTTGGAGATAGGTAGGCAATACGAAAAGATACAACTCGTTTGTGAGTATTGCCGGGTGAACAACAGCTTGCTCGGCCACTTGAGCAAACCATCTTTTGGCTTGCCCGTGGGTGAAGTAGGCCTTAAGGCTCACTCCGATTGTCAATGGCGTTTGGCGCACAATTGCCGGTTCTCGTATTGTTCGATAGCTGCAATCTTCTGAGCCGAAGGCGATGTGCTGTCGAACCGATATGTGAGCCATTCTCGCGCCAGACGACGCGCTAGTTCGATGCCAACGACACGCTGGCCCAGAGCTAGTACCTGGGCGTTGTTTGAGAGGACGCTTCGCTCAATGGAGAATGAATCGTGGGCCGTGACGGCACGCACCCCAGCAATCTTGTTGGCTGCAAGTGCCATGCCCAGCCCCGTACCGCAGATCAGGAGAGCGCGATCTGCGAGACCGGAAGCAATCTGTTCAGCCGCGTTGAAGGCAACGTACGGATACGGCTCACCAGCAGGGTTGTCTACTTCTCTCACCTCTAAAACGTTCGGCGCGGACTCGAGATCCTGTTTGAGGACACTCTTGTAAAAGGCGCCGGCGTCATCGCTGCCGATTAGAATTCGCAAAAGTGATGGTTGGCTTCGCGGCATGGACTACTCCTTCAGATGTTCTGGGTTCCTCAGCGTGATGCTTCACAAACCTGCGGTCGACGCGCAACAAGCCCGTCGAGACGGAATGAGATTGCGGAGATATCGATTGACGTCGTTAGATTGCGTTCCTCATTCGTATGCCTTCGCCGGTCCTGTGGTCTCTGCGCTTTGCGAGTCCGTCGTGCAGATGGCTAGCGCACTGACGTAGGTGAGGTTGAATTCCAGCGCGAGGTTTTTGTCAGTATCGGTGTCCCCGATGTACAGCACGTTTCGGTCCTTGACGAAGCGGTCAAGGCAAATCTGTATAAGTTCAGCTTTCGAAGTAGACGTCTCGGTAGTTCTGCCGAGCACTAGCGAGAACTTGTCGGCGATTCCCGCCTCGATGAGCATCGCCCGTGTCCAGTGTTCTTCGCTATGGCTTACCGCGCATACTGGCACGCGAAACGATTCAATGTACTGGACGACCTCATGTCTGATCCCCACGGGGGCGGTAACCTCGGCGAGTTTGCGTTTGCGTTCCGCGATCTTGATGGCGATTGACGATGGAAGCTCGAGTTGGCGTGCGGTTGTGAAACTGTCATTGCCAGCCGCAAATGACTGATGCACCACCGCAAGGTGCTGGGTGTGTTCGAAGCCATAGTGGGCGAGTGCCGCACGCCAAGCTTCGAGGTGCAATTCGTCTGTGCGCAGGAGCGTCCCTCCTACGTCCGTGATGACCAGCGAAGGTGATCTTGTAGACATTGCCCCTCCCCACGGTTTCAAGGAGAGTACCATCGGTGGTCGTAGCATGACCAGTCGTCCCGGACACCTTAGTCGAGGCGTTCCTCGCCTCGGGAATGAGCCGGTATCTAACAGCACCGGGCGCCCGTCCCGACGCGTACAAAACGTTCTGGAGAGCTGCAGGTGCTCGCTGTATTGGGTCTCGAAATCAGCACCGCCTCGCGTGCGAATCTCGCGCTTCGCTGATACCGCTGGCCGGGCTCGTTGGGGTTCCGGACGTTCAGGTACCGTGCCTCTAAGCTACAGGCAGCGAATCTTGCCGGTCTTGAGGAGCGGCGTCTCCGCGCCCAAGCGCTGGTGTAGCTCTAATGCCGCTGCGTCATTCGACAGCGGTACCGGAACAGGTGCGGGACTGCCGCGCAGTCATGATCGATACCTTCCGCCGTCGGATCATTGGCGGATCGATCAGAGATCGGATCACCGTCGAGGTCCCTTTGATGCGCTGGACATGGCGCATTGGTGACGCTGATCCCAACCGGCCCCGTCGCGCTCACAGTCACCGGAGCAAAATTCGCTAATCGACGCGTTTTGGCCGCGGCCATGGTCACGCTAGGCTGCTCTGGTCAGCGGGCCGCGTCGCCTCCTGTATCGACAACGCGCTCATAGCGCCCGCTTGACTGTGCAGCGCGAAGTCGAGGACTGCATCCCTGGAATCAAGGATTGCCGCTCGCGTAGCTTACGTTCGAGAAGAGTTAGGGCTTGCGGAATCGTCGCTGGCACGCCAGCTGCTCGAACCTCGTAGACATGCCAAACTCCTCTGGTGATTCAGGCATGGTTCCGTATACCTTGAATTCTATGGATGACGCGATTCTAGTTTTTGCTGGCGGTCGTGGAACGCGCCTGTTTGGGGCACAGGGGGGCTGCAAAGCGGCAACAAGAATCGCCGATGAAGCACTCCTGATCGACTACGCGCTGCTGGAAACTGGCCCGCTGGCGGCGGGTGTCACTGTACTTCTAAGTTCCGAAGGGTGTGAGGAGTTGCAGGGGCATTTTGACCGGCTACTCCCTAGTGTCGACGTAGTTCGCGCACCTGCTGGAGGGACGGCACAGGCTGTGGTTGACCTCCTGACTCTCGCTGGCGGGCAAATCTCTGTCGTCCTGCCCGGTGACGTTGTCGGGGACAGAGGTGCCTTGACAGAGTTCATTCGGCGGGCCGACCTCATCGTCCGAGGGGCGGAAGAGCCATTGTGCGTGATCGCTAGCACGGACGTCGCGCCCGACGAGAGCGATCCTGGTTTCGTGGTTAGCGATTTCGATGGCGTTGTTTCCGAGCTTGGTAAAGCAGCGATGCCGACCTCGAGCGCGTGGGTCGGCGTTCGACTTATGAACCGAGCGTTCGCGCACCAATATGTTGAATCGTGGGATGGCAATCGCGATGATGAGCAGCACATGTCGACCCTTGCGCAGCGAATCCCAGGCTCGGTCCGAAGTTTGCGCTGCGGTAGCCTGTTCGACGTAGACGACGCTCAATCCCTAGCGAGAGCGCGCGACCTCGCGGCAACCTGGCGTGCAAGTGCTTAAGACCTGGCCAGAGTTGGGTACACGACATGTCATGCCCCTAGCATCGTGAATCCGCCATCCGTCGCCAGGAGGCCACCGGTCAGATGTGCGGCCTCATCCGTAGCAAGCCAAAGGCAAGAGCCAGCCAATTGCTCTGCAGAGGGGATCGCGCCCATCGGGGTGCGAGAAAGTATGGATTCTCGCTTCCCACGCGCCCAATCTGGTCTGTTCACGAGTTGCGCGGTTTCGATTGATCCCGGCGCGAAGGTGTTGACCCTCACGACTGGAGCCAAAGCCAACGCGTAGGATTTTGTGATGCCAAGTATCGCGTATTTCGATGCGACGTAGTGTGGTGCGCGCGGCGATCCGTTGACGATCACAGTCGACCCGACGTTCACTATCGCTCCTCGGCCTTGTGCAACCATCCTCTTACCGAACTCATGCGTCATCATCAACGTGCCCTTGGCGTTGACGTCGAAGACGGTGTTCAAGTCAGCTTCTGTGAGCTCCGTCCATCCTTGTTGGTTGGAGGCCGCGCTCCCCGCGTTGTTGATGAGGACATCCAGCTCTCCGAAAGTTGAGAAAACGCCCTCAGCCATCCTGTCCACGTCATCCCAACGCGAGATGTCTGCCTGCACGATAGCTCCTTCACCGCCTACAAGACGGATCCGTTCGAGTGTTCTTTCTGCACCCTTTTGCGACTGGTTGAAATGCACTACGACGCGAGCCCCTTCTCTCGCGGCGCGCACTGCGACCTCGGCACCCAACCCAGTGGAGGCTCCGGTCACAAGTATCACTTTGCCAGCGAAGCGAGGGTAGACGTTCGTTGTGCTATCCGTCATTACGCTGCTCTCGTCGAAACTGAGGTAAGGCCATCCGATGAGGTCAAGTAGGAGCTAACTCTGACCGGCAGGCGACGTGCGCCCTTCACGAGACTATATAAACTTGCGGGGCTCTTCATCGGCCACCGGCATATCTGGTTTCTCCCTGCGGTCCTAGGATTCAACCTGGCCGAATGCTTGAGACGTCAGCTTTCGCGCGCACCCTTGCATGAGGTGAGGAGTCCGCAACCGACTCTGTGTCGAGTCCGGCAACGCGCTCCAGGTTCCGTCGGCCCGAAAGTCGGAGAGCTGAACACTCATGCGCCGCGGACTTCTGACCCTCGATGCTCCACAGAGTTCTGACTCAGGGCGCTACCGCGTGGTCGTCGACGGGCAGGCACGTCCTGCCACATTTGGGAGTACTCGCTGTCTAGGCGGCGTTGAAACCGCAGAACCTCGTTGGGCTCGGCGAAGACTGCCCCACGAAGTATGTACTGAGCCTCCTCGAGTCCAGGCAGGCCCAGCCAATCAAAGCTGGAGGGGCGCGCGACGACATGACGTGCGCCCCTCGGCGCTGCTAGGTAGTACTCGGATCGGCCCCAACGATCGTGCACCGCGTCTTCAACCCTTGACTCCACGAGGGCCAGCCCCAACGACTCGATTGTTCGCATTGCATACTCCGCTTCGCGTAACGCCTGCTCGATGTGTCCGACGCCCGATGCGGTTTTCCGATAGTGCTGATGATCGTTTCGAACCTCGTTCACCTTGCCCCGTTGCAGCGCCTGAGCGACGCTCTTGAGCCCAGAAATGATTCTCATACGACTTCCTTCTGTCAGGCAGAGGAACGGGACCGTCGAAGTGAATGGGAATTTCTTGAGACGGCTTCCGCGCGCGTAAGCGGGGAAATTGTCGATCGGGCGAGCCAACGATTCCGATTCACTGGACAAAGCAGTGAGTCGCGCAGATAGAAACTCGAAGCCCCGAGCCATCGTATACACATCGAGTTTGCCGCTTAGAAAGTCGTAGGTCTTTAAAGAGTCGCCGCCGAACTTCACTGACTCCTGGACGAGTTCAAAACCGCGCGCATTATCTGAGTCAAAGCCGTACTGATAAGCGTGTGGATCGGTAACGTGATCGTGCAGCAGTGCCCATGCGGAGAACGCCAAAGATTCCTGCAGGAAGCGCTCGAGCTCACGGAAGTATTTACTCGCTACACCCAGGAATTCTTCTGTATCTCGAGCGCCGGGAGCACTCGACGCACGAGTCAGACCCAGCAGCTTCTCGTGCAGCCTCCAGTACTCAGCGCGAGGATCCTGCTCACTATGTAGTGGGAAGCCCAGCTTCCAGAGGATGCGATTCGCGATGCTCGCATCGCTCGCCTCTAGACCATGCCCAATTCTCAGATTCTTGGCGAGTCGCCCGAGCGCTGCTCTGCCGATGAGACCTAGACGCGTCACGCAGTCGACTGGTTCGGCGGTGCGGAAGAACGTATCGAGCTGTTCTTCGAGCGAGTCAGCCACGATTCCTCGTAGCATCCATTCAAGGTCGGCTCGGTCTCCGGCGTCGGAAAGATCGTATATGTGCGTCAGCTCGTCGCGGAGACGGAGAGCTGCGAACCCGGGGTGATCCGAGACGAAACGTACTCCGAGTCTGCCGAGTTCTGGCGAGAGACCGAATGCTCCTGAACGGCGTTCCTTATTGAGGACAGGCCGCCGAACTTCACCCGCCGGCACCCTGATTGCAGATTCGAACACTAGCGAGTCGAGCGCACCCTGCAGCACCGGCTCATCGACGAGCAGGGCGATCTGTAGGAGTTGCGCTCGGTCAAGGTTTCCCACGGCAGAGTCCGCGTCCGCGATTTCAAGAAATGGGCTGACAAGTCGCCGGAGGGCTCCACCAGTGGAGTTGAATAGGTACGCGATGAGTTTTCGAAGCTCTCCTAAGCTGAGTCCGTCCCCGAGTAGGGTCGCCGATACTCCCACCGTGGTATCCGAGAACATTATCCTGTCCACGTCGCGCACGTCGTCAGCAGCGCCGAACCAGTCGACCTCCTTGCTGTCGCCGTTCGAGAGTGCATCCTCGAATTTTTCGCGATGGCTATTGACCATGGCTGCGCTGCTGGTGGTGAGATGAACGCGATGCGCTATGTCGCACATCGTATCGGAGCAATGGAAAGCCTCGACTCGTCGGCCTGAGGACAACTGTCGAGTCGCTTGAGACTCGAGTAAGCCGTAGGGACCAGTGACGTAACGGCCATACTGTTGGACTCCGGATGGCGTGCCGTCTAGGAAGCGCTGAGTTTCCTCGTACGTCAGTACGGGCTGACCCTCTTCGAACATCGATGCGTACACGTCGTAGGACTCACGGCCGAAGGCGAAGGGAAAGCGGATCTTTTTAGCGAGGATCTGTGCAGAGATCGCCTTCGCGATGCCGTTCAGGTCAGTTGCTTCGATGTCGACAAGGAGCTTCTCCCTGCCGATAGCCAGTGCGCAGAGCAGCCGAGCCTCCTTGGCTGGAATCTTGTCCGCCTTCGCAGTTGCCACTTTCGTTAGCACTGCATCACCGTACTCGGTCAGCTTGATGGCGTTCGACAGGCCATCGGGAATCGAGTAGTCGTTCGCGATGATCGAGTCGCCCAGGAGCCGGACCAAGTCGACAAAGCTCGCGTACTTTTCGCGAAGCGCATTACTTCCGAGTGTTGCTGCTAGCTCAGGTGGTAGTTGAGATGGCACGAGAATCCCCTCGATCTGTAGCACTATTGTGTCAGTCGAGTTACGAAATGCGCATGAGTAGGACGCTCAGGCTGTTTGAGATGTCACAGTATTGAGGTCTTGCTGGTGAAGTCGCTCTGGTGTCGGCAAAGCGTTGCCTGGCTCCAGCTGACGAGTGCAGCGGCTTCCATGGTCGGACGGTCGCGACGATTTCGAGCTTCTCAGCGATCATGTTGGGGTTCACTCGCGGACGCCTGAAGCGGGTGCCAGCGTCGCGCGCTGCCGCGATGCCGGCGTTCACGCGTTCGACGATGAGCTCACGCTCGTACTCGGCCAGGGTCGCGAACATGTGGAGCATCAGCCTACCCGTCGACGTCTCAGGGCCGATACCGGCTGAGAGCGATCGCACGTGGATTCCGCGGCCGCGCAGGAGCTCGACGGCGTTGAGGACGTCGATGAGGGATCGGCCCAGCCGATCGATGTGCCACACGATTACGGTGTCGCCTGCCTCGGCGTACTCGAGGACCTTCGTCATGCCGGGGGCTGTCTCACTACCCGAGGTCACGTCCGCGAACACGTCGCTTCTGCACGCCCGCGTCGAGGAGCGCGTCGAGTTGCAGCTGCGCGTCCTGGTCGGCGGTGCTGATTCTGGTGTACCCGATCTGCCTCATCGCATCAGCATGTCTCAGAAACCTATGAATGCATATATGAGACATGCTGATCAGTGAGATGGGTTTTCGAGACATCGTCTCGTGCACAAGATTTGCGGGATTCCGCTCTCGCGGTCGCCAGGACTGTCGGCGGGTCGCTTGTCTCGTAAACCTGTACATTTCCGAGACGCTGGAAAGTGGGCGTGGAGCGCATTGGGGGCAGTTAAGAGAGAGCAAAGCGACGCGGGGCACGATCAGGCAGACGCTGTAGGTCAGCGCGCGAGCATCCGCCGCCCCCTCACCTGGGTATCAAACCGGAAGTAGACCGAGAAACGCCGGTGAAGCGACTTCTCTTGGCATGCTGCGACGAACCGAATCAGAATACGAGTTGAGCGGAAACTTGATTGAGCGTGTGCGAGGGGGTTCCCTGTCTTCGTGCCTGTGCGAACGAGATCGTAAACCCGGGCGACTCTTGGGCGGCGCAGATTTACACTCGAGTTCATGTCCGAGCTGCCAGTCGTGCGTTTCTTTCCGGACTGGGGCAACCCATGGTCGCTCTGGGGTGGAGGCCCAACGAACCCCAGTGAACTGGCCCTGTCCGCGGAACTCCAAGAAGCTCTCGCAGTCTGGACGAAGGTCTGGACGGTGGAACTTGACCCGGTGATCGAGGTGCATTGGCCGGATGTCGCCGTCGGTCATGCCTGGGTAGCTGAGGGAAGTCGTCTCGAGAGCCGGCTGCGAGCAGAGTTGGCAGGCCGGAGAACGGTCGAGCCGTCATATCAGACGTATGGACCCGACGCGGAGGAGTAGAGGTTGCGGGACTGACGCGACACGAACTCAGCGGCCGCGCCGGACCTGACACGCGCACTGAATGGACAGCCCGACAGACGTGTTCGCTTTCGAAAGACGAATCGACCGCGCACGACACGCCGCCCTCGCTCATCTTAACTGGGCACTTAAGGCCACATCATGGAGCTATGTCAGGCGTAAATGCAGGTATTCGACGCAACCGTCTCCCCGCAGGAGTGACTGGTTGGACCCCACGTCTCGTATTCTCTCCCGAGACGAAGATCGCTCTGAAGGCGGCCGCCGAGCAGTCCGGTAACTTGTCGCCGGCCCTCTACCTGGAGGTCCTTCTGAAGCAGCTAAAGGACGCCCAGGGACATCTTCCTGTCGTGGAGCCCACGCTTGACGGAAGTCAGGAGGGCGATTCCGCAGCGGCTTAAACGAATGAGCCCGGTGCTTTCGCACCGGGCCATGAAGTTTCGTAGCTCAGAACCCTTGTCTCGCCAAAGCCACGGTTCGAGCTAAACCCCGAGAAAAATCCGGTCTAGCCCGGAGGCTTTTCCGCACCCATTTTCGGAGGTGATGCAGCCATAGTAGCCCACAAAGGCACGAGTGTGCCTGATTTCGTGATTGATGTTGCTCCCAGCCTGTCCTCCTTTGTGGGGACTGCGTGGGATCTCACCCGTCGGATAAGTCCGCGTGTTGAGGTTCGGGTGATGCAGCGTGACGTGTACGGGCGCCTGGATGAGAACCAGTACCCATGGTTCTATCGGGTGGGTCCGATGGCGCCGTCGACGCCGTGGTGCGTGCGTTTGGCTGATGAGCAGGGACTGTTTCGGCTGTTGTGTTTCGACTTCGATGGCAAGGATGCTCACGGGGTCAACGATGAGCTGATGGAGCAGGCAGCCGACGAGTGCGACGCCCTCTCCCGGATCCTGGACGAATTGGCGATCGCGCACGTGATCTGCCAGTCCTCTGGCACTGGTGGCCGCCACATCTGGCTCGCCGTCCAGGGTGGCGCTGCGGCGTCAACCGTCGCCGGCGTCTCGCACGCCGCTCGCGCAAACTACCGCACCCTGGACCACGGGATGCTCCTAAACGCCCGTCAGGGCGCTGCGCGGCCGCCGTTGTCCCCGCACCGCGACGGCAGCACGTCAACCATCCTTCGCGGGGATCTCACCGTCCTGGTTGAGCCGTCGACGACGCCCGCGCAGTTGCAGGAGCTCGCCGGCGTCCTGGACGCGCGAAAGCCGGCGCTGCGATCCACTGACTCCTCCCCCTCCGGCCCAATTAACGACGCTCATCAGACGCACCGGCCGCTGAGCGCGAAGGGTGCCGCACACATGGCGACGATCGGTGGCGGCGCGAATCCGTCCTGGACGGGGTTCATGTGTCTACTTGCGGCCGCTCACGCTGGCTGGAGCGCCCAGGATGTCGAGCATGCTGCGCGTACGGCGCCGGGGATGGAGCACTACCGAAGCAGGAACGCCGGCCCGGGGAGGCGGCGCCCGCGTTCGGCCGAAGAGGCGGCGAGGCGCCTGGAGTCGCAGTGGGCAAAGGCGCAGCAGTTCGCGGTCGTCCAACGCGCTCTCCCGGCCCGCAAGGACCCCAGAGACCTCTCGGAGCTGACCCGCATTGTGGAGGACGCAGATGCCCTCCTGATGCGTTTCAAAGCTTCTCCCGGCCGGTGGGCGCGCACGGAGGCTGCGATGTCGCAACGCACTGTCCTGTCCGCCCTAGCCTTCCTCACCCTGCAGACAGGCAAGCGCACGGTGGCGGCGTCCATCCGCGAGCTCGCCTTACTAGGCGGCATCGGCCGCACTACCGTCGCTGACGCTCTGCAGGTACTCGCCGAGTCTGGCTGGGTGCAATGTACCTCGGTCGCGAAAGGTGGGAACGCTGCGGAATGGTGCCTCTCCCCCAGTCGAATGGCTCCCGAGGGAGGGTTTTCCACAGTGTCCGGATCTGTCCGGTCACAACCATCTTTTAACGCCGCCCCCCCTTCCGAGATTTTTGCGAAGCGAACATCTCTAGTGCGGCAACTCGAGGATGAACTCACAGACGGACGTCATGACGTGTTTACCCGCGCCGGACTTGGACACGTCGCTGGAAAGGTCTATGGGGCACTGCGCAATATCGGACAGGTGAGTCGCGAGGATGTCGCGAGGATGATGGGTGTCTCGCTCCGACACGCAACTACGATCCTCAGTCGTTTGCGTACTCACAGGCTGCTGGTGAGGGCCGGAACAGGCTGGCGCCGGTCAAAGAACGACCTTCGTCGTCAGGCCGCGGTGGTGTTGGGTGTTGACGGGTATTTAGAGGGGCGTGCGGAGCGGTATCGGATCGAGCGAGAGGTATGGACGTGGTGGCAGGCCGAGATGGACACAATGCATAGTGCGCCACATAGCCGTCCACGGCGCTCGCACGTAACAAGCCGCACCCTTACGTTCGTCGAACACTCCCCCGCTGAGCGCGCCTGGCCGCGCTATCCACGAGCAGGCGACGGTCGAGGCGATCACCGAGAAGCCCGGTACTGGGCCGAGAACGGGATGCTATCCCCCGACAGCCTCTGGTGGTCAAGTGTCGCTTGACTTGACCGTATCGTCCTTGAATGCGCACAGGTAAAACAATACTTGTTTGTATTGTCCAACGATTCGTCTGCTCGAGTTTGGCTTTGTGCGTGGGCCGATTCACGATTGCAATGCGCTTGATCGCGCGAGGTCGCGGAGCAACGAGGGTGATATTCGGTCTTGGGCCCCGCCCGGGTGCGACGTGTCGAAGCGCGAGAGTCCCCCGACGCTGGCTCCGGTCATAGCGGGCAAGCGTTGTCACCGATGCGAATCTGGTGACACCCGTGAACCACAACGCGGGGCTACTAAAGCAATACTTGTTTGTATTGGTTTAATTAGTGACTAGCACGCGGTGTATGCACTGCCCCGCGGGGCGTTGTCGAATACTTAAACAATACTTACATCCGTTGCATGTATTGCAATACTTGTAAGTATTTATAGCCATCCAAGTATTGTCATACACAGCGTGTCGCCGCGGCACCGTCGGCTCTTATGGGATCCTAGATCCCAAGACTTTCAATACAACCAAGTATTGTTTTTATTTACTGGAGGGCTCATGGTGGTCAAGATCGCGATCGCGAATAACAAAGGTGGTGTGGGGAAGTCCCAATTCACGGTCCAGTTAGCCGCCGCTCTGGCGCGGAAACAGTACCGCGTGCTCGTTGTGGACATGGATCCTCAAGCGAACAGTTCGAGGCGACTCGGTGTGGCCTGGAACGCAGATGAGCCCACCCCGACGATGTCCGAAGTGATTAAGGCTGATCAGGAGGGCGTCGGCGAGTCTGTTGTTGTTGCTTGTGGCTGGGTTGACGCCGCGGGGGAGTCGACGGCAGAGGCGTCGCTCATCGACGTGCTGCCTGCCCGTTTTGACTTGATCAATAGGGAAACTGAGGCCGGCGTGGTTGGCGCGGTACGGCGTCTCAAGAAGGCGTTGATCGGCTGGACCGATGACTACGACGTTGTTCTCATTGATACCCGTCCCGATTTGGGTCACCTCGTCCAAATGTCGATGGCGGCAGCAGATAGCATCATCATCCCAACCGACCCGAACTATGACTCTGTTGAGGCGGCCGTGCGCGTCGTGGACTTCGTCGAGAAGCACGGTGTGGACCTCGGGAACCCTAGCCTTAGTATCAGTGGCGTCGTAGTGACACGCCGAAAGAACACCATCGAACATGACTACCAGCTCACGGGCCTTAAGGAACAGTTCGGCGACCTCCTTTGGAATCTCAGCGGAACTGTCAAGTTCACAGATGGGAGCGAGCTCTTCAACCCGCCCTATCTCCCGGAATGGTCGAGGTTCGCCGAGGCCGATTCGGCCGGCGCTTCCCTGAGTACGTGGGACGACCGAAGTTCTCGCAAAACCGTGGCGCTGTATGACTCTGTTGCAGCACAGTTCACGAAGAGAATCATCAAGGCGAAGGAAGTGGCAGCGTGAGCGCACCTGCACGTCAGCGACCCACCGGACGCAGTCCTATCAAGCTCGTTGCGGACGTTGAGCAAGTTCGCACACCCGCAGCCTCTCCGGCCGGAACAGCGTCCCTTGAAACCCCTCCAACGCCCGTAGAACAGATCTCGCCTGAAATCACTGCTTCCGCCAGCCCAGTCCCGGTAGTCACGCAGCCCGCCTCCCGGGCCATAGAAGGTGCTCGGAAGCCAGTAACGGTCACGCTGAGCGTCGACACAAAGCGTCGCGCAGAAACTGCCGTGATGCGCACTGCCGGACGAGCAAACGGCTATGCAAGCTTCTCCTCGCTCGTTGAAGGTGCCATTGAGCGCGAACTCGCCCGCCTCGCCGAGGAACACAACGGCGGAGAGCCGTTCCAGCCAAACGAAGGCGCATTCCGTCAGGGCAGACCGCTGGGTAGCTAGACCACACGAGCTTCGGAGACGAGTGCATCGACATCGTCAAATCGCAATCAGTGCCGATGATCGCAATCCACTGCCTTAGCGATGGGGGAGCGGAACTTGTTCGACGGCGTCACATGCGATCTGACCACACCTCGCACGGGCGTCTGTACTCAGTCGCGAAGGATCCTTCGGCCCTTGTACGCAGATAACGACGGAACGGACGTGCGGCTGGGGCGGAGAATCAGGAACGTATCGGTGACCTCGATGTGCAGGCCCTCGTAAACCACTTGAAGCTCCTTCAGGTTCTGAATGAACCTATCTTTGAACGCACGCGGCCGAGCGTATTGGCTGCCGAACTGCGCATTCAGGTCAGCCCATTTGATCCGAGTCGGACTCGTCAGGTAGTACATCCGATACGTCAGCCACAGGTACTGATCCAGCTTCAACGGAGACTTTCCCAACATCTTCATGATGTCCGAATCCACTGGGATCGGCGCGTCAACGATCGACTGAAAGAACTGAGGGCTCAACGTCACCGTCGACGTCCACAAACCAGGGTTCTCCGGCTCATCACGGTCCGGAAACCACAGTTGCGTCCGCGAAGCGATCTGCCAATATTCCGTGACCTCCCCATGGCCTGTCTCGCCCATAGCCAGGCCCTCAACCGAAAGCTGAGCACCAAAAAGTCGTCGCATATGCTCCGTCATCAACGCGGCATTCTTCCCCCCGCGAGTAAGTCCCAACTTGCGCATGAACGCGGACATAGACGCGCCGAGCTCGAGCTCGGGCGAGTTCGTGCGAACCGCCTCAGTAGCCATCCACGTCAGCGCATGTCTCGGAAAAATCCCGTACGGATAAGCTTCACGGCGCGTCTTCGTTTCGGGATCATTCAACAACGCTGGGCGAACCATCAGGGTGACGTTGCCGTTCCGACGCTCCCAATATGGAACGTCCCTAGGCTCGCGATAGGGCAAAGAGACTTGCGCCCAAACGCGAGCAGAGTACGCGATCTCGGAACTATCGAACTCGGGATCGAGTTCTTTCGCGGTCAGATGATTCAGCAGCCTGACCTGGGACTTAGAGATTCGCAGACTGGACGAAGAAGCTCTCGACGCGCCCGCGGCAGCAGGTACTGGGTTGGCCATAGGAGCTTCGCTCTCGTGTCGAGGTCAGATGTAGGTGCCTAAAGCGTGCAGCGCAATAACCGTGAAAACGTCGGAACGGGCGGCGTGTCGAGAATCGCCACCGCAGTACACACCGCGATTCGTGTACTCCGGTGGCAAGGTGAGTAACTCCGGTGGCGCTTACGGTGTACTACAGTGGCGCCGACGTGTACTGCAGTGGCGCATATCCATCTCCCCGGTGGCCGCGATCCCAACAAAGAGTAAGGATCACAGCCCTGTGGATAACTTGCCCCTATAGCTCTTCCTGTAGACATTCCCTATAAACGAAACAACTACCAAGACGACCACAGAAGTAGATCGGCACCAATCAACGCGACCTCAGCCTCCGGTAAACCCTAAACACGCCTCTGAGCGCAACGACATGTGGTCAGGTGCTCCAATGAGCTTCCCCAGGCGTGTACTGCGGTGGCGCAATTAAACTGCAACGGTCGACGCTCGCGGTGCGCCACCGCAGTACACGCCATCAATCGTTACTACCCTCACGCTTAGATCACAGCGCCACCGCAGTACACAAGTCGCGTTCTACGCAGCGCCACCGCAGTACACGAACCACTCAACGTCATTAATCTATGACGCAGCGCCACCGCAGTACACAGCGCCCCAGTGCCACAGGAGTACACGCGGATCCGCCAATCTACTGTGTAGCCTGACCGTCGCACCGCCACCGCAGTACACCTTGTCACGAGAACGCCACCGCAGTACACCTACACACGATCTCTCTCGCTCCGCGCACCGCCACCGCAGTACACCCCTCTGCACATCTTGTCAGGCGCCCAAAACTGCGACCCTCGCCACCGCAGTACACACCGCGCTCAGCTATAGACGTACTTCAACTCGAGGCGCTCAATCAGTGTCTTGACACCGTTCAATGCGCCGCTGCAGAGACGCAAGTTTCAGCCAAATTCGCGCCGCGTGTTTCGCGCTCGCGTTGGATGTGGACAAGACTCGGGTAAGGGAGAGACATCGGAGATTAGGCAGGGGATCTGGAAGACGTCTAAACCGAGGTACTCCGAGCCGTCGAGGGACTGTCAAGCACCTGTCAGTGAAACCAGTACGCAGACGTGTTTCAGTTGATGTCGGTTCACCGTCGACCGCATGCCTTGCATCTTGAGCTCGGACTGGGACTTCCCGCTGAGCTCGATCACCCGCTCCTGTCAACCGTGCCAATCAGCAGTGGGCCGGCCGCGGCGATCCACGCCGGCCGTGATCCGCGCAGGGGACAGGCGGATCCAAATCGCCGGTAGGAGGGAGAGAGCGTCGACCGTGCTAAGGGGCTGTTGACCTCACGAGTACCATCCGAGTACTCGAGGTGAGCCCCTTCATTGCCTGCAGTTCGACGAAGAGGAGGCTCATCTTGTTGACTCACCCGTTGTGTGCCTGCAGTGCCTGCTCGCGCTTGTGCTGGGTGACGTCTCGCCAGAGGTGATCATTACTGCGTTGGTTACCGAATTGCGGCGATTCGAAGCGGAAACCGGAATTCCGGCCCGTAAGGGCTCGTCTAGCCTCGCTGAGCTTGTATCGCTGCTCGCGGGGCTCGACGACATGGATCAACCGGCAGGCGCAGCAAGCCGGCGACGGCATGGTCTGAGTCCGAAGGATCCCGACCATCCGGAGGCACCTGTACCGTCCAGGAGGTCGCCGATGCCGGCCTTGATAGCCAGATCGAGTGCGTAAAGGAAGACCTGGGCGACGCGGATGCTACGGGCGGCGAACCAGGCTGCTATGCGGCGGAGGCCGCCGATCGCGGTGACGCCTTTCTCGTCGTCAGGGATCTCGGCAAGACGACGCGGGGGTGGTCATCGATGACCGTGTGCAAGGCTTGCGATGCGCGTTCTGGGGCTTGCCCGGCGTTCTCGCACGGTGCCGCTCGCCCTGCTGACGGTCGACAAACTACTAACCACGTTCAGGAAAATGTTCCGGGGTTCTTTCGTATCAACGAGGATCCCCGACCCGGGATACTCGTGTTCGTATCGACGCGCGACTTCACTCACTCTGACATCAAAATGGTGCAGCAGGTTGGGTCGGCACCGACCAGGACCGTGTGAACAGTCGAAGCGGGCAAAACGAGCTGACGTCACGCCGCGCCGCACCCGCTCGATTCCCTGTCGATATGCATTCCAGAATGCATTTTTGGTTAGGATGATTGAGGGGGTTCGTCGTTTGATCGGGCTCGGGGTGAGGAGCTACGCGTGGAAGAGAAAAAGGGTCTGCTGGTCATCGTCGCAATCGTGCTCGTGCCGCTGCTCTCGATTGGTGCGCTGCTCATGATTCCGCTGCTGCTCGCTCAGCCCGCGGCAGCGTCATGTTTGCCCGGTGCTGGGGTCACGGTGGACGTGTCGCAACTGCCAGCCGTTGACGGCTACACGCCGGAGCAGGTCGGCAATGCGGCCGCGATCATGAACGCCGCCGCCTCGCTCGGTATGAGCGCGCAGGCGCAGACGGTGGGCGTGATGACGGCCCTCGGTGAATCTGGGTTGAGTGTGCTCGCCTACGGCGACGAGGCCGGCCCCGATTCACGTGGCCTGTTCCAACAGCGCGACTCCTGGGGGAGCCTCGCGCAGCGCATGGACCCCACGGCTAGCTCGATCCTGTTCTTCGCCCGCCTGCAGACCGTCGCGGGGTGGGAGAAGATGACCCCCTCAGCGGCCGCGCACGCCGTCCAGGTCAACGCGGACCCGGACCACTACACACGGTATTTCGAACCGGCTACGACCATCGTCGCAGCGCTCAGCGGTGGAGCCGCACCCGGCGGCGGCTGCAGTGTCAGTGCGGACGCCGTGACTCTCGCGCAGCAGATCATGACGGCGCACGCGGAAGGCCGGTTCAAGACCTTGGTGGGGCCGAATCAGCCCGACCATCTGCCGGAGATCCAGGCCATTGCCAACGGTCAGAGCGTCCCTGATTGCGGCATCGATGTGGGCATCTTGCAGGCCATGGTGGTGGCTCTGAACAACTTCTCCGCGGTTGGCGTTTCCGACATCAACCGCAAGTGCACCGGGCAGTCGCTCGGGGCTGGACCGAACTCGTCGCACAACCTCGATGGAGGAGGTCACGCGGTGGACTTCTACGCGCTCAACGGTGCTTCGATCACCGGAGCTGATGCGGACTCCATCAAGTTGATTGGCCTGCTCGACGCGCTCATGCCCAAGGGCTCGCGCATCGGTCAGGCGGACTGCCGCGCCGCCGCCGGTACGACCGTCACCCCGGCGAACTTCTCGCAGATCAATGACAGCTGCAACCACCTCCACGTAGACAACGCGTTCGCGAAGTAGTTGCAGCTGCCTGTGCGACTAGGCGTCGGTTGAGCTGTCGGCCGTAGCGTCCTTGCGTGCAGCGCGTGGACGGCCACCCGCGCGACGCTGCGGCACATCGATGCCGAGCTTACGGACGGTTTTCTCGTCCCACCCCGCGCGCTCTGCAACCTGGTACGCCTTGGCGTGTTCGCGCTCCGCATCAACCACCGCAGCGCGCGCATCAGCGACCCGCTGCGCTGACGACGCGAGGTCAGTAATGCTCTTCACTTTCGCATCGCGCGCCTGATCGAGTTCGGCCGCTGCGGCCCGGGCAATCTGTTCGATATCCATTCTGCAATGCTATCCGGATTGGGTCTGTTTCGGAGCCCTCGCGGCACACAAAGTGACTTGCTGGGGCAATGCGAAACGCCTCGCGCTGGGCACCCCTTCGGCCTGACCCAGTCGCCGAATCAGCAGAGATCCACGCACGTTCCGAACCGCATCGAGGACGAGGGACGCGGGTCAACCGTGCTGGAACGTTCCGAGGCCGTGGAACGCCACCACGCACGGCAGACCGCCACTGTCCTAAGCCGCCTTGCAAGGTGGCAAAACCAAAACCGGACCCAAAACACTAGAGTGCGTATCTTGCAGAGCAAGTTATTCACTTACGTGCCGTAAGTGCTTGAAATCCTCGACTTCTTGTCGCAGATTTGGGAGACTAGTCGTGTGTCTCCGAGGGGTTCGGAGTCGCTGCGCTGGCTGAACGGAAGGGCGGTGAAGCTGTGTCGGATGGTTCGCAGGTTGAGCGGTTGGGCAAGCGTCGCCGTGACAACGTGGCCGGTGGCCGCAAGCACTCGCACCGGGTGATGGTGACCCCGGAAGAGGAAGGCATGTTGCAGGCCCGGGCGCAGGCGTTGCACGTCACAGTTCCGAGACTGTTGATTGAAGCGGCGTTGTCGCCAGCGGGGGAGACGCCGGCCGATCGCCGCAACCTCGCGGCCGAGCTGCTGGGCGTTCGGGCACTGCTTCGCGCGGTATCGAACAACGTGAACCAGATCGCTAAGCACGCGAACACGACAGGGGATCTGCCCGCGAACACGACGGCGACCGTGCGCGCTGTCGATGACCTTTCAGCACGCATCGATGAGATCGTTCGGCGGGTGTGACGCGGATGATTCCGAAGCTCTCCCGCGGCGACCGCATGGCCGGTCTGATGAACTACCTCGTTGGTCCCGGCAAGTCGAACGAGCACAAGGACATCCACATTGTTGCGTCGTCACCGCTCGTGTTCGCCCACCCTGCCGGCGTCGAGCTGAGCCAGGCCAACGCGCTGAAAGTCGCTCGCGAGATGGACGTCCCACACGACGTATTCGACGTGACCGTGCCCAAGGGCCACGTGTTCCACTGCTCGCTGAGCCTCAGCGCAGAAGAGGGTATCCAGTCGGACGAACGGTGGGCGGAGATCGCGAACGAGTTCGCGGAGAAGATGGGGTTCACCGAGTCGTCCGGCAAGGCACCGATGCGGTGGGTTGCGGTCCGTCATGGGCTCTCGGAGAAGGGCAACGACCACGTTCACATCGTGGCGTCGATCGTCCGCGAGGACGGCACAAAATGGTCCGACTACAACGACCGCCCGCGGGCACAGAAGGCCGCACGCGAGCTGGAGGAGAAGTACGGCTATCGGCAGCTCGGAGTGCTTAACGCTGAGCCCGGCTACCACCGTGCGGAGAAGCAGATCGCGCAGGCTCGCGGGCTCGTGGAGCTGCCCCGTGAGACGTTGCAGCGTAGCGTGCGTGCGGCTGCATCAGCGTCCGTCGACGAGGCTGAGTTCGTGCGTCGGCTTCGCGGCACTGGCGTCCTGGTTCGCCCGCGGTTCGCGAAGGACCGTACGGACGTCATCGAGGGGTACAGCGTCGCCATGCGACCGGCCACCCGAGGCGAGCGCCCGGTATGGTTCGGCGGCGGACGACTCGCTCGCGACCTCACGCTGCCGAGGCTGCGCACGGACTGGCCCAACACCGCGGAGAACGCCCTCGCGGCGTCCGCCGAGTGGACCGCAGCGGCCAAGAACAAGCGCATCAGCTCGCCCGGTCGAGAGACGATCACGCCCGGCATGGATCAGTGGGCGGCAATCACGGCCGACGTCGCACGCATAAACGACAAGCTGCGCACCATCCCCGTCACTGACAAGGCCGCATGGGCGCAGGTCGCACGAGACACGTCCGGTGTCCTGTCGGCCTGGTCGCTGCGCACTGAGTCCATTCCCGGACCACTCGCAGACGCGGCACAGGCCCTGCGCCGATCGGCCCAAGTGTCCGAGCACATTCCCCTGGCGAAGCACGCCCCTCTGCCGTCGCCCAAGGGGGCCGGCATGATGTTCATGCAAGCAGCCGTAGGACCATCCACCGCGGCAGGGCAAGCGCTGCTTATGCGACAGATGATGACGACCGTCACGGCCGTCTCCCAGATGCAGCACGAGGCCGGCCTACTGCACCAGTCCGAGCGACTGCAGCGCGTGAACGAAGGCGCGTTGCGGACCGTCCACGACCGCCTCACCGCATCCGTGCCGGCGGCACCCACTGGACGGTGGGCGCAGGCCGCGGGAGAGGTCACGACCGTACCCTCACTGACCGCGGCCGCTGCACCGGCACCGGCGCCCACCAGCGCCCCAGGGCCGGCCGAACCGTTGACGGCCGAGCAGTTGGAGCTGCGCGAGCTGCAACGGCTCCGTGCGGCCTCCAACGGCGCTCCGGTCGGGGTGAATAAGACGAAGCCTGCACCGACGACGAAGCCCCCGACCGCAACAGGACCAAGGGCTCCGGAGGAAAAGAAGGGCCGACAGCGCTAGCTCAGGCCGAGGAATTGCTTTCCGGCTTCCACCAACTGGGCGACGATGACGCCCGTTGTGACTTTGCTGGTGATGGATACTGTCCCGGCTCGGACGCGATCCAGGAAAGCCTTCACACGGGTGCCTTCGATGCTCTGGTCTGATTTCACGGCGGCGGCAAAGTCTTGTGCATCTTGCGTGGGGAGGCCCAGAGACTCGGCGAACTCTCGCAGCGATTCGAGGTTTCCTGCCTGGACCGTGCTGTGCTGTTGGATGTCTGTCCCAGCGGCGATGTTCGTTCCGTGGCCGGTGATGTTGTTGGTGATGTTGAAGACCGTCTGAGCCATGCCGGTATCTGAGCTGACAGTCGGCCCGCCGAGTGTCCCTGCGTCCGGGGACTGCGCCTGCAGCTCTAACGCAAACTCCATCGCCTTCGTACGGATCATGTCGATGATGCCGCCGAGACTCTGCCTCGTGAGGACGTTGCTTGCGTTGAAGAGCGAGTGGTCTTCGATGCCGTACGTGCCGGTCTGTTCATATGCCTGCACTACTGGGTCCGGCCAATCACGAGATGGGTCGAAGTCGCCCTCCGCGAAGGACTCAATCTCTCTGAGGGGCTGCCGTAGCTCCACTACGAACCACTTCTTGAACTTCTTGTGGTGGGGGAGGGACTGCTTGACTTGGCTGCCCCCATAGCCAGTGAACAGACCGGTCACGCTGGTATTCAGGATGCGATACGGCGGCAAGTCCACGCTCGGGTCGGTGTAGCCGCCCAGTTCTCCCTTCACCCATGCCACGATCTCGGGTGCGCCGACTCGTGTAGCGACTATCTGCACCTTCCGCAGAAGGTTCGTCACTGTGACGGAGCTGTCGGTGCTTCCATCAATGATCTCGTCCAGATAGGTCATGGGAACAAGTTAGTGCCTTGACCAACTACTGTCGGACGCTCTCATTCGGTACCGTCTGGTATGGGGAAAAGTATTGACGACGTATTGAAAGAATTCGATAGGGCGGGGGAAACGAACAGCTATCAATGGTGGTGGCTCCTAGCCATCGCGCCAGCTCTTGTGGCTGCTGCAGCAATGAAATTCGCCGGCCCTGTTACGAAAGAGACAGCGCCATCAGTAGCAGTCGGGTTCCCAGCGATCCTTGCTGCCATCGGCGCGGTTGCGGTGGTAATCGCCCTTGTTATGCGGTCGCTCGACACTGCACCCAAACAAAAGTCTGACGTCATCGCCAAAGCTCAAACGTACATTCAGCATTCCGTACCCAAGTCGCCCGATGATCCGGAGGTGAAGAGCGACAACGCGTCGAACAACGCAAATGACGACTTGGCGGTGGTGCAATTTGTCGGCTTCGTTGAGGAAAAGATCGAAGAGATCAACCGTTTGAAGAAGACTCAAGACAGGAATCGCCTGTTCCGAATCCTGTTCGAGTGGACCGGGGCAGTATCCCTCGCCGTTAGTGCAGTGTTGGTCGTCTACTTCTGGAACCTCACTCGATAGCCACGTCGTCGTAAGCGCAGAGGTTCCCCACCACACGACGGGTGGTGGGGAACCTCTGCGCTTACGGAACCTTAGCGGCTGCCCTTTCGGATCTGCCGGTTCGGCACGTTGGTGTTCCTCTGTGCCTTCGGTGCGTTCGGACGAGGCCCGGCGACCGCGGCGACGGCTGGCGTTCCCTGGCTGATGTCCGCGAGCATCCGCGCGCGCTTGTCGCTCTGGTCGGCTTTCCCGTCGAGCCGGTCTGCGAACGACTGACGACGGCCGGCGCTGTCGTAGGACACGCCGGCGTCGACGAACTGCACCCGCGCTTTGCGTTCCTGCTGTGCCGCGATCGACGGTTCGCGATCGTGCGCACGATCAGCCCGGGTCGCGGCACGATCGTCCGGCGCGTCTGTGTCGAGTTGTCCCGTCGCTTGCTTCCAGTCCTGGACGAGTCCTGTGTCCGTGCGCTGCTCGTCGGTCGGGTTGGTGGTCTTCAACCAGGCTTGTGCCTGTTCCAGCTCCTCAACCGTGACCGGTGCCGGCGTCGACCGGGCTGACGCGGCACGTTCGAGTTGATCGCCTTCCTTGAGATCCGCGCCCGCTGCGCCGCGCTGGTAGTCCGCTTCCTTGCGATCGCCACGAGCTGCTGCGCGCTCGTCGTCGGCCTCGGACGTGTTCTGCGATTCCGGCCGGGCCAGGTACGAGGCCACGAGCGCGTTGTTCATCCGCTCCCGGTCGGCCTTGGCAGGGCTCGTGATCATGTCGCGGGTGTAGGCGTCGCTCATCTGTGGTTCGTACTGCGCTGCCCACTCGCGAGCGCGAATCAGCTCCGTGAGCGATTCGGTCGGACTGGACGTGTCGATGCCTCGGTTCGCGAGGCGTTCGTCCAGGACGGTGCGCACAGCTGCGATCTCTGGATCATGGTCCTTCCATGCCGTAGCGGTCTGGTACGCGGCCCCGATCTGCTCCGGTGAGGCCAGCTTCCACCAGTCCCGTTCCGACACGTCATGCAGAGCCGTGCGGGCGCTGAGCCGTTCCGCTTCGAAACGCGCTTGCGCCTGTCGGCTGGCTTGATCACTGATCAGTCGGGCTTGGCGCAGCTGCTCTTGGCGGTGCCGGGCGACCTGCTCACCGATCCGGGCTGCGATCATCACCGCCTGACGCAGCGTGTCGTCCAAGAGTTCGTTCATGCCGTCTGAATCACTCATCACCGCACCTGTCCGTCCGTGTCGTTTGTCGCGTTGTCGTCGTGTGAGGGGCGTTCGTCGGGGAAGAACCCTTCGGGTGCATCCGCCAGCGGGAACGGAGCAAGCAGGGCTTTGTGGCCGTCGACGATGTTGCACCCGCGGAACGGGCCACCCTCGGACAGCAGCACGGCGAGGTGATAGTCCGCGTGGTCTTTCCACCACACGGACATGCCGGTCTGCCCGTCCAAGCGCAGGTGCTCCCAGGCCCGCCAGAGCGCTTCGAGGCGCATCACGGCTTCCGGGTGCTTCCACCAGTGCGCGCACCAGGTGGTCTGTGCACCGTTGGGGGAGAGGTAGCGGCGGTAGGACGGCACGAGCCATTCCGTCACCCACTGCTCGGTCGAGCCGAACACCAGCTCCGGGGCCGGCTCCTCGTCTTCCGTGTCGGCCGTGCCGTCGTCGACGAGCGACTGTTCGGCGGCAGCGACGGTCCGCTCGCGGAGATCTCCGAGCCGTTCCGGGGTGAGTGCGGCGTCCACCGTCTCTTTGGCGATCGCCTCGACCTGCTTCTTTACCGCGGCGCGCGTCGCTGCGCTGACGAGCTGGCCCAGGTCCAGTCCGTCGAGTTCGTCCGCTACTGCGCGTTCCAGCACCGCATCGATGCCGTTCAGTTCTGCCTCAGTCATGCGTCATCCTTCCGGTTGGTCGTGCCCATGTCCGCCCATCGACTGCGCGGCTGCTCAGGAGCCCTCAGCGGCGTTGTGAGCGCCGTTGATGCCACCCGGGGCGCGCTGCCGTCTGGCTCGTGGATCGCCAGTGAGGCGAGGATCTCGGCCTTGTGTGGCCCTTCCTGCCAGGGCACCGTGCGCGCCAGCGTCGTGCGTGCGCCGGCACGGAACACGACGACGCGGCCGATGGGGAGTTCCTGCAGATCCGAGATCGTCATGATGTTCTCTTTCCCGCCGCCCTTGTTGAACGATCGGCTGGTGCCGGCCTTGCCGCGGGATTCCGAAACGGTGTCGAAGACGTACTCTCCGATGAGGTTCGCGACCTTCCGGAGGAAGCCTTCCTCGCTGATGCCGGAGCCGACGACTTTGACCGTCGCGGCGGACCAGATCATGTCCATGCCCTCCTGCCCCCACAGCCCGACGCCCTGTGACCAGGACTGCAGGAACGCAATCGGGATGATGCCCTTGGAGCCGTAGTGCGAATACTTCTTTGGCAGATCCGGCCACGGGCACACGTTCGCGACCTCATCGAGCGGCATCAGCAACGGGACCGGCAGACGCCGGCCCTTGCACTGCATCGCGTATTCCTCCGCAGCCGCGGCGACGGCGACCGTGAGCGCCGTCGTGAGCGCGGCCGCGGACCCTTCACCTTCTTTGGAGAGCACGTAGAGGGTGTCCGAGCTGCGCACGAACGCGTGGACGTCGAAGTGTGGCCGCTGCTCGTTCGGCATCGGGTTCACCCACTGCCGAATGCCGTAGTGCTTCAAGGACTGCATCATGTTCGTTGCCGTGCCGAACACGCCCGACTTCTGATCGCCGGACATGTTGAACTTCTCTTCCAGCGACCCGGCGTTCAGCGCGAAGATCCCGCCGCGGTGTCCGCGCAGGATCTCGAGCGGTTCATCTGGCGAACCGTGCTGCAGCCACGCGTACACGTCCACGATCTCTTTGCCAGCGATCGCGGCTGCGAGGATCAGATCCGCGATCAGATCCTCACCGGCCGGGTCGAAATACGGGTCACGCTTCGCGCCCGGGTCACGGCCGGCAGCTGCGAACAGCTGCGCGATCGTCTTCGCTTTCGAGTCGTCGGTGACATAGCTGAGCGGATTCCACCACCAGATCGGTGCGTCGCCGGCGATCTGCTGAGGATCGAACGACCACACCGTGCCGACCTTCGCCCGAATCTCGCGCGTCGCGTCGATCACGTCGGGCTTGTTCGACGTCGTGAGGACGGCACCAGGTGCGTCCACGACAGCCGGGATGACCTGCGTGGACGACTTGCCCTGTCGTGGCCCCCAGATCTGCAGCACGACCGATTCGAAGTCCGCCCACAACCGGCGCCCACCGGCAACACTCACACCGATGAACACCCCGACTGCCCCAGTCACGCCGAAACGAGCAGCCGCCTTACCGGCGGCTTGCTCGCTGAGCTGCTGGATGTCGGCACCACGACCCATCAGCGTGGCCTTGTGGTCCACGCGTGATTTGGAGCCGTGCCGGCGGGCGCGCAGCACGACCACCAGCACGGCGACGACGAGGAGCACCAGGACGAGCCCGCCGGCCACGATCGTGGACGCCACCGACCAGGCGACCCGGTTGCCGATGAGGAGGAACGGGGCAGAGATCGGGTTGGCCGGCAGCTCTTGGCCGTCCTGGCTGATCCACGATCCGCCGTAGATGCCGACGATCGGGACGGCCAGAGCGAGCACGACCAGCCCCAGCAGGAGCAGGGGAGCGACCGGGCTCGTGGTCGCTTGCCGTTGCTGGCCCATCAGCTCGCGACTCTCTGCTCTGCCATGTCCCACCGGAGGTTGGTGTTGCCGAGTCGCTTTTCAATCTCGGTCATGCGACTGATGATCGGAATGCCCGGGGCGTTGCCGAGCTTCACCAGGAACTTGCCACGGCCGTACGGGACAGACTCACCCGTGCTGTTCGAGGTGATCTTCTTCGCATCCGCCCAGGACACAATGCGCGCCCGTTCAGCGTGAGTCATCTCCTTGATGCGGCTGACCGAGTCCATTTCGGACTTCGGCAGCCCACCCATGATGATCATGCCGCTGCGCTCTGCGAAGGACTGTGCTTTCTTCCGGTCCGCCTCGTTCTCAACGGTGTCGAAGTCGCGCAACGTGTGCGACACCATGAGCTGTCCGACACCCTCGTGCCGGTTCAACCGAGTCAGGGAGTCGGCCCGGTCGACGATGCCACGCCCGACGCGCAGCGCCCGCCAGAACTCATCGAGCACCACCACGTAGTTGCGACGCGGTTCAAGTCCGGCATCCGCGAGGATCTGAGCGATCTTCACGCCAGCGAACCCAGCCGACCACGATGCCAGGAGCCCCGCGGCCTGCTGGGCAGGCAAGGTGTCCCCGATGCCGGAGAGGTCGAACACGCTGGGCCGGGTGAAGTCGAGTTCTTCCGTCGTGTGACGGGAGAACATCGTCCCGAGCCGGCCACCGGAGACGAGCCCGCCGAGGGATCGGCGCAGCTCGTCCGTCGCGTCCAAGTAGCGGTGCTCCTCGCCGCGGTCGAGCACGATCGCGCTCAACTCCTGCGGACGGGAAGCGATCACATCCACGAGATCCTTGATCAGCGGCACCCCCTCGAACCGGCCGAACAGGATGCGGAGCGCCTGGTCGAGCACGGTCACTTCACCCTCTGTGGGCGGCGTGCCACGGGAAACCGTGATGAGGCTTTCAAGGATCGCCTGTCGGTGCGAGTGTGCTTCTTCGAGCACTTCTTCGCGCAGAGTGCCGGTGAGCCGTGCGGCAGCCTTCGCGGACGCGCCCGGATCGAGCACGTTGAGGTAGCCGCGGCCGTTGCCGAGCGGAATTACCTGCCCGCCCATGGCCCTGGTCCGGGCCACGTGCTCGCCCTTGACGTCCCCGAGTGTCATCGACAGCACGCCGTGGGCGTTCATACCAAGCATCATCTTTCCCACGAGCGAGGACTTCCCCAACGCGGGCAGCGACATGAAGTAGCACGACGGGTTGGGGATGATGCCCCGCTTAAACGCGGTGATCGGATCGATGCCGACGACGTTGCCAGTCAGCATGTTCGTACCGATCGGTACCCCGGCAAGCGGTGAGCCGGAGCCCGCCGCGAACGGCCACAAACCGCACACTTGGCGGGACGTTCCGCGCCACTCCTGTGCGGACTCGACGTTGGCCGCGTAGCCGCCACCAGCGCGCTTGTACCCGCGCGAGGTCGGCGCAATGTACGTGCGTCCGGTGTCGTCGGATGACTTCTTGCCGAAGAGTTTCATCACAGTGCCTCTCGGATCGCCTGGGGGATCGCCACGTAGTCCGGCAGGACGATGCCCAACGGCAGACCAGCGGTGAACGTGGAATCCTGCGCGCCGTACGCCGGCCGCAGGAGGATCTGTGCACCGCCGGCTAGATCTTCGATTTCGTAGGAAGCCGCGAGTGCGTTGTCCTCATCGAGAATCGTCGCGGTGACGATCATGCCGAAGTTCACGAGCGCGGCGTCCTTCGCGACTTCCTTGGCGGACTGTACCGCTGACGCGAACTCTGCGGCGGCTTGGAACGAGACCTTCTTGGTGGACGTCGCACGGCTCGATGCCTTGTTCACGTCCTGCTCTGCCACGTCCATGGCACGTGCGCTGGACACCGGACGGTAGACCATCGTCACCCGCTTGCGGTCGACCTCCGTCGACGGCGCGAGCAGGTTTTCCAGGACGTTGGAGTAGACCGTGCCGCGGGGAGCGGCACTCATCGTCCAGGACTTCGACAGCCCCGAGTCGTGGCGGTACCACTCCCATCCGGCATTGGCCGCAGTCGGGCCGATGTCGTCCCACGACAGCTGCGGCGTCACGCCCTGAATGTGCGCGGCCTCGATGTGCTTGCCCATCCGAGGGTCGTACGCGGTGCGCACGATCTCGCACAGCTCCTGTGCACCGACCGGGCGAGCGTCGCCCGCTCCGCACACTTCCAAGTGTTCAGTGAACTTGGCCATTCGAGCGGCAAGGTCCGTGCCGATGTCCTGTGGGTCACGTACGCGCGATGCGCCCGGACGCCAGGTGCGGAAGGTGATCGACACCCACGCCCGCGTGCTCGCGGTCCGCTGGGGGAACGTCGCCTTCGTCTCCTCCATCATTTCCCGCGCTGCAGCGGAGGCGTCGGGGTGCATGTTCAAGTCGATCTCGTTCGCGAGACGCACCCCGTAGTCCGGTGCCGTCTCCACGGTCACCGACGCGGCAACGACGTCACTGGCCTTGGACAGGCCGGAGAGCCAGCCGCCCCAGTTCGCCACGTACCCATCGATGTTCTCGCGGTCATCGAGCGCGAGGCCGGTCGGCTCCACGCTGATCACGATGCTCGCGTGGTCCTTCGTCGGCATGTGGAGCATGGCGAATTTACGTTCGAACGAGTCCTCGAACTCGTACAGCTCGGAACGCGCCAACAGGCCCGGGAGCTGGTACGAGCCCGAGGGAGTCAGTCCCGCCGGTCCCGAGCGGAAGATGTTCAGGCGCTTGCGTGCACCACTGCGGAATGCCCGCTTTGCGTTCATCTTGGAGATCCTGCTCTTTCCGTGTTTGTCGGTGATTGTCATGGTGAAGAAGACGCCGGCCATAACCAGTAGCGCGACCGCTCCGACGAGGGGACCGGAGAGCTGGAACAGCACGACGACGATCAACAACCCGATGACCAGCAGGGCTGATTCGAACGCGGAAAACTTGCCAATGCCGGACGAGCGCGGCTTGCGCCAGTTGCCGTACGTCGGTTCTTCGTATGGTGCGTCACTCATCGTCTGGTCCCCTCATCACTTCGGCTCAGACGAGCCGGTTGCTGCGTCGGTCGCGCCCTTAGCGGCGTCTCCGACCTTCTTTGCTGCTTGCGCCCCAGCCATGACGGCCATGCCAGCTGGCCCGCCAGCGGCTCCGGCCGCAGCTCCGCCACCCGCTGCAGCTGCACCGCCACCAGCCACGGCCGCGCCGCCTGCCGCTGCGCCACCGCCTGCCGCTGCGCCACCGCCTGCCGCTGCGCCACCAGCACCGGCACCCGATGCGGCGTGCTTGGCACCGCTCGCGGATGTCTCGGTCTTCGAGCTCTTGGAGCTCGTCGAGCTCGTGCTACTTCCGCCGCCGCTAGAGCGGGTGGAGTTCATGTTCGCGCCGCCGCTGACCGCGCCCGTGGCCACGGAACCGGCCATTGCGCCCATCATCGCGCCGCCGCCGGCACCGCCTGCAGCAGCACCAACCATTGGCGTCACAAACCGCATCAACGCCGGCAGAGCCGCGATAGCGGCCAGCTGCAAGCTGAGCCCAGCGATGAGCTTCACCCCGCCGTTGCCGTCCGGTGCGAACACATTCGACGCAGACAACTTGAACGCGGCCGCGTAGATCAACGCGGCAACCGGCTTGTACAGAATGAACGCGATCAGCCACCCGACGACGCGGGAGAACCACTGCTTCCCCGCTTCCGTGTTCGTGAACGCGGCGACCGTGGGAAACACCCCGGCCAGCACGACGAGTAGGCCGGAACGGAACACCATCAGCACCATTTGCACGGTCGACAGCAACAGTGCGATCACACCGAAAACGATGATCAGCAGCGAACCGATGCCCGGCGCGAGCGCGATCATCGCGTTTAGGTTCGCACCGAATCCAGTGCCGTCCGTGCTACCTTCCAGCAGCGCCCGGGCGAGCCCATCAGACGCCGTAATGAGGATCTGGATTGCCAAGACACCCCCGCCTGTGACGAGGGTGAAAATGATGAGGCTCTTGATCAGTTGCCGCCCCGGCTCCCCGTGTTGCTCCCAGATCATCCGGCCCGCGCCGAACAGAACGGACAGCACGGCGAGGCAGAGCGTCCAGAACCAGAGCTGCGACGTGAGGTAGCCGACTTCCGTCGACGGCGAGTTGACCAGATTGGCGAAGTCGTCCCCGGGCGCAGAGCTGAGCAGCGGCGGGGTGTCCACCTGCACCCAGAACGTGCCGAGCCAGGCGACGACTTTGCCAAAGCCTTCCTGCACGCCCTCGGCGAGGTTCTTCAGAGCATCGCCAGCGACCCACTCAGAGACGTTGCAAACCGGGTTCCACCAATCGCAAGCCATGAGCTATACCCCCGACCAACCGACGAACTGTTGCAGGTTGTTGACCTGAGTGGCGGTGCTCTGTCCTTCGGCCGGAGGGAGTACCTTCCAGTCGCCGTCCACCCATTGCAAGGTCATCGTCTGGGACAAGTACGCGCCGTTCGACGCAGAGAAGCCCAGCACGATCACGGCGATGTCTGACGTGTACGAAATGAATTGGTACCCGCCCAACTGAATCGAAACGGCAGACGAGTCAGGTGTCGGGTTCGTTGCGAGCAACTTGTCCCGCTCCGCACCCGGTGCGGTCAGATACTCGAACACATCACCTACGCGTTGCGCGGACAGCAGACCTGCAACATTCCCGGCAGCGTAGAGCGCTCCGGTTGGGCTGTGAGCGAAGCAAGTTGGCACGTCATCCGCGACGACCTTGCCCGGTCCGAAAGTGTCCGGCGCGAACGGCACCGTTGCGGTGCCGAGCTGCTTCCACACCGTCACCGGTGCTGACGTTGGCGTGTCCTGTCCGCCTGCAGGCAGCCCGCATACGCTCTCGGTTGGGTTCGCGGGCTCAGCCACCGTCGCGGTCGGCTTCGGCGTCGCCCCGGACGTCGCGGCCGGCGTACCGGTCACCTTATCCGGGCTCGGGATCGCGAATACGGCCACGAGACACAGAATGATCACCAGAGCGAGGAACGCCCCGGAGATCAGAAACCACGGCTTCGCGTACCAAGTCTTTTCCGGCTCGGGGCCGGCGGCGGTCACGACTGCGCCGCCACGACGATCGCCCCGATGATGCCGGAGGCCACGGCCGCGATGATCGAACCGATGAGTACCCACATCAGGCCGGTAGCGGCTTCCCCGCCACCACGACCGGCCCTGCTATCAAGCATCATCTTGCCGGCAGAGATCAAGATTGCCAGCACGGCGATTCCGAAGATGATCCACGACGCCCAGCCGAGAATGAGCATGAGTCCACCGCCGCCCGGGGGCTGCGTCGGGGTCGGGTTGGGAACGGTGACCGTGGCGAAGGTGATGAGGTTCATGCGTGTGCTTCTTTCTTGTGAGTGATCAGCGACAGGTGGTCGGTGATGGTTTGGATGGTCGCGGCCGCTTCACGAGGAAGGGCCGGGCGGCTGACGCCGCGCCGGTACTCCTCGATCCACGGGAACTCCCACACTTCGGGGAATCCGCCGGCCACGACCTTGGCGAGGTCGCGTAAGTCTCGTGGCAGCTTCCCGGGGGCATCGGCCACGAGCACGAGGCCCGCGACGCGGACGGACGGCAGCGTGCCGGCCGCGAACTCGACCGCGGCGCGCTGCGCAGACTTGAGCCCCTTGTGACTCGTGCGGCACACGAGCAGCACGTGCGCCGGATCAACGTCAGCGGCGCGCACCGGCCACTGGTGCCCTGCCGGCGAGGACGCCGGCAGGAGATCGCTGATGGTCTGTTCGCCGGCATTGCCGTGAGTGCCGAGCACCCACAGGCGCACGGCGCTGGCATCCTCGAACCGGCCGAGTCCGCCACCGCGGCGCACGATCTCCACGCCGCGCTGCGGCCGCGACGGGCCGGACGGCTCCACCACAGCCGCGCGCACGGCGCTGGAATCCTCCACCGGAGCATCCTGTGCGGCTTGAATCCAACGACTCATGATGCTCAGAGCCCCCGAGCCACAGCCGCCGCAGCAGCCAGCCATGCCCGCTGCGTGTTCGAGCGCAGGGAGTCGAACCGAATGACGCCCTTCTTCAACGCCGGATCAAACGGCACCACCACGACATCGCGCACGTACGGACGGAAGTCGTCTGCGTACTGGTTCGCAATGACGGTGTCCTTCGCCTCAGCTTCGGACACGATCACGACCGCGTTGCGGGCCAGCGCCGAACCGTGCTCGCTCAGGCGGTCTACCGCTTTGAGCGTCTTGAGTGCGCCTTCCTTCTTGTCATCGATCGTCGTCAGCGGCACCACGAGCTGGTCCGTGTGCTCGATCATCCGCAACCAGTTCTGAGCCCCGGCAGAGTTGCCGGAGTCCATCACGATCAGGCGGTAATACTTCGCCAGGACCCGGTGCACCAAGTCCACCTCGTCACCGGTCACAACGTGCTCGCCGACGTCGGTCGTCGTCGATCGCTCGTCCTCCTGAGCCGATCGCAGTACCTCGTATTTGTCGCCCGGCTGGTGGTGCACGAAGCGGGACAGATCCGCCCGCTCGGCACCAGGGGACAGCAGATCCTCTGCCGCGTCCAGGAGATCCAAGACGGACGACTCATGTCCGCCCTGCTCTGTCCGCCACCCGAGCGTGCCCATCGTCTCGTTGTTGTCCCACGCCACGACCCCGCCGCCGCCGTATCGGGCGAACACGGACGAGAGGTTCACGACGGTGGGCGTCTTGTTCGCGCCACCCTTGCGGTTCACAATCGCGATCGTGCGACGCTTCGGGAAGTGCCGCGATACCGCGTTGATGTCCTCGCGCTCCGCGATCTCTGCCGGCGACGCTGCGACCTTGAACCCGATCGTGTTGAGTAGGCCCGCTACGCCCTTCTTGGCCGGTCCCGCCGTGGGCGGTGCCAGGAACGACGGTGCTTCGCGCAGCTCGCGACGCGACACCACCGCGGGAGCCTCTGCAAGCTGCTGGACGGGTGCAGCCGCAGGCTCGGCCGCTGGCGCACTCGCCGATTCTTGAGCCTCCACGATGCGGCTGAGGGGCTGCGGGAGCGGCGTCGGCTCCTCGATGGGCGCCGTCCGCTGCACGGGTGCGGGCGGGACGATGCGCTCCGGCTCCACCACGGCCGGCTCAGGCACACGGACCGGCTCAACATCCGCCGGCACCGAAAGGTCCAGGTACTGCGGGTGCTGCTCCTCTTCGAGAGCACCATCCGTGCCCACGAGCAACTGCGTCAGGCTCGTGGGGTCCGTGACCATCACCCGGATAGGCCGGTGCGACTTCACCGCTTCGGCCTGCATCAGCTTCACGAGTTCACGCATCGCGGAGTCCTCATCAGCCTCCGATACGTGTTGCTCAACCGTGCCCACGCGGAACACGCCCGTGTGGTCGGCCAGCAATGTGGCGGTCATCGGCGGGAAGTCGCGAATCAACGACTTGTCGATCATGCTCTAACTCCTTTTGCGGCGAATCCAAAGCCGCCTTCGTTTTGCATAGTACAGTGCATTTTGAATTTACAGTTGGGAATGTGGGCCTCTTGATACCCGAATCGGACGAAGCCGGACGCGAAGCGCGCCTCGTGCTGGGCGTCCGACCCGCGCGCCTGGCGCTGCTGCGAATCGTGATCGCCAACGGCGAGGTCACCGCGCAAGAGCTGATGGAAGCGCTCGACATGACGCGCAACGGAGTGGGCCTGCACCTGAAAGTGCTGACCGATGCCGGCCTGTTGACCGAGCGACACGCGACCCACCCCCGTGGCACTGGCGGCATCCACTACTGGTCCGCCAATGTTGAAGTCATCCGAGACACCCTCGACACCCTGAGTGCGAGCGTGCTCAACGCGCACCACCGGTGACGCGAAAAGAAAGCTAACCCATATCAAGCTGTTCACCCAATTTTATGGGCGACAACTGACACTTACGGATCGTAAGCCGCGACCGGTCGTCCATCCGAGCGCTTCACTTTGGCCTGCGATCCACAGGAGTCAACCGCGCTCCGCGTCCCTTCGGAATGACCCTGCGGGCCACAGTTGACACCCGCTCCTCTTCGGCGTCGCGCTGCTTATCAGATGGATGACCTCAAAGGGTGAGAGCCGTCTTGTTCTCTTGTGAGAGGTATCGTTCCAGCAATCTAGGGGGACCAAAGGGCCATGATCACGATCTACAGCAAGCCGAACTGTCAGCAGTGCAGGATGACCTATCTTGCTCTCGACCGACGCGGCATCGCGTACGAGGTGGTAAATGTCGCAGCGCCAGAGAATGCGGACGCGCTCGTTTACGTCTCAGAAGAGCTGGGCTACAGCACTGCGCCGGTCGTTGTGGTCGATGACCAGGATCACTGGGGAGGGTTCCGCCCCGACCGCATTGCCGCGATCGAGATCTTGCCCTGATAAAACACCTGACCACAAATTTAGCCCCCCTTGACACTTGAAGTTTAGATGGGCTAAACTAGACTCATGACGAAGCCAATGAAGTACCGCGAGCTGGTGAAGTTGTTGGAGGACGCAGGGTTTACCTCATCAGAGGGTAAGGGTGATCACGAGAAGTGGAGCGCACCCGGGCTCGCGCGGCCGGTCATCATTACGGAGACGCGGGAGGTCTCGCCAGGCCTTACTCGCAAGGCGCTGAAAGCGATTGAAGAAGTGAAGGGAATGCAGAAGTGAGCAGCACTATTGAAGTCACCGCCACCCGCTGGGAAGGTGGCTGGGAGCTCGCCATCGACGACGACCCCGTAACGCAGGTTCGCACGCTCGACCGCGCCGCCCAACAGGTTCGCGACTACCTCGACACGGCAGAACCTAACATCGACCACTCGGATGTGGAGGTACGCATTCACGCCGAGCTCGACGGCAACCTCGGGCGTCGCATTCAAGAGACGCGGGCCGCGACGCTCGAAGCTCACGAGCGCCAGATGGAAGCGGCTCGTCAAGCTCGCCTTGTGGTGCGTGAACTGCGCGCAGCGCACGTGAGCGTCGCCGACGCCGCCGCGCTCCTCGGCGTCTCCCGCGGCCGCGTCAGCCAGCTCGTCAAGGAAACGGCGTGATCAATGCGCTCGACACGTAGCCTGAGTGGACTCCACCCAGAGCCCAGATTCTTTGAGGCGATCGCTTACCGCGAAGGCCGCTGGTGGACATTCGAGATCCCCGCACTCAACGGCCCATCACCTCGAGGCGAAGAGCACCGCATCGTCGCCATGGGCCAGGCCCACAGTCTCGGGGAACTCGACCAAGCCGCCCGCGAGGTCGCCGCCCTCTGGCTCGACACCGACGAGGACGCTGTGAGCGTCACCGTGACGGTTCGTCTCCCCGAGGATGTTGAAGAACTCGTCGCTGGACGAGGCCAACTCTGTGCAGGCTTGTTCCCAGTTCGTCATCCAACGCACATTGCGGCTATCGACGGGTGACCTCACGAGGCGGGTTGCCACGGAATGCGTCCAGCTTGCGCCCATCAGTTGAGTGCTTTAGGGAAGAAGGTTCCCCGAACGCGCTCACCCGCAATCGTGCGCGAGGGCGCGTTTCCACCCTACGTTTGCTCGCTCATTCCTCGCCCTGGCGACCCTCTGCTCGCTCGCGAGCTAGCATCGGGTCAGCTTCGCCCTTCCTCGGCCGTTGGCGCACGTTCACCGGCTGGCACTTGAGCGAGGATGTCGGCCGCAGGGTTCTCCTCATACGACGTGCGGATCGCAGTTTCGACGCGAGTAGCAAGCTCATCTCCGAAGTCCGCACGCATCCGCTGCGCGTCTATGTTCCAGCGGTACCCAGCAGACGTAGATAGCTGCAAGCCGACATAGACAGATCCGAGGTCATCCTTTCGCCATGCGAGCGCTTCGAGCCGTCGCTCGACTAGCGAGCGTGCCAAGTCCGAATCAAGCTCAAACAGCATCCGCAGATTGTCCCGCGTGGAACTTTCCAGGAAGGCCGGGGTGCCGGCGCTCTCCAGCCGGTCCGTCAGGGTGCCCGCGATCGGTCCGGCGATCTCGGCTACAAAGTTGTTGAGCACGTCGGCGCTGGTTTCCGGTCGAGCGTGCAGCTGGGCAGCAAGCTCGACCAGAAGAGGCTGGTTCCCGCAGTCCGGCTCTACGACGATCTCGCTCAGTTCGTCCGCCGACATCTGCTTCAGAAGGTCATTCGCGATCGAGAACATGCGCCCCGTCTGAACCCACCCGAAGGTGAGCCCAGACGGGGCCCAATAGTGTGCAGTGGCCCGCCAACGGGCGAACGGTGCTTCCGCTCAGGGTCAGACCGGTATACGTTTGGGAACGTGGTCAGGAACTCTCGATGGCGCATCAAGCGACTCTGACCGCAGACCCGAATCGGGTGCCGGACCCTGGGAAGTCCGGCATCCACCCGCGTCTCGTACCGCGGCATCGGCAGGAATGAGCGTGGGTTCAGCATGTGTTCGGACATGCTGAACCCACCGAGCCGCAGCCGGCGGTGGCTGAGAACGGCCCGTGTTGCAGAGCGCAAGAGGAGAGGCGACCCCGTGCGCTCAGGCCAAGTTAGCGTTCACCCGATAGGAACACAACCGGCCCTCCTGGCTCATGCGAACACCGAACGCACTCACGAGCCTCAGCCATGATGACCCCACCCGAGGGGTCATCACAACGGGTTGAGCCTATCGAGAGATCGACGATTCCCCAAGGCTTCCTCCAACATGGCCACAAGGTGTGCACGCAACGACACCTCAACGAACACCAAAACAGCCACTCCCGGTCCCACCCAGTCCTGGGTTCTATCGGTCGTCGCAACACCTGATCATTTTCAGGAGTTGCCGTGTTCGAGTTTCGACGAGGATGTGAAGCACGGGGACGTCGAAAACTGACCCGAGAGCGGGAGCACTATTTTGAGCTGGTGGCTCAAGGTGTCAGCAGCAAGGAAGCATGCCGGATTGTCGGCGTGAACGTGAAAACAGGTCGCGAATGGCGCAACGGAAGATCGAAGCCCTACCCACGATCACCAGCGGATCGGGCTAGGCGACCGCCGCAGCCGCGAAGGTCTGCCACTCATCCACTAGGGCTCAAGTCCCCAGAATCCGGTGCGGAGCGATGGGGCGGTACAGGAGGTCCGACGTACCCGACGGAGTCGCGGTCGATAAGCGTGTTTCGCATTTCCCGCGATCGAACGGGTGCGCCGCGGTTCTGCAATTGTGCGAGCAAGGTCTCGACCGCGGCCTGGCCGAGGGCATAGACGGGGCGGTCAACGACTGAGATGGACGGTCGGAACACCTGTGCCCACGGTGCGTCGTCGAAACTGACCAGCCCGATCTTGCCCCCGAGGGCGAGGTGGAGTTCGTTGCACGCATCGATAACGGCCAGGGCTGCGTCGGCGTTCGTGGTTAGAATCGCCGTCGGCCCGCCGGGAGTTGACAGCAATTCGCGTGCGACGGAGACGGCATGCCGGTGGTCGTGCCGGCTGTAGCGAATCCAAGTCGGCTCGTCCAGGAGATCGAACTCGGCCAAGCCTGCCCTGAACCCGCTGACGCGGTCGAAGATCGTCGAGACGGTGCCGTTGGGGTCGTCGCCGTCAACCTCTCGATGGTCTGCGGAGTTGACCAGCATGCCGAGCCTCGTGTGTCCGCGTGAAGCGAAGAGGCGTACAGCCTCGACGGCGCTCGAGTAGTCGTCGGTTGTGACCGTGCCGACCGTGAGGTCGGGGATGCGGCGATCGAGCAGGACCAGTGGGATGAGTGGGCCGGTGCTGGAGATGAGGTGGCCGTACTTGGTTCGCGAGGACGGAACGACGATCATGCCGTCGACGCGTTTCTCCAGAAGGACCCGAACCGCCTGCGCCTCGGCGTCCAGGTTGTCGTCGGTGTTGATCACGAGTACTTGGTAGTCGTGTTTCGCGGCGGTGTCGATGATGGCGCGGGTCGCCCGGTCGAAGAACGAGTTGCTGATGTCGGCAATGACGAGGCCGATCGTGCGGGACTCTCCTGCCGACATCGCTCGGGCCAAACCATTCACGCGGTAGTTCAGTGCGTTGGCGGCTGTCAGAACACGATCGCGAGTGGATGTCGTGACCAGGTCTGAACCGTTGAGCGCTCGCGCCGCGGTTGCTTTCGACACTTTCGCGAGCTGTGCCACGTCCTCGAGGCGTGGGGCCTTTCCGACTCCTCCGGCGCTTCGGTCGCTCATCGTGTTGGCCTCCTTTTTGTTCGCTTGACACCGTCGTCACTCGCGTGCATACTCACCATAGCGCAAATGAGACCGGTATCATTTAGTCAAAATGAGACCGGTTACATTGCAGGCGAGACGGCGACCCGACCGTCGAGCCCCGATCCCCAGCACCCCAACCGCGCAGAACCGCTTGGGTCAGTCGCACCAACGGTCTTGTCGCACCTCAAAGGAGAGACGATGAATTCATCACGACGAACCACCGCAGCCGTATTAGCAGTGCTGAGCGTCGCAGCAGTCGGCCTGACCGCCTGCTCGAGCGCCGGAACGGCAGGTGGCGGCGGCGGGGGAGATGACCTCACCGTCGCCTTCGTCGTCGGCGCATCCTCTGACCCCTTCTTCCAAGCGATGAAAGTCGGCGCGGAAACCGAAGCTAAGGCCCAGGGCGTCAAGCTCACCTTCCAAGGTGACGCGACCACCTACTCCTCGGCGACGCAGATCCCGGTGGTCAACCAAGTCCTGGCCACCTCGCCCGATGGGCTCGTGCTTGGACCGACAGACCCTAAGGCGCTTCAGCCGGTCGTCGACCGTGCCGTGTCGAAGGGCATCCCTGTTGTGAACGTCGATACGAGCGTCGACGACCTCGACAACGTCGTCTCATTCATCACAGGCGACAACGGTGACGGTGGTTCCAAGGCCGCTGATGCCATCGCCAACGCGATCGGATACACGAACGGCACGACATACTCGGTCGTTGTCGGCCTGAGCTCGGCGACGTCGACGACGAACGTGGCCAGACTCGACGGGTTCAAGGACCAGATCGCTGCGAAGTACCCGGGCATTGAGATCGTGGCGACCGGCTACTCAGAGTCCAACCCGGCCACAGCGAACACGAACGTGAATAACTGGCTCACCGCCTACCCCGACCTCGCGGGGATTTTCGCGATCGACGGCACGAACGCCAGCGGAGCAGCATCGGCACTGCAAGCGAAAGGCCTCACCGGCAAAGTCGCGCTGGTCGGATACGACGCGTACAAGACCAACGTGGACCTCTTGAAGCAGGGAGTGTTCACCGCCCTCATCGCTCAGGATCCTGCGCAGGAGGGCAAGCTCGCCGTCCGAAGCATCGTCCAGACGCTGCGCAAAGACAAGGCCGCAGCCGAAATTAAGCAGGCGGTCACCTTGCCGAACATCATCATCGACAAGAACACCTCCGCTGCCGACATTGAGAAGTACACCTACATCGAGAGCGCTGGCTGAGTCCGCTAGCCGAGCTCCCGAGAACGAAGGACAAGAATCGTGACACCCGCTCAGACGACGATCGCCCCACCTCAGAAGACTCCGCCGCCACCACGCGGCAACGAGCGCGCCCATCCGGCCCGTCGGATCCTCGCGAGCCAGCCGTTTGTGCTGCTCGTGGTGCTCGTGGCGATGATCGTGCTCTTCACTGCGCTCAACGCCAAGTTCTTCTCACTCGGGGTGTTCGGAAACATCCTCGTCGACTGGGCGCCAGTGGCGCTCATCGCGATCGGCCAGACGTACGTGATCGTCAGCGGTGGAATCGACCTCTCCGTCGGTTCCACCCTGACGGTGTCCGGTGTGGTCGCAGCCTTTGCGATGCAGGCCGCCACCGGCAGCGGAGTGTCCGATGGGCTCTCGATCTTCATTGGGATCGTCGTGGCAGCAGGCGTCGGACTCCTCGTTGGACTGATCAACGCGTTCCTCATCAACGTCGCCAAACTGGTGCCCTTCATCGCAACGCTCGTGACGCTCGGCGCGGGCGCCGGGATCGCCCTCGTGCTCACGAGGGGCGGTCCGGTCGCCGGCGGCCCACCGTCCGCCATATCGCTCAGCGTGCCGTGGCTCGGACCGCTGTCCTGGCCGGGCATCTGCGTCATCGTCATCGTCGTCATCGCAGGACTGGTCCTGCACAAAGCCCGACTCGGGCGCTACGTCTTTGCAATCGGGGGTAACGAGTTCTCGGCGAAGGCTGTTGGTATTAACGTGCACGTGCAGATCGCCAAGGTGTACGCGTTGTCCGGCCTGCTTGCTGGACTCGCGGGCATGGTCGTCTACCTCACGCTCGGCTCGGGTTCGCCGAGTGCCGGGGCCGGGGAAGAACTCCTCGCTATCGCAGCCGTCGTCATTGGCGGCGCCAGCCTCTCCGGCGGAACCGGGCGGATGAGTGGGACCGTCCTCGGCTCCCTCATCCTCACGACCGTCACGAGCGGCCTCATCATTATCAACATCGATCCGAATTGGAACCAGGTTGTAGTCGCCGTCCTGATCGCTGCAGCAGTCGCGCTGCAGACGCTGCGAAACACGAAGGGAAAGAAAGTATGAATCCCGAGACCAGACCTCTCTACGAAGTGCGCAACATTTCCAAGAACTACGGCAGCGTCGTGGCGCTCGATGGTGTCAGCCTCTCCGTCAGAGCAGGTGAAGTCCTCGGACTCGTCGGGGACAATGGCGCAGGCAAGTCAACGCTCGTGAAGGTCCTCTCAGGCGCGCATCAGCCGGACTCCGGTGAGCTGTTCCTCGAGGGTGAGGTGCGCTCCTGGAAATCTCCCCACGACGCACTCGAAGCCGGTATCGAAACGCTCTACCAGGACTCGGGTCTCGCGCCGAACCTGAGCGTCAGTGCGAACGTCTTTCTCGGCCGTGAGATCGTCAAGAAGGGTTTGCTCGGCAAGCTCGGTTTTCTGGCGGAGAAGCAGATGGACACTGCCGCTCACAATGAGCTCGATCGAGTCGGAATCGGGGTGGCATCGGCAGATCGGACCGTCGCGGAACTCTCCGGCGGCCAACGGCAAGCCGTCGCGATCGGGAGGGCCGTCACATGGGCCAAGAAGGTAATCATCCTCGATGAGCCGACCAATCACCTCGGCGCACGCCAATCAAACGAGGTTCTGGATGTCATCCGAGCTGCCAAGGCAAAAGGGCTCGGCGTCATCTTCATCTCGCATACCCTGCCGCACGTGCTGCAGGTGACCGACCGAGTGGTCATCCTCCGGCTCGGACGAGTCGTCCGTAACGCTCCAACGAGCGAGTTCGACGCAGAGAGCCTCCTAGGTACCATCACCGGCCTCCTCGGAGAGGGAGACAGAGCGTGAGCACAAGAACTCAGGACTCCCACGAAGGAGAGGCCTCGGCCCGTGTGCGGTTGCTCGCCGACTTCACCGCGCGACCGGGGCGGGAGGCGGACGTCGCACGACTCCTAGCCGACTACGCCGAACACGTGCGTGCAGAGCCTGGGAACATAGCGTTCGACGCTTACAGCGTCCAGAACGACGCAGTACGATTTGTTGTCCACGAGATCTATCGCGACGAAGCGGCTTTCGCCGACCACCTGAGCGCACCGCAGAATGCCGCCTTTAACGCGAGCCTCACCGCGTTCATCGTCGAACAGGCCACACGCTCCACAATGCTCGACTCGGTGCCGATCCGAACGACTGGAAAGAACCAGGACCGATCATGACCGCAGTGAACTCCTCCAACCTGACTGAGCTGGGGCGGTCCGTCGCCGTCCCGGAGTACGACAGGGCGCGAGTGCGCCCAGGGATCGTGCACATCGGAGTTGGCGCGTTCCACCGCGCACACGAAGCAATGTACATCGATCGCCTGCTGCAGCTCGGCGAGACCGAATGGGGCATCTGTGGCGTCGGCGTCCTGCCGACGGATGCGAGAATGCGCGACGTGCTCGCGGAACAAGACGCCCTGTACACGCTCGTGACGAAGGACCCGGCAGGGGGCGATGATGTCCGTGTGATCGGGTCGATCGTGCGGTACGCGTTCGCTCCGGATGACCCGGAGGCGGTGCTCGGGCTCCTCGCTTCCGACACGACACGCATCGTCTCGCTCACCATCACCGAGGGCGGCTATCTCGTCTCCGAGACTGGCGGCTTCGAGTTGGGCGCCCCGGGAATCGCCGCGGATCTCGTGCCCGGCGCCGTACCGGCCACCGTGTTTGGCTTGCTCACCGAGGCTCTTCGTCGGCGTCGTGTCGGGGGAGTTCCCCCGTTTACAGTGATGTCCTGCGACAACATCCCGGGCAATGGGGCCGTCGCTAGGACAGCGCTCTCCTCGTTCGCCCGGGCCAAGGATCCCGAACTCGGAGAATGGGTCGCCGAGAACGTCGTGTTCCCGAACTCGATGGTCGACCGCATCACCCCGGGCACGACACCAGAAGCGATCGCCAAGCTCTCGACGCGGCACGGCGTCGACGATGCATGGCCGGTCGTCTCCGAGTCGTTCGAACAGTGGGTACTCGAGGACCGGTTCACCCTCGGCCGACCGGACTTCGGCGCGGTCGGTGTGCAACTTGTCCCGGACGTTGCGCCGTACGAATCGATGAAACTGAGGCTGCTCAACGCTTCGCACCAGGCGATGAGCTATCTCGGTATTCTCGCGGGGTTCACCTTCGTCCACGAACTCGCGCGAGACCAACGATTCGTGACGTTCCTGCTGGACTACATGAGCTACGAAGCGATCCCGACCCTCGATCCGGTGCCTGGCATTGACCTCGCGTCATACCGGACGCAACTCATCGAACGATTCTCCAACACGGCCATCGCAGACACGCTGGCCCGTCAAGTCGTGGACGGATCCGAACGAATTCCGAAGTTCTTGCTCCCGGTGCTCCGGCAGCAGCTCGCCGTCGGCGGACGAATCGACCACATTGCACTCGTCGTGGCCGCCTGGAGCGTTTACCTCGAAGGGGCGACAGAGAGTGGCACGCGGATCGTCGTCGACGACGTCAGATCCTCGGAACTCGCCGCCGCCGTTCAGCTGGAAGCGAGCACACCCGGCGCGCTACTCGATCTCCGCGCGGTGTTCGGGGAACTCGGATCCGACGAACGGTTCAGAGCTGCTTACGTATCCGCGCGGGCGAGCATCGGAGCGGCCGGAGCGGTCGGCGCGATGCTCGCACTCCGGAACGGGGCGCCCAAATGAGGCTGAGCGAGGAGAGCTCTCAGGTTCTGCCCCACAGGGTCTCAGTGCCGTCGTACGACAGATCAGCGCTCACTGCCGGAATCGTCCAGATCGGCGTCGGCAACTTCCACCGAGCCCACCAGGCCATGTATATCGATCGGCTCCTCAACCTCGGGCTCGGCGCCGACTGGGCCCTCTGGGGGGTGAGCGTCAATGCGAAACCCGCGCGCATGCTCAACGAGCTGCGTGCGCAAGATCACCTCTACACACTCACCGAGAAAGCCCCCGACGGCTCGCGGTCCACACGGGTGATTGGCTCGATCCTCGGATTCGACAGTGCCGTGGAACGTCCGGAAGCAGTCCTTGCGCGCCTGGCTGATCCGTCCACTCGCATCATCGCGTTGACGATCACCGAAGGCGGCTACGGCATCGACCCGGCAACGGGACGGTTCTCCGGGGCGCAAGACCCGCTCATCTGCGAGGACCTGGCATCGGCGGCGTCGACGGCGTCCTGGCTGGGATTGATCGTGAACGCACTGCGCCGCCGCCGCGAGACCGGCGCGGGGCCGGTGACGATCATGTCATGCGACAACATCGAGGAGAACGGTTCGGTGACGCGTGAAGCGCTGACCGGTTTCGCGGCGAGAGTTGCGCCGGACATGCTCGAGTGGATCGACGAGAACACGTCGTTCCCGAGTTCGATGGTCGATCGGGTGACCCCCGGAACCACCCCGGAGGACCACGCGTATCTGCGAAACGCTTACGAGATCGAGGACGAGTGGGCCGTCACTTGTGAGCCGTTCACTCAGTGGGTCGTCGAAGACCGCTTTGTGAACGGCCGACCCGATTTCGCTGCGGCGGGGGTCGGCGTCGTCGACGATGTAGCGCCATTCGAACGGATGAAACTGCGCCTCGCGAACGGGACCCACCAGTCGTTGTGCTTCATCGGCGCTCTGCTCGGCTTCGACTACGTGCACGAGGCCATTGCCGATCCAGACATTCGTAGCCTGCTGCTTCGATACATCGATGAAGAAGCGGTGCCCACTCTTGATGCAATCGACGGAGTGGACTTCACTCGATGGGGGCGGACCGTGCTCGAACGATTCGGGAACCCGCAACTGCGCGATCCGATCTCACGGATCTGCGCCGAGACGTCGGACCGGATCCCGAAGTTCCTCCTCCCCGTCGTGCGGGACCGCCTCGCCCGCGGACTCCCGGTTGAGACCTGTGCCGCCGTGATCGCCAGCTGGGCGCGATACGCGACCGGCATCGACGAGTCTGGTGCGCCCATCGTCGTCGTCGATCCGCGCCGCGAACGGGTGATGGCTGCCGCTTCCCGAGCGACACGGCATCCGATAGATTTCCTCCGCCTCACCGAGATCTTCGGATCCCTCGCTGATGAGCCGGCTTTCGTCGCTCCATTTGAACGTGCCCTGTGGATGTTCCACCACTACGGTGCGCGGGTGTCACTTAGAGCGTTGAACGCGCAGTCAGTCGACGTCAATGGTTGAGCGGAAGCCGTGTTTCCCGGGCGCGAGTGGCGTACGGCGGAGGGTGCCTGCCGATCCCTTCGCGCTGGCAGAGCGCGTTCGCGCGATGAATAGGAATAACGGTCGTATCCTTGTTGGTATCGCTGGTCCGCCGGGCACTGGTAAATCGACGCTCGTTATGCAGATCGCTCAGTTACTCGTACCGCAGCTGTCGGTCGCGATCGTCCCGATGGATGGTTTCCACCTGAGCAACCGAATCCTGGAGGAGCTGGGACGGTTGTCGGAGAAGGGTGCGAGTGACACGTTCGACGACGCTGGCTATGCTGCGCTCATCGCACGAATTCGGGCCGGGCGTGAGGAGACGGTTTATGCGCCGGATTTCGATCACGGGGTAGGCGAGCCGATCGCCGGCTCGATCGCTGTTCCGCGATCGGCCGACGTCGTGCTCACCGAGGGGAACTATCTGCTTCTGCGAGCCGGGTCCTGGCCGCGCGCCAGGGAGGCACTCGATGAGACGTGGTACCTCCACACGCCAGCCGAACTCCGTCTTCCGCGACTGGTCGCGCGACACATCGTCGCAGGGAAATCGGCGCACGCTGCCGAAGCCTGGGTAACTGGGCCCGATGAGCGCAACGCCCGGGTCATCGAGGAGACCGAACGGTTCTCGGACCTAACGATCGTCGAAGCTTCGGAATGAGACAGGCACGATTTCCTGCCACGCGTAAACTTGTATCTGCCCCAAGAGGTGCGTAATTGCCCGGTTTCCTTTCAGAAGTGAAGCCAGAACGGTCCTAGGCCGCACAAGAGGTATGAGCGCAACGTGAATCGATGAGATAGAGACAACGCTTGCACCTCTCGATGGCATCATGCACAGCTGTGGGGCTCATGTTGCCGAAGCCGGGGGGCGATAGTCGTGAGTCACAACGACCTCCGGCTGGCTTAGCCTATGGAAGCCCACATCCTGCCGGAGGTCGTCACGACCTTGAAGGTTAGCAACGCCCCCGGATTATTCAGCCAGCGTTCATGGTGGTGACGAGTTCGTCGTAGTTGCCGTTGACCTCCGCGTAGCGCATCCACTTGACGCCCTCGACGAGAACCTCGGTGACGTCGGGCTGGGTCTCGAGGATGGTCATGACCTCATCGATGTAGTCGTCCAGCGGCAGGAAGATCTCGACCTGTGACTGACCTGGCATCAGCTCGGTGCGAAGACCGGGCGGGGTCAGCTCGACGACCTTGACGGTACTGCCGGCCAGCTGCAGGCGCAGGGTTTCGGTGAAGCGGTGGATGAACGCCTTGCTGCCGTTGTAGCTCGGCGTGATCGTCAGCGGCAGGTGCGCGAGACCGGAGGAAACGGTCATGATCGTGGCGTCAGAGCGCGTCTGCAGGTGCTCGACGAATGCGGAGATAAGCCGCAGCGGTCCGAGCACGTTCGTCTCGACCGTGCGCTCGGCGGCTTCGAGGAATCCGGCGACGTGGGTGTCCTCAGTGACCATGATGCCGGCCATCGTGATGACGACGTTCAGCTCTGGGTGCGCGGCCAGGACAGCGTCGCGGGCGGCGAGCACCGAGGTGTTGTCGGTGGTGTCGATGATGACGGTGTCGAAGCCGTGGTCCGCCTTCAGCTTTTCGAGGACCGCGGTGCGGCGTCCGCCGATGATGAGGGTGTTGCCGGCGGCCTGGAGGCGCTTCGCGAGGGCGAGGCCGATTCCAGAGGCGCCGCCGGGGATGAAGATCGTGTTGCCGGTGATGTTCACGGGCGAGTCCTTTCGTTGATGGATACCTGTTGAGTGTGCAGTGGATGCTGTGGCTGCGGGAGAGGAGTGGTTATCGAGGGATCGCGGATCCCTCCCTTTCGGGGCAGCCGTGCGGGCGGTTGCCGCTTCCCGGAGCAGGCACGTCTCTCTTGGCTTGCATCGACACTTCCCAGCGCCAAGAAAGGCGCGACGACCAGCGGATGAACCAGGTGATCCTTGCGGGTTGGACAGGGTCAGCGTGATCGAGAAAAGCGGGATAGTGCTCATCATTGCGGGTGCGCAGAGAATTAGCAGTTCGGACCCAGTAGCGTTTGGGCGAACCGGTGCTTCTGTGGTCGCCCTGTACCTCGAAGGGAGACCGCGGCTGCTGAGTCCGGCTCGTGACGGCGAATCTCGCGTGTCGCGGTCGGTCGAGTGCGGAGGGCCCTCCGCGACCTGCCGCAGGACGATATAGATGAGCTCAATGGTTTCAGGCCTCGGACGACAGTCGCTCGAGGCCGGCGGTGGTGATCTTCGGCTTGCCCGGCGCAATGTTCATCAAAGTGCGCGAGATGGCTGTCGACCGCAACTTTTTCGCGCGAGTCCAAACGGCCGGTCGCTTTGACTGCGGTCGGGAGCTGTGGCAGCCAGGTACTGTTGTGGTTGCCACACCGCCCCTTTCCTAGTTATTCGGTCGAGGGAAAGAGGGGACTCGGGATCGTGGGATCGGCGGTCCCTTCCTGCGGTCGTCGGGGGCACGGACAATGAAGCCATGGACCGCCATCAACTCGCCGACTTCTTGCGCCATCGGCGCGCAACCCTTCGCCCCGAAGATGTTAGCCTCCCCGCAGGAGTACGGCGCAGGGTCGAGGGGCTACGGCGAGTGGAAGTGGCAGACCTCACGGGCATGTCGGTGGACTACTACACCCGGCTGGAGCAGGCGCGCGGGCCGCAGCCGTCGACGCAGATGCTCGCCGCATTGGCCCGGGCCCTGCGCCTGACACGAGACGAACGCGACCACCTCTACCGGCTCAGTGGCCAGGCCGCTCCGGAACGTGCGGGTCTCGATACTCATGTTCTTCCTGCACTCCAGCGTGTGCTGGATCGCCTCGACGATACGCCGGCACTGATCCTGTCGACCCTGGCCGACACGCTGGTGCAGAACCGGCTGGCCACCGTGCTGTTCGGAGACCAGACCGCGTTCAGCGGGATGCAACGTTCGGGTATTTACCGGTGGTTCACCGACCCCCGGGAACGGCAGGTGTACCCGGCCGAGGACCATGCCCGGCAGGCCCGCGCCAACGTCGCCAGCCTGCGCGTCGCCTACGGCATCGGGGGAACGAACTCGCGCGCAGCACGCCTCGTTCACGAACTGAGCAAGATTAGCCGCGAGTTCACCACATTGTGGGCGGAGCATGAGGTGTCCAGCCGATTCGAGGATCACAAGGTGTTGGTGCACCCCGAAGTCGGCTTGATCGAACTGGACTGCCAGGCCCTGCTTTCGGAGGACCAGTCCCAGGCACTCCTCGTTCTGACCGCCGCCCCCCGCAGCGAAGCAGCCGAGAAGCTCGCCTTGCTCCAGGTCATTGGCCACCAACAATTCGATACCCACACCGCAAATCGCTGATCAACGCACTGAACCCCTCACCGAGACGGTCCAACCGCGCGACAGCGCGCCCGATGCCGGACGCCACGAATCACGAGAAGACCCAACACTGACGATCACCACAGCTGCCCACGGAGGCGCCACCACAGCAGATATCTCCGCCCTGTTCCAGGCGCAGCAGGTTCGATTCGCGTCCGACGCGACCAAGTCGCTCAAATGGCGACTGGATCAGCTCACCCGCCTCGAGCGCCTCATCGCCGAGAAGCAGGACGCGCTCGGTACCGCCCTCAACGCGGACTTCAAGGCGGCCGTGTGGGATGTGACGATCGAGTTTGGCATCTCCCTCGGAGCGATCGCGGAAGCGAGAGCGAATCTGGGCGCCTGGATACAGCCGACCGAGGCAGAACTGCCCGCAACCTTCGCGTCGAAGGGCTACCGGGCGCGCGTGTTCCACGACCCTTACGGGGTCACACTGCTGATCGCCCCGTTGGTGGCAATCCTCGCCGCCGGGAACCCTGCCATCGTGAAGCCTCGGAGGTGACCAGTCACACCGCCGGCGTGCCCGGCGAGCTGTTCCCGCCTATTTCGACGCCCACGACGTCGTCATGGTCCGCGGAAACCGCACCGTCGTGTCTGAGCTGCTGGAATTGCCGTTCGATTTCATCTTCTGCCCCGGCGGCGTCCCGGTCGGGAGGATCGTGATGCGGCGGCCGCAGAACACCTCACCTCGGTCGTCCTCGAACTCGGCGGGCAGAACCCGTCCATCGCGGACGAGACCGCGAACATCCCGACGCCGCTCGCAAGCTCGTCTGGGCGCGGTGGCGTTCGGCGGACAATGGTGCGTCTCTCCGGGTTACATGTACGTGCACGAGTCGGACGCGTTCGTGGCGGAAGCGAAGAAAGCGGTCGCGGAATTCTACGGCCCCGACCCGGAGCCGAACCCCGACCTGTCACGGATCGCATCCGCAAAGGATGTGGTGCGCTTGGCCTCTCTCATCGCCCCGGACAAGGTCATCACCGGCGGCCAGAGCGACGCCGACGCCTGCTACGTGGCCCCCACAGTGCTTTACCCGGTGTCCGACGGCGAAAAGGTCATGCACGAGGAGACCTTCGGCTCGATACTCCCGGTGCTTCCCTACTGCGACCTGGACGCGGTGGTTCGCGCGATCAAAAGCCGCCCGTCAGCGCTGTCGTCGTGCATCTTCAGCCGCGACAAGAAGCGAGTCGAGCAGCTGATCGCGGTTCGGCAACGGGGCAGTGAACCAGACCATGTTGCACCTGATGTTCTCCACTCTCCCCTTCGGCGGCGTCGGCGCCTCCGGGTTGGGACAGTACCTCGGCAAGACCGGATTCGACTCCCTCACCCACGCCAAGGCCATGCTCTTCTCGCCAGCAGACGAATCCGTCGACTTCGTGTTCCCTCCCTACGACGAGCAGACCCCGAATCGGCTCGCACAGCTCGTCGAGGAATGAGTCACGACGGTGCCTCACCTAGAGGTAGGCATTCACGTCGATGCTCGCCAGACGCTCCTTTGCGATGATGGGGGTGTCGTCACCCGTGGCGGTGACGACGCTCGCGTCGGAGGAGACGATCAGCATGCGCGGGACGTACGCGAGTGTGCGCACGAGGGCGCATAGCTCGGAACCGTTCCCATCGGGAAGGTGGTAATCGATGAGCGCGGTATCCGGGTGTGTGGTCGCGATCAGCGTGTAGCCGGAGGCGATGTCGGCCGCCTCGCCGACCACTTCGTAGCCGCGTGCGGCAAGCACAAGGCCAGCGACGCGGCGGAACCCCGCGTCGTCGTCGACCACAGCGATACGAACTGGCATGGCACCACTCTGCCTGCTTACGTCAACACAGACCATGTGGCTAACCCCATGGTCTGCGTCCGACCGCTATAACGTGGAGGCGAACAGAGGAGAGGCGAGCGCTTGAACCAACCAACAACCACGGCTGCAGTCCCGGGCGACATGGGACGGCTGATTCCCACGATCCTGTCAGCAGCGCCGCAACCCATCTGGGTCGTCGACGCCGATGGCTTCGTACTGTACGCCAACCCCGTCGCCCTGCAGACCCTCGGGTACGCGCACGCGGAGGAAATCGTGGGGCACGACAGCCATACGATCATGCATGGCACCCGCCCTGATGGGACCGTCTATCCCGCGTCCGAGTGCCGGATGCTGGAGCCGCTGCGCACTGGTGCGCCACTGTCAGGAGAGGAATGGCTACGTCGTACCGACGGCAGCTTCATCCCGATCACCTGGTCCTCCGCGCCCATCGAACTGCCCGGAGGGCGCGGCGCCGTGCATGCCTTCGTCGACATCACCGAGCGGCGTCAGCTGGAGCAGGAAACGAGGGAGCGGGAGCTGGCAGAGCTGCGTCGCATCGAGCTCCACGACGCACACATCCGGCTGATGGAGAACATCGCCTCCGCCCGGAGCCAGATCGTGCGTGACCTGCACGACGGCGCTCAGCAGCGGCTGGTCGCGCTCGCACTGCAGGCAGGGCTGCTACGGGAGAGTCTCAGCACGCCAGGCGACGATATTCTCGCGCTCCTGGATGGGATCGCCGTGGATGCGCAGGGGGCCATCGACGAGCTGCGTGAGCTGGCGTCGGGCATCCACCCACCTGTGCTCAGTTCCCGCGGGCTGGCAGCTGCCGTGCGCGCACAGAGCACCCACTCCCCGCTGCCGGTCTCCATCGCGGGCAACCTCGGCGACAGACGATTGTCCATGCTGATCGAGTCGAACGCCTACTTCTTCGTCGCGGAGGCACTCACCAACGCCGCCAAGCATTCGCAGGCCGGCCGCATCGACGTCGATCTCTCGATTGAGGTCGACATGCTGACCGTCACCGTCGCAGACGATGGCATCGGCGGGGTCGATCTCGAGCGATCCGGCACCGGTCTGCATAGCATGATCGATCGGGTGCAGGCGTTCGACGGCATCGTCGTGATCGACTCGCCGATAGGCGGCGGCACTATCATCCGCGCCCGAATCCCGCTCGCTGGCGGCGCCTCTCAGCCGCCTAGGTAGCGCAGCACCGCAAGCACCCGACGGTGCTGTCCGGTTTCGGTTTGCTGCAGGCCGAGCTTGGTGAAGATCCCAGTCACGTGCCGTTCCACGGCCGGCACCGTGACGAACAATACGGCCGCGATCCCGGCGTTCGAGTGGCCTTCGGCCATCAGCGCCAACACGTCCCTCTCCCTCGGCGTCAAGTGCGCGAGCGGATCATCGACACGGCGCCGACCGACGAGCCCAGCGATCACATCCGGATCGAGCGCCGAGCCACCCTCGGCCACACGACGCACCGCATCGACGAGCATATCGCCGCGGGCAATCTTCTCCTTCAAGAGATAGCCGACGCCCTCGGCGCGATCGCCGACGAGGTCCAACGCGTAGCGATCATCGAGATACTGCGAGAGCACGACAACACCGATCTGCGGGTGCGTACGCCGCAGCTCCATCGCGACCTCGAGACCGTCGTCGCCCATACCCGGCGGCATTTGGATGTCCGTGACGACCACGTTCGGTTCGTCGACCAGGGCGCGGGCGCGCAGCTCGGTCGCGTTGTCGACAGCCTCGACCTCCATGCCGCCGCGTTCAAGCAGCCGCACGATCCCTTCACGAATCAATGCCTGGTCTTCCGCTACGAGAATTCGCACACGCCCCACCTCCACGTTCAGCCTACGGCCCGCATCGAGTCGTGTAGGGCTAACCCCACGCATGGTCGGAGTTGATCATGGTGCGCCCTCGATGGGCCGGACGCACCGAACGGACAAGTCTGGAATCACCGCCCCGGAAGGCCAGAAACACCAGGCCGAACCGCCGGGAAGGATCCCCTTCCGGGGCTGCAGAACTTCCCGGAACCTCACGAAAGGTTGAAGACAATGAGCACGAACCAGATCCCCGACGCCGCCACCGACCCGCGCATCGACGCCGGCATCCGCCCCTTCCTCGCCGAGCTAAACAAGAACGCCTCCCCGTTCTGGGTGCTGCCCGGCGACCAGGTCCGCTCCACCCTCGCCACCATCGCCGACGCCGCCCACCGTGACATCTCTGGTGTCACCGTCGAAGAGAAGGACATCGAGGTCGACGGCGTGGCCGTGAAGATCTACATCCAGCGTCCCGAGGGCACCACCGGTGACCTTCCGGTGATCCTGTTCCTCCACGGCGGCGTCTGGATCGCTGGGGACTTCAACAACCACCAGGGACTGTCCCGTGACCTCGCCGTCGCCACCGGCTACGCCGTCGTGTTCGTTGAGTACACACCCATCCCCGACGCCATCTACCCCACCCAGCTGCGCCAATCGCTGGCGGCACTGAAGTGGATCGGCCGTGAGGGCGTCGCCAACGGCCTGGACGCCTCCCGTATCGCGGTGGCCGGCAACAGCGTCGGCGGAGACCTCAGCGCGGCGCTGGCCCTCTACGTCAAAGACCACCCTCAAGAGGGCGCTCCGGCGCTGAAGGCACAACTGCTGCTCTTCCCAGCGCTGGACTCCAACGTTGACTCGCAGTCCTACCAGGACTACGCCGACGGCCGCTTCCTGCCGCAGTCCTTCATGAAGTTCGGCTGGGACACCTACACGCCAACCGAAAAGGCCCGCGCGGAGATCTACGCGGCCCCGCTGAAGGCCAGCATCGAGCAGCTCACGGACCTCCCGCCGGCCGTCATCATGGTCGCCGAGAACGACCCGCTGCGCGACGAGGGCATCGCCTACGGCCGCAAGCTCTCCGAGGCCGGCGTCGAGGTCGCCACCGTCGAGTACATCGGCCTCATCCACGACTGGATGGCGCTCACCCCCATCCAGAACGTCGGCGGCGTCAAGGCCTCTTTCCGCCACGCGGCGGCCGACCTGACGCACTACCTCCGTTAGCAGGCTCGGTGGAGCGGGGCGGGGCCGAGACCGGCCCCGCCCCGCAAGCCGTCCCATCGCGGAAATCGACGACAAGTCAGAACGGACAACAGCGATGAGCAGCGACCACTTCGAACTTCGCAAGGCGGAGACCCTCCACGTACCGGCGGAACGCATGATCGTTCGCGCCTGGATCGAACTGCTCGGCGCCGGGATCGCCCTTTCCCGGGTCCGGCTGGTGAAGGCGTACCTCGAGCCCGGTGCGAGGACGGTCTGGCATTGCCATCACCGCGGTCAGACCATCCACGTCACGGACGGCGTTCTGCTGACGCAGGAACGAGGCACCGCGCCCGAACGTTTCACCGCCGGGCAAACCTCGGTGTGCGCTCCCGGCGTATGGCACTGGCACGGCGCCGATGATACCCATCTCCTCGCCCATATCGCCGTGATCGAGGAAGAAGATGACGGCGGCGAGGGAACCGGGGCTGAACCAGTCACCCAAGAGAAGTACGCCGCTGCCCTCCGCTCCTGAGCCGCGGCTCAGCTTCTCCTCCTCACGACGCTCAAAACCCGAGCCGAGTGGCACCGCTCTTCGCAGGCCGGCAGGCTTCGAAACTTCACAGAACGCACGAAGGGGGTCAAGGGTCAGTACAGCTTCTCTTCGGTTTAGACGGGAACGGTTCGAGCGACGGTCGGATCGGTGTGCGTCGCAGGACGAACCCGCCGTGGTAAAGAGCGCCTTCCGCTTTTTGCCCGAAGGCCCAGAATCCGGTGTCGTCGAGATACGCAACCCATTGCCGGTGTGCCCAAAAACGCCCCGTATACGCATCGGTGTGGCCACCACGGGTCTCGGAGTAGCGACCGTCCTGAGTGAGGAACTGCGTCATCCCTCGGCGAGCGTCCGTCCACGCTCCCACCCAATTCGGACTGGGATCGCCCGGACCGGCGACGAGACCGTCCCACGTCACAACGCGGTCCTCCAGGACGACCGCAAGGACGTCTCTCGAGTTGACGATGAGCATTTCACCGATGCGCGACGTAGGCACGGTGCCACGGATGACCACGAAGACAGCGGACCGACCGATCGCCAGCTCAAGATCGGTTCCGCGACCCTGAGCATCGATCGCGCTGTCGATCAGGATCGGGACCACGGAGGCGCCAGAAGCCTCAAGCACGAGACCGTCGCACAGATCGATCTGTTGCTTGGATCCGACCTGGGTCAGCACGCCGTCTGCCGCTACAACGTCGCCGCGTATCGTTCGCGACCGGGTGACGTGCAGGAGGGCGTCGCGCACGATGAGGGTGCGGGCTTCGAGGGCGGTCATCGTGAACGTGTCTCCGGTCGGAGCAGCGCGGGGTGTTCTGTCATGCGATCCCCTTCCAAAATGATGGCGCGAAACGCTGTGACAGACAGATCAGCGCTGCCGGGTAGGCCGGACGATGATCTCGTTCACGTCGACGTTTTCGGGTTGACTGATCGCGTAGCTCACGGCATGGCCGATGGCATCCGGTGAGATCGCCGCGGCTCGGTAATCGGTCATGAGCCCGGCCGCATAGTGGTCGGTGATGTGCTCGGCGAGCTCGCTCTCCACGACGCCGGGAGAGATGGTGGTGACACGGATCGAGGGGTCGGACTCCTGCCGGAGCCCTTCGGTGAGCGCCCAAGCGGCGTACTTCGTCGCCGCATAGATCGCTGACGTGTTCACGACCTGGTGCGCTCCGACCGACGCGATCGTGACGAAGTGCCCCGATCCTCGTTCGCGGAAGTGCGGCAAGACCGTGGCGATGCCGTTGTACAGGCCCCGCACATTCACATCGAACATGCGGTCCCACTCATCCACCAGCAGCGACTCCAACCGGGAGAGCAGCATCACCCCAGCGTTACCCACAAGCACATCGAGGCGGCCGTGGGTCGCGATCACCTCGGCGATCAGCGCGGAATAGGCGCCCCGGTCGGTGACGTCCAGGGTACGCGCCTCGGCGCGGTGTCCCTCTCCGGTGAGCTCGGCGACGATGCCCTCGAGCTGCTCGATCCGGCGTCCGGTGAGGATCACGTGGTGCCCCTCGCGTGAGAGCCGACGGGAGATTCCCGCGCCGATCCCGCTGCTCGCCCCGGTCACGAGCACAACTTTTGAGGTGTCGGTCTCGGATGCTGTCGTGCTGGCGGCGGGATCAACGTGCGTAGTCATAACCCCAGTTTCGATCTCCACGAGTCACCCCGGGAGGTCGCGTTGCGCCTGGGAGTGACGCGCCCTGCCTGCGCGTCACCGCAGCTCGTAGAATACGCAAGCGCGACTCTGTGATGCCCTGATTGGCCCGGTGCCTCAGCGCTTCTCCGGCGCGTCCGCGAGCTGCTGCGTGGCGGCCAAGGAGCCCAGCAGTGCGAGCGTTTCGGCGCTGGGACTGCCGGGCTCAGCCTGGTAGACCACGAGTTGCTGCCCGGGGGCGCTTCGCACATCGAACGCCTGGTAGTCGAGCGTCATCGGCCCGACCTGTCGGTGGTGAAACTGCTTCGCCTCATGCGTCTTGCCACGCACGGTCTGCCGATGCCACAGCCCAGCGAATTCCGTGCTCCCGCTGCTGAGCTCGTCAACGAGCGCCACCAAGGCGGGGTCATCGAGCCGTCGGCCCGCGGTCGATCGAAGGTTCGCGACCGATGCCTCCGCTGCCCGTTGCCAGTCAAGGTAGAACCGCCGCCCTTCCGGGTCGAGGAACGTCATCCGCAGCAGGTTGTCGTCGATCTCGAAACCCGAATAGAGGCCCCTGGCGAGCTGGTTGCGGGCGAGTACGTCGAGGGTGTCCGACAGCACCATGGCGGGTGTCGCGGGCCACGCGTCCATCAGCTGAAGCAGCTCTCGTGACACCTCCGGGCGCGGCATCCCGTGCAGGGGCGGAGGTACGAGATCGACCAGGTGGAACAGGTGCCGCCGTTCGTCATCGTGAAGATCCAGCGCCCGAGACAGCGCATCCAGAACCTGCGCGGACGGATGCGTCTCGCGACCCTGTTCGAGTTTCGTGTAGTAGTCGCTGCTGACACCAGCGATCACCGCGAGCTCCTCGCGTCGCAGCCCCGGCACCCGCCGGACGCCGGACGCGGTCATTCCGGCCTGCTCCGGGGAGACGAGCGCCCGTCGCGCCGTGAGGAACTGACTGAGCGGTGTCACGGGCATGTCTCCACGATAGGGCTCTCTTCCGTGAGCGTTCCAGGGCGCGCTGCGCTTATGGAACAGGCCACCTGGGACAATCGGACACGCGATCCCAGAGTGGAGACATGACCCTTTCGACTTGCCCTCCATTCAGAGCGAGTTCGCCCTCTCCACCGGCACGCTGGGATGGATCGTGTCCGCCTACCTCCTCGGAAACGGAGGCTACCTCCTGCTCGGAGGCCGGGCCACTGAACCTCATCGCCGCCGCGTGTTCCTTGCCTCCGTGGCCGTGTTCGGCATCGCGGGCCTGCTCGCCGCGCTCGCACCGGACGCGACAATTCTGATCGTGTTCCGCCTCATCAAGGGCGTAGCCGCCGGATTCCTCGTTCCCGCGGCGTTCTCCCTCATCACGAATCTGTGGACGAAACCGCAGGAACGCGGCCGCGCGATCGGAATGTTCGCCACCGCCGGCGCGGCAGGGTTCATCGGCGGCCTCGTCACGGAAGTCTCGTGGCGGCTCGCGTTCGCTCTGCCGATCCCGTTCGCGATCGCCGTCCTCATCTTCGCGCCACGAGTGATCCCACAGCCTGCGCAAGCCAGTGCCCGGGAACCACTCGACACCCCGGGGCACTCCTCGTCACCCTCGGGTTTGCCGTCTGCCTCTCCGACGGAGCCAGCGTCGGCTGGACCAACCCGCTGTTCCTGGCGATACTCATCGCGTGCTGGCGCTTCTTCTCGCATTCGGCATCCGCGAACGAGAGACCGCCAATCCGCTGCCGCCGCCGGCGTTTTTGCGCCGTCGCGGGACCGCCGGAAAGGAGCCTCCATCGCAGCGTTGTGGGCCGCGTACAACGGGTTCGCGCTCCTAGGCACCCTTGCGATGCAAGACACGCTGGAATGGTCACCGCTCCTCACCGGACACTACGGCGCGCCTCGGGGATATCGCGACCACCGCGCGCCTTCGATGGGCAGACTCGCCGGACGGATCGGGGCGAAGCCCCTGGTGATCACCGGCACAATCCTCCTCACCATTTCGTACGCCCTCTTCTTGCGTATCGACGAGCACGCCACCTTTCTCACCGTCTTCCTGCCGATCATGGTCGTCAACGGCCTCGGGCTCGCCTGCCCGTTCGCACCCCTGAACCTCATCGCCGCCGATCGCGTCCCGCCCGAACGCCAAGGACTCGCCGCGTCCCTGCCCAACACCGCCCTCCAACTCGGAGGCGCCATCATCGCCCGGTCCGCCGTCGGCCTGATCGGAGCCTTCATCCTCCCCAGCAGGCGGCGCCAACACATTCCAGACGACGGGCTCACGTCCCGCCAGCCCTGACACGCCCCAGACGAACACCCTCCTTCGAAAGCGGAACACCGCCACGTCCGAATCCATCCCTCCCGAATTCCAGGACCGGGCCGCCATCGTCACCGGCGCAGCATCAGGTGTCGGCCTCGCCACCACTGAGCTTCTCCTCGAGCGCGGCGCCCGCGTGGTCGCACACGACCTCTCACCGCACGTCACCGAACCCAAGGACCGCTACCCCGACCGTGTCACCGCAGCGATCGGCGACGTGGCCGACGAGACGGTTGCTGCCGAAAAACATGCAACGGCGCTGAATCGCTTCGGACGCCTCGACCTCCTGATCAGCAACGCCCGCCGCACCCTTAACAAACCGATCACCAACACCACCGCCAACGACTGGGACCAAATCATGGTCGTCAACGCCCGCGGCAGCTTCCTCCAAACACGAGAGGGTTTCACCACGATGAGCGCCGCCGGACTCGGCGGCCTGATCCTCTACGTCGCGTCCTATGCCGCCACGGTCGCACGGTCGGCATACTAAGCCTCAAAAGGTGCCATCGCTCAACTGATGAAGGTAGCCGCGATCGAGGGGGCACCACTGGACATCCGCGCCAACGCCGTCGCACCCGGCGTCGTCGACACCGGGTTTCTCAACACGATCCGTCCAGACAGTCAGGAATACCTCCGCAGCTTCGGCGCCGCGCACCCGCTCGGACGCATCACACAGCCGTGAGAGATCGCCGCATCCCTGCTGTTCCTCGCATCCGCCCACGCCGCCTTCATCACCGGCGGACTCCTGCCCATCGACGGCGGATTCAACGCCCAATAAGACGGCACAACAAGGCGGGGGAGTCGTTGCGCAGGGAACGGGCGACGCTGCCTTCGCCGGACCGGACTCGCTATGCGGTGGTCGGGGCGGCGGCGCGCCTAGGCAGCACCCAGCCTGCGCGGGGGAAGTGGCAGGTGTACCCGTCGGGGTAATTGATGAGGTAGTCCTGGTGCTCGGGCTCGGCCTCCCAGAACGGGCCCGCAGGTTCGATCGTGGTGACTGCCTTCCCCGGCCACAACCCGGAAGCATCAACATTGGCGATCGTGTCGCGGGCGATCTGCTCCTGCTCGGCAGAGAGGGGGAAGATCGCCGACCGGTAGCTGGTTCCGACGTCATTGCCCTGACGGTTGAGGGTCGAGGGGTCATGGATCTGGAAGAAGAACGCCAGGATGTCGCGGTAGGTCGTCTTAGTGGGGTCGAAGACGATCTCCGCGGCCTCAGCGTGACCGGGATGGTTAGGGTAGGTCGCGTGGTCGTTCGTGCCACCGGTGTAGCCGACGCGGGTGGACAGCACGCCGGGCTGGCGGCGGATGAGGTCTTCGACGCCCCAGAAGCACCCGCCGGCCAGGACGGCTGTCTCTGTGCCGGGGATTCGGATGATCTTCCCGATGTCGGTGGGTCCGCTGGTCATGACAAGTCCTTCGGGGTGTCGTCGGTGAAGAGTGCGCGGTAGGCGCCGTAGCCCTGATCCTCGAGCTCGGCGGCGGGGATGAAGCGCATGGCGGCTGAGTTCATGCAGTATCTCTGGCCGCCCTCATCCTGGGGGCCGTCGTCGAAGACGTGGCCGAGGTGGCTGTCCGCTCCGGCGGAACGTGCCTCCGTGCGGATCATCCACAGCGTTCGGTCGGTTTTCGTGGTGACGGCGTCGTCGTCGATCGGCTTGGTGAAGCTCGGCCATCCGGTGCCGCTGTCGTATTTGTTGGTCGAGGAGAACAGGGGTTGACCGGAGACGATGTCGACATAGATGCCGGGCTCGTGGTTGTCCCAGTATGCGTTGCGGAACGCGGGCTCGGTCGCGTCCTTCTGGGTGACGCGGTACTGGTCGTCGGTGAGGCTGCTGAGTGCCTCGGGGGTCTTGCGGTAGTCGTTTGACATGGGAATCCTTTCTGAGGTCGATCGCTGGCTACGGCGTCACTGGGTACAACACGCGAGCCGGAGGATTTGGTCCCGATCCGACGACCAAAAGTGTGCGACTTACGCGACCAGGCAGGGGCTGTGCTCCGGCGGGACGGCGACCCGGGTTCCTGTCTGTTCGGGTCCGACAGCAACCCAGGCCGAGGCTCAACGAGTTACATGATGGAACCGCCGTCGACGGCGACCGCCTGACCGTTGATGAACGCGGCGCCCTCGGAGGCGAGGAACACCGCGAGCGGGCCGATGTCGCCGGGTCGGGCTTGACGTCCGAAGGGGTTGAGAGCGGCGTAGCCGTCGATCGTCTCCTGCGGTAGGTCGCGGATGACTCCGGCGCCTTCGACCACGCCGGGGGTGATGAGGTTCGCGGTGATGCCGCGCGCGGCCACCTCGCGTGCGACGGCCTGGACCATGGGCTTGAGTGCACCCTTGGTGGCGCCGTACAGCGAGGCACCCGCGGGGTTGTTCAGAGCAATCGTCGACCCGGTCGCGATGATCCTCCCACCGTCTTCGACCACCTTGGCCGCCTCCTGGAGGGTGTAGAAGGTGCCGCGGATATTGACGTTCAGCAGCAGGTCGATCTGCGCGTCGGTGGTGTCCAGGATGGGGGTGTCGATCAGCTCGATACCGGCGTTCGAGAACACCACATCGATCCGGCCGAAGGTCTCCTTCGCCGTCGCGAACAGGCTACGGATCTCCTCGGGGCGGGAGGAATCGCTGCGTACCGTGAGGTACTTGACGCCGAGCGCCTCCAGCTCGGAGCCGTACTCGACGGCGGCGGCCTCGTTGGAGGTATAGGACGCGACGATTGTGGCGCCTTCACGAGCGAAGGCGAGGCCGACGGAACGACCAATTCCTCGCGTACCGCCGGTGATCAGGACAACCTTGCCAGTCATGTCAGTCATGGGATTCCTTTCATCATGAGCGGCACAACCGGCGGATTACCGGGAATGTTCGCCGCTCAATTCCTCACCGTAGAAGCGGCCGGACACGGGCACGAGAGGAGCGGATATCCGGGGATCGAGAGTCCCTCCCCGCCAATGCAGTGCTTCGGCGCGGGTGCAGGGAACGCAGGTGCCCCTACCGCAGCCGGCCATGCGGCCACTCGGATCATGGCGGTCCACGCGCGGCACGGCGCGCGACGAGCTAAGGACCGCTGGAAGCGACGTCCAGCTCGGAACAAGCCTGGCGCGTTCTTCGGCTCGACCGCGTTGACTCACGCTCGCTGCACCGGCGTGTTCTCCTCAGCGCACGAGGCATTGTTGCAAGAGTTCCGGAGCGTTAACGGTGACGCGGCTGGCACCCGCGAACTCATCGAGGTTCTGCTGCACCGAAGCACGCGGGCAGCGGATGTGATCGCCGGCATCCGGGCCGCGCTCACCGTCGGTGCGGTCTCCGCAGACGTCGTCGCGGTCGAGGCGCGCCTGCACGCGGGTGGGGCCATTTCAAGCCGTCATCTCGTTGATCAACCGGCCGGGCGTGAGCCACGAGTTGTCAGTCTCACTCAACGCCGGCTCACCGACCCGGCAGCGGTGATCGCGGGCCTCCCGCCGGACACCCGGCCGCTACCGACCGTGACCGCCTATGACGAGCTCCTGAAGCGCCGCCCCGTTTTCACCGACCCGACCACGGATGACAGAGAAGGAACAACGAACACATGAGCCCCACCATCACATCGATCACCACGACCCTGCACCGACAGCGAGGGATGACCGAGGAGGTCGCCGCAGCCGCGGTCGACCAGCCTCGCTCTCCAACCTGACCATGGTGACGATGCAACACCTAGGACCGATCGCGGCTCCACCGAAATGGCAATCCGACCAAGCCCGATCATGGGCCAGGTCAGAGCGACATCCTTGGGCCACTTCAACTTGACAGAGTCTCGCAGGATTCTCGTGTCGTGATGCGGGCGCGCATCGGATTGCTGGACTTGACTTCAACGACCTGCAGTTCGAGCGCCGACCGTCCGATCCGTCGGTCGCGTACGTGCAGTGGATTCGTCGCCAAGCCGCCCGCCCTGGAATTCATTCGAACGCACACCTCTCGGCACACCACTTCAGTTGCACCCACGGTATATGCGGCGCATACGACGCCGAGAGGCCAGCACCGCAATACAGGCCCCCGACCAAGTTGCCGCGACGTGTGTGCTGCTGGCCGCCTCGCCCATCGTCGTGCGCGTCAGGGCACCGAAGACAACCGCAAGGCAGCCGTCGAAGGCGGACCTGATCCCCGCCCGGGCGTCTCGGGTCGTCCATCCGGACACTACGGCGCGCCTCGGGGATATCGCGACCACCGTGCTGGCATGAGATCCATCTCGCGATGTCACCGGCAGTGCGGGGGCGGCGCAGCGTCAGACAATCGATTGCGGGGCGGCGAAGAGGGTGCCGCGAATGATGCTGCCGCGAATGGTGCGGCTGGCGACGAGGATCCATGCTGCGACGAGCGCGACGTAGAGGATGATCGCGGCGATTGTGAGGACCGTCGATCCGGTGTGTAGGGCGAGGCCGGTGACGCCGGTGACGCAGGTGCCGACCGGGAAGGTGAACGACCACCAGGTGAGGGAGAACGGGAGATTCTCGCGGGCGGTTCGGATGGTGATGGCGACGGCCAGGCTGGCCCAGAGGATCGCGAATCCCAGGATCGGGACGCCGTAGATGAGGCCAAAATAGCCGAGCGCGTGCGCAAGTGACGCGCTGACCGCGAGATGGGCGACACCACCGAGCAGGGTGACGGCGGTGATCGATTGTCCGAGGGGACCCAGAACAATCCAGAGAGTCGGCACCATAACGGCCGAGCCAGTCTTGTGGTGTGCCAACCGGGACCAGATTAGTGTGATGACGATGAGGGAGGCGATGAGGCTGAGCCCGAACATCGCGTAGCAGGCGAGGAACATCGTGAGTCGGAGCTGGCCCGCAGGCACGTACGGGATTAGGAACGCCCCTGTCGCAGCGGAAACCATCGGCGGGACGACAGGCATGAGCCAGCCGCCGAAGGCGGCATCGTCTCCCACATCATGTCGAGTGAAGGTTAGATAGGGGATGGCGACTGCGCTGACCAGGCCGAGAACAGTGCCGATGCCCCACAGCACGAAGTCGATGCTCACTGCCAGCTGCAGGCCGAAAATGTCCTTGCCGAGTAGGACGGCTCCCGCGCCGACGGTGAGAAGCGCCATGGGCGGAGCGCCGTAGAAGTGCGCCATCACAGGGTTGAGGTGATGGGATCGGGCCTTGCTCGGATTGGTGACCCAGTGCGTGATCGTCGCCGCGGTGAGCGCTACCAGCAGAATGCTGGCCAGGCTCCAGATGATAGTCGCCCCGGTCCGGAGACCGGGAAACTGAAGGGGCAGCGTTGCAGCAGCGTTGGCGACGATGCCCGTTCCCATGATCGACGCGAACCAGTTCGGGGGAATGTTCGAGAAGATCTGGCGCGGGTGATCCAATTCGGTCAGCAAACGCCGAGCGTGCGCGGCTTCCGACGGGACGGTAACAGGTTGACTCATACAACCAGCTTGACGTTCGCAGGACGGCTGGGGGAGAGCCATATGATTGGCACATCACAACCTGTGGTTGTTGCCCTGATGCTAAGGAGTAGGAGTGGATCGCCCAGACGAGATGACTCTCCGACTGCTGCTCGAGGTCGGGGCGCGGGGTAGTCTGACCTCGGCGAGCAACAGTCTCGGGATCTCGCAGCAGGCCGCCTCTGCACGTGTCCGCCTCCTCGAAGGCCAGATTGGCGCACCGCTGCTGGAACGCTCGGCGCGCGGCTCCACGCTCACACCCGCAGGCCTGCTGGTCGCGGGCTGGGCGCAGGAATTCGTCGCGGCATCGGAGAGGCTTCGCAGTTCCATCGAGACGCTGCGCGCGGGCGTCGATGCGGAGATTACCGTCGCTTCGAGCCTGACCATCGCCGAACATCTGCTGCCGGAGTGGCTCGTGCGGCTCCGCGAACAACGCGATGCCCGCCAGGAGATGACATCCGTTTCGATGATCGCCGGCAACAGCGACACCGTGGTCGACCTCGTCCGAGCACGCTCCGCATCCGTCGGGTTCATCGAGTCCCCGGATGTTCCTGACGATCTGGAGTCGCGGCAGATCGCGCGAGACGAACTTGTTCTCGTTGTCCACCCGGGCCATGCCTGGGCGCGCCCCGGCCGAATGGTCACCGCTGCGGAGGTCGCACTCGTTCCTCTCATCACGCGCGAGGTGGGATCGGGAACACGTCTCGCCCTCGAACGCGCATTGCGAGGCATGGCCGAGACGCTGACTCTCAATTCGGCGTCGATCGAATTGCCATCCAACGCAGCGATCCGAGCGACTGTCGCGGCCGGATCCGGGCCCGCCATCCTCAGCGTGCTAGCGGTCGCTGATGACCTTGTTCTCGGCCGTGTGGTGCAGGTTCCTATCACAGATCTCGCGATCATTCGACCCCTGAGTGCCATTTGGATGCCCGGAACTCTGCTGACCGCCGTGGCGCAGGAGCTGTTGACGATCGCCGCCCGGAGATAGTGAGTCAGGCGCGTCGTCTGCAGATCACGTTCGCTCTGAGTCGTTCGACGTTCCTTAGTTCATCATTTGATGCGAGAGTGCTTCGCTCAGGTATTGTCCGGTGAGGCTTCCGGGTGTGTGGGCTAGTTCGTCGGGCGTCGTCGAGGCGACGATCCTTCCGCCCTGGTCTCCGCCGCCCGGGCCGAGGTCGATGACGTGGTCCGCGTTCACGATCATGTCGATGTCGTGTTCGATGACGATGACCGTTGCCCCTGCATCGATGAGGCGCTGGAGCACGCCGAGGAGCACTCTGATGTCGGCCGGGTGCAGGCCCACGCTGGGTTCGTCGAAGATGAACAGCGTTCCGTCCTGCTCCCGCTCGAGATCGGAGACGAGCTTCAACCGCTGCGCTTCACCGCCGGACAGGGCCGGGGTTGCTTCCCCGAGCGTGAGGTAGCCGAGCCCGATCTCGTCGAGTGTCCGCAACCGTGCCTGCATTTTCCGCAGCCTGGCGAATCTCGTGCGCGCTTCTTCCACGGTCAGCTTGAGCGCTTCCGGCATCGTGAGCCCGTCGAGCAGGATCGCGTCTGCTGCGGGTCCGTACCGTGTTCCGGCACAGTCGGGGCAGGGGATTTCGACGTCGGAGAGGAACTGTACGTCGAGCGAAATCTGCCCAGTTCCCTCGCATTGTGGGCAGCGGAGGCTCCCGGTGTTGTAGGAGAAGTCCGCCGCGCCAAGGCCGCGCGATACCGCTTCGGGCGTCCCCCCAAACGCGCGCCGCAGGTCGTCAAGTACACCGCTGTAAGTGGCAACGGTCGAGCGCACGTTGCGCCCGACGGGGGCTGCGTCCACGATGACGGTGCGTCGAATGCTCCCCGCATCGAGTTCCACCACATGCGTAGGCACGGGGCGGCCGGCGGATCGGGCGAGGAGGGTCGCGGCGAGACTCTCGAGCACTAGGGTCGTCTTACCCGAACCTGAGACGCCGGTGACTGCGGTGAGGCGCCGGATGGGGAACTGCGCATCGAGTGCATGCAGAGTGTGTCGTGGCGTCGTCCGTAGTCGGATACGGCCGTGGTCGAAGACTGTTCCGTCCGATGCCCGGGCCTGGACGAGGGCCGGCTCGCTGCCGGTGAGGAATCCGCCGATGCGGGACTTGGGGTTCGCGCTGATCGCGTCGAGGTCACCGGTCGCGATGATCTCGCCGCCGTGGGAGCCTGCTCCGGGCCCGATTTCGATGAGCCAGTCCGCATGTCGCAGTACGCGGACGTCGTGGTCGACGAGTACCACGGAGTTGCCCGTCTCGATTAGCCTGCGCACGACCTGGATGAGGGCGTCGATGTTCCCGGGGTGCAAGCCGATAGAGGGTTCGTCGAGGACGTACAGCACTCCGGTCGTGTTGCTGCGGAGGGTCCGTACAATCTGCACGCGCTGCAGCTCGCCCGTGGACAGTGTGCGTGACGCGCGCCCGAGCGAGAGATAGCCCAGGCCCAAGCCGAGAAGCCGGGAGGCGGTTTCGGTGAACGCTTCGACGATGCGATCCGCCATGGTTCGCAGCTGCGACGGAACCGCGTCAGGGAGCGCGTGGACGAAATCGTTCAGGCGGTCCAGACTCCATCGTGATGTCTCGTCGATCGGAACACCGTCGAGTGTGGTCGAGCGGGCGCGCTCATTGAGACGGGATCCTCCGCAGGCGGGGCATTCCATGACACGCACGAACTTGTCAAGCCGTGCCATCCCTTTCTCGCTCTGGGCTTTGCTGAGCGCGTCCTCGATGACCCGGGTGGCGTTGCGGTAGCTGGCGTTCAGTTCGAACACACCGCCGCTTCTGCTCGTGACGACGATGGGTCTGGTCGTCTCCTCACCGTGCAGGACGATGTCTCGTTCGTTCAATGTGAGCTCACGAAAGGGGACATCGATACGAACGCCGAGCTCGGCAGCGACCTGAGGCATGAAACTCGCACCGAACGACCCCCATGCGGCGACCGCACCGTCAGAGATCGAAAGGGAATGGTCGGGAACGAGCGCGGTCTCATCGATCTGCCGGGTCTCGCCGATTCCCGCACAATCCTCGCACGCGCCCTCGGCGTTGAACGCAAACGACTCCGCACCCGGCGCAGCGAATTGCACGCCACACTCCGGACAGATGAGGTGTCCCCTCGCTGCAACATCGAGGCTCGGCGGCACGTAATGGCCGTTCGTACACTGATGCGAGCCAAGACGGGAGTACATCAGCCGGAGCGCGTTGAGGAGCTCAGTCGCGGTACCGAAGGTGCTGCGCACCGTCGGTACGGTCGGTCGCTGGTGCAGGGCGATGGCTGAGGGTACCCCGTCGACCGCGTCGACGTCCGCGCGCGCCGCTTGTGATAGACGGCGGCGCGTATATGCGGACAAGGCCTCCAGATATCTCCTGGAGCCCTCCGCGTACAGGACGCCTAGCGCGAGCGAGGATTTCCCCGAGCCAGACACGCCTGTCAAGCCGACAAGTTGACGCAAGGGCACCTCGATATCAATGTTCTTAAGATTGTGCACTCGCGCCCCGCGGACCAGCACCTCTTCGCCCCACAACATACAGACATCGTAGAAGGCACCCGCTGGTATTACCGGCATTTCAGCGACAGAGTCCTGTGGTCGCGCGACGACCACCGCCAGGACACGCATGCATTTGTTCGCACGAGCAGGCCAAGTCTTTTCTGGCGAGGGACGTCTCGCGGCGCACGAGCAGGCAACGCATCGATAGTAGTCTGACACATGTCAGAAAAATTCGGAGGACGAGTCGAACGTGGCGGGTCTGTTGTATCGGTTGGGTCGGTTCTCGGCCCGCCATGGGTGTCCCTGCACTTATGTCCCTCGCCGACCGCGGTGCCTGGTGGCTGCCGCGATGGTTCGACCGCATCCTCCCCGACCGCGACGTCGACGGCGCATTCCTCCACCCCGACGGAACCGAACCCTCTCGACACGCCGAGAACACCGTGGGTGCGGCGCACGCGCCCGGCTCCACGCGGAAACGCGGCCGATGAGGGATGCTGGGAAGTGGAGGTGGCGATGACCATTCAGTTGAGCCAAGACGAGATCCTGCGACGAGGTCTGGACGCGTTCGCCGAACTGGGCTACGACGCAGCCTCCGTGCGCGAGCTCGGCCGGCGCATCGGCGTGAACCACAACTTCATCAACGACCGGTACGGCTCCAAACTCGACTTCTGGCGCACCGTCGTCGACTACGCCATCGCCGAGCTCGGACACGACGACCAGCCCGAACCCGACGACCCAGCACTCGCGCTCTCGCATCGTGTGCATGCACTGTTCCGCACCGCAGCGCAGCGCCCTCAGCTGTACCGGTTGGTATGGGACGAAGCCTCCCGAGACACAGAACGCCTCGATTACCTCTTCGAACGCTACCTGCGGCCCGCCGTCGACGAGACCCTCCCCACCGTCAAACGCGCCGCCCCCGAAGGCGCCCGCATCCCCGTTGACCTGCTCTACTTCGTGCTCACCGGCGCGATCTCCGGCATCGTGCAAGAACCTCTCGCCCGCAGGCTCGGCCGCACCACGTCAGCGGGCAGCTCTAACGACGCCCGCACGGCGGTCGCTGACGCCCTCGCCAGCTACGTGCTCTCCGGACTCAACGGCGAGGCTACACAGCCGAGGACGCTACTCCCATAGCCTGCCCGTCCGGAGCACACCCTGACCAGCGGGGAGGAAGATTGGGACTACGGGATGATGGAGTCCACATACCCGCCGTCCACGCGCACTGCAGCTCCTGTCGTGGCTGAGGAGAGCGGCGAGGCGAGGTACGCGACCATGTTCGCAATCTCCTCCGGCTCGATGAGGCGCTGCAAGAGTGATTGCGGGCGGTGCACGCGCATGAACTCGCGCTGAGCCTCATCCCAGGGCAGGGCGGGGTCGACGAGCTCATACACGAAGCTCTCCACCCCTCCGGTGTGGGTGGGGCCGGCGATGACAGAATTGACTGTGACGCCAGTGCCCGCGGCATCCTTCGCGAACCCCCGGGACACAGCGAGCAGGGCGGTCTTCGACATGCCGTAATGGATCATCTCGACCGGGACGACGATCGCGGAGTCGCTGGCGATGTTCAGCACTCGCCCCCAGCCGCGCTCCTTCATCCCAGGCAGCGTCGCGCGGATGAGGCGTACAGCGGTGAGTACGTTGACGTCGAAGTAGCGCCGCCACGCCTCATCCGTAATCTCCAGCGCCGGAGTGGCGCCGAAAATCCCGAGGTTGTTCACGAGAATGGCCACGTCGCCGGTCGCGGCGAGTACCGCGGCGGCGCCTGCTTCATCGGTGACGTCGCCGGGAGCAGCGACGAGGTCGCGCACACCAGACTCTGCGCGCAGTTCAGCGAGGACCGTATCAACGCCCTCCGGGGTGCGTCCGTTAATGGCAACGCGGGCGCCGGCGTCGGCGAGGACTGTGGCGATGGCGAGTCCGATGCCGTGGGTCGAGCCGGTTACCAGCGCCGTGTGTCCGTGTAGATCGATGAGCATTGGCGTTCCTTCCAATAGCGAGCGTGAGGGTAAGTCGTCGATTAGGCAGGCGCGGGTGATTCGCTGATTGCCGCGTCCGTTGGGTTATCAAGCATGGACCCCAGCGCCTCGATGGTTCCCCGCTGGCTGTCTAGCGCGAACGTGTCGGCCAGGCGACGCGGGTCCGTGTATGTTAGCTCAGCACCATGCGCCGTCTCACGTACGAGTACCCGCAGGGCAACTCGACGGCGACCACGGGATCGCCCCGCATTAGTCCCGTGCCTACCGCTGGACTCTCGAAGACCGAGGGTCTCTCCTGGCAACGACTGCGCCGCTTCTCTCGCTGCCTCGGCATGATCCAACACGGCGAACTCGATGAGGCCGAGAGCGGCGACCACGGCCCGCAGTCGTTGCGCTGCCTCCGTGTGCCGCTGTGCGGTGCTCTTTCTGATCAGCATCTCAGCGCCCATGATCCTCTCGCCGACCGGGAATCGCCAGGGGCCGGCACATATGATTACGCCCGTCACCGGGATCGGGATGAAGCTCTTCGCATCGCGCGGGGAGGTCGCAAGAATGGGGATGTTCAAGTTCTGCGCGGCGGGCGGCGGTGGGAGGTGGCTGAGCCGATTGGCGAGCGAGACCTCGTTCGTAGTGCTCGCGCTGGAACGTCTCGATGTAGGTGAGGACGTCATTGCCGGCGGTCTCGACGTGGTGTCCGAGATCGCGGCGTACTAGACGCACATCGACGGCGCGGAGTCGGTGGCGTTGGCGGGCAGGCCGGTAGTGAACACCGTGATAGCGCGGCTGCAAACGGGCGAGCCGGAAGATACCGCTTCAGTCGCTCTCGCCCGGTACCGATCCCACCTCACGAGTCACCCGTATGGCAGACAAGCCGGCATGTCACGACGGCAGGCAGAGCGCCCTGTACGCTGTCGCGTCGGACAGGTGAGCTGATCCGGGGCAGGTCAGCTGATGACGAGCGATGCGATGTGCTGCCCGTCGACGTGGATGGTCATCGTGCCGATGCCGTTGTATCCGTTGCCTTTGACGGACACGGTCGCAGTGAACGCGCTCTCTTCGGTGCCCGGTTTGAGGCTCACGAGGGTGAGGTGACTGTGCACGCCCATGTTGTCGGAGCGGCTCCATTCCGCGATCTGGTCGCGCCCGCGGAACTTGCGCCCCCGGTCGTCGAGGACAGCGTCCTCCGCGAACACCGCGAGGAAGCCGTCAGCGTCCTCACGGTTGGTGGCGTCGACGAACGCCTGGATTGATGCGGGTGTTTCAGCGGCGCTCACAGGCTCTCCTCGCAGTTGGATGTCCCCACGATGCCGCATGTTCACGGTCTCTGGGGGGAGTGTCTGTCTTAGGACTATGGGTTCCCTCTTCCGAGTTCCGGATCCAGCGGACACGATCCGCCCACCAGGAGTGAGGAAGGTGAGCGATTATTTCCGGGTGACCCGCTCATTCACGAGTGCCGAGCGGGACGGACTCAGTCGCTGAATTGTTCGCGCCCGAGTACCCCGAGATGTTTCAGCTTCTCGGCGCTTTCCGAACGTGGCGCGGCGGTGAGCACGAGGAGCGCCTGTGACTGGTCTTCGGTAAATAGCGCCTGGCAGTCGAGCTCCATCTCGCCGACCTCGGGATGCCGGAGTATCTTGTGGTCCTCGAACCGGGTGACGACTTCGTGTCGTTCCCACAGCTCGGTGAACTCGGGACTGATCCTCTGCAGCGCGTGCACGAGTTTCCCGGCCTGGGCGGTCGTCCCGGCGATGCCGAATGCGACGCGTAGGTTCGCGACTTGTGCGCGGCTCTGATGGGCGTAATCGTCGGGCAGGTAGCAGGCGCGTTCGGCGGGGTCAGTGAACCACCGGTAGATGGCGGAACGGTCAAACCCGGTGCGATCGGAGTGGTTGCCGAAAATAGTCTTCGAGAGCTTGTTCTGCAACAGCGTCTCACCAAGACTCGACAAGATCAGGGCAGGAGTGTCGTCGAGCCGGTCCAGGACGCGCTGCAGTGCCGGTGCCACATGCCGATCGAGGCTGTGACGAGCTGGTGCGTGTTGGCCAGCCAATCGGTACAGGTGATCGCGTTCGTCCATCGTGAGCCGAAGCGCGCGTGCCAGGGCGCCTAGCATCTGCTCGGACGGTTGCGGACTGCGCGCCTGCTCCAGCCGCGTGTAGTAGTCCGTGGACATCCCGGCGAGGGCAGCGACCTCTTCCCGGCGAAGCCCCGCGGTACGACGCCGTGGCCCCGCTTTCAGGCCCACGTCCGCGGCACGCAGAGCGCCCCTCCGATGCCGAAGAAAGTCCGCGAGCTGCATTCGATCCACGTTTCGAAGATACGACGTTTCTCCGCGAAAAGGGGCGGGCGTCGGCAAGGGAGCTCAGTGTCACCCGGCAGCCATTTCGGTCGGAAGGGAAAGTGGACGATTCCTAGTTGGTTTAGGCACCGTCGATGCGCTGGGGAACTGATCGCTGTTCGGCATCACGGGGTACGGCAGGAAGGAATCGCTAAGGAACTGAAGAACGCGACCAGCGCGATCACCGGCTTCGTGAGCGGCAACGCGAAGCTGCGGAACACCTGCCACTCGCTCGCGCCGGTGTGGCATGCCATGCCTTTGCTTAGCTACGTCGCGGTCTAGTGTGGATGAAGCTCCCGATGTCGTAACGGTCGCGGGCACTCTCGCTGGTGCGCTACCTCCATGAGCGTGTGTACTTTACTAGGCTCGACATCCTAGGATTTGGCGCCAGTGAAGGTTCTATCGCGGTGTCGTGGTGATTCGATCTCGTCGATCGGAACGATGGCGTAGTCCGCGTAACTGACCTGACCGCGCGCTTGCGTGTTGCGGAGCGCGAAGTGGTCCTGTATGTGCCGGTTCGCGGGTCGTTGCTGACCGCGGCGACTGCCAGTGCAGCTGCAACCCATCTCCGAGGGTGGGGAGTTGCCGAGCGTGCTCTCCTGCAACCTTCGCTTTCCCTCGCTCGTCGCCGTCGCGCGCGGGACGACGTTGTGGTTACGCGGGAAGGCGGGGTGAGATGATTCCGGGCTGGTTTAGGCGCGCGATGATCTGGTCTGCGGTATCGCTGAGCGTGATGCTGTGATGGCTGCTGCGCCGCGCGTCGGCGGCGACCTCGATCACCAACAGGGCGATCCGCGTGGTGAGGACGACGGTCAGATCGGACGGATCAAGCTCAAGTCGTTCGGCGACGGCGTCCTCGAGAAGGTTTCGGTCCTGAGCGATGAGATCCCACAGGCGGGCGCGGGGTCCCGGTGAGCGATCGATGATGGCGCGCACAACGTCGAGGTTCGGTTCGGAGTCCGAGATCGTGGTGAGCCCGTCATGGATGGCATGCCCGAGGGCGAGATCAATCGGCTCCTCAGCGGGCCGCCCCCGCAGAGCTTGAGAGAGCGTGCCCGTGCGTGCGAACGGGTCCAGGAGCAGCAGCTCCTTACTGGGAAAGTAACGGTACAGCGTAGAGCTGCCGACCTCGGCCTGCTCCGCAATCTCCTCCATTGTTGTGGCCTCGTAGCCGCGCTCAGTGAATAGGCGGATGGCTACATCGATGATCTGCGCTCGCGTCCGTGCTGCCTTCCGCTCCCTGAGTCCCACATAGCTATCATACTCAAGCTCGTTTGGGTGATGACATGATTTGGGCGAGACTACATTCTGGTAGTAACCTCCAAAATGGAGTATTGCTCACTATGACGAGGGAGTCACCCATGCCTGAGGTTTCCACACCCACCGAGTCCGCGGAAGACTCAGCCACGGCGACCCCATTTCCGCGACTGATCGTCGCGATGGCCACGTCCGTTATCGGGTTCTATATCGCCGTACTCACCCCGGTGCAGCTGCTCCTGACTCTGCATCTGTCCGTGATCGCCGGGCCGGGCGCCGCGGCGGCGTTCAGCGTCGTGACTGGCGTGGGTGCGCTCACGGCGATGGTGATGAATCCGCTCGCCGGCCGATTGAGTGACCGGACGGCGGCGCGATTCGGTCGCCGCCGCACCTGGATTCTCACCGGGGCACTGGCGGGCGGGTTGGCGTTGTTCGCGATGAGCGGGACGAGCGCTGTGTGGCAGGTCGCGGTAGTTTGGTGTGTGATCCAGACGGTCACGAACTTCCAGTGGGCCGCGACCTCGGCGCTTCTGCCTGATCAGGTGCCTTCCAGACGCCGGGGCACCGCCTCGGGCATCCTCGGCTTATGCACGGCGGCGGGTCCACTAATTGGGCTGGGCACGGTGAGCGCGGTGCAGCAGCCGGCGCTGCAGTGGGCGGCGATCGCGATCGCCAGTGCGGTCTGCGGCGTGATCAGCGTGCTGCTGCTGCGTGACGCGCAGTGGGTAGGGCCGGAGAAGGTTAGCGTTAGTGAGCTGGTGCGGTCTTACTGGGTGAACCCCCGGCGTCATCCCGCGTTCGCGTGGGCGTGGGCGGTGCGGTTCCTGATCACCTGCGCGTACGCCAGCAACACTTACACGGCGTTCCTGCTCCTGGAGCGGTTCGGGCTGCCGCAAGCTGAGGTCAGCGCGAATGTGCTGCTGCTGTCCGCTTTGACCGTAGGAGTTCTCGCTGTCACCAGTGTCATCTCGGGCATCCTGTCGGATCGTCTGCGCCGCCAGAAGCCGTTTGTGATCGCTTCCGGGGTGCTCGCCGCGGGCGCCCTCGTGATCCTGGCCGCTGCGCAGACGATGCCCGCCGTGTTCCTTGCCACAAGCATCCTCGGCGTCGCACTGGGCCTGTTCTTCGCCGTGGACAGCGCCCTGTGCGTGCGGATGCTGCCCAGGGCCGAGGACGCCGGCAAGGATCTGGCCGTAATCAACCTCGCAAACACACTTCCGCAGGCGTTCGTGCCGTTCATTGCTCCGGCGCTGCTCGCCCTGGGCAGCTACCCGGCCCTGTATGTCTTCCTCGCCGTCCTCGGTCTGCTCGGCGCCGCCGCGGTGCTCCGCCTGCCGGAGATCGGACGCGAAGGCGACCCGCGGTTCGCGCAGATCACCCGCAAACCCTCCACCCGTCCCGAAAGGAACCCCGCATGACCCTCCGCACCGAAATCAACCTGGACGACTTCGTCCTCCGCGACCTCGACCCCGGAGCCGACCCCGGAGCCGTCGCTTCGCAGCCCGACGAGGACTGGGTGCCCGCGGTCGTGCCCGGCGGCGTCCGGGAATCACTGCTCGCAGCCGGGCGCATGGCCGACCCGTTCTACGGCGACAACGAGCGGGTCGACGCGTGGATCGACGACCGCGACTGGTGGTATCGGCTCCGCTTCTCCCGCCCCGAGCAGCCCGCGGACCGCGTGCGGCTCGTGTTCGACGGACTGGACACCGTCGCCGATGTCTGGCTCAACGGGACCCACCTGGGACACCACGAGAACCAGTTCCGGCCCGCCGAGTTCGACGTCACCGCCCTCCTCGCCGACGACAACACCGTCCTGGTGCGGTTCACCCCACCGCTGGACGGACGTGAGGTGCCCGACTCGGTCGCCCAGACGATGGGCCGCCTGATGGCTCTGTTCGAGGCTGCTGGGGAAGGCCTCAGCGAGGGCGAGGGGATGCTCGCCGCGCTCCCGCGGGCGACGACCCTGCGGAAGGCCGCGTTCTCCTGGGGGTGGGACTTCGGCCCCAACGTCCCCTCGATCGGGATCTGGCGACCCGCCAGGCTCAGCCTCGACACCGCCGCCGTCATCTCCGGCCACCACGTCGCACTGACAAGCCTCGCCGACGACCACACCGCGGCCCAGGTGCGCGTCCGCGTCGAGACCGAACGAATCACCGCTGATGCCGCACTGGCGGCCCAGGTCCGACTGACCGCCCCGTCCGGGCGGCAATTCGCAGGCCTGATCGACCTCGGTCCGGACGGGGCCGGGGAGGTCGTGCTGGACATCGACGACCCCGAGCTGTGGTGGACCCAAGACCTCGGCGACCAGGCCCTTCACGAGGTGGAGATCACCCTCACCGCGCACGGTGCCGAGGCCGACATCGTGCGCGACCGGGTCGGGCTGCGCAGCCTCGTGCTCGACCAGCGACCCGACGAGGTCGAGGGTGGGCGCCTGTTCCGCTTCGTCCTCAACGGCGTGCCCCTGTTCATCCGCGGTGCCGCGTGGCTTCCCGCGAGCACCCTCGTCGGCTCCGTCAGCCCGGATACCTACCAGGACCGCGTGCAGCGAGCGCGCGAGGGAAACCTCAACATGCTGCGCGTGTGGGGCGGCGGGATCTACGAGCACGACGCGTTCTACACCGCCTGCGACGAGCTCGGCGTGCTGGTGTGGCAGGACTTCATGTTCGCCTGCATCGACTACCCCAGCGAAGACCGGACCCTGCAGCGTGAGGTCACCCTCGAGGCCGAGTACCAGGTACGGCGGCTGCGGAACCGGGCGAGTCTTGCCCTGTGGGCGGGCAACAACGAGGTCCACACGATCCATGTCACCGCGTGGATGAGCCTCGACCCGGGGAACTGGGGGTCGCAGTTCTTCCACGAGATCCTCCCCGGCGCCGTCCATCAGCATGACGGGCTCACTCCGTACTGGCCGGGCAGCCCCTACGGCGAAGGCAACGGCATCTTCTCCATCAACGGCACCGACGACGGCGACCGGCACACCTGGGAGGTCTGGCACGGCATGGTCGTCCCCGGTCTGACCATCGGCCCCGACGAGTACCCCACGGTCGGCGACGCCCGCCACTACCGCCGGTACGCGTACGACACCGCGAAGTTTGTCAGCGAGTTCGGCATCCACGCCGCTCCCGAGCTCGCCACCCTGCGCCGCTGGATCCCCGAAGACCAGCTCCAAGTCCATTCGGCCACGTTTGACCTGCACAACAAGGACAACCCGAAGAACAAGGGCGACGAGCTCCTCTCGGTCACCACCGGGCTCCCGCAGAGCCTCGAGGAATACGTCGCGTTCACGCAGGCGGTGCAGGCCGAGGGCATGGCGTTCGCGATCGAGCACTACCGCCGCAGGCAGCCGCATACCAGCGGTGCGCTGATCTGGCAGTACGGGGACGTGTGGCCCGGGTTCAGCTGGTCGATCATCGACTACGACGGCGTCCCCAAAGCCTCCTACTACACCGCCGCACGCGCTTCCGCGCCCGTCGCTGGCAGCTTCCTCGCCACCGAAGGTGGCGGCCTGGAACTATGGATCGCCAACAACACCCGAGAGACTGCCGAGCTGGACCTCGAGGTGGAGATCGGCGTCTTCGGCGGCACCGACCGCCACACCGTGCCGGTGCACGCCAGCGTCGCGCCGTCGACCTCGCAGCGTGTCTGGACGGCCGAGCCTGACACGGTCGTCCAGGATGGGCGGCACTACGCGTGGGCGTCCGCCGCGGACGGATCGATGCCGGCTGTGCGCAAGCACTTCGCTGAGATCGCCGACCTCGAGCTCGGCGAGAGCCGCCTCGACGTCACCGTGGAAGGAGCGGCGTTGCGCATCCGCTCCACCGGCCACTCCTACATGGTGCGCATCGAACAGCCACTGCCGGGCATGCGCCTCTCGGACAACTGCTTCGACCTCCGCGACGGAGATGAGGTACTTATCCACGTCACCGGCGCCGACCCGGCCACGCTAGCCGTCGCCACCTACCCCCACAGCTGACCTCCCACCGATACGAAGAGCCGCATGCAGATTGCATGCGGCTCTTCGCAAGTGACCTCCGCAGCACTCAGCTACAGTCTCTCCTGACGGAGAACGTTGGCGGGACAGCAGGCTCAACGAGGTAGCGGATCTGCGGGATCCGATGAGAGTAGTGTGAGCTACCGTTGAGAGTGATGACCCAGGTTGGGTGTGCACCTTTCCAAAGTCTGCTTCTCTACAGATTGATCGGTGCTTCGGGAGCCGTTGTCGCTATCCGATCATGAACTCGGCGAGTCGTGAAGGGATCGCCGCCACGGGTCTGCCCCCGTTCAGATTGGATTGTTGGTGCCTGCCAGGAGGAACACCGCGTGGGCTCAGCGATCGCGTTGTGCGCACGCTGGTCGATAGGGGTGAAAGCCCACCTCGGTGATTCTGTCGCCGAGAGATCGCGCCCGAGCGCGGCGCCAGGGTTGCGGACTGATCAGCACGCGCGGCCTGCGTCGATGCGAGCAGGACGACGATTTCGCGGAACACTGCGCCGATCACTCACCGCTGGACTGCAGCGTTGGTTTAGAAATGCGGCAGCTCTCGAGGAGCGCGCGGTGGTCGAACGGTGCCAGCTGGGGCGCGGGTGCGGCCGAAGTAGGTGAGTTCCCAGATGCCGGGGTCCTGCTGCGTCTCGACCACTGTGCCGTTGACGATCCGCTCGACCGTGACGGTTCCGGTGAACCGGAGGTATGCCCCGTCAACACGGGCAAGGCGCACGAAGATGCGCAGCAGCGGGACATCGACGTTTCGGGCGAGGATGCGCGCGATCGTCTTTTCCCTGGCAAAAGTTACCCGATACTGCTCTTGATCGCCGTGGTAGGTGTAGACGATCCGGTCGGCGACGGGCTTGCCGCTCTCCCGGTCGGGTGAGACATCGAAGAGGTCGAGTGACGCCTTCGTGGCATCATCGGCGATGATCTGACCGTCCTTGGAGAGCATGAAGATCGGAATCTCGGTGTCGCCGTATTTTTTCTCCGCGACCAACCAACTCGCGATCACCGAGTACGGGCCGGCTTGAGCGCGGCCCCAGTACCAGTGGTTCATGAGGCGCATCATAGTGGCGTCGCCCCAGTTATGGTCGTGATACCCGATCCCGTTCAGCTCGGCCGTGGTGCCGCGGGAGGTGATCATAGCGGTGACCGTTCCCTGGGGGACCGTGGGCAGCCAGGCGAACAAATGCTCGTCATGCGCTCCGAAAAAGAAGTGGCCGGTTTTGGGACGCCACGCAGGTACTTGGGCTCGGAGTACGACATCGATCACGAGGTCGGGGTGAACGACATGGATCTCATACCGGTCGCCGAGGTCGCGGAAGGTGGACTCGCCTATCCGGACATCGCAACGGTCGGTGGAGAATTCCGAATCCTCCCGACGTGATTTGATCGTCAGTTCGAGCTTTTCATGACCGGGTCGCTCGAGTTCCACACTTACCTGCGGGCTCAACTTGCTCCAGGTCGCGAGGCTCGGCTTCGTGAAGAATGTGACCACCAGCGAACTACCGTCCTCCAAATGGGCGTCGAAATACCACCACTCGTAGCTCTTTGGGCCGCCCGAAGTGCGCATGCCGTCCTCCCACGGTGCGATCCAGTCCTGCGAGAGTCCGAGCATGGTGTAATCCGCGGATCGATCCGCTGTCCGTGCTGATGGCACAGTTTCCTCCTTCGAACGTCCAACAAAGACGCATTTTCTGACGGCTGTCAGAATCATACCACGATCTGATTTGCCAGGGGAGAGACAATCGGCGGCCGGGCGGCGCTTTGGACCACCCTTGGCATCGTGTGATTGCCGCAGGCCAGAGAATCCATCGCGCATTTCCTGGGGAGGCCTCCAGAGCCGACCAATTGATCAGTACGCGTGGTGGTGAGCGCGTGCGCTTGCGGGGCATCGTCCTGTGTCGTGTTGCTCACCCACCAGAGCGGCGAGGTCTGGTTGCGCGGCCGCATCATCGTCGCCGTCGGCTGCGTGCTCTACCTCCTCACCCGCCTGCACCACTCCTCGGAGTGTGGCCGGTGCTGCTGGACGATGTCACGACCTCGCTGGAATGGGACCCGCCCACGAGGATGGTGATCCAACCCCACGGGTGGCCACTCGGCGAAGCGCGCGTGAGCCTGCGAGTGCAACCACGAGGAACCCGTGAAAGGCCCAAGGACGTGGGTGCCGAAATTCCTGCTGGACATCCCGTTGTGGATCCGGAACACCGAGACCCTGCACCGACTCGAATACCTCGCCAGAGCGCAAGCGCAACCTCGGCGAACCCACCCGAATATCGCGGCCTATGACGGCGTCGGGTAGTTCTTGGCGAGCAGGGCTGCGAGGTGGACGGCATTGGCGGCAGCGGTCCGAGTGGCCGCCGCAACGGCCTCAGGGGTGGTGTCGAGGTCGTTGTAGTCGGTCGTGTGCATCGCCTCCCCATTCCAGTACACGTTGGCCTGCGCTGGAATGCTGAATCCGACGTCGTTCAACGCTTGGAAAGCATCGGCCGCGATCTTGTGCGCACCGTCCTCGTTGCCGACGACCACAACAAGTGCCACCTTCCCGAATAACGACGGCCGGCCGGCATCATCCGTCTCCGACAGCTCCGCATCCAGCCGTTCCAGCACACGGGAAGCAACGCTCGACATGTGACCCATCCACGTCGGCGTCGCCAAGACGAGGATTTGCGCATCCAAGATCTGCTGCCGGATCGCCGGCCACTGATCACCATCGCCCATGTCGGTCTCGACACCTGGTCGGACATCGAAGTCCACCACGCGGAGCTGCTGCCCGCTCACCCCATG
>NZ_JBMOUH010000012.1:0-160300 GCF_049319745.1 Plantibacter sp. Mn2098 | reverse complement strand
GTCGCTGAGCTTGTCGAAGCGCCCTTCGACAAGCTCAGCGACCGGGCCCCGAGGGGAGGCACTTTGTCGCCCACACTCCCCCTGAACGACAAAACACCTCCCCTCGCGCACCACGAATTCTCTTTGTCAGGACAAACTCGCCCCCTGGAGCCATAGGCTTATCGCATGCCATACATCGCCTCCCCGGAACGCTACGACAACACCACCTACGTCAAGACCGGCCGCAGCGGTCTGAAGCTCCCCCCGATCTCGCTCGGCATCTGGAACAACTTCGGCTACGACCGCCCCCTCGAAACCCAGCGCGCCATCATCCGCCGCGCGTTCGACCTCGGTGTCACGCACATCGACATCGCCAACAACTACGGCCCGCCTCCCGGATCGGCCGAGTCGAACTTCGGCTCGATCTTCGCGCAGGACCTCGCGCCGTACCGTGACGAGCTCATCGTCTCCAGCAAGGCCGGCTACAACATGTGGGAGGGCCCGTACCAGGACGGCGGCTCTCGCAAGTACGTGCTGTCCTCGCTCGACGCGAGCCTCAAGCGCACGGGCCTCGACTACTTCGACATCTTCTACTCGCACCGGTACGACACCGAGACGCCGATCGAGGAGACGATGGGCGCCCTCGCCTCAGCAGTCCACTCCGGCAAGGCGCTGTACGTCGGCGTCTCCAACTACACGCCGGAGCAGACGCGTGCGGCACACGCCGCGCTCGCGGAGCACAAGGTCCCGCTGCTCATCCACCAGCCGCGGTACAACATGTTCGACCGTCACATCGAGGACGGCCTGTTCCCGGTGCTGAGCGAGCTCGGCGTCGGCAGCATCGTGTTCTCCCCGCTCGCGCAGGGCCTCCTCACGGACCGCTACCTGGCCGGCATCCCGTCCGACTCGCGTGCGGCAGAGGGTCGTTGGATCTCGGAGAACAACATCAGCGCCGAGTACCTGGAGCGTGTCCGCGGCCTGCAGGAGATCGCCGCCGGTCGTGGCCAGAGCATCGCGCAGCTCGCCCTGAGCTGGGTCCTGCGTGTGCCTGAGGTCACCTCGGCGATCATCGGCGCGAGCAGCGTCGCCCAGCTGGAGAACAACCTCAAGGCACTCGATGCAGCACCGCTGACGGACGACGAGATCGCGGCGATCGAGCCGTTCGCCGTGCACGGCACCGGCGCCTAAGCAGCGCCGCCCGCCGCGCGCGCGGCACTGCCCGTCGCGCGCCGCACGGCAGAAGGAGGACCGCGCGAGAGAAGGTCCGGATCCCGGAATCTCACCTTCCCTCGCGCGGTTCTCCTTGTCTCAGGCGGCGCCATCGCGCACCTCCCGCGCGCGACTTCACGCCCCCTTAACGCCCGTTCCCTACACTGGCGGCATGGCTCTTCCCGGTTTTACGTTCACCACGTTCCCCGCAACCGCCCACACGGACGACGTCCCGGATGCGCGCACGGCCGCCTGGAATCAGGCGACGGCGACCGCGTTCCACGACACCGCGCTCACCGATGAGCAACTGCGCACCTTCGCCGACCGGCAGACGCAGGACCGCCGCACGCTGACGTCCGCGTTCGAGGAGACGAATCCCGAGGGACTCGACGGCCGCAGCATCCCGGTCGCGACCTACGGCGTCTTCCCGAAGCAGCTGAACCTCGGCCGTGGCCGCCTCGTCGACGCCCACCTCATCACGGGCGTCTCCGTCCGCCCCACGCACCGCCGCCGCGGCCTGTTCCGTGAACTCATCACGACCGACCTCGCCGATGCCGCCTCCCGCGGCGTCGCGATCGGCCTCCTGACCGCGAGCGAAGCGTCCATCTACCGTCGCTTCGGGTTCGGCAAGGCGTCGTTCACGAGGGTGGTGCGGGTCGACACCGGCCCGCGGTTCGGGCTGCACGCGGCGCCGGGCGGGCGGGTCGAGGTCGTCGATCCCACATGGTTGGCTGCGCGCACGGCGTCCGTCTTCGAAGCGTTCCACCGCCGGACGGCCGGTTCGCTCGAACGGACGGCACGATACGCGGACTCGGTCCTCGGCGCTGAGCCCGGCGCGACGAAGCCCGCCGCGTCCACGCGCGCTGCCGTGCACCTCGATGCCGTCTCCGGCGACGTCGATGGCTACGTGACCTTCCGGGTTGTCGGCGCGACGCTGCCGGGAGAGGTCAACAGACTCGAGGTCATCGACCTCGTCGCCGCCTCACCGGACGCCTACCTCGCGCTCTGGGAACACCTCGCAGCCGTCGACCTCATCGGTCAGGTCCGTTGGGACTCTGCTCCGATCGACGACCCGCTCGTGTGGGCGCTCCGCGACTCGCGCTGCCTCACCGTCGAGGCCGTGAATGATCACCTCTGGGTCCGTGTCCTGAACCCCGTCGAAGCGTTCGAGGCACGTCCGTACACGGCGGATGGATCCGCCATCGTGCGTGTGACGGATGCGCTCGGCTATGCGGCCGGTGTGTTCCGCATCGAGGCGGCCGGTGGCAGTGCGACGGTCACGAGGCTCGATGAGGCCACGGCCGCTGGCGATGCCGCGCCCGCAGCGCCCGCCGGTGCCGCGGCCGCGGACCTCGAACTCGATGTCTCCACACTCGGCTCGCTCCTCCTCGGCACGGTCCGCCCATCGGTCCTCGCGCGCGCCGGCGATGCGACGATCACGGGCGGCGACACCGCCGCAGAGCGCCTCGACACGCTCTTCGCGCCGGTCGAGACCCCCTACTGCATCTCGCACTTCTGAGTCAGTACGGCCCGAGCCGTTCCGATCTGCTCCGTTCCGTTCCGATCTGCTCCGATCCGATCCGTTCCGTTCCTGTCGAACCGGTCGCACACTTCCCTCCCCGAGCGAAGTGTGCGACCGTACTCGTGAACATCGGGGGATCATGAAACGTTCGATCATCGGGGCGCTCATCGTGCTGGGCACGGGACTTGCAGCGTTCGCGTTCGTGGCCGCGTACACAGCGATCGGTCGCGCTCGCGGTGAAGAATGGGGCAGCCTCGACGGTCCTGCACCGGTCTGGCCGGCCGTCGTCGGTTTCGGTTCCCTGCATCTGATGCTGCTCGGCGCCGTCGCGCTCGTCATCCTCGTCGCCGTCGCCATCCTGCGCGCGTACGTCCCCCGGCGCGGAGGGCGAGTGAGGTGACCAGCGCGCCGACAGACTCTGCGCCGGCCAAGCCACGTCGAGTCCGGGCGTGGCTGATTCCGCTCGTCGTCGCCGGCGTCGCGGTGGCACTCGGCGCGCTGATCTGGTCGGTCAGCACACGCACCCGCACGCTGATCCTGTTCGGGATGGGCAGCGCGCAACTCGTCGCTGTGCTCGCACTCGTCGCCCTCATCGGCTTGTCCGTCGCGCTCATCGTCGCCCTGTACCGGGTGCACGACCGCCGGCCAGGGCTCGTCTTCGTCTGCTCCGTGCTCGGTGGCATCGCAATCGTCACGGGGCTTGTTCTCGCGCCCCTCGCCATCATCTTCACAGGCCTGAAGAGTTACACGGTCATCTCGACCCCGGGGAGCGCGCACACCTGGGCGATCGAGGAGACGTCACTCCTGCACTCGGACTACTCGCTCTTCGAACAGCGCGGGCTCTTCTACGAGCGAGTGACGGAAGCCTCCCGCATCGTCCCGGGCGACCCGCCGGGGAACATCTTCAGCGGCGGACGATTCCGGGTCGAGGCGGTCGACGGCGGATACGTCCTCCGATTCCCGCTCGTCAGCGACGGCCCGTACACCGGCGAATATCGTCTGCCGGGCTAGGCCGAAGCCGCTACTCCCCCGACACCACCACACGCGACGCCCGACGGCTGCTCAACCCGAGCAGCACGCCGCCCAGCATCGCGGCGACACCACCGGCGATGAACGTCGACTGCACACCGGCGCCGTCGACGAGCGCACCGCCGACGGCCGCACCGACGGCGATCGCGATCTGGAACCCGGCCACCACGAGCCCGCCAGCGGCCTCCTTGCGGTCGGGCTCGACCCGAGCGGACCACGTCTGGACGAGTGTGATCACACCACCGAACGCGAACCCCCACACGATCGCCGCGGCGAACGCGAGCGGCACGACCATCGGCAATACGGCGAACACGATGAGCCCGACGCCGAGGAGCACCGGGACGACGAAGAGCGACGAGGTGAGACGACGGTCGGCCAGGAACCCCGACACCAGGTTGCCGAAGAATCCGCCGACGCCGTACACCGCGAGCAGGATCGCGAGCCCACCGGCATCGAGTCCCGGAATCTGGTCGGCACCGATGCGGATGTAGGTGAACCCGGCGAAATGGCCGCCCGCGACGAGCACCAGACCGAGCAGGCCGACGATCATGATGGGCGACTTGACCGTGTCGAACAGCGCCCGGACCCCGGCCTCCTTGGCCGCCGCGATCGACGGCAGACGCCACAGCAGCACAACAGCCGCCACGACGGAGAGCACCGCGACCACGATGAACACCGCACGCCATCCCCACAGCGCACCCAGGTAGGCGCCGAGCGGAACCGCGACGACCGTCGCCATCGACACACCCATGTTGACGATCATCATCGCCCGCCCGAGGAGCCGTCCCGGCACCAGCTGGGATGCGACGGCGAGCGCCATCGACCAGTATCCGGACAGCGCGATGCCGAGCAGCACACGCGCGACGAGGAGGATCCAGAACGTCGGCGCGATGGCGACCAGCACGTTGGAGAGAGCGGCGAGCAGGGCGAGGCCCACCATCAGGTGGCGGCGATTCAACCGCGGGAAGAGGAGGCCGACGCCAGGGCCGGCGACGATGCCGACGAGCGCCGTGACCGTGACGGCCTGCCCGGCGACGCCCTCGCTGATGCCGAGGCCCTGCGCCATCGGCGAGAGGAGGCTCGCGGGGAGGAACTCGCTCGTGACGACGGCGAAGATGCCGATCATCAACGCGACGACGCCGAACCAGTTCGGTTTGGGCTCACCGGCCGGGATGCGCGTGGCAGCGGTGGGCAGTGAAGCAGTATCAGTCGTCATGCACTCGAGTTCTCTGATCGGGGCGCCGTGCTCGATCGAGCAGCTCGGTGGTGGTGGCAACGTCGGCGGACGCGATCCCATTCCCGCGTGTGGGCGGTGCGATGTGCGGCGCAGGCGCGTCGCGGGTCCTCCGCCGATCCTCTCCGCGTGAATCCTCCTGAATCCCGGGTCGCCCTGGTACCGTCGCTCTCAGTCATCCCCGGTTGACATCGGGGGTCGAGGGGAAGGGGTCACTGATGGCACAGGATCAGGATCTGGATCTGATGTCGGACGACAACAACGTGCAGCGGATCATGTGGACGGGCACGGCCTGGTTCGCGACCGTGGTGGGGGCGATCGCGATCATGCTCGGCCTCCTGCTGTCCGCGGGGTGGCGGCCGGCGCAGCTGCCGGACGGTCTGCAGGTGCTGTGGTGGTCGGCATCGGCAGTGGTGGCGTTGAGCGTCGGCCTGATCGGTTGGTCCGGTTGTCCGATCCTCGAGGTGAGCGTCCCGGTCGCCAACCGCAACAAGACGCGCACGATGCAGCTCGGGACGCTCCTCTTCATCGTCGGTTCCGCCGCCGCCCTCCTGGCCGTCCTCCTCTCCCCCGCCTGACCGCCCACTTCCTGCTGCCGAGGGGTCGCAAAGTGTGGGTGCGGGACGACATGACCCGCACTTTGCGACCCCTCGGCGGAAGAAACGGGGAGAGAGGGGAGGGAGGCTAGAGGCGGGAGCGCAGGGTGGGGGTGGCGTAGTCGGTGCGGAAGATGCGCTTGCGCTGGAGGAGCGGGACGACCTCGTCGACGAACGCCGACAGGCCATCGGGGAAACGGTCGATCATCAGGTTGAAACCGTCCGCGAGACCCGAGCGGAACCAGTGCTCGATGTCATCGGCCACCTGCTCGGGCGTGCCGACGATGATGCGCGCACCATACCCGCCGAAGTCGCGCAGCACATCCCGCACGCTCGTGTTCCGCGACCCGATCCAGTCGAGGAACGTCTCCCGGTACCCGAGCGATGCGGTGTGCGACACCCCGTCGGTCGGCGGTCGCAGGAGTTCTGCCGGGATCGGCAGATCCAGATCCAGCCCCGACGCATCGGCGCCCAACACGCTCGACAACGCCCCCAGCGCATACGAGTCCGGCACCCGCGATTCCAGGTCGTCGTACAGCGCCCGCGCCTCGGCCTCCGTGCTCCCGAGGACGAGCGACAGCCCGGGCACGATCGCCACATCGGACCGCTTCCGCCCGTGCGCTACGGCCCCGGCCTTCACGGCTTCGTAGTGCTTGCGGGCGCTCGCCTCCGTGAGCTCGACCGCGAACACCCCGTCGGCGATCCGCGATGCCAGATCCCGCCCCTGAGGCGACCCTCCGGCCTGGAACACGACCGGCCGCCCCTGCACCGACGCCGGCGACTGCGCAACACCCTCGGCCTCGAAGAACTCGCCGTTATGCCGGTACGCCGCACCCGTCTGAGCGCTCCGCCAGTGCGCGGTCACCAGATCGACGAACTCCCCCGCCCGACGATAGCGGGCGTCCCGATCCGGATTCTCGGACAGCCCGAAGTTCCCGGAGACGACCGGGTTGTAGGTCGTCACGACGTTCCACCCGATGCGACCACCTGCCACGAGATCGAGCCCGAGCACACGATCCGCAAGCTCGATCGGATCGTTGTACGTCGTCGAACCGCTCACGATGACGCCCAGCCGCTCGGTCGCCGCCGCAATCGCCGCAGCGACGACGAACGGCTCCGCGAGACCGAGCGGCCGCGGATTCGGGTTCCCGAACGCCGGGTGGTCCGCGAAGAACACCGCATCGAGCTTTCCCCGCTCGGCGATCTGGGCCACCCGCTGGTAGAACCGTTCGTCGATGAGGTCCCTCGCCTGCACGTCCTGCACCTGCCAGGCGGCCGGCCGCTGCCCGAAGCCCTGGAAGTTGACGTTGAGGATGACCTCGGAACGCTCGGAACGCACGTCACGCTCAGAACGCTCGGCACCCGTCGCGCTGCTCATACGAGCTGCCCGTCCGTCGCGAGCTGTCCGTCCGTGGCGGGCCGCCCGTCCGTCGCGAGCTGCGCGTCCGTGGCGATGATCCCGTCCACGGCCGGCCCTCCACCCTCGGTCGCCCCCGCGGAACGCACGGCAGCCGGTCGGTCGGCGAGATCGAGCGACCTCGATGCGATCCCGAGCGCGGCACGCAAGGTCCCGACGACCCGTCGCGACCGACCGACGCGCACCCCGCTGCCCGACGCAGCGGCAGCCGCCGCGAACGAGGCGGCGGCCACCCGATCCAAGTCGGCGACCGACGAGACCTCGGCGATGATCCCGTCCACGGCCGGCCCGGACCACGCCGCCGTCGAAGCGGACGATTCCCCCGCACCACCGCGCAACCAGGCCGCCGGATGCCGCACGAACACGAGCGGCGCACGCCCGCCGGCATCGCCCTCGGCGGAGTCCCTGCCAGCCAGCCCGACCCCAGGCCCCACCCAGTCGTCATCGACGATCACGATGTCGGCCACCGCCCGTGCCGCTCGGAACTCCCGCTCCTGCGCCGCCCGGTCCACCCCGACGGTCGAGGCGTCGATCCACCAGGCCAGCACCGGCTCACCCTGCGGACTCGACGGAGCGTTGAGCGGTCCGTCGACGCTGAACACCCCACGATGCTCGATCCGACGGATGCCGTCCGTCTGCGCAAACACACCAGATTCACCGTCCGCGATGAGTGACGACACCGGCCAGCTGTTCCACAGCTCGCGCAGGACGACCGCCGCATCCGCGATGACCGCATGGCTCTCGACATCACCGGGCAGATCCCACGCCTGCCGCCGACCTCTCACGATGCCGCCGGCCCGCGGCACCCCGAGCACCACGCCGGCCCGCCCGTTCGTGAAGTGGTCGACGGCCGAGACGCGTCTCGCGAGATTGAACGGATGATCGCGCTGCGGCGCCGCCGCGAGCAGGAATCCCCAGCGCGGGAATGAGCCATGCCTTGCCGCGATGATCGATGCCGGGTCCAGCCGGACGCCGGCCGGTCCGCCCGCGAGCCGTTCAGCTCCGAGGACGACGAAGGAGATCGCGGTGTCGGTCTGCAGCGCGGCGAGCGCGGAGACGACGTCCGGGTCACCGGTCGCGAGCCCCTCGGCGAGCGCCCCCGTCACGGACAGTCCGACGATCGGCGTCGCCGTCACCGTGACTGCCGCCGTCGCACCCGAGGTCCCGGCGGTCATCGTGCCACCCCAGCATCAGCCACAGCAGCGGCCTCGGCCACAGCTACATCAGCCGCCGCAGCCGCAGCAGCAGCGACCGTCGGCGTTACCCGCGTCGTCGGGTTGTGATGGTTCACGATCCAGTCGCCGACGATCCGCAGCTTGAAGTTCCGCGGATTGTGGGAGATGAGCGTCCGCGCGTTCCGCCAGTGACGGTCGAGGCTGACGCTCCGGCTGGTCCCCGATGATCCGAGCGCGTCGAACACGATCGTCGCCGACTCGAGCACCAGACTCGCGATGGTCTGCTGGGCCTGCGCGACGGCGATCCAGGACTCGGTCTCGATCTCGCCGTCCACCCGCGTCGCCCCGGTCTCCGCAGCGTCCACCGCAGCATCGACGAGGGCGATGGAGCGCAGGAACACACTCTCGATCGCGAACGCGTTGCCGGCGAGCCGCCCGATGACTTCGAGGATCTGCGGGTCCGCCGTCGGATCCACGGTCGTCCCGTTCCCGTGCGAGCGCCGCCTGGACCGCAGCGCCGCAACCCCGTCGCGGACGATCGCGTTGCCAATGCCGACGAGCAGCGCGTGCAGGACCGACTGGTAGAACTGCTCCTGGTAGGGGTACCTGGTGGAGTACGGGATGACGTCCTCCGCAGCCACACGCACGTCGGTGTAGACGACGCTCCCGCTGCCCGTCAGCCGTTGACCGAACCCGTCCCAGTCATCGCCGATGAGGACACCGCGCTGACGGGTGTCGACGAGCGCGACGACCTTCTCACCGTCCGGATCGAGGGCGAGGACCGTGATCCAGTCCGCGAAGACGCTGCCGGTGGAGTAGTACTTGGCACCGTTAAGCACCCAGCCGTCGCCGTCCGCGGCCGGCTCGATCCTCGTGTCGACGGTGCCGGAGGCGGCTGGGACGGATTCGCTCCATCCGCCGCCGACCATCTCACCCCGGCCGAGGCGTTCGAGCCAGAGCGAGCGCCGCGGGTCATCGTGGGCGTAGCGGCGGTCCTCGACGAACGAGAAGTGGTTGCGCCACACGTGTGCGAGGTTCGGATCGACCTCGGCGAGTTCGGCGATGAGACGGAACACGTCGGACAGGCGGGCCCCCTGACCGCCGGCCGACTCCGGGACGCGCACCGCTGCGAAGCCGGCGTCGACGAGCCAGAGCAGTTGTTCATGGGCGTGGACGCCCTGGACTTCGCGTTCGAGGGCGTCGGCGCCGATCCGGTCGAACACCGGCCGGTAGCGTGCCGCGAGGGCGTCGTATCGTGCGTCGTTCGTGGTGAACGCGACGGAGGATTCAGCCATGTCCGCCTTCCTGGTCGATCGGCGGAGCGCCCGGGAGGCGGTCACCGCAGCGCCTGCCAGCGTACGCATCGCGCGGTCCGTTGCGGCCAGAGTGTCGAAAGGTTACCCGTTGTGCGGTGTCGCCCTCACCCTTCGACAAGCTCAGGGACCGGGCAACCCCCCCCGTCCCCGAACCCGTCGCAGCACCACGGTCCCTGAGCCCGTCGAAGGGCCCGCCCCGGGCGACACCCACGGTCCCTGAGCCTGTCGAAGGGCCCACCCCCGGGCGACACCCCCGGTCCCTGAGCCTGTCGAAGGGCCCACCCCCGGGCGACGCCCCCGGTCCCTGAGCCTGTCGAAGGGCCCGCGGCCCCCGTCAGCTGTTCAACGCCGCCGTCGGTGGCGTCTTCGCTGCCCGGATCGCCGGGTACAGCCCCGCCACCGCACCGATGAACATCGTCGCCCCGATACCGCCCACGAACACGAGCGGCGGCACGGACACCGGCCACCCGTTCGCCCCGGCGAACACGGCGATCACCGCGTACCCGATGCCGGCGCCTGCCACCCCGCCGAGCGCGGACAGCAGGAGCGCCTCGGCGAGGAACTGCGAGCGGATGTGTCCCCGCGTCGCCCCGAGCGCCCGCCGCAGCCCGATCTCGCGTCGTCGCTCCAGCACCGAGATGACCATGGTGTTCGCCACGCCGATGCCGCCGACCAGCAGTGCGACGGACCCCAGTCCGACGAGCAGCCCGGTGAAGGCGAGGTCTGCTGCGTTCTTCGCGGCGAGCGCGTCGGACGGTCTGGACACGTCGACCTCCTCCGGATTCTGCGGGTTCGCGGCGCGGGCGAGGAGCGCGCGGACGGCGTCGACGTCTTCATCGGCCGAGCGTTCGTACACGGTCGTCGGATGCCCCTCCCACCCGAGGTGCTCGCGCGCCTGCTCCTCCCCGACGAGCGCCGAGGTGCCGAGCTCCGGCGCGAGCGGGATGGGTTCGAGAATGCCGATCACGGTGAAGTAGGTCCCGCCCAACCAGATCTGCGACCCAGGCGTGATGATCCCGAGGCGCTCCGCGGCGAGGTGTCCGAGGACGACCGACGGGTACTCGCTCGTCGCCTCGTTCAGCCACGCCCCGGCGCTGAGCGAGCCCTCGACCACGTCGATGAGTTCCAGGTCGGCCGTCTGCACGGTCATCCCGCCGGTCTGGCCGGGGTCGATGAACCGGTTCCGGTAGACGTTCACGTCCGGGACGGTCCCGACGGCCGCGACCTTCTCCACCCCGTCGAGTCGCCCGATCGATCCGACCGACGACTCAGGCAGATGCGCGTCCTCGCCGAAGAGCGATTTCCCGGGTGTGACCGTGAGCATGTTGGTGCCGAGCGCCGCGAGCTGGTCGTTGAGTTTCGCCTGGCTCGACGTGGAGATGCCGACGACGGCGATCATGGCTGCGATGCCGATGGCGATACCCAGCGCCGAGAGGACCACGCGCGTGGGTCTGGACTGCAGCCCGGAGGCACCGAGTCGGAGGACGTCCGAGCGCAGCAGCTTGGAGCGCATCGTCCCGAAGTCGCCGGTGGGCGCAGGACCTGCAGCAGAGCCGTCACCGTATCCCGCATGCTGCCCGTCGCCGCCGTCCGGCCCATGCCGGCCTCGCCGACTGAACGGCCACATCATGATGCCACCCGCGAATCGACGTCGGAGACGACCCGCCCGTCGCGGATGGTGACGCGCCTGGGGAGGCGCTCGGCCAGTTCCACGTCGTGGGTGATGACGACGACGGTCGTCCCGGCGAGGTTCAGCTCGTGGAGCAGCTCGACGACGCTTGTGCCGGACTTCTGGTCGAGGTTGCCGGTGGGCTCGTCCGCGAGGAGCAACGGCGGATCCCCGACGACGGCCCTCGCGATCGCGACCCGCTGCCGCTCACCGCCGGACATCTGGTTGGGCTTGTGGGTGAGCCGGTGCCCGAGGCCGACGCGTGTGAGCGCGGTGACGGCTCGGCGGCGGCGCTCGGACAGGCCAACCCCGAGGTAGATGAGCCCGTCCGCGACGTTGTCCACGGCCGAGGTCCCCTCTGCCAGGTGGAACTGCTGGAACACGAAGCCGATGCGATGCGCCCGCAACGCGGACAGTGCGGCATCGCTCAGCGTGGACACGTCGTGCCCGCTGATCCTGGCGCGCCCGCTCGTTGGGCGGTCGAGGGTGCCGATGAGGTTCAGGAGGCTCGATTTCCCGGATCCGCTGGGGCCCACGATGGCGAGCAGTTCGCCGCGGGCGACGGTGAGGGACACGGCGTCCACTGCGCGCACCGGCGGGCTGCCGTGGTCGCGGGTCACCGCATCGAGTTCGATCACATTGGCCGAGGAGCCGCTCCGGGAGCCGGTGTGCGTGGTGTTGTGCGTGGTGGCGTATGTGGCGCTCATAGTGCGGGGACCACCACCTTCTGGCCTGCCTCGATGCCGTCGCCGCTGATCTCCACCAGACCGCCGGCGAAGAGCCCGGTCGTGACGGGCATCAGCTTCGTTGTGCCGTCGCTCTGCACGACCTCGACCCCGAAGGTGTCGCCGTCGACCGCCAGGAGGGCGCCGAGCGGCACCGTCAGGACGTCCGGTCGGCTCTCGCTCGGGAAGTCGATGGAGACGGCCGCCTCCTGGAGGCTGCCGCCGGCCGCCGGGTCGTCGAGCGTGATCGTCACGGGGATGACGACGGTCTTCTTGCCGCCTTCGCCCTCCGTTTCGGTGGGGACGCCGACCGACGCGATGACGCCCGTGGCGCTCTCCCCGCCCGGCAACCGGACCGTCACGGCGTTGCCGACGACGCCGAGCGCCTGATCGGCCAGCTTGAGGTCTGCCGTGACGAGCTTGTTGAGGCCGGTGGTCTTGATGATCGGTGCACCAGGCCCCGCTGGAGAACCGACCTTCACGACCAGCTCGCCGACCCGGACGTCACCCGGGGCGAAGACGATGCGCCCCATCGGGATGGTGCCGGTCTCCTCCAGGTCCTTGTCGTCCTGCCACTCCATGATGGCGTCCTTGGTGTCCCAGTCGAACTCCTGGTCCGGGGTCTCGTCGAAGTAGCCGAGCGCCGCGAGGCTCTGTTCGAGCTGCTGCACGTCCGGACCGTCCGACATCCCGGTCTCGAAGCTGCGCCACACCGGGACGGCGCCGTGGAAGAGGAAGACGGGCACGTTGTCGATGGAGAAGAGTCCACCGCCCAGACCGATCTGCGTCCCGGGTGCGGGGACGCTCGTGACCGTGCCTGGAATGCCGGAGCCCAGTTCATTGGCGCCGTCGTAACCGAGTGTGCCCTGGGCGGTCTTGGATTCCTGGAGCGTCTGGCGGATGATCTCCGCCGTCTCCTTGGGCGCTTTCGGCTTGTCCGTCTCTGGCCGTTCACCCGCTTGGACGACGATGGCGGTCGCGGTGCACGCGACGGCGACGACCGCGGCGGCGGCGATCGCCAACAACACGATCCTGCCTCGGCGCTTGGGGCGGGCCGATTCATCCCAGCCGCTCGATGCGGAACCGGACCCGTCCAGTTCGTCGAATGTCGAATCCGTGTCAGCTCGCACTGAGACCACCCCCGTTGCCACCCTCTGGACTGCAGGCGGCCATGTCCTCGGGCGCGATGTCGCTCGGCAGCGCGATGGCTCCGTCCCGCTTGGGGTCCGGGAGGTCGTAGCCGCGCTCGCGGAGGCAGGCGAACATCGCGAGCAGCTGCTCGTACTGCGCGTCCATCTCCTGCTGGGAGGGGGTGCCGCCGGGTGGTGGGCCGATCTCGTCCTGGCACGCCTTCGCGTCAGCTTCCCACTCCGGGGAGTCGTCGAAGGGAAGCCCTTCGCCCGCAGGAGGCATCTCGTAGCCCTTGCCCTCGAGGCACGACGCGAATTTGATCTGCCAGGCGTCGTACGCCTGCTGATCGGTCAGCGCGGCTGCGTCCTCGGTCGTGTTGGGCTTGCTGTCGCCGCCGGCGCTGCAGCCGACGAACAGGCCGACCAGTAACGGTACGGCGGCGATGACCGCGAGCTTCCGGGCGGCCCCGTTGGTGGTGGGCATGTCGAGTCCTTCTCCTGATGCTGATCGGACGGGATGCCGATGCCGGCGTGCGGCGACGACACCGTCTGGTGGTGGTGCTTCGAGTCAACCGATGCCCGCATTGCCCCGCCGTAAGGCTCGATCACACGCTTTCTTAACCTCTGGAGAGTCTCGGCGAATTGACATATATATGATGCTTAATAAGGTTCTGACCCCATCGTTCCACTGACCGGAAGGAATCCACCATGCGTGTACTCGTCGTCGAAGACGAGGTCCTCCTCGCCGACGCCATCCGCGAAGGCCTCGAACGGGCGGCGATGGCCGTCGACGTCGTCCACGACGGCGACCTGGCCCTCGAATCGCTGTCCGTCAACGACTATGACGCCGTCGTCCTGGACCGCGACATCCCCGGCACCCACGGCGACGACGTGTGCGCCACGCTCGCCCGCAACGGTTCTACGGTGCGCGTGCTGATGCTCACGGCCGCCCGCCGGACCGATCAGAAGGTGACCGGTTTCGAGCTCGGCGCCGACGACTACCTCGCGAAACCGTTCGAGTTCACGGAGCTCATCGCGCGGCTCCGCGCGCTCGGCAGGCGCAGCGGCGACGCGAAACCGCCAGTGCTGGAGCGCAGCGGCGTCCGCCTCGACGTCTTCAAGCACACGGTCACCCGCGACGGCCTCCCCATCCACCTCAGCCGGAAGGAGTTCGCCGTCCTGGAGATCCTCCTCGGCGCCGACGGTGGTGTGGTGAGCGCCGAACAGCTCTTGGAGAAGGCGTGGGACGAGAACGCAGACCCGTTCACCAACTCGATCCGCGTCGTCATCTCAACACTCCGGAAACGCCTCGGCTCCCCCTGGGTGATCGAGACGATCCCCGGCGTCGGCTACCGCGTGGTGGGCGACTGATGTCGCGTCATGCAGCGCCGGACCCGGCAGTCGCAGACGCACCTCCGGAGGCACAGCGACCGGCCGTCCTCACCTGGCGCCCGCGCATCACGGCCCGCGCACGACTCACGATGGTGTTCACCGGACTGCTCGCGGCGTGTGGGATGGCCATGATCCTCGCCCTGTATCTGGTGATGCGGTTCGTGCCGAGCTATTCGTTCGTCGCTTCCGTCGCCCGCCCGGTGCCGGAATCGTCCGCGGCATCCGGTCCGCCGAGCAGCCAGGGCGATCCGCTGGACCCGACTGCAAGCCCCGCCCCTGGAGCGCCTGCCGACGTCCTCCGGTCCGCCATCGACATCCGCAGCGCCGACGACGTGCTCTGGGTGCTCGTGGCCAGCTCCGGCGGCATCCTCATCGTGCTACTCCTCGTCGGCGCCGTCGCGAGCTGGATCGTCGCGGGGCGGCTCTTGAAACCCGTGCACGGACTCACCATGGCGGCACGCATCGCTTCGCAGGGATCGCTCAACCACCGGATCGGTCTCACGGGGCCGCGTGATGAGTTCACCGAACTGTCCGACACGTTCGACGACATGCTGGAGCGACTCCAGCGATCCTTCGGGGCCTACGAGCGGTTCGCGGCGAATGCCTCGCACGAGTTGCAGACACCGCTCACCACGTCCAAGGCGATCCTCGAACTCGCCAAGGACGACCCGCATGTCGACGTGGAACGCCTCATCGCGAGGCTCGACCTGTCCAACGATCGCAGCATCAGGACGGTCGAAGCGCTGCTCGATCTCGCGCAGAGCACCCACGGTGAGCTCGCGGTCGAACCCGTCGATCTCGGCGCGGTCATCACCGCTGCGAGCGCCGCAGTGCAGCCGGAGGCCCACGCCGCAGCGGTTGGGGTCACCGTCGCCGTCGATCCCCGCGATCGGCTGATCGTCGACGGCCACGCCGTGCTGCTGGAACGACTGTTCACGAATCTGCTGGTCAACGCCGTCCGCCACAACATGCGGGGAGGATACGCGAGCATCACCGCCGACCGGTCTGACGGGCTCGTGCGGGTCGCCGTGTCCAACGGCGGCGAGCTCATCGACGAGTGCACGGCGAAGGCACTCACGGAGCCGTTCTTCCGCGGATCGGGTCGGGTAGCCTCCAGCACGAGGCCCCGCGGGCACGGGCTAGGCCTGACCCTCGCGGTCAACATCGCAGAAGCTCACGATGCTCCGCTCGACGTCGCAGTGAACCCGGACGGCGGCCTCACCGTCGCGGTGCGATTCCGTCCATCCACCGCGGAGCGCACCTCGGCCGCCGCCATCCTGCAGGACACGATCGCCGCCCTGCCGGAGCCGGCATCGGCAGCGGCACCGGCACCGGCATCGGCATCGGCATCGGTGAGCACCCGCACCCACGCTTGACACTCTCGCAACCTCAGCTGACGTTCACTGGGATCGACCGCCGGCAGACGGCGAATCGACGAAGGGAGCCGAAATGGCGATCAGTGTGCACCTCATGAACGAGTTCAATCTGGACTGGCCCGTGTGGGGCGGCCCCCACGGCCGCGATCGCACACGGCCGGCCGACTGGGTACTGACGGAGGACCTGGTCGTTCGTATTCTCGCCTGGGCGGCCTTCTTCAACACCCACTACGACTGGGAGGAGGGCTGGGACACCTGCGAGCACGAGCGCGAGCACCGGATCGAGGCTCAGCGGTTGCGCCGTGAACTGCAGCAGGAGCTCGGCCAGGACCACGACGTCGAGCTGCGCCTCTGGGAGTGCGCTGCGACACGTCTCATCGCGTAGCCGCGTCCGGCCCCGACCGGGCGGCCGAAATCTCATCCTCAGGGCGGTTGTGCGGGTTCTCTGAGCCCGCAGAGCCGCCCTTCTTCACGCCTGAAATCTTACAGCTCAAACCTAACTGGCATTCCATTATTTTTAATGGAACACTATCTGTGGTTTCACGAGAAGCCGCCCATTCCCGCTCTCGCCGGAGTCTTTTCCGGCACTATTTGGAGACCCATCACATGACCACGATCACCCGCAAACGCGCCCTCATCGCGGGCGCTGCAGTCCTCCTCATCGCCGGCGTCAGCACCGGTGGCGCACTCGTCACCGCAGAGTCGACGATCTTCGGCAACACGTTCAAGAGCCAGGCCGTCACCGAGCCGCCGGCTGAGATCACCGTGACGGGCGACCCAATGGACGCGACGTTCACCGGCTCCGTCGCCGGCGAAGTCGAGTCGAAGTACTTCCTCATCACGAACGAAACCGACGCGACGACGGGCAAGGATGCCAAGGTCAACATCGGCTCCCTCGTCCACGCCGACGGCAACAAGTCGGACCTGCTCACGAACGCCCTGTCGACGCGGGTGAACTTCGACGGCGCGACCCACGGCTCAGGCAAGCTCGCCGACATGGGTCTCGCTGCAGCGAACCAGATCACCGTGCCGAAGGGCCAGTCGGTCCAGGTCCGCGTCGACGTCTTCGTGGCGCAGACGAGCGACTGGGACCCGACGATCGGCGGCGACGCGACGGCGACGGTCGACTTCCAGTTCGACTCGATCTTCGTTCCCACCCCGTAGTCCGCACCCGGTTCCGGGGCTGCCATCGGTGGCCCCGGAACCGCCCTCCCCACGAGCCATCGCGAAGGACCCATGAAGCTCACCCTGCTCGCCGCCAGACTCATCGCCGTCGCCGCGCTCATCGTGCTCGCTGCCCCCTTCGCCTGGGAGCGCATCACAGGCGACTACTTCATGACCGTCACCGGCCCCTCGATGCGCCCGACGTACGAGATCAACGACATCCTCGCGGTCCAGCAGCCGACCGGCATGGAACTGCAGACACCCGGGCAGATCGTCATCGCCACCTTCACCCCTGGCGACAAGGCCCAGCAGTACGTGCACCGCGTCCACGAGATCACCGATGACGGCGCCATCCTCAAGGGCGACGGCAACGAGATCGCCGACCCGAGCCCGATCACCGCATCACAGGTGATGGGGACCCCGCGGTTCGCGATCCAGGGAGCGGCGGCCTCCGTCTACCACCTCACCCAGAACCTCTTCGGGCGGATCGCGCTCGTTGCGCTCATCCTCCCGGCGCTCCTCTTCTCCGCCCCGAGGAAGCCCCGCGGACGTCGTGCCGCCGGGCAGCCGCCAACGAGCGACGACGCGAGCACCGCGCCCGGCGCCGAAGCCGACACCAGTCGCAGCAGTACCGCCGTCGATTCGACAGGAACCCGCCAATGACCCGATCCGCAGCCGTTCCCGCCGCTGCCCTCGCCCTCGCGGCGACGCTCGCGACGGGGTTCACCGCCACCGCGCACGCCCAGCCGAACCCCGACGCGCACGCCACCGGCGGGCTCGTGGTCACCCCCGGAAGCGCACTGTTCGACGTCGAACTCGCGCAGGGCGTCCCGGAGGCTCGCGAGGTCACGCTCACCAACACCTCGGCGATCGATCTCGACGTCCAGCTGAGCGTCCTCCTCTCCGCCGGGGCCCCCGAAGACCACCGACTCGAACATCTGCGTCTGCACGCGACGAGCGACTACGCCAGTTGCGACGACACGATCCTGGACGGCGCGGCGCATCTCGCGTTCACCGAGGTGCAGCGGGTCGACCAGGAGGCCGTCCCAGCCGGCTCGACGCGGACCGTCTGCATCGGTGTCCTCCTGCCGATGGACGCGCCCATCATGGACGCCGCGACCACGATCGTCGACTTCCAGTTCCACTCCTTCGATGCCAGGACCACCCCTGGCGGTGGCGACGACGGCCTGTCCACCACCGGCGTCGACAGCCTCCGATTCCTCCCCACCGCGCTCCTCGCCGTCCTGACCGGCGCGCTGCTGTTCTGGAGCGCCCGCCGCCGGAACACCTCGCACGCTCCGACCCCGAAAGCACCCCGATGACCCACACCGCGCCCGAGCGTCCACGCACCAGGAGCCGACGTCGACCCATCACCGCGCTGGCTCTGCTCCTCGCCGTTTCAACCCTGACGTCCTCGCCGACGGGCACGGTCGGCGCCGCGAGCACCGAGCGCAGCACCATCGCGGGGAACCGGTTCAGTTCCGACCCGACGCGTGAGGATCCGTACGGCTTGCACAATGCGAAGTTCGCGCCCTACCTCGGGTCTGCCTGGGTGGACGGTGCGAAAGGCGCGTTCACCTTCGACATCTACGACGGCCCAGCGTCCGTGGCTCCGAAACCGTACCCGGACGTACGAGCAGGTGAGCAGATCGAGGTCATCGCGGAGCTGCCGGCATCGCTCCGCTTCACCAGCGAGTACGGCTGGTGCAATCCCACCGAGAAGTCAGAGGCACGCGATTACGTCACCATCACGTGCAGCACGGTCGCGCACCCCACGGGTGCCGCTACGGCGACGGTGACGATGACGGCGAAGACCGATCTGAACACCGAACGCGCCTGGCGGTTACTCAAACACCACACGATCGGCGTCATCGCGCCCGCCGGTCTCGTCGACGGAACCGACACCGCCCACGTCACGATCCGGTTCCCCGACGACGCAGACCACCGTCGCCCACAAGCGGCTGACCTGCCCTTCACCACCCGCGTCGGCCAAGCGTCCAGCCTGACCTCGCTGACTCCATACGTGCTCGATGACCGCGGGAACAGCAAGGATGTCGCTTTTTATACCGGGGACAAGGGCTACCTGCGGATCAGCACCGGCCTGAATGGAACGAACCGGGGCGTCACGATGAAGACCGGTGAGTCGTTCACCTACACCTCAGACCTGGTCAGCGGTGCACGCGGAGGACTCGTCTACGACCCCCACCCTGATCCGATGAGCACGGTCGTCAACGCCTGCACGCGGAAGCTCGACGGCTACGACATCCGCTGCGAAGCGGACGGCTACCAAGTGAAACTGATTACAACCCGCACTGGCCCCGCCATCGTGAACGACCACCCGATCGACGAGTATGCGCGCGTCCCCGTTGTGAGCACATACTCGCATCCGAGTTCGGGGAACACCAGGAAAATCGGCGTGCACGTGCGACTGTCGGCTGACATGGAACAGCTCGGTTCCCGCTCCCGTTGGGAAGTGTTGCCGTCGCCCGATTTCTATCTGTTCCCCAGTGCGAGAGGCGGCATCGGCGTCCACACGCTCGCGCTCACCCCGTACCTCGGCGAGGTGCTCGCGAGCGACGGCACGGGCAGGCTCACGTTCGGGTTCTTCCGTCCGGACGCCGGCAGCCCGGCAAGCTCCATCATCAAGGCGGGTGACACCGTGACCGCTGCGCTCCAGCTCGGCACGGGCTTCACCGTCATGACCGATCCTTCCGGGTCGGAACAGGGCGATGCGATGCGCAACTGGTGCGACGGCATCGACGACGGTTGGGGGCCCGGCCTCGCAGGCTTGCTCGGAACACCCTCATGCACGAGCACGACCGACGAGAACGGCGGCACCGTCGTCACGGTCGCGGTGACCGCGCTGCAGGACGTTCCGAACGCCAACCTCTCCGGAGGGTTCCAGGTACGGGTGAGGGCAGCGGATCCGGTCGCCGCCGGTACGCAGCAAGTCGTTGTGGAACTGTCGTCGAGCAACCGGTATGCGGTGAACTCGTCCTTCCGCCGCGCCGTGTTGGACGTCCCGACCGACCCGTCTCCTGCCGGAGCCTCGTCGAGCCTCGGGGTGTGGCAGACCGACGCCTTCACACATTCGAGCGGCGGAACGGCGCCCAAGGAGGGCGCGATCACCTGGTCTCCCGATCCGCTCCCCGGCGAGCATTGGCACTCCGTCTGGCCGATGGCGATCACCACCGGCGACACGATCACGTACCGTGTGACGTTGCCACCCGGGCTGGCGTATCTCCCGAGCCCCACCGACGGGACGCCGGACGTCTGCACACTCCCGGACCGCTACGTCGGATTCTCCGCCTCGTGCACGATGCAGGGTTCGACCATCGAGTACACCCTCACGCGGACAGGCGCAGACAGTCGGGCGATGTTCATCGACCGAGATCTGCCGTTCAGCATCCCGGTGCGCAACACCGGCGCGGGCGATGAGGTGGCAGGCGAGGTGGAGATCACCCTGTCCATCAGCCTCATGCAGTCCGGTTCAGATCATCGGCGAGCGCTCGTCCCGGTCCGCCTGGCGGCATCGGCCGTCCCTCAGGGCTGAATCGCCCTCGCGGCACGTTCGAGGGCGTCGGGGACGACCCGGAAGTAGGCCCAACGGCCACGCTGCTCGCGAGTCGCCAGACCGGCGTCGACGAGCATCTTCATGTGATGCGAGACGGTGGGTTGGGACAGGCCGACGGGTTCCGTGAGGTCGCAGATGCAGGCCTCACCTCCCTCGCCGGCCGCGATGAGCGACAGCAGTCGGAGCCGGGTCGGGTCGCCGAGGGCTTTGAAGGTGTGGGCGATCCGCTCGGCCTCCTCCACCGCGAGGATGCCGCCGGTCACCGGCGTGCAGCACGCCTCGGCATCCGACGGGAGCAGGGGGATCACAGTGGTCATGCTCCATTCTCGCACGTCGTATTGACATCTGTCGATGTATCGATCAATCTCGATGTATTGATGTTTGTCGATAGGAGCTTGACATGGTGAATGAACTGCCCGTGATCGTCGTCGGCGCAGGTCCGCAGGGACTCGCGGCCGCCGCACACCTCGTGGAACACGATGTGCCGGTGCTCGTCCTCGAAGCCGGCCGGTCCGCCGCATCGGCCGTCGCCGAGTGGGGGCACGTCCGCCTGTTCTCGGAGTGGCCCGAACTGATCGATGCTGCGGCGGCCCGCCTGCTCGCCGCGACAGGTTGGACAGCACCGACGACGGGCTATCCCACCGGTCGTCAGTGGATCGACGCCTATCTCGCCCCGCTCGCCGAGGCGCTGGGTGACCGGGTGAGGGTCGGGGCGCGTGTCACCGGCATCTCCCGGCGCGGTCGCGACCGACTGGTGGACTCCGGTCGCGCGGAACAGCCGTTCACGGTGCACGTGGAGAGTGCGGACGGCACCGAATACCGCCTCGACGCGCGCGCGGTGATCGACGCTTCCGGCACCTGGGCGACACCGAATCCAGCCGGGGCCGACGGACTGCCGGCGCTCGGCGAGCGAGACCAGCCAGAGCTGCTCGGCTATCGCATCCCCGACTTCCACCATCGAGCAGACTTCGAGGGCACGCACACCGTCGTCGTCGGATCCGGCCACTCCGCGGTGACCGCCGTCATCGCGCTCGCCCGGATCGCACGCCGCAACCCGGAGACGACGATCACCTGGGTGCTGCGTCGCGGCAGCATCGGGAACACCTTCGGCGGCGGCGACGCCGACGAACTGCCGGCACGCGGGGCTCTCGGCATCACGGCGAAAGAGCTCGTCGACGGCGGCCTGATCAACCTCGTCACCGGTTTCCGCATCGAGCAGGTGCTCCCCGACGGTGACCGGGCGGTCGTGATCGCAGAGGACGGACGGAGCCTTCCGGCCGCAGACCGCGTTGTGGTGCTCACCGGCTTCCGGCCGGACCTGTCGTTCCTGTCGGAGCTGCGGATAGAGCTGGATCCGACGCTGCAGGCGCCGGCGCGCATCGCCGCAGAAGTCGATCCGAACATCCACTCGTGCGGATCCGTCGCGGCCACCAGCGCCCTGGATCTGGCGCAACCCGAATCCGACTTCTACATCGTCGGCGCAAAATCCTACGGCCGCGCACCCACCTTCCTCGCCCTCACCGGCTACGAACAGGTGCGCTCCGTCGCCGCCGCCCTGGCCGGAGACCACGAGGCGGCGCGGCGCAAGGAGCTCGCCCTCCCCGAGACCGGGGTGTGCGGCGGAGCAGGTCTGTTCGATGCTTCGGGTGCGTCACTCGGCGGGTCCTGCTGCGCCATCCCCGAGCAGGTGCTCCAGGTCGGTCGAGCCCCCGCGCAGGTCTGATCCGCGCGGGTCCGATCGCCCATCCAGGCGACGTCGTCCGCTCTGCCCATGCTCGCCGGCCGAGCGGACGACGAAGGTCGGGAAGCCGTCACGGGTGTTTTGACGCGGCCGTTACACGGCATGTCGTTACATGGTCCTTGCAGCCAGTGATTGCCTGCGCCCACACCATCACCTGGAGGCATCATGATCAGAAACCCACTCACGTCGTCACGGAGCGCACACCGATTGTTCGTCGCCGTCTCGGCAGCTGTACTCGTCGCGCCGCTCAGCGGTTGCAGCACGGCGTCCGGGCCGACGAAGTCAGCAGAACCGCACAGCGCACAAGCGGCGGACGACTGGCAGTTGAAGTTCGCCGCATGCATGCGCGACCAGGGAATCGACTACCCAGACCCCGCGCCGGGAGGCGGCGAGTCCGGCAGTTTCAGCGGAGACGCCAGCGACTTCCAGACGACGCAGGACGCGCGCGACAAGTGCACACAAGAACTCGGCCCGATGCCGGAGCCGAAGGGCCCGATGATCCGTGCTGACGACATCTCCGCAGCCGAGAAGAAGACGGCGAAATGCCTGCGCGACAACGGTGTGGACGTCGCCGACCCTCGCTCGGGCGAAAGCATCAAGCTGCCCGCCGACGCTCCTCAGGAGATCATCAAGCAGTGCCTGCGGGCAGGTCGTTAGCGCAGCTCAGGCGGCGGCGAGCCGGGGGGCGAGCTCTCCGATGCGTCGTTCGAGCTCCTCGTACGCGTCATCGAAGGCGGATTCGGTGCCGACGCGCACCGGATCCGGAATCGACCAGTGCAAGTCGCCGACGACGCCGATCTCCTCGTGCGCGTTGTCGCACACGGTGATGACGAAGTCCGTCCCCGTCAGCACCGCATCGAGCCCGCTCGGAGTCGTCGACGGCATCGACAGGTCGTGCCTGACCGCGGCGGCGAGCGCCCCTGCGGCGATCCGATCGGCTGGATGTGTGCCGCCGGACGCGACCGGGATGCTGCTTGCGCGCCGCCAGAGCGCGGCGGCGAGCTGCGACCGCGCCGAGTTCGCGGAGCACACGAACACCACCCGCGTCGCTTCCCGGGCGATCCTCGGCACGAGCCCGTCGAGCGCCTCGGCGGTGAGGTGCACGTAGCTGCGCCGCTTGTCCCCCTCGGAGGCGGTCCTGGTGACCATGCCGACGGATTCCAGCACGTTCAGGTGGTGCGTGACGAGGTTCGCTGGAGCGCCGAGCGCCACTCGGATCTCCGATGGCGAGAGGTCGCCGAGGGTGAGCAGATCAACCAGTCGGAGACGCGCCGGTTCACTGAGTGCCGCGTGCTTCGCTGCCCGGGCCTCGATGGATTCAGTTCGTACAGTTTTCATTGTTTCAATCTTGACTGAAATAACTTCCTCGGTCAAGATGTTGCCGACCCCACATCCGAAAGGCCCCCATGCACCTCGTAGCAATCGGCGGAAGCGACGCCGGCATCTCCACGGCACTCCGCGCCCGCGAACTCGACCCCTCGGTCGACGTGACCGTCGTCGTCGCAGACGCCTACCCCAACTTCTCGATCTGCGGGATCCCGTACTTCTTCTCCCGCGAGGTCCAGCCCTGGCAATCCCTCGCGCACCGCACACACGCCGACCTCGAAGCGACCGGCATGCGCCTGCGACTCGACACGCTCGCGACGAGCATCGATGTCGCTGGACGACGCCTGACCGTCCGGAACCGGCACGGCGAAGAGGAGGCCATCGCCTACGACGAACTCGTCGTCGGGACCGGCGCCTCCCCGTCGACGGCCGGCATCGCCGGACTCGACACGCTCGGCCAGGCGGACGGCGTGCACGTGCTGCATTCGATGGGCGACACCTTCGCCCTCGAGCGATACCTCGACGAGCGGCAGCCGGAGACCGCGATCATCGTCGGCGCCGGGTACGTCGGACTCGAAATGGCCGAGGCGCTCACCATCCGCGGGCTCCGCGTCACCCAGCTGCAGCGCGGCCCGGAGGTGCTCTCCACCCTGGATCCAGAGCTCGGCTCCCTCGTGCACAACGAGCTCACCGCTCACGGGGTCGAGGTCGTCACCGGCACCCGCGTCGAGCGGATCGACCGCCAGGACGGAGTTCTGGCCGTCTCCGGCGTTCGCGACGGCGAGGCCTTCACCCGCACCGCGGAACTGGTCCTCGTGGTCGTCGGCGTGCGGCCGAACACGAGCCTCCTGACCGCGGCCGGCGCCGAAACGGGTGCCGGAGGGGCGGTCGTCGTCGACGAGCGGATGCGGACCGGCCTGCCCAACGTGTGGGCTGCCGGCGACGGCGTCGTCACCCACCACCGCTTGCTCGGCGTCACCTATCTGCCCCTCGGGACCACCTCCCACAAGCAGGGACGGGTCGCGGGCGAGAACGCGATCGGCGGCGACGCACGCTTCGCCGGCAGCCTCGGCACCCAGGTCGTGAAGGTCTTCGACCTGGTGGCGGCACGCACGGGACTGCGGGATCACGAGGCCGTCGGCGTCGGCCGCTCCCCGCGCACGAGCACCGCCATCGCGGACGACCACAAGGCCTACTACCCGGGGGCGACGCCCATCACGATTGGCATCACCGGCGACACCCGCGACGGGCTCCTCATCGGCGCGCAACTCGTCGGCACCCGCGGTGCCGAGATCGCGAAGCGCGCCGACACCTTCGCCACCGCGTTGCACCACGGCATGACCGTCGACGGGATGAGCGATCTCGACCTCTCGTACACACCACCGCTCGGCTCGCCGTGGGACGCGGTGCAGGTCGCGACCCAGGCGTGGCGTCGCGCGGCCCGTCCAGGGGACGGCTCCGCCGAATGACCGTCGTCGCCGTACTGGTCTTCGCCGTCACGCTGGTCCTGGTGATCTGGCAGCCCAGAGGACTCGGCATCGGCTGGTCCGCACTCGGGGGCGCCGTCCTGGCCTTGCTGACGACGGTGGTCAGCCTGTCCGACATCCCGACCGTGTGGGACATCGTGTGGAACGCGACGTTCGCGTTCGTCGCCATCGTGCTCATCTCGCTGATCCTCGACGAGTCCGGGCTGTTCGAATGGGCTGCGCTCCACGTCGCCCGGTGGGGACGCGGCAATGGGCGGCTGCTGTTCGTGCTCATCGTGCTGCTCGGAGCGGTGATCGCGGCGGTGTTCGCCAACGACGGCGCCGCGCTGATCCTCACACCGATCGTCATCCAGATGCTGGTCGCCCTGAAGTTCCCTCCGCAGGCGGCGCTCGCGTTTGTGGTCGCGTGCGGATTCATCGCCGACGCCGGCAGCCTGCCGCTCGTCGTCTCCAACCTCGTCAACATCGTCACGGCCGACTTCTTCGACATCGGCTTCGCACGCTACGCGGCCGTGATGATCCCGATCGGGATCGTGACCGTCGCCGCGAGTCTCGGTGTGCTGTTCCTGTATTTCCGCAGGGTGATCCCGCGCCGATACGACCCGACGGACCTTGCCGATCCCCGCACCGCGATCCACGACCCACTCACGTTCCGGGCGGGGTTCGTGGTCCTGGGCTTCCTCCTCATCGGCTACTTCGCCGCCGAACCGCTGCACATCCCGCTGTCGGCCATCGCCGGCGTCGGTGCGCTCGCCCTCGGGATCGTCGCGTCGAGGAAGCCGGCGTTTCTCTTTGCGAGGGCGACGGTCCCCGGCACCGGCGGTGCGACCGGTTCGACCGGTTCAACCGGTTCGACCGATTCGCTGCGTCCGATCTCGATCAAGAAGGTCGTCAGCGAGGCGCCCTGGCAGATCGTGCTCTTCTCCATCGGCATGTACCTCGTCGTCTTCGGGCTCCGCAATCAGGGACTCACCGACGAGCTCGCCGGCGTCTTCTCGGCGATCAGCGGAAACGGGGCGCTCGTCACCGCACTCGGTGTCGGCGTCGTCGTCGCCGTCCTCGCGTCGATCATGAACAACATGCCGACGGTCCTGATCGCGGCGCTCGCGATCAGTGCGGCCGGCGCAACGGGCCTGACCCACGAGATCATGGTCTACGCCAACGTGATCGGTTCAGACCTCGGCCCCAAGATCACCCCCATCGGCAGCCTCGCCACGCTGCTCTGGCTGCACGTCCTCGACCGGAAGGGCATCCACATCGGCTGGGGTCGGTACTTCCGCACGGGCATCGTCCTCACCATCCCCGTGCTGCTGATCTCGTTGTCTGCGCTGGCGGGATGGCTCCTCATCATCGGCTGCTGATGAGGATGCCGAGGACCACGACCGCCGCGCCGACCGGCTGATACCAGTGCAGCGTCTCACCGAGGGCGACCACACCGAGCGTGATGCCGACGACGGGAGCCACATAGGTCACGGTCGACGCGGGGGTCGCACCCCAACCGCCGACGATGTTCGCGCTCCACACATACGCCAGCCCGGTTCCGAAGACCCCGAGTAGGAGCATCGCGATCGCGACCGACGGTGTGAGCGCGACCGGTCCGCCCGCAATCCACGGGCTGACGAGGAGCATCACGACCGCAGCAGAGCCGACCTGGACCGTCGCCACCGGAACCGCGGGCAACCCGAGCGGGGACACGAAGCGACGCACTCGCCGTGAGGGCGGGCCGCGTGACAGGACGGCTGTGCGATGCGAGAATCGGCCTCCTGATGGCACTCCACGATCTCGACCACCTCCGCACCTTCCTCACGGTGCAGCGCACCGGATCGTTCACCGACGCCGCCGCCCTCCTCGGCGTCTCTCAACCGACGGTGTCGGCGCACGTGCAGGCGCTTGAGGCGGCGCTCGGCTACCCCGTGCTCGTGCGCGACCGCTCCGGCGCGAGGGTCACGACCAAGGGGGCGGCACTCGCACGCGAAGTGGCTGTGCACATCGACGCGCTCGACGACATCGCCTCACTGAGCGTCGATGCCGGAGGTGCGCCCAGTGCCGTCCACCTCGGCGGCCCAGCAGAACTGCTCACGACCCTCGTACTGCCCCGGCTCCCCGAACTGCTCGAAGCCGCTGGCGCCCCGATCCACGTGACGTTCGGTCTCGCAGAGCCGTTGCTCGAGGAATTGCGCACCGGGTCGCTCGATGTCGTCGTGAGCGCGGTCCAACCGCGGGTGCGCGGTGTCGAAGCGGCTCCGCTCGTCGACGAGGAATTCGTGCTCGTCGGGGCGCCGGCCTGGCATCCTCGACCCGGGATCGACGCGCCGGCGTCGCTCGAACACATCCCCGTCGTCGCCTACGCCACGAACCTGCCGATCGTCCGCCGCTATTGGCGCACGGAATTCGCTCGACGCCCGGACGAGGTCACGACCGCCGCGATCGTCCCGGACCTCCGCGGTGTGCTCGCAGCAGTGCTCGCCGGTGCCGGGATGTCGGTGCTGCCCCGGTACCTGGTGCAGGACGCCCTCGACTCCGGTGCGCTCGTCGCACTGCACAATCCGTCGGTCGCTCCGCTCAACACCGTGTATCTGGCCAGGCGTACCGGAGAGGGCAACCGGCAGGGGGCGGTCCGGTCACTGAGCGCCGCGCTCGAACACATCCTCGGCTGACCGCGCCGACCTCCCGATGACGGCCCAAAGAATTCCGATCGATGAGCGCCGGACGCGGTATAACACTGGTCCGGTCGAAAGGAAATGATGTCCTCCATCCTCATGGTCGTCACGGCCGCCACTTCACTCACCCTCGCAGACGGCACGGAGCACCCGACGGGGTTCTGGGCCGAAGAACTCGTCGTCGCCCATCGCGATCTGCTCGCGGCTGGTCACACGATCACGTTCGCCACGCCCGGCGGCATCCGCCCGCGGCCGGACCAGGGCTCGCTCAGCGCGGCGGTCGTCGGAGACGAGACGCGCGTCGCGGAGTTCGAGGCCTATCTCGCCTCGATCGACGCAGAGCTCACGCACCCGGTCGACCTCACGGACGTCACCGCAGCCGACTATGACGCGGTCGTCCTGCCTGGCGGCCACGGCCCGATGGCAGATCTCGCGTTCGACACGGACCTCGGCCGGATCCTCGCCGATGCGGACGGCGCCGGGACGATCATCGCCCCGTTCTGCCACGGCCCGGCCGGTCTCCTGAGCGCGACCCGTGCCGACGGCAGCTTCGTGTTCTCCGGACGGCGCCTCACGGTGTTCACGGACGAGGAGGAGTTCGCAGGCGGAACCGGGGCACAGTCGCCGTGGTTCGTGGAGCGCACCCTCGCCGAGCGTGGCGCGATCATCGAGAGCGGTCCGGCGTGGTCCAGTCACGTCGTCCGCGACCGCAATCTCATCTCCGGACAGAACCCGCAGTCGAGCGAGGCTGTCGCAACCGCCGTCATCGAGGCCCTCGCGAAGTGACCGGAACCTGATCGGGCGGTCCGATCCGCTCGGTCAGGCGTCCCGGCGCACGAGCGCGACGAGTCCGACAAGGAGGCGATTGACACGTGTTCTTATACTTCCGGTCAAAGTATAAACACGCGTTGAAGAGAGGCATGCTCTCAACGACGGCGGCTCCGGCCTCGTCATTCTGATTGATGAGATCCAGGAGGCCGACGCGGCCAGTCTCCGCGCAATCGCCTACGCGTGGCAGGACGTGAATCCCCTGCGACCAGATGACCCGTCTTCCTCGCATCATGACCCGGTCACCTGCGAGGAGGACGGCCCATCCGGTCGTTCTGCCGCGCGCGCTTTGGGGAGCAGGACCGCGCCGAAGCTGAATTGGTTCAACGCACCGGGATAGATCACGAATTTTGCTTGCACGTCGTCGGTATCGTGCAGTTCGATCAACGCCGCGACCTCCGCCGCGCCCTCCCATCCTGGGAGCAGTGTCACGCTGATGCCGTTGGGAAGTTCGATGGTGACTTCATCGACGTCGTTGAAATCGCCTTCAGCGCCGAGTTTCACGCTGAGTCGCCGTGACAGATGATTCATGGGTTCTTATCCGTTCTTTGTCTGGGTTCGTTGTGGTTCTGCTCAGGCATCTCGGCGCACCAGCGCGGCCGCCCAGACGACTCCCCCGACTGCCACCGTCCCGAGCAGGACCGCCAGCCCGAGTTCCGGCGCGATCCGCGGAACGGCGCTGGAGAGCGCATCAGCCGCGGTCGTCGGCGTGTAGTTCGCGAGATCCCGGACGAAGGCGATCGGAGCGAGCGACATCAGCCCCGGCAGTACGAGGATCAGCCCGAACGCGGCCGAGATCGAGAACGCGACGCTGCGGAGCACCCCGCCGATGCAGAGCGCGATGAGCGCGATGAAAGCCATCCCCGTCGCGGCACCAGCCGCGGTCATGAGGATGCTCGACATCACCTGCCCTGCTGGAGGGAGCGGCCCGACCGCGATGATGGCCGGCACGGCGATGGCCGAGGACGCCAGCACGCCGACGAAGCCGACGACCCACACGCACACCGCCACCGACACGCCCTTCGCGACGAGCACGCGCACCCGACGCGGAACGGCGACGAGCGTCGATCCGATCTGCCCGGTCGAGTACTCGCCGCTGATGCTCAGCACGCTCACGATGATCGCGAGCAGCTGCCCAACGGGCACGGCGAGCGTAAGCATCGTCGTGAGGACGGGCAGGTTCGCCGCGGCGTCCTGCGTGATGAACGAGTTCCCGACGGCATCCATGCCGACGAAGAGGAGACTCACGGGGATGAACGCCAAGAGCGTGATGACGCCCGCCCTAAGGGTCGCCATCTTGTGCAGTTCGGAGCAGATCGCGTTGAGCACGGTGACCCGGTGCCGATGCGCGGCCTGGTGTGTGCTGCGGCGCGGGGTCATCGTCCGGCCTCCTTCCGGGCGCCGGCGGCATGGACCACATCGTCCCCCACGAGTGCGCGGTACGCGTCTTCGAGCGATCCGTCGACCGCGCGCAGCTCGAACAGGGTGAGCGATGCGCTGGCCGCGAGCCTGCCGATGTCCTCGATGCCGACCCCCACGACGTGCATCGCCCCGTTCCCGGCATCCGTCACCGTCGCACCGGCGCCGCGGAGCATCTCGAACAGCACCCCGGACTGCGGCGTGCGCACAACGACGGCGGCCTCGTTGCACCCCATGACCTCCTTGAGCGTCCCGTCCGCGACGACCCGGCCCCGCCCGAGCACGATGATCCGATCAGCCGTCTGCTCCATCTCGCTCATCAGGTGCGATGACACGAGCACGGTGCGCCCCTCTGCCGCGAGCTCTCGCAGAAGGGTGCGGATCCAGATCACCCCGTCCGGATCCAGGCCGTTCACGGGTTCGTCGAGGATGAGCACCTCCGGGTCGCCGAGCAACGCGGCGGCGAGCCCCAATCGCTGCTTCATGCCGAGGGAGAACTTCCGGACCGGGGTGGAACCGACCGATGCGAGACCCGTGAGATCCAGGACTTCTTCAACGCGGGCACGTCCGAACCGATGGGTGATGGCGAGCCCCCGCAGGTGATTCCTCGCTGACCGCGCGGGGTGGACCCAGCCGGCGTCGAGCAGGGCGCCGACCTCGCTCATCGGGGCGGGGTGCGACGCGTAGGAGGCGCCGCCGATCACCGCCGAACCGGATGTCGGCCGTTCGAGCCCCATGATCAGCTTCATCACGGTGGACTTCCCCGCCCCGTTCGGGCCGAGGAACCCGGTCACCATGCCGGGCCGGATCGTGAAGGTCACGTCGTCAACGGCGCGTTTGGCGCCGAAGGACTTGGAGAGTTCTCGTACGTCGATCATCCATCGACCATAAGAAATCCCACCCGAGAAAACATCAGTTCAGCGATGTACCCTGCCCGGTACCCAGGTACCGATCAAGGAGCACCGATGACGACCCACCCCACACGCCGCACCGTCCTCACCGTCGCCGCATTCGGGGCGGTGGCCTCGATCGCCGGATGCGCCTCCCCGTCCGCGGGCGCCTCCGGACGCGGGTCGACGGCGGCACCCCGCCCATCGAGCCGCACCATCGATGCCACCGCCGCATTCGCGGCGCTCGAGCAGGAGTTCGGCGCCAGGCTCGGGGTGCAGGCCGTCGAGACGGGCACCGGAGACGTGGTGCAGCATCGTCCGGATGAACGGTTCGCGTTCGCGTCGACCATCAAGGCGCTCGCGGCAGCAGCCGTCCTCCAGACCCGCTCGATCGAAGCGCTCGACGTCGTCATCCGCTACACGGCGGACGACCTCGTCACATACTCCCCCATCACCGAGCAGCACGTCGACACGGGGATGCCGCTGCGAGAGATTGCGACGGCCGCGGTGCAGCACAGCGACAACACCGCCGGCAACCTCCTGTTCGCACAGCTCGGCGGACCCGCCGGGCTGACCACCATTCTGCGCGGAGTCGGTGACGACACGATCAGCGCGGACCGCATCGAACCGGATCTCAACGAGGCGACGCCGGGGGACCCGCGGGACACGAGCACTCCCCGGGCACTCACCGCCACACTGTCGCGCTACGTCCTCGGCGACGCGCTGGCTCAGCAGCAGCGCGCCCTGCTGAGCGACTGGCTGCGGGGGAACACCACCGGCGGCGCACTCATCAGGGCGGCGGCACCCGAGGGATGGGCCGTCGGCGACAAGACCGGCGCCGCCTCCTACGGCACGAGGAACGACATCGCGATCCTGTGGCCGCCCACAAGCGGACGACGGTCGGCACCGGTGGCGCTCTCGATCCTCACCAGCCGTTCCACGCAGGACGCTTCGTACGACGACGCACTCATCGCCCGCGCAGCTGCCGTCGCACTGAACGCGCTCGGGGCGGATTGATCGGGAGCGCCGATCGGGGGCGCTGACCGGCGGCACCGACGAGCCACCCGGTGAGCGGCAGGTGAATTCTTGCCAGCACAAGCTGAACAATCTAGCTGACCATCTCACAACTCATCATCTGGCATCAGACTGAGGATGCGTGCACTCCTGCCCGCGAGTCGATCCGATGAGGAGCCATCACCGATGAAACGTCCCACCCCGACATCCACCGCATTCCGAAGTCGCGGCGTCACCATCGTCAAGGCCACAACGACCACGCTGCTCGCTGCTGCGATCACCACGATCGCGGGCGGCGCGACGGCTGCAACCGCCACGGAAGCAGTGGCGGCGACCGATGACCGATCGGGCGCCCGCACCCCCAAGAGCCTCGTCATCGGCACCGATGGACTCGTGTTCTCCCGCCTGCAGGATGCCGACACTCCGAACATCGATCGACTCATCGCGAGCGGCATGCTGGCGACGAGCAATCTCCCGGCCGAACCGTTGGCGCCGACGGTCTCCGGCCCCGGCTGGTCGACCATCGCGACGGGAACCTGGTCCGACAAGCACCGTGTGGTGGACAACACCTTCGCTGGTTCGGATTTCGCCGCCTACCCCGACTACCTCACCCGACTCGAGACCGCCGCCCCCGACACGTCGACGCTCGTCGTCGCGTCCTGGGACCCGGTGGCGGTCTCGGTATTCGGGCCGGCCGTGGACGAGCGCATCGGTTCCGATGACGCCGGCACCGTTGCGACCGTCACGGACCGTTTGGCGAACACCGATCCGGACGCGGTCATGGTGCACCTCGACGAGCCGGACATCGCGGGGCACGACTACGGCGCGGCATCCGACGAGTACCTCGCGGCCATCGAAGGCGTCGACGCAGCCGTCGGCGAGCTGCTCGCCGCCGTCGAGGGCCGCGGGACCTACGCGGACGACGATTGGCTGATCGTCGTCACGACCGACCACGGACACACCCCGTCCGGCGGCCACGGCGGCAACACCGAGGGCGAACGCGGCGTGTTCCTCGCAGCCACCGGCAGCGGCATCGAACCGGGCTCGACCAGGTACGACACGAAGCTCGTCGACATCGCCCCATCGCTCCTCACACACCACGGGGTCGCGATCGATCCTGCGTGGCAGCTCGACGGCACCCCGTTCGGCATGCTGCCGGTCGATCCGTTCGATTCCCTCCGGGATGCGCTCCGCCCTGCGGTCGACGAGTCGGCACCGGCCGATCGCCTCGGCTGGACCCAGGACGGACCGGACGGGTGGAGCATCGACAGCTCGCGGATGCCGGCCGGCGGCGTGACCGAATGGCGCGGCTGGTCGTTCACGACCGACGAGTTCTGGACCAACGTCGACCTGGGCCAGGGGCGCGAGACGAGTGTGCACAATCGCGACGTCTTCGCCGTGGCCGACTCCGACGAATGGGACGACGCACCGCACCATGCCGGCCCGTTCGACTCGACGCTGCATTCGCCGGCGTACCCGCTCGACGGCGACGGCGACGTCCACCTCTCCTTCGCGACGAACTACCAGCACGATCCGACGCAGCAGGCGCGGGTGCTCGCATCATTCGACGACGGCGAACCGGTCGAGGTCGCCGCGTACACGGCATCGGCCAACCGGGTCGAGCACCTGAGCGTCGCGCTTCCCGCCGGAGCGTCATCGGTGCGATTCGGCTTCGCATACACGGGGTCGAACGGCTCGTTCTGGACGGTCGATCAGGTGCGCGTCGAGCAGGCGGACGACTCCGGTGAGCCCGGGACCGGAGGAGGTTCGGACGGAGAAGGTTCGGACGGCGAGGCTTCCGCCGACTCCGACGCGAAGGTGCTGCCGGCGACCGGGCCGACGCTCCTGCCGATTCTGGTCTCCGCCGCCCTCTTGCTCACCGCGGGCGCCACAGCGGTGGGCGCCACCACTCGCCGGCGCCACCGCTGATCGCGTCGGGCGACGATGCCGAGTCGCCCGGCGCGAGCCTCAGTCGAGGCCGCGCGCCCAGTCCGACGTCCGGTCCAGGTTCTGCTGTGCGCATTGCCCGGCCCGATCCTGGTCGCCGCGTTCGATGGCTTCGACGAGGTCGGTGTGCCCATCGATCGAATCCGCTGCGAATCCGTCGAGCGGCCAAGCGGCGATCATGTCGGCTCGGAGCAGCGGTTCGAGGGAGCGATACAGGCTGACGAGCAGGTCGTTGTGGGAGGACTGCGCCACCGCGAGATGGAATTCCCAGTCGGCCTCGATCCACGAGTCTCGGTCCGAGGCCGCACTGGCTCGCAGTGACACGATGCGCTGCAGCCGCTCGAGGTCGTCACCGGTCCGTCTGGCGGCCGCGAGGCGGGCCGCTTGCACGTCGAGCGCGACACGCACCTCGAGGAGGTCGTGCAGGCCGTCCGCCGCTGCCCGCAGCCGCCGGATGGGACCGGCCAGCTCGCTCAGCGAGGCGACGTAGGTCCCGTCGCCCTGCCTGACGTCGAGCATGCCGGCGTAGGCGAGGGCCCGAACGGCCTCTCGGACCGTCCCCCGGCCGACCTTGAGCTGTGCGCACAGGTCTCGCTCGGTGGGGATCCGCTCCCCGACGGCCCACAGGCCGGCGCCGATCATCTCACGAAGGCGATCGATGACCTCGGCGGTCATCGGTGCTCGATTGGCGGGTTCCAGGCTCACGGGCCTAGTCTAGTCGGCTTGCTGAAATTGGTATGACGTATTACCTTTGTTCGATGTTCGCTTCAACGCTCGCCCCCGCTCGGAACGCCTCCCGCCCGCTCGCCGTCATCGCAGTGGTGCTCCTGGCCGTCAATCTCAGAGCGTCGATCTCCAGCGCCGCCGCCCTGCTCGACTCGCTCGCGCTCCAGCAGGGGCTCACCGCGCTGACCGCATCGTTGATCACCACCATCCCGTTGTTGGCGTTCGCCGTCGGCGGCGCACTGACCGTCCGGGTCGTCGCGCGTTTCGGTGTGGAACGGACCGTGGTCGGCGCACTCGTGGCACTCACCATCGGATTGGCCGCGCGCGGCGTGCCGCAGAGCTGGGCACTCCTCACAGGGACGACCATCGGCATGCTCGGCCTCGCGATGTGCAACGTCGCACTGCCGGCGTTCATCCGAGCGGCCTTCCCCGCTCGGATCGGCCTGCTCACGAGCGTGTACACCACGGCGATGGCAGCGGGGGCGACGATCGCGGCCGCGAGCGCCGTCCCCATCGCGGTGATCGTCGCCTCGCCGAATGCCGCTCTGGCGTCGTGGGCGCTGCCCGCCGCTCTCGCAGCCGCAGCGTGGCTGCCGCTCGCTGTCCGCAGCGGCAGAGCACCCAAGCCTGGCGCCCAACACGCCGCCGTCACGCTCGCCGATGTCGCGCGGACCCGATTCGGTCGGCTCATCACCGCGTACTTCGCCGTGCAAGCGCTCAACTGCTACGTGATGATCGGGTGGCTCCCGTCGATCCTCGTATCCGCGGGATTCGATCAGGCCTTCGCCGGGCTGCTCCTCGCCGTGATGCAGGGGGTCGGCATCCCCATGACGTTCCTGATCCTGGGGTTCACGTCGTCGGCAACCCGAACCCGCATCGCATTCACCGCCGTTTCCGCATGCACGCTCGCGGGGTTCGCCGGCCTGTTGCTCGCGCCGGCGCCCGGGGCACTCGTCTGGTCGCTGCTCATCGGCATCGGGCTCTGTTCCTTCCCGTTGATCCTGGCCTCGATCAGTCGCAGCAGCGCGAGTGCCGCCGAGGTCACCGCGGTGTCCGCGCTCGCGCAGTCCGTCGGCTACGCGATGGCGGCCGCCGGGTCCCTGGGCTTCGGCCTCCTGCACGCGGCGACCGGCGGCTGGACCATGCCCCTGCTGGCACTCATCGGACTGGCCGTCATCCAATTGACCCTGGGGCTCGCCTTCACGAAGCCGTCGACGCGCCGGCAGCAGGGCGCACCATCGGGTTCACGCGATCAGCGCAGTTCGTAGCGAGCGAGGTGCACTCCCGGCGCGACCTCGACATCGCCCGCATGGACGAAGCCGACGCTCTCGTACAGGCGTCGCGCTGGAGGGTTGTCCCGGCCGGTCGACACCGACACGGGCCTCCCGGCGGCCAGGGCGACGCCCTCCGTAACGAGGGCCCTCGCGATCCCCCGCCGGAAGTAGGCCGGCGAGACGATGAGGCGTTCGATCTCGAACGCCTCATCGCCTCCGGTCCAGGCGAGCGCACCGAGGACCTCGCTTGCGGCCCCGCCCTGCTCGTCCTCGACCACGGCGATCCAGTCGAGCCCGCTCGCAATGAGTTCTTCGAACGTCTCGTGCAACTGCGGGATCGTGTCGACCCCGATCAGCTCCGCCTCCACCCGATACGAATCGTGCTGCACCCTGAGGAGGCGTTGCGCCAGGAGCGCATCGGACGACGGATCGATCACGGTGACGATGGTGCGCGGTTCTTCGGTCATGGTTCGACTCTAAGACCATCAAACACCCGAGTACATCAGTCACCACGTTCGCCGAGGTCTTTCAGCCCCTCGAAACCCTTGCCAGAACGCACTGTTCGGGGCACCCGCCGAACCGGGCGCCCCGAACAGCTTGAGCGGGAGGTCAGCCGGCGACCGTGAACGTCACGTCATAGGAGGTGAAGAACACGTCGGGTCCGCCTTCCGCAGCATCGGCCTGATGGGCGGTGACCGTCTGCTCGCCCGCCGGGAGCGGCACAGTCAGTTCGACCGCCCAGGTGCCGTCGTCGCCGACCTGACCGACACCGAGGGTGGTGCCCGCGGCGTCCTTGATGGCGATGGCCGCGGCAGGGGCGCCCGTCCCGGTGAACGTAGGCGTGTTCGTGTCGACGGTGTCCTGATGCGCGGGCGAGGTGACGGTGACGGCTTCGCCCTGGTGGGTGTCGACGGCTTCGAGGAGCGTGAGATCGATGATCGACGCGTAGTGGACGTGCGGCGTCAACCCGTAGACATCGCTCGCGGCGCTGGGTGCCAGATAGTAGTTGTAGTCCCCGGCCGTGCGGATCGCGTACCCGGGCCCCTGCCCGTTTGCACCGTCATCGCCGATCCACACGAGCTCCCACAGACGGTTCGCGTCCCCGGAGCAGGTCTTCCACGTCGGCGCTCCCCCGATCACCGCGAGGCAGAGTCCGCCGGCAGATCCAGTGCCGGAGATGACCCCCTGCGTCCCCGGGTGCGGCAGCCGGAGATCCGACCCGTCCGGAGCGTCTCCGTTGCCCACCGTCGCCGTGAGCTTGCCTTCCTTGACCGGGCGGTTGAGCGTGCTGTACACGTCCGGGAACCCGCCTGCCCACGTCGAGATGTGCACGGGGCCTTCCAACCGGGTGATGGCGTCGGTTCCGCTCTCACCCGTCGGCTCCGTCGTTGCCAGAGCGGGCGCGCTCGTCGCGAGCAGCGCTGAGCCCACCATTCCGATGCCGACCAGGAGGGTGCTGATGCGTTTCATGAGGTTCTCCTTCTCGTTGGTGCTGCGTGGTGACCGCGGTGTGCGGTCGTTCGCCGGGGCCGGATGGCGTCCAGCGGTCGGAGGGATGTTGCGGCGCTTCGAACCATGCATTCGCCGCGCGTCCTCCCTCTGGGTTTTTTGGGGGGGTCAGGGTGTCCGGTCCAAGCCCGAGCACCGATCGCGACGCGCGAGTCTGCGTTGTCCGACGATCGCACTGACGAGTCCGCCCGCGAGGAGCAGCAGCACGCCGACGATCGCCGCCGGGGCTCCACCGATGCCGGTCGAGGCGAGTGCCCCGCCGCGCTTGGATGCGTCGCCACCGTCGAGGCCGGACTCTCCGCCGGGATCGGGAGTCGGCGCCGCCGTCGGGGTCGGACTGGGTTCCGGCGTCGGTCCCGTTCCACCGCCGTCGCCGACGACGAATCCCGTCGGTTCGCCGACGCCCGATTCGGTGCCGTCCGTCAAGGTCTGCGACACCCGCACCTCGTACCGCCCGGCGACGAGGTCGGCATCGGCCAGGAAGCGCCCCTGCGAATCCGCCGCCACATCGAGGATGATCGGCACGGCGTTCACTCCGGCATCTGCCGTCGTGGCCGCTTCAGCGACCACGACGTGCACCCCGGCGAGCGCAACCGCTCGTCCGGACACCGTGACCCTGCCGGGCTCCGCATGGTCACCGGCCTGCGGCCAGGTCACCTCCGGCGCCGCGATCGGGGCGGTCACGAGGATGTTCGCCGTGGCGGCCTGTCCGATGTTGTTGGTGAGCGTGACGGTGTGCGCGCCCGGCTTCGTCTCGGCCGGGAGCCTGCCATCCAGGTGGAATTGTTCCTTGCCGAACGGCATCACGACCGCCCCGGTGTCGACACCATCGACGGACAGCGACACATCGATGCCCCAGGGGAAGCCGACGCCGTACACGGAGAAGGCCCTGCCGGCCTGCACGGTCCCGCCTGCGACCAGCGCAGACCGGTCGAACCGAGTCCAGGCGACGGCATCGAGCGCGTTGATCTCACCGGAGCCGTACCAGGGCGAGCCGTCCGGATCCGTGCAGCTCTGGGCGCCATTCTCCGGGCACGGAAGTCGATCGGTGAGCGAGTTCACGAGCGCGCTTCTGAGCGACTCTGCACTCGCGTTCGGGTATGCTCCTTCAACAGCGCAGCTACACCGGCGACGTGCGGCGACGCCATCGAGGTCCCGCTCTGGGCCGCGTACTGCCCGCCCGGCATCGTGCTGAGGATGTTGGATCCGGGCGCGACGACGTCGATCTTGCCCTCGCCGTAGTTGGAGAAGCCCGACCGGACGACGCCGGTCGGATCCTTGGTGTTGGGGTCGCGGGTCTGTTCGAGCGAACCGACCGTCACCACTCCGGGGATCTCGGTCGGGATGTCCCAGCACCCCTCGTGGAGCGGGCGGTCCACGATCGGTTCGCCATCGTTCGGGCTGGTGCTCTCGGTGGTCTTGTTCGCCAGGTCGATGTTCTCGTTCCCGGCGGCCGCCACGGACAGGACGCCCTGTTCCGTGGCCCAGGTGAACGCTCGGCGGACGGCTTCGAGCGCCGCGGCCTGCGCGTCCTGATCGTCGCACCAGAATGCCCATGGGTCGACGTAGTAGCTGTTGTTGGTGACATCGAAGTCGTGCTGCGCAGCCCAGACGATGCCGCAGATCGCGTACTCCGGGTAGATCCGGCCGCTGTCGTCGACGACTTTCACGCTCGCGATCGTCGTGTCCGGCGCGACCCCGACGATCCCGACGCCGTTGCGGGCGGCGGCGATCGTTCCGGCGACGTGTGTGCCGTGGGGCGAGTTCGAGGGCGACCAGGCTGCGATGTCCTGGTCGGGGACGCCGTTGACCGTGCAGCCGACGGAGCGCTCGTGGTCGATCTGCGTCTCCAGGTCCGGGTGCGTCGGGTCGACACCGCTGTCGAGGACGCCGACGATCACGTCCGGACTGCCGCCGCTGAGCTCGTGTGCCACGTCGGCGTGGATCGAGACCATGTCCCACTGCGGCGCCTCGGCCGGGTCGGCGACGGTTTCGGTGCGGAAGTCGGACTGGTCGCCCTCGGGGATCGCCGTAGTGCCGCCGTCTCCGCGGCTACCATTCTCGCCGCCGCCCGATCCGGCGATCGTGTCGACCGGCGCCGTCCTGGTGGGCCCTGCCGATTGGACCACCGGGACCGCGGTGAGCTTCGCGATGAACGCCGCGTCTGCGGATTGCGCGGTCGTCACACCGATCTCGGGATACTCGGAGAGCACAACGCCCCCGGCTTCGACGATCGCGGCAGTGACGTCCGCCTGCGGGCCTGCGCCGGGTTCGGCGTTGACGACGTAGTTCATCGACGCGCCGTCCGGCAGCGCGACAGCCCGGACAGCGGCAGCATCGACGTCGACACCCGCTCCCGGCGACTGCGACGCAGCTGCCGGGAGCGCGGTCGCCGCGAGCACACAGGCGGCGGCAAGCACGGCCGACGGGAACATCGTCGCGCGCCGTCGAGGCGAGGAGCGGTGGAGCAGATTCATGTGTCGTCTCCTTCAGATCGGGAGAAAACATCCACGTGTCGACTATCTTATGGTTACCGAGTGGAATATCTTCTCAATCGTGTGTTGAGAAGATATACCCGCAGATCAGTGATGTGTACCCGGTTTCCAGAATTCACAATCCCGCAGCACAACGTTCACCACTCGGCAACCGGCATCAGGAGCCGACAGACGCGGTGCGGCGACACGGATCGGGCCTCCGCCTCGTGCTGGACACCCTCGAGGACGGATGCACGGAGGCGGAGGCCCGGGGAACTCGCCGTTCGCCTAGCCGAAGTTGACGTTCGAGCAGGCGAAGAACGCCTCGTTCGACTGCGTCGTTCCGTCCGGCTTCACGTTGCCCTGCCACACGGTGTACACGACATGGCTGCCGCTCTTCTCCGGGAGGAGCACCGGGAGCTCGGTGTGCATGTTCGGCGTGCCCTGCTCCAGCGACTCGACGTTGTCCGCAACGAGGAACGGCGTGGCTTCGAGATCATCCCAGGTGAGCGGCTGCTTCGGGTCGTAGCCGTCCTTCGTGATGTAGTAGTTGAAGGTGTACGGGTTGTGGGCGACGGTGTTCTTGAAGTTCAGCGTGAAGTCTTCACCACTGGGCAGGTCGGTCGTTGGCCAGTCGTCGCTCGGCACGTCGAGGCCGGCGTAGCGTTCGTTGCCGGCCGCGCACAGCTGACCGTCGGGGACGACGGTGCGATACTGCGCGTCGACCTGTCCGAGGCGGGTGTCTCCGACGACGATGCCCTGCCAGTTGGCGAACGGCGACTCGCCGCTGACGTCATACGCGTCGTTGCAGCCCTCATACGCGGACTCGCCGAACGGGTAGTTCGTGACACCGGCCTCGAAGCAGCCGAGCACCCGGCTCTTCGGGTCGCCGCTGCTGCCGTGTGCGAACGCCGGTCCGGCGGACAGGCCGACGACGGTGAGCGCGACGAGGGAGCCGGCGACGAGCGCCGCGTTCCGGCGACCCGTGGGCTTGTCGAGGATGGATTTCAGGTTCTTCATGATGGTGGATGCTTTCTGAGAGGAAGGGGTTCGGGTCAGCCGGCGACGGTGAGTTCTGGGGTGAACGAGCTCCACGAGCCGTCGGAGAGCTGGGCGCGGAGCTTGACGGTGTGCGTGCCGCCTTCCGTTCCCAGTTCGACGTTGCGCTTCTGCGCCGCCGCCTGGTCGGAGCCGATGAGGAGGGTCTGGGCGTAGACGCCGTCGATGTAGATCTCGTAGCGCTTCGTCGCCTCCGCCGGCGTCCAGCCGAGCTGCAGGCGGTGCATCGTGGTGGAGCCGTCCTGGTAGGTCCCGGCCGCCGCAGTGAAGTTCGTCGGCGTCCCGGTGCCCGGCTCGACGACGACGTCTTCGAGCGTGGTGGCGCCGGCCAGCGCCGACCCGCCGGTGTTGCCGGCCGCGTCTGCCGCGTGGACGGAGAACACGTAGGTGGTTTCCGGCAGGAGGCCGTTGATCGTCGCAGACGTCTTCGAACCGTCGACGGTCGTTGTTCCGCCCGTGCCGTCGCCGATCGTGTACGAGCTCACACCGATGTTGTCGCTCGCGGCGCCCCAGCTGACCTCGACCGTGCGCGGGCCGGTGGCCTTCGCCGTGATCTGGGTCACATCCGACGGCGCTTCGGTGTCTTCGACGGGTGCGCCGGCGGTCGTTCCGGTGACGACGTCGGTGCGGTCGGACAGGTTGCCGGCGGCGTCGAACGCCTCGACCTCGTAGTCGTAGGAGGTCCCTGCGGCGAGACCCGTGATGTTGGTCATCCGCATGTTGCCCGGGAGCTCCTTGGCGAGCACACCGTCCTGGTAGATGCGGTAACCGGCGACTGCGACGTTGTCGGTCGAGTGCTCCCACATGACGTGGATCGTGGAGGAGTCGACGGCGTCGGCCGTCAGCTTGGTCGGAGTGGAGGGCTTCTCGGCGTCCTCTTCGCCGCCGCCGGCGGAGCAGCCGTCGACCGATGCGCCGTTGAGGTCGCATCCTTCGACGCTGATCGCGCCAGAGCCGTTGCCGGACACACCGAAGGAGATGTACTCGCTCTGCCCTGCGGCGAGCGCGCCGTTCTTCGGGGTGAGCGTGACGCGCTCACCCACGATCTCGGCGTCGACACTCCAGCTGGAGGAGTTCTGGAAGGTGCCCTCGGGCACGGTGAACTGGAGCTTCCAGTCCTGCTTGTCGGTCGTGGTGTTCTTCAGCACGAACTGGCCACCGGCATACCAGGTGGATGAGGTGTCGATCGTGAGCTTGCCTTCGAGCGGCGCCGCACTTGCGGCATTGGCGGCGAACGCCGCACTGGGGATGGCGACGGCAAGCACTGCGGCGCCGGCGATGATCGCGGCTCGGCGTTTGGTGGGTGTCTTCACGAGGTTCCTTCACGGATTGAAATTTGTGTTTGAGTTACGGAGCGGCCCCAGCCTACCATAAGAAATATCAACCACTCAGGTGGTGAGTGACGTGAGATGGGCCGACGCCCGATCGCCGATCGCCTCAGACGTCTCGTCGAGACAGCAGCGCGCCCCACAGTCCGACAGTGACGACGACCCACGCACCGAGCGCGATCGCCCCACCGAGCGCGGCGCCGACGTCGACCGGCGCGGCGAGCGCGCTGGAGGCGACCGTCGGCAGCACCGACATCAGACCGTCCAGCTCAGGGATGGAGCGGATCACCGTCGGGAGCACGAGGAACAGGGTGAATGCGGTCGCGATGCCGAAGGCGCCGCTCCGCAGGATCCCGCCGATAGCGAGGCTAATGACGGCGAGCGCCGCCCACGCGAGTCCGCTGCACGCACTCGTCAGCAGGATCGTCGCCAGCGCACCGTCCGGCAGCGGCCCCATCGACCCGGCGAGAACGACCGCGCAGATCGTCGAAGTGATGAAGCCGACGAGCCAGACGAGGGACCCGAGTGCAACGGTCTTCGCAACGACGAGCATCCATCGCCGCGGCACCGTGCGCATCGTCGACCCGATCTGCCCCGTGGAGTGTTCGTTCGCGATGCTGAGCACGGCGACGATCGAGAGCGTGAGGCAGGCGAACGCAGCGAACCCGCCTTGCAGGTAGGTGAAGTGCACGAGGTTCTCGGACACATCGCCCCCTGGGGTCGCATTTCCCTTGGCGGTCAGCAGGAACAGCACACCGAGCGGGATGTTGACGAGCAACGTCACGAGGACGGTGCGGACGGTGACGAGTTTCAGCAGTTCACTGCGGACGACTCGCCAGAACGTCAGTCGATACTCGCGCGGCACGGCGGCAGGAGCGGAGTTCCGGGTGGTCGCTGTTGTGGTCGGCGCGTTCATCGCGATACTCCGTTCCGTGCACCAGCACTGTGTTCGATACTGTCGCCCACCAATTCGCGGTAGGCGTCCTCCAGGGATCTGCTCACGGTCCGCAATTCGTGGACCGGGATGCCGGCTCGCATCGCGAACTCGCCCAGCTGCACGACATCCATCCCGGTGACCTGGAGTTCGTCGCCCCTCGTCGCCACGGTGACACCCGGGCGCTGCAGCTGGGCCACGAGATCAGCGGGCCGCGGCGTACGCACCACAACGGATGCCGCTTCGCCGCCGGAGATGACGTCCTGAAGGCGACCGTCGGCAAGCACCCGTCCGCGCCCGATCACGATGATCCGGTCCGCGGTGAGCTGCATCTCGCTCATAAGATGCGAGGAAAGGAGGACGGTCCGCCCTTCGGCGGCGAGTTCCCGGAGGAGTTCGCGGATCCAGACGACACCGTCGGGATCGAGTCCGTTGACGGGTTCGTCAAGCAGGAGGACGGCGGGGTCGCCGAGCATCGCCTCCGCAATCCCGAGCCGTTGCCGCATCCCGAGCGAGAACGTGCCGACGCGAGCCCTGGCCACCGACGCGATGCCGGCCAGCTCGAGCACTTCCGACACGCGCCGGCGCCCGTAGCCCTGGGTCAGGCCGATGGCCCGGAGGTGGTCGTAGGCGGAGCGGCGCGGGTGCATCCAACCGGCGTCCAGCAGCGCTCCGACCTCGTGCAGCGGAGCGGCGCTCCGTGCATAGTCGGTTCCATTGACGGTAATGGAGCCAGCCGTCGCACGTTGCAGTCCGAGGGCGAGTTTCATCATCGTCGACTTGCCCGCGCCGTTCGGCCCGAGGAATCCGGTCACGGTGCCCGGGTGGACGGCGAACGAGACGCCGTCGACCGCGGGTTTGCCGCCGAATCGTTTGGTGAGGTTCTGTGCTTCGATCATGATCCGACACTACGGCCACCTAATCATGTAAAACATCAACCAATGGTTCCTTCTTTGCGCCTTGTCGTCATACCGCAGTACGCATAACCCGCACCACCAGCACCACCAGTGAGGGCCCGAGCATCCGCTCGGGCCCTCACATCATCCGGACATCAGTAGTTGGATTGTTTTAATATGTCACTGATTAGGTGGTATGATCCGCATATATGAACATGCGTGAACTCACGCATCTCGAACCATCCCCGAAAGGCTCCTCCCATGAGACCGGCATTGCCAGCGATCAATCTCGATCACCGGCTCCTCAGTGACGTCGCGTACACGCGCATCCTCGACGCGATCCTCAGCGGGGAACTCGCGCCTGGACGGCTGGTCTCCGCGAGCAAGCTCGACGCCATCGCCGGCACTTCCCGCACACCGGTCCGCCAAGCCGTCACTCGCCTGGCGGACATCGGGCTCCTCATCGTGCAACCGCAGAAGAACACCAGGATCGCTTCCCTCGACCGGGACGTCCTCGGACGCCGCCTCGACATGCTCGGCGCCCTCTACACGTCCGCCGTCGAAGCAACTGCAGCGGACCTCAGTGCAACACACCTGCGCACCATCGACGACATCCTCGACCGGTTCCGCAGCGATACGTCCAGTCAGGCACGCGGCTCCGAGGCAATCCGCTTCTTCGCCGTGTTCCGCGAGCGTCTGGGGAACACCACCCTCGACCGCATCCGGAATCGTGTCTCACCGCACGTCCGTCGTGCGTTGCGGCTGCACGCACACTTCGAGTTCGCACGAGCCCTCCCGCTCATGCAGGGCGTGCGTGATGCGGCCCGCGCAGGCGATGCTGCAACAGCCGCCGCGGCGACCCGGACATTCTTCGACGAGTTCATGCCCGCGCTCCTCGGGACCCTTCCCGACACTCCCCGCGCCGTCACCCAGCCACGCCCGAACAGTCGCAGGCTCCTACGCGACGACGTGTACGAAGCGATCCTCACTGCGATCGTCGAGGGTCGAATCGCTCCGGGAGACGTCCTCCATGCTGGAGAGCTCGCCGACACTCTCGGCGTCTCGCGTGAACCGGTCCGGGATGCCATCCCCCGCCTCGCGGACACCGGCCTCGTGGAAGTCCTCCCCTACCGCCACGCCGTTGTGACCGGCGCAACAACAGCAGCCGTCAACGAGGCGCTGTTCATCGCAGACGCCCTCAGCCGCCACGCCGCCAGGCGCTCCGTCGCCGACCTCGACGAGGCGGACCTGCTCCACCTCGACAACCTGATGCGGACCGCCGAAACACAGTACGACGCGGAGGAACCGGCCGCACTCGGCGGAACCATTCAGCAATACATCTCCGCCCTGGCCATCCCCACCGAGAACATCGAACTCATCGACGTACTCGCCACCGTGGCACCGCTGCTCCAGAGCCACATGCAGCAGACCCCCGATGGCAACAGCAGCACCCGCGTCATCACCATGATGCGCAGCTTCCACGCAGCGGCGGGACGACGCGACGCCCTCGCCGTGCACGACACCATCGGCGCGTTCCACGAGCAGAGCCGACACGAACTGCGTCAACCGCCCCGGAGAACCTCGACGAACACTGCTTCACCCCCTCGGCAAGCCGGCCGGCAGCCGGTCGGTCGTCCGCCCGCCAGACCCAGCTGATCCGGCGAAGCCGATGCCCGGGACCGCCGTCGCAGCCTGAGGCGAGATCACCCTCCTCCCACGAGCCGCCTCCCTCCGTCGCGGCCGACCGAGATCACCCATCGGCACCCGCAGACGCGGGCTGTCGATGTGTCGGAATCGTCGTACGCCTCCGCGACTGATACTCCTTATGCTGAGGCAACACGCGGTGCGGTGCACTGGAAGGAGTCCGATGCACAACCGTCGGATCCACGCACCGATTGGAAACGCACATGCCATCACCACACCGCCCCACCGCGGGAAGACTCACCGCCCTCATCGCCTTGCCAGTGCTGCTGCTCGGACTCGCATCGTGCAGCGCCGACACCGATCCAGCTTCCGAACCGGCGCCGAGCGAGTCCGCTGCCAACTCTTTCGAGAGCTGGCAGCTGAAGTTCGCGCAGTGCATGCGCGACGCGGGGATCGACTTCAAGGATCCGGACTCGAAAGGCGGCCTGTCTGGAACCACCGGCGACTCGGCGAGCGCAGCAGCGTCGGACGCCTGCATGGAGAAGCTCGGCCCCCCACCCGCCGGACCCGGCGGAGAAGAGTCCGGCGGCGGTACATCATTCCTCGAAGCCGCGAAGTGCCTCCGCGATGAGGGGTTCGAGATCGACGACCCCAAGGAGTCCAACCAGATCACCATCCCCGAAGGCGTTTCGGACCCCGTCCTGGAGAAGTGCGGCTTGCCTCCGGGAACCTCCGGCGCCGCAATCTCCACGGCCAACTGAACACGAGGCGTGCGCGGGTGTGGTGACGCACGTTTCCGTCATCCATCCGCGCACGCCCCATCGTCCGTTCGCAATTCAGGAGCGCCGCGGCGCGTCGCGCCAAAACTCGGGCTCCCGAGCGCGACACGCCGGACCGCTCCTGAATTGCGAACGGGTGGCGCGGCCGCGCTCCGCGCGTGACGCGCGGACTACGCGACGACCGGAGCCGTGACCGGCACCGAGACGGACGGCAGGATCGAGCCGTCGGCCGCAGCAGCCCAGACCTCGAAGGTCACACCGACGACCGAGTAGGCGGCGTACTCGCCGAGATCGATGCTGAACGCACCGTCCTCCTCCACCTCACCGAAGATCGTGGACCCGAACACGTCGACGGCGACATCCTGCGTTCCGGCAGGCACCGAACCGGTGATGACGCCGGACCCGGCGGCGATCGCATCGACCTCGACCCCCGTTGTGACGTGCTGCGAGACATGCTGCGAGACCGTCGAGCCGATGAGACCGGCCGGCTTGACCGATGACGCCGCCGCAGCCGGCTTCGCACTCAGCTGCACGACGAAGTTCGCCGTTCCACCGATGCTGCCGTCAGCGCCAACCGCGGTGGCCGTGAGCGTCGACAGCGGGATGGCACGACTGGCGAACGGTGCCAGGTCGACCGTGAACGAACCATCAGCCGCCACGACACCCTCCCGATAGGCGCCGGGCCTGAGCGCGAGACCGGAGATGCGAACCGTTGCCGCTCCCGGCGTCGCGTGGCCGGTCACGACCTTGTCGCGAGAACGGAACCAGTCGACAGAGGTGATCGACACTGCGGACGAAGCCGTGTGAGCTTCGGTCTGCACCGAGCCGGACACTGCGGGCGAGGCCGAGACGACGCTTGCGCCGACCGGGGCGAGGGCTGCTGCGGCCACGGCGAGCGCGATCATGGGCGTGGAGATGATGGACATGCTGCTCCTAGAAGTGAATCGAGTGATTATCTAGGAATCAAGTTATCTTAAATTTATGCAGAAGGCGCGGAACTGACAGTTCTGTAAGACTTCCCTCGCCATATGCATCACCTGTTGCACACGTCCGACCGGATGACGCTCCGGTCGAACGTGTGCAGCGCGCTGACTCACACGCGAGGATCAGCCCCCTGCACCCGGATCGGTGGTCGGCTCCGTCGAGGGCTCCGGCGCTGGCGGTTCCGGTGCGGGCGGCGCCGGTGGCGCCTCCGGCTCGGTCGACGGCTTCTCGGACGGCTCCGGGTTGGAGTACTTGCCGGAGTCCCGCGGCGGAGTCGCGAACGCATCGCCGCCGTACTTGCTGTTCGCGACCGCCATCACGGCTGGCCACACGAAGTGGCGGATGCCCGCGGCCTGCCGTCCGTTGAGGTTGCTGCTCCGGCTCCGGAGGTCGGCGTGACCCGTCGCATTGAAGACGCCGGTCACGGTTGCAGCCTTGGTGCTGGCCCCGCTCATCCAGGTGGCCTTGTTGTCATCGGTGGTCCCCGTCTTGCCGATGACCGGGATGCCGTCGCCGATGCGCGACTGGCTCGTGGTTCCGCCGGCGAAGGTCTGCTGCAGCGCAGAGTTGGCCGCCGCGGCGATGTCTGGTTCGAGCGCCTGACGGCAGTTCGCCCCCGGCGCTGGAATCTCGGTGCCGTCATGCTTCACGATGCGGTCGATGGCGATCGGATCGCACATCATTCCGCCGGCGGCGAGCGTCGCGAACGCCGCAGCCATGCTGATCGGCGCGACCTCGTTGGTGCCGAGGACGTCGGACGGGTACTTGCTGAGCTCTCCGCCGTCGGCGCGGTGGACGCCCATCGACGCCGCGGTGTCGCGGATGCCGCACAGGTCGAGCTTCTTCGCCATGGCGATGAACCCCGTGTTCTCCGAATTGACCGTGTTGAACAGCGCAGACCAGGTGCCGCCGTTGCCGCCCTCGTCGTTCTTCGGGTTCCAAGCCCCCGCCGACACCGTCCCGCCGTCGACGCAGCTGTCCTTGAACGTGCCCCAATTGGCGCGGCGTTGCGCATCGACCGTCTCGCCCAGGCCGTGGCCCTCCTTGAGCCACTCGATGAGCGTGAAGATCTTGTACGTCGACCCCGGCTGGAACCCGGCGGACCCGCCGTACTCGAAGTCGGTGTTGTAGTTGATCGCGGAGTAGTTCGGCCCGGTTGCGAGCACATCCGGGTCGTTCGCGTAGTCCTTGTTCTGCGCCATCGCGAGGATGCGTCCAGTCCCGGGCTGCACCGTCACCGAAACGCTGCCGACGTCGTAGGTGTCGACGGCGTGCGGAACGTACTCGTCGAGCGTGGTCTGCGAGACGTGCTGCAGGTCGAGGTCGAGCGTGGTGTAGACCTCGTACCCGCCGCGGATGAAGTTGGTCCAGCGCTCGTCGTCGGTCGCACCGAAGACGGGGTCGTTCTGGAACACCTTCGTGACGTAGTCGCAGAAGTACCCGGAGCCCGGACTCACGTTCGCGGCCGTGGTGCAGCCGGTGCTCGGCTGCGTGATCGTGGGGGCGATGGGCGTCTCATCGGCCAGGTTGAACTGCTCCTGGCTGATCTTGCCCTCCTTGAGCATCTGCGTGAGGACGTAGTGGCGACGCAGGAGTGTCTCGGCGTAGCCGTTGGCTGCGCCGTTGCGCTCGCGGTCCGGGCGGTCGATGCGGAGCGTCTCCGGGTTGTTCACGATCGCCATGAGCGTCGCCGCCTGTTCGAGCGTCAGATTCGCGGCGTTCGTATTGAAGTAGTAGCTCGCCGCCGCCTCGATGCCGTAGACCCGCCCACCGAAGCCGGCGATGTTGAGGTAGCCGCGCAGGATGTCCTGCTTGCCGTAGCGCTTCTCCAGGCCGACGGCCATCCGGATCTCACGGATCTTTCGGCTCTCGCTGGTCTCCGTGGCCTCCTCGTACGCCGCTTTGCGCTTGGCCTCGTCGGTGATGGCCTCCGCCTTCTGCACGAGGACGTTCTTGACGTACTGCTGGGTGATGGACGATCCGCCCTGCGGGTCCCCGCCGCCGGCGTTGCTGATGATGGCGCGCGCCGTACCCATCAGATCGACGCCGACGTGCTCGTAGAACCGCGGGTCCTCGGCGGAGACCGCGGCGTCCTTCACGAACTGGTTGATGGCGTCCCAGCCGACCTCGACGCGATTCTGCTGATAGAACGACGCCATCAGCACGGGGGCGCCAGCGCTGTCGACGGCGTAGATGTTGGACTTCTGGGCGAGCTCGTCGAGCGCCAGGTAGTCGGGGATCCCGTCGAAGACGCCGATGGTCGCGTTCGTGGCGTTGGCCGTCAGGGCGATGGCTGGGGTGACGGTCGCGGCGACGAGTACCCCGGCGGCGACACTCAAGCCGAGAAACCCCACAAGACCGCCGACCACTTCCCCCGTTTGACGCAAGCTCGTATTCCTCATGCGCAGAGCGTAACCCGGATGTGTGATAGTTGCCTGATGGAATACCCATCGGTGCCGAACACAACACTTGTGCGTGAACGGACCCTCCGACGGCGGCGTCGAACGGTTGCAATCGGTCTCACGGCAGCGCTCGTCCTGGGCGGCGTCGGGTACAGCACGGTGGTGCTCGCCCAGCCGCTTCCGGTCGCCGCGGCCGAGATCACCGTGCCGAGCATCGATCTCCCCGAGGCTGCGCAACTGAACTGGCCAGCGGTCGGGCGGGGCGCCATCGGGGCCGTCGGATTCGACGGTGTGCTCAGTTCGAGCGGTGGCGACGATCCGTTCCCCATCGCGAGCGTCGCGAAGACCGTCACGTCCCTCGTGGTGCTGGATCACAAGCCCATCCCGGAGGGCGAGAACGGCCCGGACATCGAGATCACCAACGATGACGTGCAGTGGCTCGACGACACGATCGCGGAGAACGGCTCGTGGGCGCCGGTCGTCGAAGGTTCCGTGTTCACGCAGCGCCAGGTGCTCGAAGCGATGATGCTGCCCTCCGCCAACAACTACAGCAAGACGCTCGCCATCTGGGCGTTCGGTAGCGTCGATGCGTTCCTCGAAGCGACGCGGGTCTGGCTGGCCGACCACGGCCTCACGGGTACGACCCTCACCAATACGAGCGGCCTCGGCTCATCCAACGTGAGCACCACGCGCGACCTCGTCGAGATCGGCAAGCTCGCGCACGCGAACCCGGTGCTGGCGAGCGTTGTGGCAGAGAAGACCGCGGTGCTGCCGGCGATCGGCGAGATCGAGAACCTCAACTCCCTCCTCGGCACCGCCGGCATCACGGGCATGAAGACGGGCACGGACGACGACTCCGGCTCCTGCATCCTCTTCTCGGCCGAGGTTCCCGTCGGCGACACGACGGTGACCGTCGTCGGCACGATCCTCGGCGCGACGAACTCCGGTTCGCGGAACGCGGCCCTCCTCGATCTCCTCGCGAGCGTCCCCGCCGCGTTCGAGGAGGTGCAGCTCACCACGGCCGGCGATCGATTCGGGTCGTACACGCCGTCGTGGGCGGATGGTGCGATCATCGGGAGCGATGTCGTGGCCGGGGCGGACGCATCGGTGATCGTCTGGAAGGGCACGACCGTCGCAGTAACTGCGTCAGCGCGCTCCTTGTCAGCCGGCGCCGCGGGTTCCCCCGTCGGCACCGCCACCTACACGCTGAGCGCACCAGCCCTCGGCCAAGGCGCCACGATCACGGTCCCCCTGACCCTGACGACCGACATCGCCCCCGCCACCCCATTCCAACGCCTCCTCACCCCCACCCTCTAACCCCTTCGCCTCTGCTGAGGGGTCGCAAAGTGTGGGTGTTCACTGCCTCGGACCCGCAGTTTGCGACCCCTCGCGGGCTGGATCGGGGGCGGTCAGGCGGCGGATTCGGAGAGACGGAAGACGGATTCGACGGCGAGCTCGGCTGCGATCGCGTCACCGGACGTGATCGCGGCGCGCAACAGCGGATAGTTCTCTTCGAGCGACTCCCACGCGGTGTCGTCCTCCGTGCGCGTCACGGTGAGCTGGAACGCGAGCGAGTCGATGATGTCCCGCGTCGCCCGCACGAGGACCGGGTTCCGACAGAACTGCACGAACTCGTCGACGAGCTGCCAACGGAGGCGGCCCGCTTCATCGCCGGCCCGGTTCTCGACGGCGACGATGGTGGCGTCGAGGCATCCGAGCAGCGTCGTGCGCTGCGCATCCGTCAGTGTGGGCACCGTCAACCGCACAACACCGCCGACGAGGGCACCCATCGTCTGCATCACGTGCGTCCGGTCACCGGCGTTCGGCTCGGCGACGCGCGTGTACCGCTGCGGGGCCATCTCGATGAGCCCGACCCTCGCCAGATCATTGAGCGCCTCACGGATGGGCGTGCGCGAAACTCCGAGCCAGTCCTGCAGGTCGTGATCGTTGAGCGTCTCGCCGGGGAGGAGGGTCCCGTCGAAGATCGCGGCCCGGATCTGCTCCGCGGCCGCTTCTCGCAGCGACTTGCGCTGGAACATCGATTCGTCTTTCGGGGGGACAGGCATCGTGAACTCCTCGATCACATGAAACAACAGGTGGTGTCATAGTCAGGTTACCTGCTCTGTTCGCGAACTGGCAGTCGCGGCGGCTTTCGGCGTCACGAAAGCAGCCACGACTGTCAGTTCGCGGGCCGGTTCGGTCGACTGGTTCGGTCAGCCGATGGCCGGACGCAGCGTGTAGTCGAGGAGGGCGGATGTCGTCCGCACCCCCGGCATCGTCTGACGGACGACTCCGAGGTACCTCCCCGCGCCGAGCGGCGGCAGGGCCGAGGCGCAGGACCAAGCGCCGGCGTCGTCGACAACGGTGGCGCAATAGGCACGGTTGCCCTGTACCTGGATGGATGCACCCGGCGCACCGGTGCCCCTGAACACCGGAACGGGCGTCGAGACGACAGCGCCGACCGACGGCGAGACGAGTCCGACGGACACGGACGGGTCCGTCAGCACAACGGGGTGCTCGATGAATGCGCGGTACGCCTCGCCCACCGCCGTCAACCCGTAGGACCCGGTCGCCTGCTCGAGGTCGGCCAGGTTGTAATCCCCCGACTTGCCGCCATCCCCGGCGCCTTCAGGCCCGGAGAAGGTGAACGCGAACAGGCCGGCGATGTTGTACTCGCCGGCGAGGTTATACAACCCCGTCAGCAGGCGCGTGAAGCTTGAGGCCCGCATCGATTCATCCGCTCCAGGCGCCCCTTTCGGGAACACGCCGAACTCGGTGACGACGAGCGGCTTGCCGTAGCGGTCTCGGAAGTTCGCCGCAGCATTGCGCACCGCGAGGAGTTCAGCACCGTTGACGTTGTCGAACCCGGTCGACTGGTCGAGGACGTCGCCGACAGCATTGCCGTACCCGTTCTGGTAATACCAGTGCACAACCGTGAAGTCCCATCTGACCGGCACCGGATGCTGATTCGATGCCGTCGGGACGGCGTTCCACAGCGCGTCGGTGATGCCCCAGCGACTGCCGGACGTACCGACGGCGAAGCTGGGCACGGTTCCCACCGGCGCGTCGCCGCCGACTATGGCGTCGTCGACTCCGGCGCGGATGCCCGCCTGGAGCGCGAGAACGCTCGCCCGCACCCGGTCGACGCACTCGGCATTGAAATGTCCGGGTTCATTCCCCCACGGATTCCCCGGATTGACGCACGCGTGGTCGGGTTCGTTCCCGAGCTCGAAGTACGGAACCGCCCCGGACGCGACCTGACGCGCGAGCGTCCGCCCGATGTGACGTCCGAAGCCCTCGTAGTAGTCCGCGCGGAGCGCCTCGTCGAAGACCGGCGCGCCCTCCCCCTGACTGGTCGCCCAATTGATCTGCACGAGGGGCGCCACGGTGAGCCCGTCCTCGTCGATCATCCGTTCGACGACGCTGAGGTCATTCGGCTTACCCGTCGCACAGTTGAATGGCGAGAACGTCGCGAACTCCTCGACAGCCGCAGCATCAGAGCAGTACAGCCCGGCACGCACGACATTCACGCCGAGGGACTCGTCGAGAGCCTCGGCTGCCGCGTCCCAGTCATAACCGACCCCGCCCGCGCCGACCTTGTCCCGCGTCAGCATGGTCGAGAGATTGACCCCGAGGAACGGCACCGCCTGCGATGCGCCTGCGAACACCTCGCTCGAGTGATCCGCTGCGGCAAGTGCCGGCTGTGGCGCAGCCACGACGCACAACACAGCTACGGAGACGGCGGACGCGATGCGGATTCGGTTAGTCGTATTGCTCACACATCATCTAAACACAAGACAATGTTCATATCGAGGACTGGTCTAGGTGGTGCGATTTTCGCCAATCTCATTCTCGAAGCAAGAAAATATTAGATGGTGTTGCGTTTACGTCATCTTTAGTGGATACTTGCATCTGTCGAAATATTAGATTGGTAGACCGTGAGGTTCGCGTCACGTCATCTCTCCACATCGCATCTCGACTCACACACCTGAAACCCACCATTTCGAGCGCTCGATTCGGGATCGACGCGGCGAAACCACACTCTCTTCCCGAACGCATCACGCAGCACCCGAGGTGCCCGCTCGTCGGCCACCTGCCCAACCGGTTCTCTTCTCCTGAGACCGGAACTCTCTTGAAAGGAACCTCGTGAAGAAAGTCACGAAACTACTCGCCGGTGCCGGCATCGTCGCTACCGCCTTCGGTAGCTTCTCCACCACAGCCATCGCCGCCAGTGCGGCCGAGGTAACTTCGGTGTCGACCGAAGCAGCTGCACCGCAGGCGCAGAACCCGCGCCAGTACGGCTGGATCCAGTTCTTCATCCCTGGTTCTCAGGCGAACTGGATCGCACCAGACCGCCTGAATGCAGGCGACATCAAGGCGCTGATCGTCCCCGACCCGCCGAACCACGACCTGTTCGGCCGGCAGTGGTCATACCCGGCCCCCAACGAATCAGGTCCTGTCTACACGCTCCGAGGTACGAAACTCTGCCTGACTGCCCCCGCGACTCTCGCGGAAGGGACGCGCATCACGGCTCAGACATGCGACGGCAGCACTCGCCAAAACTGGACGTTCGCCAAAACGAGCCCCACCGCAGCCACGCTCAAGTACACCGCAGACTCGTCCTACGGGCTCGGCGTGGTGGGCCCCGGCGTCCCGAATGTCTTCTTCTCGGTGACCAAGAACCCGTGGGCAATGCGCATCAGCGACCGCGTAACCACCGAACCGGAAGGCAACTCGAACGCTTCGGCTTCGGCGTCCGCCGACAGCAAGGCCAACGCAGCAGCCCAGGCAGCCGCCAAGGCCGACGCAAGCTCGACCGCGTCCGCAGCAGCAGACGGCGACGCGAAGGCAGCAGCACAGGCGGCAGCAGACACCGATGCTTCGGTTGACGCCTCCAAAGACTCCGATGCCGCCTCGATCGCTGCGGCTGAAGCAGCAGCACAGAATGACGCCACCGACACGACCAACGCGGAAGCATCCGCCGCGACGAACGGCGACGCCACCTCCGCAGCACAGGCAGCAGCCATCGCCACGTCCTCCACCGACGCATCGAAGGACGCCAACACGACAGCGAACGCCAACACGGCAGCCGCAGCAGACGCCAACACCGCAGCAACCGCAAACGCGAACGCCGCAGCATCCGCAGCAGCAGACAGCAACGCCAACGCCGCAGCCCAGGCCGCAGCACAGGCCGACGCCACCACCACCGCCTCCGCAGCGACGAATGGTGACGCCACCGCAGCAGCCGCTAAGGCAGCTGACGCCGACGCATCAGTCGACGCATCCAAGGACACTGACGCTGCAGCCGCTGCGGCAGCACAGGCGGCGGCACAGGCCGACAACTCCGCGAACACCAACGCACAGGCAAGCGCCGCGAAGAACGGCGACGCCTCCGCAGCGACTCAGGCAGCAGCCATCGCCACGTCCTCCACGGACGCATCGAAGGACGCCAACGCAACCTCTAGCACCAACGGAGCGAGCGCGACGACCGACACGACCGGCGACGCCAACGCGAACGCCACCAACGCGGTAGCCAACGCCAGCACCAACGGAAACGACTCCACGTCCAACACGAGCACGCAGGGCAAGGACTCCACGTCCAACACCAGCACGCAGGGCGCCTCGGCTTCGTCGAGCACCAACGGGTCCGAGGCCGGCGGAAGCCTCGCCCACACGGGCGCCGATGGCGTCTTCACCTCGCTCATCGCTGCGATGATCGCGCTCGGAGGTGGCGCGCTCGCGTTCATCTTCGCTCGCCGTCGCAAGCAGAGCCAGGCCGAGAGCAACGATTCGGCCCTGTAACACCTGAGCACTCAGTTGCTCACCGGCCCCCGTCCCGCACCCAGTGCGAGGCGGGGGCCTTCCCATGCATGCCATTCAAACAAAATATTAGATGGCCTTGTGTTTTGATGAACGGTATGTCATCATATGTGAGACATGAAATATCAGACAACGAAAGGACACGTGATGGCGAAGACACCCGCCACCCCGACCCCCACGCGGCGCACGATCGTCGTGCGCATCGTCAGCGCAGGAGCGGTGCTCTTCACGCTCTGGCACGTCTTCGCGACGTTCCTCTGGATCGCCCCGGTCACCCCGCTGCGCGATGCAGTGCCCGGCGACACGCTTCGGAACTACATGCTCCCCTGGTACGGCCAGAGCTGGAGCGTGTTCGCCCCGGAGCCGATCAACGGCGACTACTACCTCAGCATCCGTGCAATCGTCCTCGACGAGAACGGCGAAGAGCAGGCCACCGAATGGGTCTCAGCCACAGACGTGGAGACCTCGATGGCACACCACAACCTCTTCCCGCCGCGCGCGGCAGGTCTCGCCATCAAGCAGTCCTCGCAGCTGAAGGACGCCTGGCAGAAGCTCACCCCCGAACAGCAGGAAATCGCCAAGCTCAACTACTACAAGGGCGACTCATGGCTCGGCCGCTTGCAGATCGCAATGGACGAAGCCGCTGACAACAGCAACAAGAACGACGTCGTCAACTACATCGTCCAGGAACGCTACACGGACGCCTATGCAACTCAGGTCGCCAAGGCCGTGTGGGGCGACAAGGTCGTGCAGGTCCAGTACGAATCCTCACGCCAGAACATCATCCCCTTCGACCAGCGCAACAACCCGGACGCTGAGCGCCCCGCACCCACGATCGTCCCGCTCGGCTGGCGCGGACTCATCACCCTCGACGACCAGTCGACCGACGACTTCGCGAAGACCTTCCTCGACGCATACGACAGGAGCAGCAAATGACCACCGCACCTTCCATCCCCGTCCGGCTGAAAAACGTCGTGACCTCGCTCATCGGCCGCGGCTTCGCGGGCCTCGTCTCACTCGTTCGCTCGCTCATCGGCCAGGGTGAATCCTGGCTCCTCGACGGCAAGCACGCCCAGTACGGACTCGCCGTCACCCGGATGCTCCTCGGCGCCACCGTTCTCGGCATGCTCCTCACCAACTGGAGCACGCGCCTCTACACCTTCGCCTCCGGCGCATCCTGGACCGGTCAGCACGGCTCACCGACGTCGGAGTTCGCCTCGATCTGGCCCGTCAACATCATGGTTGAAGCGGCGACGAACGACACCCTCTTCACCACGCTCTACGTGATCCTCGGAATCGCAGCCGTCTCATTCATCGTCGGATACCGCACCCGGATCTCCCTCGTGGTGATGTTCATCCTCTGGGTGGGGCTCGTGGAGGTCAACGAGCTCGTCTCGGACCAGTCCGACAACCTGACCCGCATGGTCATGCTCGCGATGTTCTTCACCGCGTGTGCAGACCGCTGGTCCTTCGACGCCCGCCGCCGCGAACGCTTCGCCGGCACGGGCGGGAACGTCCTCGTGCGCTGGTCACGCTTCCAGCCGGTGCTCCCCGCCTGGTCGACGAGCCTCGCGCAGAACCTCGCGATCATCGTGATGGCGACGCACGTGTTCTTCATCTACGTCTCCGGCGCCATGTACAAGTCCGGCGGCGACCCGTGGTCCGGCGGCTGGGCCATCTACGACCCGATCCACACCGTCCAGTTCGGTCCGTGGCCTGAGCTGAGCGCCCTCGTCACCGCGTGGGGCCCCGGCGTCGCAGCGATGACCGCGGTCACCCTGCTCGTCCAGCTCGGCTTCCCGCTGATGCTCATGCGCCGCGGAACCCGCATCGTCGCCCTGATCGTCGTCCTCGGCTTCCACCTCGGCATCGCCGTGCTGATGGGCCTGCCCTGGTTCTCGCTCTCGATGATCGCCATCGACGCGATCTTCATCCGCGACATCACCTGGAAGGCGATGGCCGGCGGACTCACGAAGACCTGGCGCAGCACGTCCGGCAAGGCTCAGCCCACCGTGGCCGCAACACCTGCAGCCGAACTCGACGCCCCGGAAACCGAATCGGCCACCACCGAGTCCGAGCGCCAGCCCGCGCTCATCGCAGCATCATGACCCGGGCGCAGGTCGACGCGATCATCGTCGGAAGCGGCCCCAACGGCCTCGCCGCCGGCGTCGTCCTCGCCCGAGCCGGCCTCGAAGTAGTTCTCTACGAGGCCAACCCTGACATCGGCGGCGGGGCCCGGACGAGCGAAGCAACGCTCCCCGGGTTCCGCCACGATTGGGGCGCAGCAGTGCACCCCATGGCTTTCGCCTCCCCCTTCTTCCGCGACTTCCAGCTGACGGACCGCGTCGAGTTCAGCGTCCCGGACGCCTCCTACGCACACCCCGTCGTCGGTGCCGCGAGCGGAATCGCCTGGCACGACCTCGATCGGACCGTCGACGCCCTCGGAGCAGATGGCGCAGCGTGGCGCCGGCTCTTCGGCCCACTCGCCCAGCACATCGACCGCTACATCCAACTCGCGATGTCGCCGATGCAGCAGGGCGTGCGCACACCGTTGACGACCGCTTCATACGGAGTCCGCGTCCTCGCCCACAGCACCCCGCTCGGCGCACTCGCCTTCCGCGACCGCATCGCACCCGCCATGCTCGCCGGCGTCCTGGCCCACTCGATCGGGCCCATCCCGTCCTTCGGCACCGCTGCCCCCGGCTTGATGCTCGGAGCCCTCGCCCACACCGCCGGATGGCCGATCCCCCGCCACGGCACACAGAGCATCACCGATGCGCTCGCCTCCGACTTCCGCGCCAACGGCGGCACGATCGTCACTGGCGCCCGGATCACCGATCTGGCCGAGCTTCCCCCGGCCAGAGCCGTCCTCTTCGATACCGATCCGGGCCAGCTCCTCAGGATCGCGGGTCGCCGGCTCGCTCCGGGCTATGTGCGTGCGCTCAACCGATTCCGACACGGCAACGCCGCCTCCAAAGTCGATTTCGCCCTGTCCGGACCGATCCCCTGGGCGGACCCGGACATCCGATCCGCCGGCACGGTACACGTCGGAGGGACGCGCGCCGAGATCTCGGCAGCCGAGCAGGAGGTCGCTGCAGGACGCCATGCGGAAGCCCCGTACGTCCTCCTGTCACAGCCGAGCATCGTCGACCCGACACGGGCTCCGGGCAGCGCCCACTCGGTCTGGACCTACGCACACGTGCCCGCCGGATCGGACCTCGACATGACCGAGGCGGTCACCGCGCAGATCGAGCGGTTCGCCCCCGGGTTCAGGGACCTCGTCCTCGCCTCGCACGCGACTCCGGCCACCGCCATCGAACGCGGCAATGCGAACTTCGTCGGCGGCGACATCGCCGGCGGCGCCGTCGACCTCCGGCAGCTCGTGGCCCGGCCACGGCTGGGCGCCGACCCGTGGCGTGCAGGAACCGGACTCTACCTGTGCTCGGCCTCAGCAACTCCCGGCCCAGGCGTCCACGGCATGGGCGGCTACCATGCCGCGAGAACCGCGCTCCGGGATGTGTTCGGAGCCGCTGTGCCAGAGCTCGGACGTTCCTCGTCCTGACCGCAACACGAACGGCCACCCTGGCAACCGGTGAGAACCGATGCCGGGTGGCCGTAGACGATCCGATCCGCTTCCGAGAGCGGGCACGAGTCATACCGCCGCGAACGCGACGAAAGGCGCCGGACGGGCGAACTGCCCGGACCGACGCCAAAGACGAGGATTGCCGCACCGCGAGAGCGGCATCGGTTTGTCGATCAATCGTCCTCAGGCTTCGGCCACACTGCCGATGCGAGCTGCATCACGTAGGCATCCAGGAGTTGCTGAGCCTCGCCTGCACGACCAGCAGCAACCGCGTCCATCGCGGTGATCAACCGGCGCGTGCGAGAGTGTGATGCTCCGGCGAGATCGATCTGATGGCGTTCGATCACTTCCTCGCGGAAGAACAGGCGCAAGGGGGCCATGAGGTCGAACAGGACGGTGTCTGCAATCGCGTTGCTGCCGTTGTTGATGATCCGTTCGACGAAATCCAGGAATGCCGTCGTATCCGCGGTCGGCGTCGGATCGAGGCCGAGGGCCTGAGTGCTTCCGACGAGGCGGGACAGGTCGAGTCTGGAGTCGCGAATCACGAGGCAGACGAGGCGCCCGCCGACCTCCAGCCGGTCTCTCATGTCCGCGGCGCTCCACTCGGCGACCTGGGTGCGGCTGTTCCGAACGACCTCGACGAAACCGGCCGACGACAACCTGATGATCGCCTCTCGCACCGGTGTGCGTGAGACGCCGAACTCTTCGGCGATGGCATCGACGTTGAGTCGTTCTTCTGGCATGTATCGCCCGAGGATGATGTCGCTGAGGAGACGCTCGTAAATCGAGTCCCCGAGGAGCTGCTTGTCGATCATCCTGCTCGCGATCGGGACCTGCATGGTCGGCACCGGCATTGCGCGTCCTCTCACGATAGGGAGTTCTTCCCATCTAATATTTTCGAGTGATCACGAGTTTGCCATATTTTCAGTGTGAGTGCAACATCATCTAGTATTTTCTCGCGAGAAGTTTGGTACCACTACGTCGCCAGCAACGTGAGCCAGCCCAGGCCACCCCGGTCGATCCTGAGTCAATGAGTCCCACATCAGTCCTACTCATCGGTTCGGACCCCAGCGTCGTCAACCATGATCACCGGCGTCGCGCGCCCGACCCGCACCGCCACCTGGTCGAAGTAAGCCACCACCGCCCGCGCTGCAGCTCCCGCATCACGCCGATCGATGCCATCCTCCAACCCCGCCAACACGTCATCGAGCAGCCGGAGATCGGGAGCAGGTCGCAGCTGCGTCCGTCGATAGATCCACGGAGTCAGACTGAGGAGAATGGTCACGAGCGACTGATTCTCCGATGCGTCCACGACCACCATCAGCGCATCGATGACCGCCGCGATCCCCTCGATCACATCCTCTGCCGCCAATGCCTCATCGAGGCGCGCCCGCGCGAGACGGACCTGGGCGATGTCCTCGACGCAGATCTTCGGCACGCCGAGACGCATCGCGAGCCCTGCGAACACCCCCAGCGCCGACATCACCCAGGACAGCTGGTCGACATCCAGCACCGCGACGCGAGTCATCCGGCCTGGCAGCGTCTCGACGAGACCGATGAGTTCGAGGCGCCCGAGCGCATCCCGGAGCGGCACCCGCGAGACGCCGAGCCAGGACAGGAGCTGGTCCTCACGCAGGCGCTCCCCTGAAGCGAACTCCGTGCGCCGCAGCGCATCCAGCAGGACGACATACACCTGCTCCCGCAGCAGTTGCCGGGGCTTGACGAGCGACTTCGGGAACTCCGCAGCCACCCGGACCGGCGCTGGCTCGGCAAGCACTCGAAGCACCTGGGCGAACCAGGCGTCGAAGAGCCCGCGGACCCGCTCGACGTCGCCACGCTCGCACGCGCTGAGCATGTCGGCCACCCGGGCCGCACCGACGCCCAGGTGCGTGGCCAGGCCGGGCGTGGTGTTCGCGTACCAGCGCAGGTGGAGCGCGATGGCCCGCACCGCCCGCTGGAGCGTCGGATTCCCTGCCACACCGAGGAAGGCATCGAGCAGTTCGCCGAGCGCATCGCCCTCCGCAATCGCCCGGGCTTCTGCGAGCAGGTCTTCGACGATGAGCGCGTGATACGCGCGGATGCGCTCCAGCATCGCCGCATCGTGCGACTCGACGGCGAGCTGGACCTGCGTCCCGAACACATGCCTCAGGACGATGATCGCGTCGCAGATCTCTTGCGAGCCAACGTCGCGCACACGCGTCTCACGCTGCGGCAGCACATCGACGAACCCGTCGGCGTCGAGCCGGCTGAGCGCTTCCCGGACCGGGGTCCGCGAGGCGCCCATCCGCGCTTCGATCATGGACTCGCGCAGCCGCTCACCCGGGAGATACACACCGGCGACGATGTCTTCACGCAGGCGCCGGTAGACATCGTCGCGGAGGGAGGTTCGGTCGAGTCGGGGCGAGTTCTGAGGTACCGGCATTGCCATATCATATGGTTTGACGATCAAAACGCGTAGTCCGCGCACCACAACCCGCTCCCGCTTCTGCCGAGGGGTCGCAAAGTGCGGGTGTTTGCGCGTCGCACCCGCACTTTGCGACCCCTCGGCAGAAGGAAGTGGGCTAGTGCGTCAGAGTCACCTTGCGGAGGCCGGCGGGGGTGTCGGGGTCGAGACCCCGACCGACCGCGAGTTCGAGGGCGAGACGCTGCAGCGGGATGATCTCCGCGATGGGCGTCAGCAACTCATCGGATGAGGGCACGTCGATACGCGCCACGGCATCGGGAACGAGCCCAGCACCGACCTCGATGACGTCCCCGCCGAGCGCAGCAGCAGCCTCCGCGAACGACAGCACGGACGCCCGCCCGGACGTGCCCGCCGTCAACACGACGACCGCGCTCCCCGGGACGACCTGCCCGAGCGGGCCGTGCGTCGCATCGGCCGCACTCCACCCGGACGCCGCGATCGCGTTGGTCTCCATGAGCTTCAGCGCCCCCTCGCGTGCGGAGGACATCGAGTATCCCCGCCCGACGACGAGGACCCGCTGCCGCCCGTCGAGCGCAGCGACGAGGTGGTCGATGGGCTGCGCGAGCCCGTCGCGCACGACGTCGACGAGCGCAGCGACCCGCGCCTCGATCGACGACCAGCTCTCGCCGGACGCCCGCAACAGGATGAACGCGATGGCGAGGAGCTCGGCCGTGTAGGTCTTCGTCGCGGCGACCGACACCTCCGGCCCGGCGCTCAACGGGACGTGGATGCGCGCAAGGCCGGCCAGTCCACTCCGGGCGTCGTTCGTCAGCGAGACGAGCGGGACGCCGGTATCGACGATCGACGCCGCCGTCTCGATGAGGTCCGGCGACTGCCCGGACTGCGAGACCGCGATCGCGACGGCCGACGGATACCGCAGCTGCGTCCCGAACGCCGTCACGGTCGCCGGCGTCGCGAGCATCGCCGGGATCCGCAACAGGTTGTGGGCGAGGTACTGGCCGTACATGGCCGCGTGATCACTCGATCCGCGCGCGATGAAGACGAGCATCTCCGGCTTGTCGTCGCGGATGAGGCCGGCTGCTGCATCGATCGCCTCGCGCTGCCCTGCGAGCAGGTCGAGCCATCGGTCCGGTTGCTCGGCGATCTCCGAGCGCATGATCGCGCCGCGCACGATCCCGTCGCTCACAGCACCGTCGCTCACGATCCCGTCGCTCGTCACACCGTCGCTCACGAGGTGAGGCCCGTGATCATCGAGACGAGTTCGTTGTGCGTGGTCTCGGCGACGGTCTTCGTCGCCACCTGCGTGCCGCGGCGGAGAACCGTGACGCGGTCGGCGATGCGGAACACCTGCTCCATGTTGTGGCTCACGATGAGCACGGCCGCACCGCGCGCCTTGAGCTTGAGGATCGTCTCCTCCACCTTCGCGGTCTCCGCGACACCGAGGGCGGCGGTCGGCTCGTCCATGAGCACCAGACTGCTCGACCAGTGCGTGGCGCGAGCGATCGCGATGCCCTGACGCTGCCCGCCGGACAGGTCGCTCAGCGCGGCCTTCGCGGACGGGATGCGCACGTCGAGCTCGTCGACGAGCGCCTGCGTGCGAGTCGCCATCTCCTTGCGATCGAGGATGCCGAACGGCTTCTTCCGCAGTTCCCGCCCGAGGAACAAGTTCATGTAGACGGGCTGCAGATCGACGAGCGCGAGGTCCTGATAGACGACCTCGACACCCTTGTTGCGGGCGTCCGACGCATCCCGGAACGTCGTCCGCTCCCCGTTCAACCAGATCTCACCATCGGTCGGCTGGTAGAGCCCGGAGATGATCTTGACGAGTGTGGACTTGCCGGCGCCGTTGTCGCCGACGAGGGCGACGATCTCCCCCGTCTCGATCTCGAGATCGAACCGCTTGATCGCGACGATGCCGCCGAAGTGCTTCGTGATGCCGTCGAGCCGGAGCGGGTTGACCGCTCTGCCAGAGGCCGGCGGCGTCGAGGTGGTGTCTGCGATGGTCATGCTGTCCTCCCGGATGCACTGGAGACGCTGGATGCGCTGGATGCGCTTGCTGGAGTTGGGCCGCCGACACCGCGGAGTGCGTCGTCGACGGTGAGCGGTGCCGAGCCGTCGGCCGACCAGATCCCGGCGACGACCGGGTTGCCGGTGGACAGCCCGGAGATTCCGGCGGTGAGCCCACGCGACACGAACACCTGGGGGCGGAACCCGAAGATGACGGTGTCGCCGGGGGCCGCTCGGTGGTCGCCGAGCGGAACACTTGCGTAGTAGTCGATGGCGTCGGCCGCCGGCATGTCCACGTGCAGTTCCGGCGCGGTCGCGACATCGGCACCCGGTGAGACGAACAGGGCGCTCGTGGGCGTGCCCTCCAACACCGGGTCGACGTAGAGGCCGCCGCCGAACACGTACGCGTCACCGTTCCAGAGGTGCGAGACCTCCGACACGTACGCGATGGCCGGCTCCTCGACGAGGTCGTGCGCCGCGTGCAGCGGAGTCGTCCCGGTCAGTCCGTGGCCCGGCTCCACCTGCGTGGCGCCCGCCTCGGCGAGCGTCGAGAGGATGGAGACCGACGTCGTGCCCGGCGCGTTGACCTGCACGTCCTGACGTCCGGCCTGCTCGAGCGCCCGCAGCGCGGTGGTGAGCGTCGCGAGGTTCGGCGTCGACTTCGCCGTCCCGCTCGCGCGGTCGAAGAGCGTCGCGGGGAACGTGGTGATCCCGGCGAATCGCACACCGGGGATCGCATCGATCCGGTCGGCGATCGCAACGACATCCGCAGCATCGAACCCGCCCTCGTGACCGCGATAGAAGCGGTCCCCGGGGGCGACGATGCGCAACAGCAGGTCCTGCACACGACCGGCGGCGATCGCTGCCGCACCGGCTTCGGCCGCTTTCGTCTCCGAGAACACCGTCCAATAGAGCGGTGCGAGTGCAGCGGCGGCAGCGGCTCGGTGCTTGGGGATCTGCACGAGGTGACCGAGGTGACCTGCCCTGAGCCCACCCGCGGCGGCGGCGATCGCGCACTCCAGGTCGACACCGACCGAATGGCTGATGCCACCCGCGGCGATCGCCAGGGACGCGTCCGGGTTCCGGCCGATCTGCTTCGTCATCGCGAACGGCGTCAGCCCGAGGCGGGCGGCCTCTGCGGCGAGCGCCGTCGCATTGCGGGTGACCGCATCGAGATCGATCACGTACGTGTTGGCGGGGATCGTCCCGTCCTGGTGGAATCGCGCGGCCGCTTCGAGGAGCGTCGGGTTGCGGCGGCGGAGGAGGTCCAAGAACATCGGTGGTCCTAACTGCTCTTCTTGGCGCGGAGGGAGAGGGAGACGGCGATGAGGATGATCACACCGCGCACGATCATCTGCTGTGCGACGTTGAGGCCGCCGAGGAGCAGGCCGTAGTTGATCATGCTCATGAACAGGCTGCCGACGAGGGCGCCGATGATCGAGCCCTTGCCGCCCGTGAGCGCGGTGCCGCCGACGATGACCGCGGCGAGCACACTCATGAGGTCGGAGGTGCCGAGCGTGTAGGTGGCTCCCGCGAGCCGACCGGCGTACAGGAGGCCGGCGAGCGCCGCGGTCGCACCGCTCAGGATGAAGACGATCATCGTGACCCGGTTGACCCGGATACCGCTCACGGCTGCGGCCGCAGGCTTGTTGCCGACCGCGAGCACGTGGGCGCCGAAGCGACGCTGCCGGAGGACGTGCCACCCGATCGCGACGATGATCACGGTCCACCAGATGAGGATCGGGATGCCGAGGAGGGTGCCGCCGCCGAAGACGAAGCTGAACACCGGCTCCGTCACCGGGACCGACTGCAGGTTGGTGAGCTGTTGGGCGAGACCGGTGACGAGCCCCATCGTCGCGAGGGTCACGAGGAACGAGGGCAGTCGCATGATCGTGACGAACGCACCGTTCACCGCACCGACCGCAGCGCCGATCGCGAGCCCGGCGAGGGCCGCGATCCACCACTGGTGAGTCGACTGCAACGTCACGGCCGCGCCGAGCGATGACAGCGCCACCGTGGAACCGATCGACAGGTCGATGTGCCCGATCGAGAGCACGAACACCGCACCAACGGCCATGACCGTGATCGGGGCGGCCTGGGTGACGATGTTGACGAGGGTCGTCACATTGAGGAAGTTCCCTCCCTGCGTGGCCGCGAAGTAGATGAAGACGACAACGAAGCCGATATAGACGACGTACTGCCTCCAATCGACGTGCCGCAGGGCCTCGCCGGCGGTCTTCCGGCCGTCGGTCGTCGTGGTTGTCATGATGCGTCTCTTTCTCGTGGGGTGAGCTCAGTCTCTTCGGAGCGGAGCACGGTGTCGATGGCCAGTCGGACGGCGCCGACGATGGGGGCGTGTGAACCGAGGCTGCTGATGACGACCTCGAGGTCCGGGCGGCCGAGGAGGACGAGCCAGTCGCGGATCGGTTCGAGCAGTTCCACCCGGGTGCCGATGCCGCCACCGAGGACGAACAGTCCAGGATTCACGACGGCGTCCACGGCGACGAGCGCGTGGGCGAGCCATCGCGCCTCGGCATCGAGGGAGGCGGTTGCGTGCGGGTCGCCGAGCTCTGCGCGGTCGAAGACGGCTGCGGCGTTGTGCAGCGGTTCACCGGAACCGGTCGTGTACCGGCCGGTGATCGCATCGCCAGCGACGACCTCTTCGAGCGCACCGCGGCGGTGCGACGCCGGGTCCAGCGGGTCCGCGCCGAGCGGCAGGTAGCCGATCTCGCCGGCGCCGCCGCGTGCACCCGTCCAGAGCTTGCCGTCGAGGATGAGCCCAACACCGATGCCGGTGCCCACCGATACGAACGCGAAGCTGTCGTGCTTGGCGCCTGCTCCCTCGTGCAGTTCACCCAGGGCGGCGATGTTCACATCGTTCTCCAGGATCACCGGGTGGCCGAGCGCGGATTCGAGTTCCGTCGTGAGGCTGAATCCGGCGAGGTCGCCGAGGTTGGGGGCGCGATCGAACCGGCCCGAGTCGCCGTCGGCGACACCGGCGCCGCCGATGGCCGTCGCCACGACGTCGACCGAGGTCGCGCCGGCAGCCTCGGCGAGCTTCGCGACCATGTCGCTCAGCTGGAGGACGAGGCCGCGGCCGGCGCCGTCGATCGTCGGTTCGGTCAGTTCATACAGGACGCGGCCCGAGAGGTCGGCGATGCCGGCGCGGACCTTGGTGCCGCCGAGGTCGATGCCGACGACGAAGCCGGTCGATGCGCGGTGCGCGCCGGACGGGAGGTCGGTCGTGAGCGTGTTCACAGCACCTCCAAGACGTGTGCGGGGTTGGTGGCGAGCAGTTGCTCGCACTGGTCGGGGGTGACGCCGCGTTCGAGCAGCGCGTCGACGAAGACGGTTCCGAGATAGGAGTAGCCGAGCTGTCCGTGGGTGTCCGGGTTCATCCAGACCTCCGCGCCCGTGAGGTCCTGCGCGAGGAGGATCCTGTCGGTGTACCCGAGCTCGACGAGCCAGGCGACGAGATCGGCGCGACCGGCGTCAGAGCGGTGGAAGGCGTGCTTCTCGAATTCGCCCTCCTGGCGCGACTCCGGGGCAGGGCCGAGGAAGAAGTCCCAGTTCTGCTTGCCGATCGTGTCGATGGCGACGCGCGCACCGGCATCGAGGATCTCCCGGACGAGGTCATGGGACAGGTGGGTGTCCATGTGGCCGATGACGACCCGGTCGAAGTCGACGCCCTCGGATCCGAGGATCGCGAGCTGCTCGGCCGCCATCGTCCCGTGGGTCGTGTGGGTCATGATCGACAGACCGGTCTCCCGCTGCGCCCGCCCGATCGCCCGCAGGCACTTCTCCTCGTGCGCGGTGATCTCGCCGAGGCTCGTCGCCTGTTCACCGAACACGCCGGCGCGGACGCCGGATTCGCCGATGCCGCCCTGCACATCCCTGAGGAGGCGGGTCGTGAGGGTGTCGAGATCGGCCTCGCGGGACCAGGCTGGTGAGTAGGACTCCAGGTAGAAGGCGGTGCCCGACACGATGTGGAGGCCGGTGCGCCGGGAGATCTCGGCGAGTGAGGCTGCGTTGTGTCCATCGGCGTCCCGGCCGACGACCCCGTACGGGCTGAGGTCCACGACGGTGCCGAAGCCCAGTTCACGCAGACCGGTGAGCGCTGAGACCGCGAGATCGACGGCGTCGTCGCGGGCGCCGCCGGTGAGCCAGGGCCCAGGGGTGAGGGACAAGAGGTGTTCGTGTGGCATGACCCGGCCCAGCTGATCTGCTGGAACCGGTCCGAGCACGGTGGTGACCTGCCCTGGCATCGGTACTCCTTCGGTGGTGCGTGCGTGGTGCGGGTGCCCCAGGTGGTTCCGGTCCCTGAGCTGCCACTCCGGTCCCTGAGCTGCCACTCCGGTCCCTGAGCTTGTCGAAGGGCGACGAGCCGGGCGGTTGGCGCAGGGTGGGGTGGGACGTGGACCCTTCGACAAGCTCAGGGACCGGGGGGGACGACGGGACGTGGACCCTTCGACAAGCTCAGGGACCGGGGGGAGGTCGGGGCGTGGTCCCTGAGCTTGTCGAAGGGCGATGGGCGAGCGAGGCGGCTGCTGGGGGGAACGGCCGCCCCGCCCGGTCTGTGGGTCAGCCTCCCGTGACGCTCGACGGCGGCTTGGTTCCGTAGTCGGATTCCCAGCCCTTGTCGAGATCGGCCTTCGTGACCTTGGTCGGGTCGGACGCGACCAGCTCCGGTGCAGCCTTGCCGATCACGCCGTACGCTCCGGCGAGGGCCAGACCCTTGCCGATGCCGATCGAACCGTTACCGACCATGCCGGCGACCGTGTTCCCGGAGACCATCGCTGCGCCGAGCGTGGTGTCGAGGTCGTTCGTGACGACCTTGATGTCCGTGCGGCCGGAGGCCTTGATGGCGGCGACGACACCCTGTGCCGCGGTGGCCCAGGAGACGTAGATGCCCTTGAGGTTCGGGTTCTTGGCGATCATGGCGGCCGCGATGGTCTGCGTCGCAGTCTCGTCGGCGAAGCCTTCCGAGTCGACGATCTTCATGTCGGGGTACTCGTAGGCGAGCCAGGACTTGAACGCCTCGTCGCGCTGGTTGGTGAACCAGAAGTTCGCGTTGTAGGAGATGTAGCCGACGTCGCCCTTCTTGCCGAGAGCATCGCCCAGGATCTCGGCGTTGTCGCGGCCGGCCTCGGTGAGGTTCTCGGTGACGATGGACACGAAGTCCGTGCCGGCCTTGTAGCCCTCCGGCGGGGTCGTCATGATGACGAGCTTCGTCCCGGCGTCGACGGCGGGCTTGAACGCCTTAGCCGCAGAGGTCGGGTCGACCGCGATGGTGACGATGATGCTGGGCTTCAGCGCGAGGACCGTCTGCACGTTGTTGGCCTGGGTCGCTGCGTTGAAGCTGGCCTGCGTGCTGGCGACGACGTCGATGCCGAGCTGTTTGAACTCGTCGCGGGCGCCCTTCTCGACGGCTGTGACGAAGTCGCTCGACGTGTGCCAGACGAAGGCGGCGGTGAACTTGCCCGCCTTGACCTTGGCCTGTTCGTCGCTCGTGAGGGACAGCTCGGACAGCGCGCCCGGCTTCTCGCCGTTCGGGCCGGTGAATTCGAGGCTGGGCTTGGCTGCCGGAGTCGACGACGAGGTCGATCCGCTTCCGCCGCCCGCCGAGCAACCGGCGAGGGCGAGGGTGAGTGCGAGGGCTCCAACGGCGATTGCGCGGGGGCGGAACCTTCGGGTGGTGGCTGCAGTGCTCATGGGGTGTGACCTTCCGTGACCGGGTGAGGAGTGCCTGTCCGGTGGCGGCCCTCGGAGAGATCCGGCCCGTCACCATCGACTTGTTGGAAATCATTTTGATTTCAACAAGCAATCAAAGTCAACCCCGAGTTTGTATCGAACAGATTACGGGCCGATGAAAAGCTCTGACATTGGGTGATTTTCGAGGATTGGAGTAGTTTTGAGTTCAGGCTGATCGCAATAGGGGACGAGGGCTCGATGGTGCAAGACACGCGGGAGTTGAACCGCAAAGCGGTGCTCACGGCGCTGATGCAGGCTCGTCCTGCCAGCCGCAAGCAGATCGCGGAAGCCTCCGGGATCTCCGCGGCAACCGTCACGCGGGCCGTCGACCAGCTCCTCTCAGAGGGCATCGTCACCGAGACCGCCGAGATCATCGCCGAGACCCGCGGCCGCCGGGCGGTTCAGCTCGACATCGTCGCCGAGCGCAGTTATGTCGTCGGCGTGGATCTCGGGGCGTCGAACACCCGCATCATCGTCGCCGACCTCCTCGCACATCCGCTCGTCGCCGTCGAGACGCCGACCCCCGTTGAGACCGACTCCCTCGAACTCGCCGCCTGGCTCGCCGGCACCATCCGCGAGGCGGCCGGCGATGTCTGGGACCGCGTCGACCACGTCTCGCTCGGCCTCCCCGGTGCGGTGAGCCAGCGGGATCGGACGGTGTCGAACGCGCCCAACCTGCCGCAGGTGGAGACGGTGACGTTCCTCGATGACGCGCAGGACGCCATCGGCAAGCCCGTCCGTTTCGACAACGACGCCAACTATGCGCTCCTCGGCGAGCAGCACTTCGGCGCCGCTCGGTCGGCGAGGAACGCGGCCATGCTGACGATCGGGTCCGGCCTCGGCGCCGGCCTCGCGATCGACGGTCGCATCCTGCAGGGCGAGCACGGTCTCATCGGCGAGTTCGGGCAGCTCCCGGTCGGCCCGCTGGGGACCCGGCTCGAACACCTCGTGACCGGCGGCGGGATCATCCGTCGTGCGGCGGAGGCCGGGATCGAGCTGACGGCGCCGAACGAGCTGTTCGCGGAGGACGCCGGGCCGGCGCTCCAGACGTTGCGCGCGCACTTCGATCAGGCGCTGCTCATCGTGCTGACTGCGACCACCGTCTCCTGCGACCCGCAGACGATCGTTCTGGGTGGCGGCATCGCGAACTCCCTGACATCGACGCTCGACCGGTATCAGCTCGCGCTGGAGCAGAATCTGCGGGTCTCCCCCACGCTCGCCTCTGCGGAGCTGGGCGACTTCTCCGGGTCGGTCGGCGCGGTCGTGGCGGCCTTGCACGCCGCCTACGAGGACCTCGGCATCCAGGAGGACACGCTCATCCGTCTCCCCCATGGCACCGCGCTCGCCCGTCCCCAGGTCGATGCCGCCCGCGCCCACGTCGATGCGGCCCACGCCAAGGTCGATGCGGCCCGCGCCCAGGTCGACGCGGCCCGCGCCCACGCCAACCCCAACGCCATCCCCGCACGCTAACCCTCCCCTCCAGCTCGCGAACTGTCACTCCTGGCTGGTTGGACGCCTCCCATTCCAGCCGCAACTGACCGCTCGCGAGCTGTCAGTCGTGGCTGGTTTCGGACGTCCAGAACCGCCAGGAGTGACAGCTCGCGGGCGAGAGGCGAACGGAGGGGAGGAAGAAGACCTCGTCAGGGGCATGTCCGGACATCGCGAAATGGGGGCGTATCGCGCGCAAACGAGGTCCACTATGCTCGGCGACAGCCTTCGAGAGCGTCGCGCGACCCGTTCCCTGTCGTCGTGACTTCTTTCCCTGGTATCGAGGATCTCGTATCACCGCTTGCCAACCGCTCAGAAGGACCCCGCCATGCGACGCTCCGCCCTCCGAAGCATCATCATCGCCCCGCTCCTCGTCACGCTATTCCTCAGCGGGTGCACGCCGGACACCGGCGGCGAGGCACCGGCCTCTGCGCAACTCACCGCGACGCCCAGCGCCAGCCCCACTCGTGGTGCAGCGGGGAGCACCGGTGACAAGATCCTCGGCGCGCTCAATCCGACCGATGCCCCGGGAACCGACGACACGCTCTCAACCGATGCGGCGGATCCCGGCGAAGCGAATACCGATGAAGCGTCAGGCTCCGCAGATGGTGATGCAGCAGATCCGGACGCAGCCAACCCGTCGGGCGGTGGGCTCCTCGGCGGCGGAAGCACCGGCGGCAGCAGGAGCATCAAGATCTCACTCTTCGTCTACGGCATGAGCCCGGGCGACACGCTCGAGCTGTGGCCACGGGACGGGAACTGCGTCCGCGACGAGTGGAACGGCAACCTCGATGTCAGCAAGAACGCCTTCGTCGACCGGATGATGACCACCTACTCCGCCAGCGCGGCTTGCGCGTTCGAGAGCTCCTGGTCGACCTGGAACATGCGGCTGATGCGCGCCGACTCGCAACAGTACTTCGGCATCCTCGAGATCGAGCAGACCTCTGCTCCTGCGGCGCTGCAGTACACGGCCCGCGCATCCTGCCAGAACAACAACAACCTCAAGTGCGAGTCGAAGCAGCAGATCATCGTGATCCCCTCCGACAAGAAGCAAGAAGGATTGCTGCTCATCACGCTCAAGCCCGAGTGAGGTGCCGGTCGCGCTCCGGCAGTCGTCTCGCCGAGAGGCATCATCGCGATGTCCCTCGCCGTCTCGACGGTCATATCACCACCCAGCCGACGCGTGGTCGCTTACGAACTTGCCCCCGATAGGGCGCCGCTATTGGACGCCTAGGTAGCTTGACGGCTGCGTCCCCATCAATCAAGCCAACCCCATCCCCGCACGCTAACCCTCCCTCCAGCGCGCGAACTGTCACTCGTGGCTGGCTAGACGCCGCTCATTCCAGCCACAACTGACCGCTCGCGAGCTGTCGGTCGCGGCTCAGCGGATCTCGAACGAGTACAGCGAGTAGCCGAACGGTGTCGCCCGCTCGGTGCCGTGGAACCTGATGTACCGCCAAGTCCCGTCGAGGGTCAGATTCTCTGTTCCCCCTGAGCCGTTCGATGTTGTGGAGAGGGTCGTCCAGGGATCCGTCACGCTGTTCCGCGCCTCGATCCGGTAGCTCTTCCCGTACGCCGACTCCCAGACGAGCGTCGCCCGATGCACCGCTTTCGCTGAACCGAGATCCACTTCGAGCCACTGATCGTCAGTGTGTCCACTCGCCCACCTGGTGGTCGAATCGCCGTCGACGGCTGCACCCGCGGGCACCGACGTCGACTCATCCGAGGACGATGACACGGTGGCGTTGTTCGCGAGATCCGGTGTCGGAGCGCCAGCTGAGGACATCACCCGGAACTCCCACAGTGACACCCCGTACTGGGTGTGCCTCGTGTCGGCGAGCATCCGCACGTATCGGCCCGATACTCCCGACAGCGCGTGTGACTCGTCACCGCCCTGTCCGCGGGTGTCGTCGACGACCGTCTTCCAGTCGTCGGACGCGGTATCACGGACCTGGATCCGATACGCGTCGGCATACGCGTCCTCCCAGTCCAGCTCGACGGAATCGATCGGGACCACCTGCCCGAGATCGACGGAGATCCACTGTCCGTCGGCGGCCGTGCTCGACCAGCGGGTACTGCCGGCCCCGTCGACAGCCCTGGAGCCGTCGAGATCGCCGCGCTCGTTCGACGACGTCTCGGTCGGTTTGCCGATGGCGATGTCCTGCGGGTGCCCCTGGTTCGGTTGATCTGGACGATCTCCGATGGTGGAGATGACCGACTGGCCGGAAACAGTGCCGACCACGGCAGTGACCGTCGCGCTCACGCCGCCGCTGTCAGGCGCCGTGTATGTCCCGCTGTTGTCAACGGAGCCGACTCCCCCGGCCGAGCCGGCATCGTCACCACCGGCGACCGCCCATGTCGCATCGCTCCGCCCGCCGTTGCCATCCGGATCGAACGCGTAGGCCGCGAGTTGCGTCTTCGACTTCGGCAGCACCGATGCCGTGCGCGGTCCCACGAGGACCTGGGTCGGCGCGATCGTCGACGCGGCAGGTGTGCCGTACACGTGGATGTCCCAGATGGAGTAGCCGTACTGCGTCAATCGGCTGACCCCGTGGACGCGTACCCATCGGGCAGTCTGCCCGACGGCGACGTCGTCTGCCGACGCATCGGACTTGTCGACCGTCTGGACGTCATGCCACGGCCCGTCTTCAGTGTCCGCGGTCTGGAGGATGTACCGTTTCGCGGCGGCGGCCTCCCACCGGATACCCACACGGCTGATGTCGGTGGCACGCCCGAGATCGAGCGTGTAGTCGACGTCGTCGGACCCGTGTCGGCTTTCCCAACGGGTGTGGTCGTCGCCGTCCACCGCCTTGTCCGGTGTGCTGTCGCCGAGGCTGGAGGTCGCAGAGGCGTGAGCGCTGAGCGCCGCGTCCGGGATCGAGCCCACCGAGGAGGCGATCGACGTCCCTTCGGCGCCGCCCGCGGTCGCGACGACGTATCCGGCACCCGGAGCGTTCGTCGTCAGGGTGCCGTCGGCGGCGATCGTGCCCGGCCCCGTGTACGACCAGGTGATCGCACCGGGCAGGGCGGCAGGATCGCCGTACTGGTCCTGCCCCGTCGCCGCGAACTGCTTCGGCTCCCCGACCACGGCCTGATCGAAGCCGGGTGTCACCGTCAGTCCGGTCAGGACCGGAGCCGGAGCGACGCGGAACTCGTACGAAGCGTGGACCGACCCGATCGATGCGGTGACGGTCGCCTTGTCGGTTCGGGTCGTAGCCGTGTAGGTGGCATCGGCCGTGGATCCCGCACCGGGCCCACCCGACGCCTCGACCGTGCCGACATCGGCAGTCCACTGCACACCATCGAGCGGGATCGTGGCCCCGTACTGGTCGTAGCCGGTCGCCGTGAACACGGTCGTCGACCCCGGCACGACGGTGCGCGGGCTGCCGTCGGTGCCAACCGTGATCTTCGTGAGGCGCGCATCGAGATGCGAGGTGATCTGCGTGTTCGCCGGTACGGCGATCTGGCCGATGACCGTGTCCCCGTCGTAGACGTCGTAGCTGTGCTGCACGGTGTCCGGGTTGTCGAGCACGTAGCTGTAGGTCCCGTCGGCCGCCCGGAACACCTGGCTCAATGGATCGCTCGTGTGGCGGTTCGTCACCTCGGTGCCGACCGTGCGGTTCGACATCGCTTGGTAGTAGACCATGCCGGCCATCGACTGCCCCGTCACGGCTGGGTCACCAGCCGTCCACAACGCGTGGTGGATGTCGGCGTAGGTGTCCGGATCGTATTGCGCGAGGTATCCGAGCACGACCTGGCCGAGCGCATCACCCATCTCGCTGAAGACCGCCGCCGCGTGCGCCGTGTCACGTCCGGCCTCGTAGTCGGTCAGGTCGACGCCGTACAGGCGGTTGATCGTGTCCGCGTCCGGTTCGTAGTCGGTGACGAGGAATGGCAGCAACGGCGACTGGACCGGCCAGTCCGCCGGCTGCTTGTCTGCGTCCGCTCCATCGAGCTTCGCGGGCACGAGTGAGGCCGGAAGCGTGTCAGGGGTCCAGTACGCGGCAGGGAAGACGACGTCGCCGTTCGCCCCGATCGACACGTACAACGTGTCGGAGGCCGCATCCCACAGCGGATTCGACGCGATCTTCTGTGTGACGTAGCCGGGGTGGTTCCGTTCGAGCGCTCGGATCGCATCCTGCAGCTCACCGATGGCGGCCTGCCGGTCCTGGGTGATCTTCGTGTCGCCGTAACTGCCGACGCCCCACCACTTCTTCGTGAGCATCTGCACGTGTGCGACGTTGCCGCCCGCGATGCCGTCGCCGAGCGATTTCGGCCGGGCCGTCATCATCTGCTTCATGATCGACTTCGAGAAGTCGGGGTCCCAGCCGAAGTAGTCGAACCACGGCGCCGTCGGCATCCACTGGATGCCGTAGATCCACGCCGGGTCGCCGGAGAAGTAGGTCGCTTCCGCCTGACCGGAGTCGAACAGGATGCCGACCTGACCGTGCTTGTACGCCGGCGGGAACGCGCCGTTCCCGTCGTATGACGCAGACGCCGGGTTGCCGTGGACGTTCTGGTAGTAGTCGCGGACGGCTGCGCGTTCGGTGACGTAGGCCATCGCGCCTGCCGCCTGCATGTCCGCGTTGCCGAGGACGGTTCCGAGGAGGAACTCTCCGGCCTCGGACTGGATCGCCTCCGAGGACGACTCCTGGTTGTTGCCGCCGGGCGACGACACGCCGCCGGCGTTCGAGTGCCCCTCCCACACGCCGAAGGTCCGCAGGTGCGGGAACTGCGTGTCCGTGCGGTCCCAGTTGCCGTACTGCTTCACCACGAGGGTGGCCATGCCGGCGTACTGCTGCGCCCACGACGGATCCACCTGGGCGAGTAACGCCGTGGCGACGGCGAAGTAGCCGTAGTGGAAGTGGTTGTCGTTGAATTGCGCAGAACCGTACGAGTCCGCGAAACCGATGAGCGCCTTCCACGTCGGGTACATCGCGAAGAAGTGCTCACTCTCACCATCGGTGTACGTGTACCAGTCGGTGAGCGCAGCGGTGAGCGTGGTCTGCAGTTTCTTCTGGTTGTCCGTGTCGCCGATCTGCTTGGCCACCATCATGTATTCGGCGAGCTGCAGCAGGTCCTTGCCTCCCCAGTACGTGTCGCCGCCGTAGGTCGTCTTCGCGGCGTAGTCGGAGAGGTACTTCTTCATCACGGTTGTGGAATATGCGTTCTCGGCAGGACCGGAACCTGCGTCGACGGACGGGGCGCCGCCGATCGGTGTGATGCCTGAGAAGGCGTAGTCGAGCGTCCAGCCGCCGTGGCCGACGGTCGTCTTCATCACGCCGCGCGGGGTGTCGTAGGTCGCACCGGTGAACCGGAGGTTGTTGCTCGATTCGGCGTATTGGTGCTGGAGCCAGCCCTGGATCGTGTTGTGGTCATCACCCTGCAGCGTGTCGGTGGAGACGGACCACTGCTGCTCGACCTGCCCCTTGGCGGTGTCGTAGGTGTACGCCATCGTCGTGTCGCGAGGGATGGCGAAGGCCGTCTTGTGCAGGTCGTCGAGCGTGAGACCGCTCTTCGGCACGGCACTCAGCACGAGGTACGCGGTCCCGTCCGAAGCGTGCAGCGTGTTCCCGAATCGGGTGAATGTCGTCTCCTTCGGCGCGTGCACGCCGAACACGTGACCGTTCTGGCGGACCTCGAAACGATCCGTCGTCAGGGGAAAGCTCAGCTTCTTCCCGTCGGCGTCGGTGAGCTGCGCATCGTCGCCGAGGGTGATGGACGGCGTCATGCCGTGGAACTCGAACCACTCGTACGGCGACCCCTGCATGCTCGTGACGTCCATGTACTGGCCGCCGCTGCCCGCCTGCGGCATCCGCCAGCTGACGTTCCAATCGCCCCAGCGAAGCGCATCGGCCTCGCTCGCCGCGAATGTCGTGGAGAACCGTTGGGCGATACCGTCGGGCACGTTCGTGAGCAGCACCTGGTCGACGAGGACGTGCGCCCAGCCGGCGGTCAACGCATCGACCACCCGGAGCTGAGCGGTCCGGCCGGCGTAGGCGCTCACATCCCAGCTCTTCCACGCCAATGTCTCCGAGTTGTCACCCGTGGCGCTCTCGACGACCTGACCGTCGACGACGAGCTGCACGGCCTCCTGATCCGGATGATTGCCGCCTCCGATGAGGAACGCGATGGTCGACCGGTCGACCGTGAAGTCCGGAGACGTGAGCGTCCCGGTGGCCCCGTCGCCGTCCTCGTCGGTGAAGGAGTTGAGGAATCGATTTCCGAGCCAGCCGGAGACCGCGCTCTGTCCACGGCTGGCACCGTCGGCCACGCGCTGGAATGCATCACCGGTGGCTGTCCATCCGGTCGGAATGCCGTCTTCGAAGTCGCCGAGGATAGTGTCGGAGGCGTCCGGGGCGGGGGTCACCGTGCCGCCGACCGTGATCGGCTCGTCGAGCTTCATCGCGGTGCCGTCCGAGTTCCACGAGTTCGGGTAGCTCAGCTTCGTGCCGTTCGCGCTGTTCGAGGAGACGAACGGGTACGCCCAGAGATCACCGGAGAACTTGCTCACGAGCAGGTCCGTCCACCACTGGTTCGTCGGCACCGGCTTCCCAGCCTGCGACGGGTCGATGTACAGGTGTTGGTTGAGCGTCGCCTGCACGTCTGCACTGTCGCTGATGCTCGCGGGCGGGGTCGAGGCGTACGAGCCTGCGCCGACGCCGACACCGTCCACGTGCGGAGCAGGGGCAGCAGGCGAAATCGGATCCGCTGATGGGATATTGGCCGGCCGTGCATCGACGGATGTCGCTGGCGGCTGGACTCCCGCTGTCTCCGACGATGACGGAGCCAGAGCCGATGCCGATGCCGCGTGCACGGGACCGGCGGGTCCGAGCATCACGGCGAAGCACCCGATGAGGACGGCTCCCCCCGTCAGGGTGGTAAAGGTTCGCGTCGAACGCTGGTTGTGGACAGGGGAAGAATCACGGCGACGAGGCCCGACAGAGTTCCACACGAGCCAACAGTAGCTATTCGGTTGAGAACGGCTAGTCGTCAGTTCAGAGGACCACCTGTCATTGCGCGTGCAGGCCGCATCGCATTCCTGTCACGGGCACGTGCAACGGCGACAACGGCGAGCGCGATACCTCTGCCAGAGGTATACGATGAAGGCATGACATCGCTCTCGCCAACGGCGCACACGATCCTCGGCTACCTCGCCTCGCATCCGAGAAGCGGCTACGAGATCAAGCAGGCTGCATCGCGGAACCCGTTCTGGGGCATCAGCGACGGGCAACTGTACCCGCAGTTGCGTTCGCTTGCGGATGCGCTGCTGATCGAGTCCGATGGCGCAGACGCACCGCGTGGCAAGACCGTTTGGCGCATCACCGCAGCAGGACGGGACGAGTTGCTGGGCTGGCTGCGGAGCGACTCCGCACCGGTGGCCGTCCGAGACGAGAATCTCGTGAAGCTGCTCTTCGCCGCCCGAGTCGACCACGACGCCGCGAAACGCCTCCTCCATGAGCGACGGCGGCAGTTCGAATTCTTCCGAGACGCCGCCGCCGCGAGCACCCCCGGTGCGACGTGGACTGCGCACGAGCGGGCGTCGGCAGCTTCGGTCCCAGAGCTCGTCCGCGACTACGGCCTCGCCTATGCCGAAACGGCGCTGGCATGGTGCGACCGGGCGCTCTCCGCCATCGACGAGGCTGGGACGGACCGATGACCGCCCGCCTGCGTCCTGCACGGATCACCTTCGCGCGGATCCTCTTCCTCCTCGGCGGAACGATCAGTGTCATCAACGGCGCCATCGAACTCGGCCCCGACGCCAGACCCGAGGATCAGGCAACCGGTTGGCCGCTCATCATCGCCGGCGTGGGCGCACTCATCATGGTCGTCCTCCTGCGGCGTCCACGCCCATGGTTGCCGGCCGCGGCGGCAGTCTCGGGCGGTCTGATGATCGCGGTGAGGATCGCGCAGACGATTGTGATCGAATCGCCAGCCCTCCTCGTCACGTGCATCCTCCCCGCCTTCGCCGCATGGTCGCTGCTGCGCCCGGCCGGACGTGAATGGGCGTCGACGACGACGTCGGACTGGACGGCCCGCGTTGCTGCGGTCCGCCGGGAACGCGCCCGTCACGGTGCTGTCCGCCGCACCCTCGCCGGCGTCGGCGCCGTGGGACTCGTCGCCGTCGCACTCGTGGCCGTCACCGGGGCAGGGGTCGGCGCGGCACTTGCACCATGCAACCTGCCGGCATCCGCGGCGACGAGCGGCCTCGTCACCGAGTCCGGGCCCGCGTCCGCCCACAAACCGACCGGGTCCATTCGAGCGACGGACGGGACGCGGCTGGCATTTACCGCGTTCGTCCCAGCCAATCCCGTCGCGAGCGTGCTGTTCTACCACGGCTCCGGCGCGAACGCAGCCGCCGGCTACCTGCCCATCGGACGGACTCTGCAGCAGCAGGGGATTGCGGTGTATCTGTTCGACATCCGCGGGCACGGCGCCTCAGGCGGTCCACGCGGAGACACCCCGAGTACCACGCAGCTGGAGCAGGACACCGCAGATGCGTTCGCGTATGTCCGTCACCAGCAGCCCGACGTCCCGGCGTTCATCGGCGGGCATTCGGCCGGAGCCGGTGTCGTGCTGAACAGTGCCCACCTCTTCGGGTCCGCGCCGGCCGGCTACGTCTTCCTCGCCCCCGATTTCGGACTGCATTCCGGAACCGAACGGCAGGACAATGCGTCGAACTTCGCAACGATCTGTCAGCGTCCACTGATCGCTGCGACCGTGACGAACGGCCTCCTCGGAGCACACACCGATGCGGTCGCCTTCGCCTACACGGCCGAGCAGGTCCGATCCGGCCTCGTTTCCCACTACACGGCGGCGATGGCGATCGCGCAGAATGCGGACGACAGTGCTGAGGTACTCGCAGGCTTGCACGCACCGGTCGGCGTCTGGATCGGCGCCGATGATGAAGTGTTCGATCCATCAGCGGTGACGCGCTTCGCGCACGAGCACGGCGGCAGCAACGTAACGACTGATGTCGTCCCCCAAGCGACACACCTCGGGATCCTCGACGACAGCGCACCGATGGGGCACTGGATCCTCGAGCACACGAAGCAGCGCTGAGACGAACGGTACGTGCACGGGCCCCGCGGAAGTAGCGGATGTGCGGATCGTCAGCGCTAGCAGCGCCTGATCCCTCTGACACAACCGTCTTCACAGCGCGATCGACTTCGTCGAGCGTCTGCAGTCCCACGAGCTGAGAGAATCGAGCGTATGCGCCGCGTCTCTCTCCTCGCCCTGCTCGTGACGAGCATCATCGTGCTCACCGGGTGTGCGCAGTCGATCGACGAGCGTCGCGCAGACGTGCAGGCGACCATCGAGAGCATCGAGGGGGTCGACGTTGCACAGGTCAGCGGCTTCCAGGTCAGCATCGCAGCCGATGAGGGCTTGAGCCCTGAGGAGGCATCGAAGGTTCTGCGGCAGGTGCGGGCGGTGGTGGTCGAGCTCGATGATCCGATCGCCCCCGCCTACCTCACCGTCGGATTCTCTGGGCCATCCGATCGGCGTTGGCTGGCGGAATGGAGATTCGGCGCGCTCTCCGAAGACGGGTTCGATCAGCAAGCAGACTTCGTCGCCAGCCTGTCGCAGTGGAACGGGATCAACGCTGCAGATGCGCCGTTCTCGAAAATCAGACTCGAAGTCAGCGAGCCGGACCCGGATCAGTTCGTGTCGATCCAGGCGTACCAGATGACCGGCAGCACCTCCGATGAGGTGCGCGCCGATCTGCTTGGCCTGTGGGTCGAGAGCGGCGGCGATCCCGACGTCTACATCCACTGGCGTGGTCGCGGATGAGAGCGAGCATGCTCAGACGTCCGACACTCGCATTCGCCGCGGTCGTCGGCCTGGCGTTGGCAGTGACCGGCTGCAGTACGACGGGATCCGCTCAACGAGACCTCGCCGCACGGTTGGACGACCTCGACGGCGTCACCTCCACGACGTACACGCTCACGGACAGCATCTTCCAGCTGCCGGTGCACTTCCTGAAGATCATCGTCGCCACGGATCTCAGCGCCGAGGATGCACAACGAATCGCGCACGAGAGCTGCAATCCGACCATCGAGATCAGCAATCTCACCGTCACGACGAACGACGACACCCTCGCCCCACGAGCCGTCGTGACCAGCCAGAACGGAGTCGACACCACCTCGTGCATGGACGAGAACGAGCTCGTCGCTTTCTCCCTCGCCAGTGATGTCATGAACAAACTCGGCCCCGACTACGACGGTCGCTTCAGCGTGTTCCTCGGAGGCCTCGACGGCACGATTCCCGACGCGCTCTCCGTTCGAACGTTCGCCAGTGATCGCACCCGCCTGGTCGACGCCCTCCGCGCCCTGCACAACCGCTATCACGGCCCGATCGACTTCACCGGAAAATGGGCGAAGAGTGGCGATGAGTACCTGCCCTCGCTCCCGGAATTCGCCGCGCAACTCACTGACGACGCCGATCTCGACACGCTCACGCCGCTCATCGGACGCGCTTTCGACCTCGGCGTCGGCGACATCGCGGTGAACGACTCCACACTGTCCGTCGAGATCACTGATGACACCGCTCCAGGGGCCGAGGCGGCACTCCGTGCCATCGCAGACGCGGCGGGCATCACCCTCACCGCCACCGTGCCCCAGTAGCTGCCGCCGACCTCCTGCATCGCGTACGCTGATGGCATTCTCGGAACCCGACCGCGACGGTCGGCTGCTGCGTGAGGAGACACACGATGGGCATCGCATTCCCGACGGGGACGGTCTCGGTCAGGACCGCGGATGGCGACATCGTCATCCTGCGCATCTGCGATCTGTGCGGAGCGGCTGTCATCGAAGCCGACGAAACCGATCTTGCGTTCCACAAGCGCTGGCACCGGATCACCGGTTCCGGCAACTGGGTCGACCCCGAGACCGGGAAGCACCACGGTCCGTGAACCCGTTTCTTCCGGGCGCGTCGTCCGACTGAAGGCCGATGCCTGCGGCCCGACGCCCAAGCTCATTCCGTCGACAACTGACAGCTCGCGAGCTGGCGGTTGTGGCTGGTTTCAGGTGGGTCAGAGCAGCCACAAGTGACAGTTCGCGAGCAAGTCGCGGCGCTGCGAAAAGCCATCGTCTGGTGCAGCCCAATTCCTTGCGGACTTCGGTCAGGCGAGTAGCCTCGCGTCATGACTGACATGACGCCTCGGGACGCAGTGGGCACCTCACTGATCGAGCTGTCCACGGCGCCCGGCTCATCGGCGTACACGGTCCATCGCGATGACGACATCCTCGTGTGTCAAGTCGGATCCACGAAGCTCACGTATCAATTCCGGGCGATCGAGGATCTTGCGGCCTGGCTCGTGGAGCAAGGTGATTGGGTCGCACTCGGCGGGGCGGACGAGGGCAAGACCCCGCCCGCCGGTTCGGTTGAGGCGTGGGGACGTGACGACCAGAATCCCGTGGGCGGGTGGTACGGGCTTCGGAAGGGCTATCGTGGGCGCTTCGGCGTCTACCTGCCGCCACTGCTGGAGCACCTCGGGTTGGTCGAGCTCGAGCACAATCCCCGCAACAACCGCGTCAGAGCAATCCCACGCTGACTCCTCGTCGCTTCCGCCTCAGCTCGCGAACTGTCACTCGTGGCTGGTAAGACGCCGCTCATTCCAGCCACAACTGACCGCTCGCGAGCTGGCGGTCGTGGCTGGTTTCAAGTGTGTCAGAGCAGCCACAAGTGACAGTTCGCGAGCAGGCGGAGACGGCAGACTAGGCGGAGAGACTACTGCGTCAGCTTGACGAAGTACTCGTAGCGGTCGCCGGGCGAATAGCTGCGGACGTACTCGACGGCGCGACCGAAGCGATCGGTCGTCCATCGGTGGATCGTGAGCAGCGGCGAGCCGAGGGGCACTTCGAGCAGCCGTGCGAGTTCCTCGCCGGCTGCTTCGGCACGGATCTTCTCCTCCGCTTCCTTCAGCTGGATGCCGAGCTCCGCCATCACCTCGTACAGCGACTGCTGCTCCTGCAATCGTTCGACCGTGATCGAGCTGCCGATGTCGTCCGGCAGCCAGGACTGCATCACGCTGAACGGCCGCCCCTCGCTCATCCGCACACGACTGACGCGCCACAGGTGCGAGCCGGGGAGGAAGGCGAGCGCGGCCTTCGGCGGGTCCGGATCCGGTGCGATGTCGATGTCGCGGATGCCGGGGGCCATGCCGAGGTCGGTCATGACCTTCGTGAAACTGCGGAGGTCGCCGAGGGTGTGCGTCAGTCCCTGGTTGCTCACAAAGGTGCCGACGCCCTGCTGTTTGCGGACGAGGTTGACGCTCGCGAGCACGTTGAGCGCCTGCCGGATCGTGTTCCGGCTGACCCCGTAGGTGTCCACGAGTTCGAGCTCTCCGGGCAATTGCTGGCCCGCGGCCCACTGCCCGGACCCGATCTGCTCGCGCAGAGAATCGGCTACGCGCTGGTATGCGGGCGTTCCCATTCGACCTCCTCGGACAATTGTACCTACAACCTCTTGCACTTGTACCAACAAGTAGCTACGTTAATGTCTCAACCCAACCTACTGCGGTTGTGTCGGGAGCTGCGTCCCCCCAGCGCCCACCTGAATTCAAAGAGGAATCAACCACATGAATCGTCGCTTGCTCGTGTCCATCGTGGCACTGTCTGCGCTCACGCTCACCATGGCGGGGTGCACCGCTCCCGGATCCGGTTCGGGAAGCTCCGGTGGCGCATCCACCGGCTCCGACAAAGTCGCCTTCGTCTCCCAGGTCGAGGGCATCCCCTACTTCACCGGGTTCAAGGCCGGTGCAGAGAAGGCCGCGAAGGAATTCGGCGTCAGCTACACCCAGGCAGGCCCCGCCACCGCCGATGCGGCCGAACAGAAGCGCATCGTCGACGGCCTCGTCTCCCAGGGCTACAAGGCCATCGCCATCTCCCCGCTCGACCCCACCTCCATGAACGGCTCGATCTCCAACGCCGTGAAGTCCGGCGTCGCCGTCATCACCTCCGACGCAGACGCGCCGAAGAGCGACCGCCAGGTCTTCGTCTCCCAGGCCAGCGACGAACAGCTCGGTGCGACCGTCCTCGACCAGATCGCCGAGCAGATGGGCGGCTCCGGCCAGTACGCGATCGTGTCCGGCGCCCCCGACGCCTCCACCTTCAACGCCTGGACCGATGCTGCACAGGCCGAGGCCTCGAAGAAATACCCGGGACTCGAACTCGTCGGCGGCATCCGCCACACGACGGACAGCGCCGGCGCCCTCACCGAAGCGCAGAACCTCATCACGGCGTTCCCCGACCTCAAGGGCATCATCGCGGTCCCCTCGACCGCCGTCCCCGGCGTCGCGCAGGCCGTGCAGAACGCGGACCGCGTCGGCAAGATCGCCGTCTCCGGCTTCGGCTCCCCCAAGACCGTCGCCCAGTACATCAAGTCCGGCGTGATGAAGTCGAGCGTGCTGTGGAACGTGCAGGACCTCGGCTACCTGACCGTGTGGGCGCAGAAGCAGATCATCGACGGCAAGGACTTCCAGGCGAGCAACGACGTCCCCGGGCTCAAGGAACCCGTCCTGTACGACGCGTCCACGAAGATCCTCCTCCTCGGGAAGCCGACGGTCTTCACGAAAGAGAACGTCGACCAGTTCGACTTCTGAGTCCCAGACATCATGACAACCGCACCCCTGCTGCAGGTCACGGGCATCTCGAAGCGATTCGGGGTGACCCGTGCCCTGGACGGCGTTGATCTCACCATCAGCGCCGGCGAACGCGTCGCCGTGATGGGCGAGAACGGCGCCGGCAAATCCACCCTCATGAAGGTGCTCTCAGGCGTCTACAGCCCCGACTCCGGGACGATCGAGCTCGACGGCGCACCCTACAGCCCAGCTTCCCCCTTCCACGCCCTCGCGGCCGGCATCTCCACCGTGTACCAGGAGCCGGCGGTGTTCGCCCACCTGAGCGTCCTCGAGAACCTCTACGCCGGGGACCTTCCCCGGACGAAGCTCGGCAACGTCGACGACAAGCGCATGAAGCGCGAAGCGGCGGCGCTCCTCGACCGGCTGCGCCTCCCCGCGCGGCTCGCCGGGGCGGACATGGGCGAGCTGTCCCTCGCGGAACAGCAGCTCGTACTCATCGCCCGGGCTGTGAAGAACGACGCGAAGCTCCTCATCCTCGACGAGCCGACCTCGATCCTCACCCACGCGGAGTCCGAGACGCTGTTCTCGCTCGTGGACCAGCTGAGCGCCGCGGGCACCGCCGTGCTCTACATCACGCACCGCTTCGACGAACTCGACAAGGTCGCAGACCGGTTCGTGGTCCTCCGCGACGGCGCCCTCGTCGGCGAGATCGACGTGCCGGACCAGAGTCGCATCCTCGCGATGATGGGCGGCCGATCCAGCTCCAGCGTCGAAGCCAGCGCGGAACTGAACGACACGATCTCCATCCCCACGGTCGTGGAGGACGGCGAACGGGTCCTCTCCATCCGCGGTCTCACGGTCGACGGACGGTTCGAGGACATCTCCCTCGACGTGCACGCCGGCGAGATCGTCGGCCTCTACGGGCTCGTCGGGGCCGGACGGACCGAGGTCGCCCTCACCGTCTTCGGCGTCCTCGAACCCGACGCAGGCACGATGACGCTCTCCGGAACGCCATTCAGCCCCACTGGGCCGGCGGACGCGCTCCGCAACGGCGTCGCCTACCTGCCGGAGGACCGCAAGACGCAGGGCATCCTGCCGTTTATGAACATCCGCGAGAACCTCGTGGCCGCGACGCTCTACAAGCTCACGACCTCCGGATTCATCTCCCGGAAGCGCGAACGCGAGGTGACGAACCGGTGGATGCAGACCCTCGCCGTGAAAGCGGCCGGGACCAACGCACCCATCACCTCGCTCTCCGGCGGCAACCAGCAGAAGGTCCTCCTGGCCCGCGCCGTCGCCACCGAACCGACGCTGCTCATCCTCGATGAGCCCACCCGCGGCATCGACGTGGCGACGAAGACCGACATCCACACCGACATCGGCGCACTCGCCCGCGGCGGAACGGCGATCCTGCTCATCAGCAGCGAACTGCCGGAACTGCTCGGGCTCGCCGATCGGGTGCACGTCCTCCGAGAAGGAAGAATGATCCGCACACTCAGCACCGCCGAGGCGACGGAGGACGCCGTCCTCCGGGCGGCCGTCGGCCTGAGCGATGAGGCGGCACCCGATGCCTAGACTCACGCTCTCCCGCGCACGCCTCCTGCTCCTCCCCGTCCTGCTCATCGCCGAGATCGTCGTCTTCGCGAGCCTGTCCCCTCGGTTCCTCACGGCGGACAACTTCGCGAACATCGTCATCAACGCGTCGGACCTCGCCCTCATCGCGGCCGGGCTCACGCTCGTGATCATCCTCGGCGGGATCGACGTCTCCACCGGCTACGCCGTCGGTGTGGTCGCGTGGATCGCGGCCAAGCTCATGAGCGCCGGACAGCCTGCGATCGTCGTGGTGCTCGTCTCCCTCGTGGCCGGCGCCGTGCTCGGCTCCATCAACGGCCTGCTGACGACCGTCGCGAAGGTGCCTCCGATCATCGCGACCCTCGGGACGGCCGCCGTGTTCCAAACGGCGCTCTTCGCCCTCTGGAACAGCAACGACCTGTTCGCGACGCCGGTCGCCCCGATCCTCTCCGGCCAGCGCTTCCTCGGTGTGCCGATGGTGCTCGCCGTGGTGACCATCGTCTACGCACTCCTCTGGTGGCTCTCGCGCAAGCGCCGCTTCGGCCGGAACGTGTACGCGATCGGCTCCAACCCCGAAGCCGCCTCCCTGTCCGGCATCCGCTCACGACTCGTCGTGTTCGCCTGCTACGGGATCCTCGGACTCCTCGTCGGTCTCGCGGCCACGATCTACGTCGGCCGTGTCGGCGTCGTCCAGGCGTCGACCGGCAACGAGCTCACCCTCCTCGCGATCGCCGCGGTCGTCGTCGGCGGGACGTCGATCCTCGGCGGTGAAGGCAGCGTCCTCCGCACCCTCGGCGGGCTCGCGTTCATCGTCGTCCTCCAGAACGGCATCGTGCTCGCCGGAGTGCCCCCGCTCTGGAACGGCCTCATCATCGGCCTCACGATCCTCCTCGCCGTCAGCGTCGACGTCCTCGCCAAACGGGGCGACAGTCGCAAACTCTTCCGGAGACTCGCATGAACCGCATCTCGCTCACCGATCGCCGACTGTTCCTCGTGGTGCTCATCGTCCTGCTGGGCATCGTCATGTCGTTCCTCTCGCCGTACTTCCTCCGGGCGGACAACCTGCTCTCGATGACCCAGTACGGTGCCGTGCTCGGCCTGCTCGCCCTCGGCCAGACCTTCGTCATCCTCGGCGGCGGAGGCGGCATCGACCTCTCCATCGGGTCCACGATGAGCCTCGCCACGGTCGCGTTCGGGCTCGCCGCGGTGAAGCTCGGCCTGGACCCGTGGGTGGCGGCGGTGGTCGCGATCGCCGCTGGTGCAGCACTCGGTGCCGTCAACGCCTTCCTCATCAACGTGCTCCGGCTGCCACCGCTCATCGCGACCCTCGGGACGCTGTACCTCTACTCCTCCCTCGCGCTCGTCCTCTCTGGCGGCGTCGACATCAACGGCTTCGACCGGTCCGGCTTCGCCTACCTCGGGCAGAGCAAGATCGCCGGCATCCCGTTCCAGGTGCTCTTCGTCCTCGTGCCCGTCTTCATCGTCGCCGCCGTCTACATGGTGCGGACGAGGCAGGGACGGCAGATCTACGAGGTCGGGAACGGCTCCATCACCGCAGCGCTCGCGGGGGTCAACGTCCGCAAGGTGCGCACCTCCCTCTATGTGTACTCGGGGATGCTCGCGGGGCTCGCCGCCGTGGTCAACGCATCGTGGCTGCTCAACGCGAAGCCGACCGCCGGCGCCGGCATGGAGTTGCAGGCCATCACGATCGCCGTGCTCGGCGGCGTGGTCATCACGGGCGGCATCGGCACGGTCCTCGGCACGCTGCTCGGGCTCACGGTCGTCGTGGTGCTGAACTCCGGCCTCCAACTCGCCGGCGTCAGCAACACCTGGCAGATCGGGCTCCTGGGCGCCGTGCTCATCGCGAGCGTCATCCTCAACAACATCGTCGGACGGAGGCGAACACGATGACCGTCCTGACGAACGTCTTCCCGGATCTCGCACGCACGGGGGATCGACCGATCGACCTCCTCGTGGTCGGTGACACGGGAGTCGACCTGCTCGTGCAGGTCGACGAACTCCCCAAACGGGACAGCAAGTCCATCGGCACGAGCCTCGGCATCTTCGCGGGCGGGATGGGCGCGAGCTTCGCGTCCTCCGCCAGGCGTGCTGCAGAGGATCTCGAGATCGCCCTCGTCTCCCGGGTGGGCAGCGATGCCTTCGGGCGGGCCTGCCTGCTCGACCTCGCCGACCAGCGGATCGGCACGGCGCTCGTGGAGACGATGGCGGACGAGATGACCTGGTGGTGCGCCGTCGCGATCGCCGACGACGGCGAGAAATCGCTCCTCGGCGGGCGGTCGCCGGCGAGCCTGCCCGGCCCGGAACAGGTCGACCAAGCGGCGCTCACGAGCGCCCGCTGGCTCCACGTCCTCGGCGACGTGCCCGGCTCCGAGGACATCGTTCGCCGCGCTGCCGATGTCGGCACCCTGACGAGCGTCGACATCGAGGGCAGCTTCGTCCGCACCGACCGCGGACGAGCCGAGGAACTCCTGCGGACCGCCAGCCTGAGCGTGCTCAACGAGGAATCGCTGCACGGCCTCGCCGGCCTCGACGATGTGCACGAAGCGCTCGTCGAACTGCTCGGCCGGAACGAACGGTCATCGGCGATCCTGCTGACACTCGGCACCGCGGGCAGCCTCTTCGCCTGGCGCGCGGAGGACGGCGCGCTCCAGACCATCCGCCAAGCGGCCGAACCCGTCGCCAGGGTCGTCGACACGACGGGCGCCGGCGACTCGTTCGCCGGAGCCTGGGTCGGCCGCGCCCTCGCCGGCGACGACCTGACCCGGGCGCTCGCCACGGCGGCCAGCAGCGCCGCCCTCACCATCACGCACTTCGGTGCACGGCAGGGTGGCCTGCCCAACTGGACCACAACGAACACGAAGGACGCACTGTGACCACGCTCACCACTGACCAGCCCCGCGCGACGGGCGCGACGTACGACCGACTGCACGACAAGATCCTCGGATCGATCGCGACCGCGGTCATCGGCGACGCCCTCGGCGCCCCCACGGAGACCCGCAGCATCGCGCAGATCCGCCAGCTCTTCGGCGGCCGGGTCGAGGAGTTCTTCGCCCCGCTCCCCGACTCCCCCTACTCGCGCGGTCGCAAGGCCGGACAGATCACCGATGACAGCAGCCAGCTCCTGATGCTGGCCCGCGTGATCGTGGATTCCGGCAACCACCTGACGGCCCGCGGGGTCGCCGACATGCTCCTCGAATGGTCGCGGAACGGCGACTACTTCCCGCACTTCGCGGGCCCGTCCACCCGTCGCGCCATCGCACTCCTGAAGGAGGGCGGCGACCCGGAGCAGATCGGCGCGGGCGGCAACGAGGCGACCACGGGTGCGAGCAACGGCAGCGCCATGCGCGTAGGGGTCGTCGGTCTGGCCCACCCCGGTGACGTCCGCGCCGCCGTCGACGACGCGCTCATCACCTGCCGGCCGAGCCACTTCACCTCCCAGGGCGTCGCGGGCGCCGCCGCCATCGCGGGCGCCGTCGCGGCGGCCCTCCCCGACGCGGCGACGATCAACGACGTCGTCCAGGCGTTCCTGTGGAGCGCGGAGGAGGGCGACCGGTTGGGCGCAGAACTCGGCCGCGAGGTCCCCGGCGCGTCGATCAGCGCCCGCGGACGCCGGGCCGTCGAGATCGGCATCGGCGCGCGGAGCCTCGACGAGGCGACCCAGCTGATCTCCCGCGAGATCGGAACCGGCCTCCCCGCCTCCGAAGCGGTCCCCGCCGCCATCGGCTTCTTCGTCGCAGCAGCCGGCGACCCCTGGCTGACGGTCGTCGGCGCGGCCAACGCGGGCGACGACACCGACACCGTCGCGTGCATGGCCGGGTCCATCGCGGGCGCCTATTCGGGCTTCGCGCGCGTGCCCCAGGACAAGTACCAGCAGGTGCTCGCGGCCAACCCCATCGACATCCAGGGCGTCGCCGACGAGCTCTACGCGCTCGTCAGCCGCTGAGCAGCGCGGCCGCCCGGCCATCCATCCGTGATCTCCGAACCACCCTCTCCAACAGAAAGCGAGCAGCCATGAGCGCTCCAGTCGTTATGCCCCCGCGCGCGAGCGCCCTCCAGAACGAATTCGACGTCAGCCACCCCATCGTCGGCGTCGTGCACCTGCGCCCCCTGCCCGGTGCACCCTCCTACGACGGCGAATCCGTCCGGGACATTGCCGCAGCCGGCGTCCGCGACGCCCTCACCCTCGTGAACGGGGGCATCGATGCGGTCATGATCGAGAACGCCTCCGACCAGCCCTTCCTCCGTCCCGACGACATCGGACACGAGACCGTCGCAGCCCTCACCGCCGCCGGCCTGGAGATCCGCAACGCCGTCGACGTGCCGCTCGGCGTCACGTGCGTGGCCAACGGGGCCATCCCCGGCATCGCCGTCGCGAAGGCGATCGGCGCGCGCTGGGTCCGCGTCAACCAGTGGGCGAACGCCTACGTCGCCAACGAGGGGTTCCTCAACGGTGAAGCAGCCAAGGCCCTCCGCTACCGCAACGCGATCGGCGCCCGCGAGGTGCGCATCATGGCCGACGTGCACGTGAAGTTCGGTGCGCACGCGATCACCGCCGACCGGTCGATCGCCGAGCAGGCGACGGACGCCGAATGGCACCTCGCGGACGTCCTCATCGCAACCGGCACCCGCACCGGATCCCCCACCCAGCCGGCCGAGGTGCAGGAGGTGCGTGCGGGGACCAACCTGCCCGTCATCGTCGGCTCCGGCCTCGACCCAGAGCAGCTCCCCTCGCTCTTCGAGGTCGCCGACGGCGCGATCGTCGGCCAGTGGTTGAAGGAGGACGGTCGCTGGTGGAAGCCGGTCGATCCTCGTCGCGTCGAGCGCCTGATGACCGCCGCCCAGGCCTTCCGCACCCGCGCCTAGCCGTTCCCTGTCCCCGTCCCGCCCCGTCCCCGTCCCGCCCCGTCCCCGTCCCGCCCTCAGCTCGCGAGCTGTCACTCGTGGCTGGTCAGACGCCTCCCATTCCAGCCACAACTGACAGCTCGCGAGCTGTCGGTTGTGGCTGGTTTCAGCCGTCCAGAACCGCCACGAGTGACAGCTCGCGGGCTAGACGGGGGCTGTTGTGGCGCCGGGGATGAGGGTGCCGGGGAGGATGTCGTGGATGGGGGCGGCGGAGACGATGGGGGCGGGACCGGTAACAGAGCCAGCAACGGAACCGGCAGCAGGACCGGCGGCGGGAGCGGCCAGGAGCTCTGCCATTCGCTCGATGGTGCGGACGGCGAGCGCCTCGACGGGCAGACGCACCGTCGTCAGCCCGAGCAGATCCGAACCGTGCAGAAGGCCGTCGCACCCGGTCACCGACACGTCCTCCGGCACGCGGATGCCCCGGGCCGCGGCCGCGCGCAGGACCTCCAACTGACGCAGATCCGTCGGGCACATGATCGCACTCACCCGACCGGCGACGACCTCGTCGAGCGCCGCCTCGACGCCATCCGTCTGCGCAACGGCCGGGACGATGCTCAGCACGGCCCCGAGCGACGCCAGCCGGTCAGCCATCGCGACCGCCCGCGACCACTCCGGATACGACACCTCGGCCGATGGTGTGACCACGGCGATCCGCCGGTGCCCCAACAAGAACAGGTGGTCGGCCAGCATCCGGCCATGCAGTTCCTCGTCGTAGGAGACCGCGTTGATCGTGTCGTGCGGTTCCGGACGCCCGGCCCGGATCATCGGCACGTCGCCACTGAACGGAAGGAGCTGTTCGCTCGGGACGTCGCCGGTCGCGATGATGAGTCCGGCGACCCGCATCCCGAGGAGCCGACGCAGCCCGGACATCTGCGCCCGTCCGTCGCCGTCGTGCGTCGCCGTGACGGAGACGAGTTCCATGCCACGCGCGTGCGCCGCCGTCTGCAACGAGTCGAACAGCTGCCCGTACACCGGATTCGTCGAATCCCGCAGCAGCAGACCGATGAGCTTGCTCCGCCCCGCAGCGAGTTCGCTCGCCATCATGTTCGGGACGAAGCCCAGCTCGTCGGCCGCTGCGATGACCCGCTCCCGCGTCGCATCGGACACACGCCCGCTGCCGTACAGGGCACGCGAGACGGTCGCCCGTGAGATGCCGAGGTGGCGGGCGAGGTCGGTCTCGGTGAGGCGGAGCCTCGCGGGAACGGATGCCTCGGACGCATCCGCTGCATCCGCTGCGTCCGCTCCCGTCGTCGACTCGGATCCTGCTGCCACCGTCCACCCTCCGGCCCGAATCGAGGACACGGGAGCGATCGCCCGCCGTCCAGCCCGCCGCAGCGGGTGCCGTCAACTCTAGCGACCCGGTTCTCGGAGATCCCAGGTGTGGACGTGCTCCCAGGTGAGGCTCGTCCACCAGTGACCGGACCAGTCGTCGGAACGGAATCGGTACATCGAGACGTGCTCGGCCGTGAAATCGGTCGACGGCGTGACATCCATCTCTCGGATGAAGGCGTCGATCTCCGGCCGCCGCGACGGCCACACCATCAGTTCGTGCGATGCGAGCGACAGGTGCCCGTTGAAGTGCTCCGCACTGAACTCCTTCACGAGGTATCCGTCGAGCGGGACGGCGAGCGGCGCGAGTGCGGCGTTGACGTCGATCGCGAGTTGCCGGAGCGGGTCGTTCACCGTCCCGTCCGACAACCGGTCGATGTCGTAGGCGACGACGCTGCGGGTCACGATCCCCGAGTTGTGGACGGGGAACTGCGACCGGCCGATGAGCACCGGGTCGAGCGCGGCGACGACCGCGTCGTCACCGGCGACCATCGGCACGGACCCCGCGAGTGTCGCGTGCGGCGGATACGCTCCAGCCGACACGAGGCCGAACTGCCGCTCGATGTGGAAGGTGATCGTGGAGACCGCCATGGACGTGCGGACGTCCGGGCGGAGGTAGACGCCGTACACGGCTGGTTCCGGTGTGTGGGAATCGGTCATCGAATCGCTCACTTCCGGACGTTGTACTCGGAGATGGCCTTGTCGCCGCCATCCTGCGCCTTCTGCAACGCCTGCGTGACGTCTGCGCCGCCGAAGATCTCCTCGACCGCACCCTTCGCCAGTTTCCGGGCCTCCCCCATCGCGCCGGTGTGGCATCCGGCGCTCGCGACGGAATCGGTGGTGCCCTTGAGCTGCTCGAGCAGCACGTCCTGCGTCGGCGTCACCGAGCCGCTCAGCTCATCGAGCGCCTGCTTCGAGCTCGGCAGGTAGCCGGTCTCGGTGAAGATGCGGCTCTGCGACTGGGGCGATGCGAGGAACTCGGCGAACGACGCCGCCGCAGCAAGCTCCCCCTCGCTGCTGCCTTCCTTCACGAGCCACACGGAGTTGCCGCCGGGGACCGCGCCGCCCTTGGACGAATCGATGGGGAGCGGCCACGCCCCGAACTCGAACCCCGCCGCCTTCGTGGCATCGCCGTAGATGCGCGAGGACTGCAGCATGAGTGCGGCCTCGCCGGCGACGAAGGCGTTGAGCGCCGCCCCGCCATCGCTTCCGACGTTGAGCATCGCGCCGCTCGCGACGAGGTCCTGCACCTGCTGCCAGAGGTCCACCTGGCGGTCGCTCGTGTATGAGAACCCGGTGGCGGCCTCCGCGCCGACCCCGTTGTCCGGCGTGCAGTAGGCGATGCCCTCCGATGCCGAGAACTGCTCGGGCCACCACTGGTCGACGAAGGTCGTGAACCCGGCCTTGCCGGAGGACTGCTGCAGCTTGGTCGCGACCTCGAACAACTCGTCGAGCGTCTTCGGCGGCTTCGCCGGGTCGATGCCCGCCGCCTGCAGGACGGCCGTGTTGTAGAGGATCACCGGCTGCGAGACCATGATCGGGATCGAGGAGAGCTCGCCGTCGAAGGTGTAGTAGTTGGCGAGGACGGGTACGAGGTCCGAGTCGTCGAAGGTCTTGCCGTCGAGGTTCTTGACCTCGCCGGGCGGAACCGTCAGCCCGCTGTCCCGCAGGTACGTCGAGAACGTGTCGCCGCCCTGGATGAGCGCCGGGAGCTCCCCGCCCTGCACCGCGTTCGCGAGTTTCGCCATCGACTCCTCGTACTGCCCCTGGAAGATCGCGTTGATGGTGACGTCGTCGTGGGCGGCGTTGAACTCCTCGACGAGCGCAACGAGCGTGTCGGCCGGGACGCCGGTGGCCGAGTACCAGAAGTCGAGCTTCACGGGGCCGGCCGACTGCTCGGGCGTGCCCGAACATCCGGCCAGCATTGCGACGGCTAGACCGAGTCCGACGGTGGATGGGACGATGCTTCTGCGTTTCATTTCACTGCTCCTTGGGTGAGTCCTCGCGCAAGGAATCGTTGCCCTGCGATGACGAGGATGATGGTGGGGACGACGGCGACGAGCACACCGGCGAGCGATGCGCCGATGTCCGCACCGGACTCGTCGGTGAGGATCTTGATCCCCACCTGGACGGTCCGGACCTCCGGGCTCTGCGACACGATGAGCGGCCAGAGGTAGCCGTTCCACGCCCCGATGGCCGAGAGGAGTGTCACTGTCGCGACGGTCGGACCGTTGAGGGGCACGAGGAATCGGAACAGGAACGCCATCGGTTTGACGCCGTCGACGACGGCCGCCTCGTGGATCTCCTTCGGGAACGACAGGAACGTCTGCCGGAGCAGGAACACGTTGTACGCGGAGACGAGGTACGGGAGGAACATCGCCACGAGGGTGTCGAAGAGCCCGAGCGACTGGATGGTCAGATAGTTGGCGACGAGGGTGGTCTCGCCCGGGATCATCATCGTGATGAGGATGAACGCGAACATGATCGCGGGCCGCCGCAGCCGCCCGAACACGAGCGCGTACGCCGCGAGGAGGGCCGTGAGGACCTGCGCCCCCGTCTGAGCGATCGTGACGAGGGCGGAGTTGACCATCTGCTGCACGAGGGGCGCCCGCCGCAGGGCGTCCTCGAAGTGCTCCCAGGAGAATCCGGTCGGCAGGATGTCCGCGAGGGTCCCGGTGATGGCCTGCCCGGGCCGGAACGCCGCGAACGCGACGTACAACACGGGCAGGATGACGAGGAGCGAGACGATCGCCAGGTAGGCGATGATCCCGTAGCGGGCGAGTCTGGCGTTCACGAGTAGTTGACCTTCCGCTCGAGGAACCGGAACTGGATCGCCGTCATGATCGCGATGATGACGAGGAGGATGACGCCGCGCGCCGAGGAGGCGCCGTAGTCCGCCGTCCCGCTGAACGCCTTGGACCAGATGTCGAAGACGAGGGTCTTCGTCGATCCGCCCGGCCCGCCGCCGGTGACGACGCTGATGACCGTGAACTCGCGGATAGCGCCGGCCGACTGGGTGACGACGAGGAAGAAGAGGGTCGGTGTGATGAGGGGGATCGTGACGGATCGGAGCCGTCGCCACCAGCCCGCCCCGTCGACCGCTGCCGCCTCCTCGACTTCGACCGGGATCATGTCGATGGCCGCGATGAGGATGAGGGTGACGAAGCCGATCGACGTCCACACCTCGACGGTGACGATCGACACCATCGCCATGGTCGGCTCGGTGATCCAACCGGCGGGTCTGCCGGTGAGGCCGATCGCGACCTGGTCGAGGATGCCGATGTGCGGGGTCATCATCGCGCGGAAGGCGAGCCCGCCGACGGCCGCAGAGACCGCCATCGGGATGAGCACGGTCACCCTCGCGAAGGTCGTGCCGCGCAGACGTTTGGCGAGCGGGACGGCGATGGCGAGGCCGACGACGAGCTTGCCGGCGACCGTGAGGACCACGAAGACGACGGTGGTCATGAGGGTTCGGCGGAGCTCTGGGTCGGCGAACATGTTGACGTAGTTGTCGAGGCCGATGAAGCCTGCCGCGCGCCCGAACAGGTCGGTCTTCTGGAACGAGAGTCCGAGGGTGCTCGCGAGCGGCGCGTAGCTGAACGCCAGCAGCAGGATCGTCACGGGTGCGAGGGAGAGCCACGCCCAGACCTGCGGTCTGCGGCGGGCGCGGGGTCGAGGGCGAGGGCGGCCGGGCGGGAGGTTCGGGCGGTTCGGGCGTCCGGGGCGGTCTGGTGGGCCGGACGAGCCGGACGAGCCGGTCGGGCCCGGCGGGCCTGCCTCCGGGGTGTCGCTCGCGACGGTGGTCGGGGTCATGCGGTGCTCCTCGGTCTCGACGGTGAGTGTGTTTGGTCGGCGTTGCAGCGTGCCGACGCGAGCGATGCGCAGTTGCGAGAGCGTGACCGCACCGTGGCCAAACGATGCGAGAGCGCGTCCGCAATTGCAGTTACCCTAGTTCGATGTCGCGCATCGTGCAATACCAGACTCAGGAATAACAGATGTTGTTTAGTAGCGAGTGGATCTCGGTGCGGCGAAGGTACTCCCCCGCCGCACCAGCAGCCCCGGGTGCGAATGCCCGACTCCGCTCATCGGCGCGCGTTGTACTCCGTGATCGCCTTGTCGCCCGCGAGCTGCGCCTTCGTCAGGGCCTCCAGGACATCACTGCCGGCGTAGATCTCCTCGATCGCGCTCGTCACAAGCGGTCTGGCCTCCCCCAGCGCGCCGGAGTGGCAGCCCGCGCTGGCGACGGAATCACCGGCACCGGCGAGCTGCTGCAGGATGACATCCTGAACCGGCTCCACCGCACCAGACAGCGCATCGAGCGCCTCCAGGGAACTCGGGAGATACCCGGTCTCCTCGAAGATGCGGCGCTGGACATCGGGCGACGCGAGGAACTCGGCGAACGACGCGGCCGCCGCGAGCTCCTGCTCACTGTTGCCCTCCTTCACGAGCCAGACCGAGTTGCCGCCAGGAACGGCGCCGCCGTCGGCATCGTCGATGGGGAGCGGCCACGCACCGAACTCGAATGCGCCTGCCTTCACGATGTCGCCGTACGCGCGCGACGACTGCAGCACGATGGCGGCCTGGCCGGTCACGAACGCCTTGAGTGCAGCATCGCCATCGGTGCCGACGTTGAGCATCGCGCCACTGGCAACAAGGCCCTGCACCCGCTGCCAGGCCGCCACCTGCGCATCGGAGGTGTACGAGAATCCGGTCGCGGGTTCAGAACCGACGCCGTTGCCCGGCGTGCAGTACTCCACGCCGGCGGACGCCGCGAACTGCTCCGCCCACCACGGCTGGATGTGCGCGGTGAGCCCGGGCGCACCCGACGCGCCATGCACGGCGGCGGCCACATCGAAGAGTTGACCGAGCGTGGACGGCGCCGTCGACGGATCGATGCCGGCCGCTTCGAGGAGCGCGGTGTTGTAGAAGACGACCGGATGCGACACCATGATCGGGATCGACGAGAGCTCGCCGTCGAACGTGTAGTAGTTCGCGTTCGCCGGGACGAGATCGGAGTCGTCGAAGGTCTTCCCGTCCAGATTCTTCACCTCCCCGGGCGGCACGGTCAGCCCGCTATCGCGCAGGTAGGTCGAGAAGGTGTCGCCGCCCTGGATGATGGCGGGCAGCTCGCCGCCCTGCACCGCGTTGGCGAGCTTCGCCATCGATTCCTCGTAGAGCCCTTGGAAGATCGGATTCACGGTCACGTCGTCGTGACTCGCATTGAACTCGTCGACGAGCGCGACCAAGGTGTCGGCCGGGACACCCGTGACCGAGTACCAGAAATCGAGCTTCACCGGCCCGGCCATCTGCTCCGAGGCGCCCGAACACCCGGCGAGAAGTACCGCGGTCATTCCCACGCCGACGACGGCGGGGAGGATGCTGCTGCGTTTCATGTCACTGCTCCTTGTGTCTGCCCTCGACCGAGGGGATGTGGACCGTCGGCGAGGAGGGCGACGGCGCGTGCTCACGTGGCCGCTACCATAATTCGCCCACACGGAATGTGCAATATAAGTGGCAAACACAACAAGAAAAGCTTCTTTGCCCTATGCTACGAGGATTTGCGTGGCGATCGGGAAGGAGCAGCATGGACGTGATCGTGGCGGCATCGGCGTGTGCGATCGTGCTCCTGACCGGGAGGAACGACGGATCACCGCTCGCGTCGATCGCTCAGTCGACGTCGCGCGGCACCGGCCGCTGGGCTCCACTCGTCATCGTCGGCGCTCTGCCCATCGCCCCGCTGCTCGGGGTCCACCACGTCGCCGATTCGCTCGATGCGCTGGCCGCCGGACCAGCCGCCTCCGATGCCGCACTCAGTGCGTTCCTGATCGCGATCATCGCGACCATCAGCCTCTCCGTCGCGCTCTCCGCACCGAACAGCATCACGCTCGCGATCGTCGGCGCCCTCGCCGGAACCTCCCTGGCCACCGGCGCGGATGTCGATGTGCGCCGCATCGTCACCGTCCTCGTCATCGCGACGACGGCGCCCATCGCCGCCGCCCTGCTCGCCTGGTGGCTGACGCGGCTCCCGCTCCACCTCGGCGGATTGCGCGCCGACGCGGTGCTCGCCGGCGCCCGCAAGGCCGCGTTCGGAGCGCTCGCCCTCGCGTATTCGGCGAACGACGGGCAGAAGGTGCTGTTCCTCGTCGCCGTCGCGAGCGGCAGTTCCATCGATGCTTCAGCCCGGGGGCCGATTCACGTGGCGACGGGGATGGCGCTGTTCGGCGCAGGCACCCTCATCGGCCTGCGCCGCTCAGGGCGCGCACTCCGACACGGTGCGAGCTCACCGAGTCCGGTCCAATCGCTGTGGTCGCAGACCTCTGCGGCGATCGTGGTCTCGGTCGGCGCCGCGGTCGGAACGCCCATGAGCATGACCCAGGCGATGGTCGGCGGGGTCGTCGGCGCCGGGCTCACCCGCGGATGGCGGGCACTGCGCTGGATGCCGGTCGTGCGGATCACCCTGTCCTGGCTGTGGTCACTGCCCGCCTCAGCAGCCATCGCGTACCTGCTGACCCAGCTGCTCACGCACCTGTTCTCACCCCTGCCGCTCGTGTGAGCGTCACCCTCCTGAAAGGCCGACCACCATGAATCAGCTCACCGATCGCCTCCGACGCCGCAAGCGCCGCACCATCCCGGAGCTGCTGCTGCGGCAGATCGCGCACACCATCGACGGCGTCGAACTGGCCAGGCAGGTGTGCGCCGAACCCGTCGCGCGGGCGGCGGATCGCGCCGATGACGTTGTTGCGGGTACCGGAGAGGCAGGGGCCGGCCAGGCGAGGGCAGGCCTCGGTGACGCGGCCCTGACCGAGACCGGGCGAACCGAGACCGGGCGAACCGAGACCGGGCGAGCCGAGATGGCAGAGATCGAGCACCGCGGCGATTCTGCGCGTGCGCGGCTCATCGACCACATGTCGAGCTCGCTGACCACGCCGCTCGATCGCGAGGACATCTTCCGGGCGTCCAGATCGATCGACGACGTCCTCGACAACGTGCGCGACTTCATCCGCGAACTCGACCTCTGGCAGGTGCAGATCCCGTCCGGCGGCGCAGCGGCGCTCGAAGCCATCGCCGACGCACTCGTCCACCTCGAAGAGGGCGTCCGCACGATCCGGCTCCCCGAATCGCAGAGCCACCTGCTCGCCGCCCGGAAGGCCGCGAAGGGCGTGCGATCCCACTACCAGCACGGGCTGGCGGAGATCTTCGACGGCGAACTCACGATGGATACCCTCAAGCGACGGGAGGCGCTGCGGCGGCTCGACGTCGTCTCGCTCCGGCTCGTCGAGGCGGCCGACGCCCTCCTGGACGGGCAGGTCAAGCGCACGATGTGACGCGCCGCCTCGCAGAAGGTGAACCGCACGGCAGAAGGACGTCTGCGCAGAATGCGTCCTTCCCTCGCGCGGTTCTCCTTGTCCCGCGCCGTGACGCCATCGTGAGCCCTGTGGATAACTTCGACGCGCGCAGTGCGATCCGCGATATATCTGATGACCTCAGATGCGCCACAGCGAAGGAGACCGCATGCACAGAACCACGAAGTCGACCCGCGTCATCGCGTGGACGGTGATCGCCGCCGGGATGCTGCTCACCGCAGCCACCGGCGGACCCGTCAACGCGAACCCCCTCGCTGCGGAAGATGACCGCGCCGGATGGTGCCCGACCTGGCAGCAGCAGTACGAGGAACAGTCCAACGTGATCGGGGTGACCCAGGACACGGTGTTCGCCATCAGACATCGAGGCGACTTCAGCGCCGCGGTCCCGGAGAACAGTCTCACCGCGTTCGACACCTCATACCGATACTGCCGCGCGGCGATCGAGACGGATGTGCGACAGACCAAGGACGGACAGCTCGTCGCCTTCCACGACGCCACCGTCGGCAGGATGCTCGAACCCGGATTCGACCCGATATCCCTCACCGGCTCGAATGAACGGCTCGACCGCCTGACGCTCGCCGAGGTCCATGCGAAGCGACTCGTCAACACGGCGACGAGGCAGCCCACCGCGCACACGGTGGCAACGATCGAGGAGATGCTGCTGCGGTATCTCGATCAGAACGGACAGTCGACGCTCTTCCTCGAGATCAAGGACGGTTCGAGCATCCTGCCCGTCGGTCGCCTCATCCAAGACGTTGCAGCACGCCATCCGGGTGCTGAGCTGTACAAGCGCGTCGTCCTGAAGATCAGGATGTCCGAGTACCCCGAGCCCGCTCGCTACGTCGAAGCCCTCCGACAGGCGGGGATCACCCACGACATACGCGTCGCGCCGTTGATGGCACCGGCTATCGCAGATCAGATCAACAACCTCCCCATCACCATCCCCGACGCACCAGGTCAGTCGTACCAGTCGAACGCCACCCGTGCCGTCGCGCTCTGGGCGAGCCAGCCCGGGAGCCTCGTCCAGAGCGTCGAAGTCCTCGTCAAGGACTCGTCGGACTTCGTGCGCACCACGTCGAAGCCGAGTCCGCAGGGCGACTTCGCCGCGCCAACTGAACTGACCGTCGCGAACACGAGCGAGGGCACGATGGCCGAAATGGCGATGGTCGTGCGAGCCAATCACAAGGCGCTCGGGAACTTCGCGGCCGTTCCGGACTACATCATGTGGCGGACGGACCATGTCCGGGACATCGGGGTTCCGAACATCGCCCAGGGCAAGAACGAGTCGATTCCGATCACCGAAGCGTTCTACCACAACGATTCCTCCTGCTGCTTCCAGCTCAGCGACAGGTTGTCGCAGAGCGCGACCGCCCACGAATTCGCAGACGTGCGCATCAATCTCGCCTGGCAGCGCAGCATCGGGTTCAACGTGCTGACGACGGACGACGCCGACTCCGTCGACACGTTCTACGGCAGCCGCGGCGAACTCTCGACGGTTGCGACTCCACGGACCTACCGGCCGTCCGCGGCGATGAACTCCCGGCTCTCCTGGGACCTCGGATACGTCGCGGTGCCGTCGCCGCCGGACGTCGCCATCCAGGCGTGGGCGGGACGGGCCTCCGGCTGGTGGGGCGGCAAGGTGTGCCTGTGGGACAACTTCGTGGACGTCTCCACGTCGTACGGCTGGCTCTACAACTGCGGACATCCCGCCGCGACCGAGCACGGCTACAGCGACCGCTTGAGCACCCGGGTGCACCTGGACGGCCGCATGGTCATCCAAGACCATCGGGGATACTGCCTGGTCTCGCTGGAGTCCACGAGCCCGGATGTCGTCGGCGACGCGGACTGGCTCCCGGCCCCGGAGTGCGACAGCGAACGAGCACGGTGGACCTGGACGAGGGAGGGACGATTCCGCGACTCACACAACCGGTTCCTCGGGTTCTCGAACAACGGCGCGCTCTACTACGGGCTCTCGTACGGGGTGATGAAGGTCATCCCCGTCGGTGAGGCACGAGACGAGTGGTCCAAGTGGGCGATCGTGCCGCACTCCTGAGCTGGCGGCCGCCCGGCAGAAGCCGGCCGGCAGAAGCCGCTTGGCAGAAGGAGAACCGCGCGAGAGAAGGCACATTCCTGAAATTGCGTCCTTCTCTCGTGCGGATCACCTTCTGCCGGGCGGTCGGGCCGGCGCGGCGGGCGCGTCAGTCGACGGGCATCACCGTACAGAGGGCGGCGAGCGCGCCCGGCCAAGCACTGTCGGGCACGGCGGAGAAGTTGACGACGATGGCATCGGTGGCAGCAGTGTCGGTGTCCGGGACAGCAGCAGGGATGCTGACACCGGAGCCCGGGGCACGGGCGATGCCCGGCCGCTTCGGATCGAGGGCCGAATGCCGGAACTCGGACATCGCGGTCACGCTCAAACCGCGGCGCGCGGCGTCCGCCACCACCCGCGACTCCGTCCCGGCAGGGAGCCGGACGACCGCTTGCAGACCAGCGGCCATCCCGGTCACGGCAACCCTGGGCGCGCGCGCAGCCAATGCCTCGATGAGCTCCTCCCGACGCCGCCGGTACCGCTGCCTCCCGGCACGGACATGCCGGTCGAACGCGCCGGCGGTGATGAACTCCGCCAGAGTCAACTGGTCCAGGACGCTCACCGTCTCGACACTCCCCTTCGCCCTCGCCACATCGGCGACGAGGTGCTCCGGCACGACCATCCACGACAGTCGGAGCGCGGGCGCGAGCGACTTGCTCGCGGTCCCGAAGTACACGACGCGCTCCGGATCGAGCCCCTGCAGCGCGCCGACCGGCTTGCGGTCGTACCGGAATTCAGCGTCGTAGTCGTCCTCCAGGATCAGGCCCCCGGTCGTCCTCGCCCAGTCGAGCGCCGCCGCCCGCCGCTCGGGTGACAGCGCGAACCCCGTCGGGAATTGGTGCGCAGGGGTCAGGAGCACCGCGTCGGCGCTGAGGGACCCCACCAACGCGACGATGCGCGCGCCGTCCTCATCCACCGGGATCGGCGGAATCCGCAGGCCGGCATCGGCCAGGACGCTCCGATACAGCCCGAGTCCGTAGGACTCGACGGCAACTGTCTCGGCGCCTCTCGCGACGAGCGCACGAGCCACAATCCCCAAGCCGTCATGGAATCCGGACGCGATGACGATGCGAGACGGATCGGCGCGCACCCCGCGCGCACGAGCAAGATAGTCGGCGAGCGCCGCCCGCAGTTCCCGCCGACCGAGCGGATCTCCGTAGCCGAACGCACTCGGCGGCGCGGCGGTGATCGCTCGACGGGCGGCGGCAGCCCACTGCGCCCGCGGGAACTCCGCGAAGACGGACGCCCCGGGCGCCAGCCCGTGGACCGGCGCCCGGTCATGCGGCGCGGAACCCTGCCCCTCGACGCGCGCGCCACCAGGAGTCGCGAGCTGCGCCACCCGCGTCGCCGACCCCTGCCTCGCCGTGAACCACCCCTCGGCGACGAGTTCCGCGTAGCACTCGGTCACGGTGCTACGGGCGATCCCGAGATCGAGGGCGAGCGTCCGCGATGCCGGGAGCCGGCTCCCCGGGACGAGCCGGCCATCGCGCACCGCCTCCCGCAGCGCGCCGAGCAGACCGGCCCGCAGGCGAGGGCCGCGCAGTTCGAGATGCAGGTCGACACCCGTCGTCCCGAGCGGCACACGCGTCAAATTGGTCTGCGTTTTCTCCATAGAAGTGGACCATACTCCCCGGCCACCCGCTGCGTACAGTCGGAACTGCGCCACCCGAAACCGTTGGGCATCACGCATCCGACACCCGCCCCAGCGACACCCACTCACCCGAGGAGCACCCGTGACGAGCAGCCAGTCAGCAGACACCGGCGACATCGGCGGCGCCGTCGGCACGAGCGCCAGCACAAGCACCAGCACCAGCACCAGCGACGACCAGCACCGGCCAGGCACCCGGCACACCCAGCGCACCCGACACACCCTGTCGCCCGCGCTCGCGATGAGCGGCGCGGCCGTCGCGTTCGCGAGCCTGTACCTCGCGGCCGGATCGCTCACCCCGTTCCTCGTGCTCTTCGAACGCCAGTGGGGCTTCCCGCCCGCGATGCTGAGCCTCGCGTTCGCCGTCTACGCCGTCGGCTTCCTCGTCGCCGTGCTGGTGTTCGGCTCACTGTCCGACCACATCGGTCGTCGTCCCGTGCTCATCGCCGCGCTCATCGTGCAGCTCGCGTCGAACGTCCTGTTTCTGATCGGGCCGGACGTCGGCTGGGTCGTCGCCGGACGCATCGTGCAGGGCGTGTCGAGCGGGGCCGCGACGGCCGCGTTCACCGCGGCGCTCGTCGAGCTCGCCCCACCGCACCTCAAGCGCTTGGGAGCAATCCTCGGCAGCGTCAGCCTGACCGGCGGCCTCGCGGCCGGTTCGCTGCTGGCCGGGATCGCGATCCAGCTCACCGCCGCCGCGAGGGGGATCACATTCATCGCGCTCATCCTCCTCACCGTCATCGGCGGAATCGCGATGGTCTTCGCCCCGGAGACCATCGGCCGACGCCCGGGAGCGCTCCGGTCCCTCATCCCGACGCTCAGGATCCCACCGGACGCGCGGGCCGAGTTCGCAGCAGCGGCACCGGCCGTCGCGGCGGTGTGGATGCTCGCCGGCCTGTCCGGCGGCATCTCACCGAGCCTCGTGCGCAGCGTGTTCCATCTCGACAGCGGCCTCCTGAACGGGCTGGCGGGGTTCGTCGCACCGGCCGTGTCGGCCATCATCGGGCTGGCGTTCGCCCGTGTCGACTCCCGACGCGCGATGTCGATCGGCATCGGTTCGGCGATCGTCGGCTCGCTCGGCATCATCGGCGGAGTGCTCGCCGGCAGTCTGACGATCATGATCGTCGGACAGGCGTTGGCCGGTGTGGGCTTCGGTGCGGCGTTCACCGCTGCGCTGCGGCTCATCGTCCCACTCGCCCGACCGCATGAGCGGGCCGGGACCGTCGCGGCGATCTATGTCGTCTCCTACCTCGCATTCGGGCTGCCCATCATCATCGAGGGCCAACTCGTCGGCGCCATCGGCACCATCCCGGCTGTCGTCGCCTACACCGCGCTCACGCTGGTCCTCTCCCTCGCGAGCCTCATCGCGCAGACAGCGTTGCGTCGACGATCCCGCCGCGGTGAACACAGCCGACGTCGACCTCACGTCCCCACCCGTCCCTGAACCCCACACCCATCCCGAAACAGAACCCACAGAAAGCAGGCATCCCATGTCCAGAATCTTCCTCGCCGGCGCGACCGGCGTCATCGGTCAGCGACTCGTCCCACTGCTCGTCGCCGCGGGCCACACGGTCGGCGGCATGACCCGAAGCGCCGGCAAGTCCGAACTGCTCGTACAACTCGGCGCAGAGCCGATCGTCGTCGACGTCTACGACCGCGACGCCCTCATCGCCGCCGTCTCCGCGTTCGACCCTGATGTAGTGATCAACGAGCTGACCGACCTTCCGGACGATGTCGCCGACATCCCGGCGAGCGCCGGCAGCAACGCGCGCATCCGCACCGAGGGCAACCAGAACGTCATCGATGCCGCCCGTGCGGCCGGTGCGTCGAAACTCCTCGTGCAGACGGTCGCGTGGGACCTCGCCCCCGGCCCAGACGCCGATGCGGTCGCCGGGCTAGAACGGTCCGTGCTCGCCGAGGGCGGCATCGTGCTCGCCTACGGCCAGTTCTACGGTCCCGGCACCTACCACGAGGGCGCGATCCCGGCCGAGCCGCGGGTGCAGATCGACCGCGCGGCCGAGCGGACCGTCGATCTGCTCGACGCCCCCTCCGGAGTTGTGGTCATCACGGACTGACCCCGCGCGGGCCGGGCATCGCGTCCCGGCCCGTCCTCTATCGCGCATAACTCCTTCAAATTCGAGGGTCTCCGCGGCGGAACCCCGGTTTTCCGCGGGTCCGCTGGCGGGGCCGGACGAATCGAAGGAGTTATGCGCGATGGTGAGGGCAGGAACCGGGTCAGCCGAGCAACGGCGCGAGACGACGGGAGCCGTCCAGCATCACGTCGAGGAGCTCTGCCGGACGCTCGACGCGCACATTCGGCGCGGACAGCGCCAGACCGGCGACGAGCGACCCGCGCATGTCGCGGATCGGGACCACCAGACAGCCATACCCCGGCGTGAGCTCGCCGAGCTGCCTGGCGTACCCGACACGCGCGATCTCCGTGGCGAGCGCAGCGACGTCGACCTGCGGCCGCTCGACCAGACCTGTCCAGTCCGCGCCGGTCGACACGAGTTCATGCAGCAGCAGACGACCGATCGCCGACGCGTCCAGGTGCCGCACGATCCGCTCCTCGTCACTCAACGGGAAGTCCGGATCAGGATCGACGATGCTGATGCGATCACCGTCGTACCGCGCGAGGTGCACACCACCGCGCACCCGGGCGCGCATCCGCGCCATCTCCTCACGCGCAGCCTGCGGCGGAGGCGGGGCCGCCGGGGCCGCCGGAGCGACGAGGTGCGCGAGCTCCACGACCTTCCGCCCCAACGCGAACCCGCGCAGATCGGGCATCCGCACGAGGTACTCGTCCTGGACCAGCAGATTCAACAGTCGATACGTCGTGGCCCTGGGCATGTCGAGGCCCGCGGACACCTCCTGCGCCGTCACACCGGCACCGCACCGGGCGACCTCTTCGAGCACGGCCAGCGCACTGTGGATCGCCTTCGGTTGCCTCGCGCGGAGCTCGCCCGCCCCGCTCATCGTGGATCCGCCGACGATCCGCCCCCGCCGCTGCCGCCGCCCCGGATGCCATCACCGCCCGCAACGCCCCCGCCGTCCCCCGCATCTCCGCCGAGCACATCGCGGCGCACCGTCACATCGAACACGCCGACCGTCGAGTTCAACCACGGCCGGTGCCGATGCCGCACCCACCAGACGAGCACCCCGGCCACCATCAGCGCCAGGAACGACCAGACGCCGACGCGCCGACCCGTCCCGGCCTCGACCACGAGGTACGCGACGAGCGCGAGCGTGAGCAGGGCCCCTGCGACGAGCGCCCGCAGCACCGGCCACACGGTGACCTCACCGATCCGCCACAGGAACACCGGCGCGGCGGCGCACACGAGGATGTACGCCGTGATGTACCCGGCTGCGGCCACCACGATGAGCACCTGCATCGCCGCCCACACGCCACTGCCGAGGACGATCGCGATGATCGGCACCACCGTCACCACCGGCACGGCGACGAGGATCGCGATGTGCGGGGTGTGGAACCGGCGATGCGTCCGCCCGAAGCGCGACGGCAGCACCCCCTCCCGCCCCATCGCGAACAGGACCCGGACGAGCGCCGTGATCGAGGCGATCGCGCAGGCCAGGAACGAGGCGGCGACCGAGAGGTCGAGGAGGAGTCCCAACCACTCCACGCCGTACGCGCGGGTCAGGTCGTTGATGGGGCTGGCGCTCATGGTGATGTCCTCGCCGAGGCCGGCGAACCCGACGAGCTGACTGTACGACGTCACGAGGTAGACGAGTCCGGAGACGATGACGGTCCACCCGATCGCCCGGGGGATGTTCGCGAACGGTCGCCGAGCCTCCACCCCGAGCGTCGCCGAGCTCTCGAACCCGACGAACGCCGTGATCGCGAGCACCGACCCGACGGCGAAGCTCGCCGGATCGGCGTGCACGGCGAGCGCCGACCACTCGATGACGGGCCCGAACTGCGAGAGCAGCACACCGACGAGCACCAGGATGATCGCGACCGACGCCGTCTCCACGAGCAGCGTCACCCGCGTCGACACCCGGATCCCGCGCACCAGCACGAACAGGCACACGGCGGCCATCGCCACGATGAGGACCCCGACCACAACGGACGAACCGGGCATCCCCGGCCAGAAGCGATGCAGCAGGATGGCGAGGTAGTAGCCGGCCCCGGCGAGCGCGAACATCGCGATGAAGCCGTACCCGATGAGGAGCGCGACCCCCGCGACGAACGCCGCACCCGTCCCGAGTCCTTTCGACACGAAGGTGTAGAGCGACCCGGTGGCGGCGATCCGTTTGGCGAACACGTTGATGGTGCCGGCGACGAGCAGGGAGACGACCATCGCCGCGGCGAGCGACCACACCGTCGCCCCGCCGGCCATGACCGTGACGAGCAACGGGATCGTGGTCGCCGCGGCCGACGGCGCCACCGCCGAGACCGACTGTGCGAGCACGTCCACGAACCCGACGCTGCGACGGTCCAACCCGTCCACGGGGGAACGGGTGTCCAGGCCGCGGACGGCCGGCGGGTTGCTGATCGCACGCTCCAAGGCCGTCATACCGCCAGGGTAGGCGGCGCTCGTTGCACCGGCGTGGCGGTCGTGTTTCCAGTTCGTGTAGCCCAAATGAGACAGCTCCCCGCAGCCGTCTCATTCAGGGTGCGGAGGGTGTTACCGGGCCGAGACGGCGGCGCAACAGGCGGCGGCGATGCTGGTTGCCATCCCGATCGACCGGCACCACCGACCCCAGGAGATCACCCCATGAGCGTCACGAAAGACCCCGCAGCCGTTGCGGGCACCCCCACAAAAACCCTCACCGGATCGCTCGGCGTTACCGCGATCGTGTTCATGGTGGTGGCCGCGGCCGCCCCGCTCACGGTCGTCGGCGGCGCGGCGCCGCTCGGCATCCTGCTCGGGAACGGCGTCGGGTTCCCGAGCATGTACGTCGTCTCGGCGGTCATCCTGCTCCTCTTCGCCGTCGGCCTCGCCGCGATGACGCGGCACGTGCCGAAGCCCGGCGCGTTCTTCACCTTCGTCGGCTACGGCCTCGGCCGCCCGGCCGGGCTCGCGACCGCGTTCCTCGCACTCCTGACCTACACGGCCATCCAGGTGTCGGTGCACGGGTACATCGGCTACCTGCTGAGCGTGACGGTGTCCGGCCTCGGCGGACCGACGATCCCCTGGTACCTGTACTCGCTCGCCGGCATCGCGATCGTCGGCTTCCTCGGGTACCGGCACATCGACCTCAGCTCCAAGGTCCTCGGGGTGCTCCTCGTCGCCGAGGTGGGCATCGTGCTCCTGCTCGTCGCGGCGGTCGCGATCCGCGGCGGCGCCTCCGGGCTCTCCGCGGCGCCCTTCGAACCGGCGCACATCTTCTCCGGCTCCCCCGGCATCGGCCTGATGTTCGCGATCGCCGCGTTCATCGGTTTCGAGGCGACCGCGATCTTCCGCGACGAGGCCCAGGACCCGGCCCGCACCATCCCGCGCGCCACCTACATCGCCGTCATCGGCATCGGCGTCTTCTACACACTCGCGTCCTGGGCGCTCGTGATGGCGTGGGGACCGGACAACGTCATCAAGGTCGCGGGCGACGACCCGGGCGCGATGATCCTCAAGACCACGCTCATGTACCTCGGGCCGGTCGGCGAGGCGATCATCAACGTGCTCCTCGTGACCAGCATGTTCGCGTGCGTCCTGTCCTTCCACAACGTCATCACTCGCTACCAGCACTCGATGTCGAACGCCGGAGTCCTGCCGTCCCGACTCGGCGGGGTGCACCACAAGCACCTCTCCCCGCACACCTCGTCGATCGTACAGAGCATCACCGCCGGCGTCCTCGTCGTGATCTTCGCCGTCCTCGGACTCGACCCGGTGCTGCAGGTGTTCACCTGGTTCGCCGGGGTCGCGACCCTCGCCATCGCGATCCTGATGGCGGTCACGAGCCTCGCGGTCATCGTCTACTTCGCCCGCACCAAGCAGGACAGGCGGCTGTGGAACACGGTCGTCGCCCCTGGGCTCGGCCTGATCGGACTGGTGGGTGCGGCGATCGTGATCATCGTGAACTTCCCGATGCTCGTCGGCGACGTGAACGCGAAGGGCGCGCCGGTCTTCGGGCTCGTGAGCGCCGTGCTGCTCGCGCTGATCGTGCTCTTCCCGCTCTTCGGGCTGGTTCAGGCCGCGGTCCTCAAGCGGACGAAGCCAGCCGCCTACCTGACCATCATGGACGCGATCTCCGACTGATCGCGCCGCCCCGGTCCCTGAGTCCCGGTCCCTGAGCCTGTCGAAGGGCCCACCCCAACCTCACCCCGGTCCCTGAGCCCGTCGAAGCCCGGTCCCTGAGCCTGTCGAAGGGCCCACCCCAACGTCACCCCGGTCCCTGAGCCTGTCGAAGGGCCAGCCCCACCACCGTGAAGGAGCACCACCATGACCATCACCACCCCGTCATCGACCCCGGACACCACCATCCCCACCCCGCCCCAACACCCGCTCACCAGCCTCACCGCCGCCGAGTTCGAGCGCATCCGCGACATCGTGACCGCCTCCCCGCTCTTCACGCCGACGAGCCGCTTCGCGTACGTCGGCCTCGAAGAACCCCACAAGCGCGACGTGCTCGCCTGGCAGGACGGAGCCGCGCCGCTCCCTGAGCGCACCGCCCGGGTGATGCTCCTCGACATGGCCGCTGGCGCGTCGACCGACAACATCGTGTCGATCGATGCCGGGGCCGTGACCAGTTCGCACCTGCTGGACGGGTCGACGGGTCAGCTGCCGATCCTCATCGAGGAGTTCGAGGCCGTCGCCGACATCGTGGCGGAGGACCCGGCCTGGGTCGACGCCCTCGCGGCGCGCGGGTGCACGGTCGATCAGGTCGTTGTGGTCCCGCTGTCCGCCGGGTACTACGACTTCCCGGAGGAGGTGGGCCGTCGCATCGTGCGGGTGCTGGCCTTCCGACAGGACTACCCGGAGGACCACCCGTGGGCGCACCCCGTGGACGGTCTGAGCGCGTACGTCGACACGGCGTCGCGGACGATCACCCGGCTGGTGGATGCGACGCCCCTCGCCATCCCCGCGGAGTCGGGCAACTTCAACGATCCGGCCGTCCAGGGCGCACCGCTCACGACGCTCAAGCCCATCGTGATCACGCAGCCGGAGGGCCCGAGCTTCGCCGTGGACGGCGAGTTCGTGGAGTGGGCGAACTGGAAGTTCCAGATCGGTTTCGACACCCGCGAGGGCCTCGTCCTCCGGCAGCTGTCGTTCAACGATGACGGTGTGGATCGCCCGATCATCTACCGTGCGTCCATCAACGAGATGCTCGTGCCCTACGGCGACCCATCGCCAGTGCGGTTCTGGCAGAACTACTTCGACACCGGCGAGTACCTCTTCGGCCGCTTCACCAACTCGCTCGCGCTCGGTTGCGACTGCGTCGGCGAGATCACGTACTTCGATGCGACACTCGCAGACGAACTCGGCAACCCGTTCACGATCGAGAACGGCATCTGCATGCACGAGGAGGACTTCGGCACCCTCTGGAAGCACAGCGACATGTTCACGGAGTCGAACGAGGTCCGCCGGTCGCGTCGCCTCGTGATCTCCTTCTTCACCACGGTCGGCAACTACGACTACGGCTTCTACTGGTACCTCTACCTCGACGGCACGATCGAGTGCGAGTCGAAGCTCACGGGCATCCTCTTCACCTCCGCCTACCCCGGCCTCGACGAAGACGGCAACGACTACCCGTACGCATCTGAGGTCGCACCGGGGCTCGGTGGTCCGTACCACCAGCACCTGTTCAGCGCACGGCTCGACATGATGGTCGACGGCCTGTCGAACGCGGTCGACGAGGTGGACGCGGTCCGTGTGCCGATCGGGCCGGGGAACGAGCACGGCAACGCGTTCACCAAGCGGGCGACGCGGGTGACGAGCGAGGCCGTGTCCGGTCGGACCGCCGATGCGTCGGTCGCGCGTGCCTGGCACATCGTGAACACGGAGCAGACCAACCGCCTCGGGCGGCCGACCGGGTACGTACTCTACCCGCAGGACGCGCCGACGATGATGGCCGACCCTGCGTCCTCCATCGCGAAGCGGGCCGAGTTCGCGACGAAACACCTGTTCGTCACGAAGTACGACCCGGCGGAGCGATACGCGGCAGGCGACTTCGTCCACCAGAACCCGGGCGGCGACGGGCTCACCAAGTACATCGCCGACGACGCGTCCGTCGACGGCGAGGACATCGTGCTCTGGCACACCTTCGGGCCGACGCACTTCCCGCGGCCGGAGGATTGGCCGGTCATGCCGGTCGACTACGCGAAGTTCACGCTCAAGCCGTACGGGTTCTTCGGGAAGAACCCGACGCTGAACGTGCCGGCGAGCGAGGCGGTCGGAGCGTGCTCGCACGGGCACGACGGCGATGTCGGGCACGAGCACGAGCACGCCGGGCACTCGCACGACGAGCACGCCGGGCACGGCTCGCACGACCACGGCTCGCACGCCGGCCACTGACCGTCGATCATGGTCGAAGCCCTGCATCTCGGAGCGCTGCTCCCCGCCGCGGTCGGTGTGTGCTGCACCGCGGGCGGGCGACGCGGCGCCGGTGACCTGCTGGCCGCCATCGTGATGCTCGTGGCTATGGTCGACGTCGCGACGGGTGCCGCGCTCCTCACCCCCTTCACGTGGAGCGCGGTGCTCGTCGTCGTCGCGATGCTGTCGGCCCTGCGGTTGCGCATGGCGCGTCAGCCGGCGTCCGAAGCCGGCGAACGCACCCCTCGTCGGCACACCGGCATGGTGCTGCACACCTCGACCGGGTTGCTCGTCATGGCCGCGATGCTCGTCGCGATGGCCGGCCACGGAGCGCATGCCGCTCTCGGCATATCTTCGCAGGGGCAGCACCATGCCGGGATGTCCGGAGGTGTCTTCGGCCTGATCCTGGTGGCGGCCGTCGCGGCGTATCTGGCGTTCACGTCGCGGTTGGCGGTCATCGCCGTGCGCGAGCATCGCTCCCTCGCCACCGTCGAGCTGGTCAGCATGGCGCTCTCGGTCGCCACGATGGGCGTCGCCGTCGCCGCGGCCTGAGTCGATCGCCAACGGCTCAGTCGATCGCGCAGCCGCGACCGCGACCGCTTGAGAGAAGGTGAACCGCATGAGGGAAGGCCCGTTCCGCGGAACGGGCCTTCCCTCATGCGGTTCGCCTTCTGCCGTGCGGAGCGGCAGCCGCGTCAGACGGCGTCGACGCGCCCGTAGTTCGGCGTCGTGACAGCGCGGTCCCACGCAGCACCGGGTTCGAGCAGCTCGCGCCACGGCGCAACCTCGGTGTAGAGCACGCGCAAGGCGTTCAACCCGTTGACGTGCAGCGATTCGCCGTCCGTCGACACCGCATCCTCCGGCACGGCGACCTCGAAGTTCTTCATTAGCGCCGTTCGTGTGGTCGTCTCGACGCACGCGTTCGTCTGCAGTCCGGCGATCACCAGACGATTGACGTCCAGATTGCGGAGGATGCTGTCGAGCTCGGTCGCGTAGAAGGCGTCCCACCGCAGCTTCTCGATGACGATGTCTCCCGCCTGCGGAGCGACCGCGTCGAGTACCTGGGAGCCCCACGCCGCGTCATCGGCCACGGCGTTGTCCGCAGGGTCCGGCAGGGTCGCGGCGAGTTTGCGCATCGCCGGCGTCGCGTCGGCGCCGTCGGCGCGGCTGATCTGACGCGTGTAGATGACGGGCAGGCCCTGGGCGCGGGCCTCGGCGAGCAGGGCTGCGCATTCGGCCACGACTTCGTCGAAACGGAAGATGGGCGGCCAGCCGAAGCGGTCGCGCTTCTCCTGCTGCAGGTACATGTTCTGCATGTCGATCATGATGACGGCGGTGCGAGCGGACATCGGTGGACCTCCAGTGGAATGGGAACATTCGGTAGTACCTTTTGATACTCCAATAATGTTATACAGTAATTGACGTTACCCCCGTGTTACGCCGACAGGAGCATCCGTTTGTTGATCGACACCACACCGCCGACCGCGGAGAACAGCCCCCGCGAACGGCCGTGGGTGACCTTCTCCGTGCTCGCGGCGACGGCCGCACTCACCATTCTCGACGTGTCGAAGGTCGGTGTCGCGCTTCCGGCGATCCAGCAGTCCACGGGTGGCTCGGAGTCGGCGATCCAGTTCATGCTGGTCGGATACACGATCGCGTACGCGCTGTTCCTGCTGCCGTCCGGTCGCCTGGGCGACGTGCTCGACCGCAAGCGCGTGTTCCTCGTCGGATCGTTCGTCTTCATCGGCGCGAGCATCCTGTGCGCGCTGGCTCCCGACGCGAACTGGCTCGTCGCCGGACGACTGCTGCAGGGCGCGGGCGCCGGGATCCTCATGCCTCAGGTGCTCGGCATCATCCAACGGGTGTTCCCGGCCGGCGAGCGCACAAAACCACTCGCGATCCTCGCCGCGATCCTGGCCGCGACGTCGACATTCGGCCCGGTGATCGCCGGAGTCGTGATGCAGGCGGTCGGCTCCGCAGATTCCTGGCGCGCACTGTTCTGGATCAACGTCGCGGTCGGCGCGGTCGTCGTCCCGCTCGCCTGGCGGTTCGTCCACGAACCTCGGACGGAGAAACGACGAGGCTTCGACGCGGTGGGAGCAGCTCTGCTCGTCCCGGCCGTGGCCCTCACGATCTTCCCGCTCAGCACCATCTCGTCGACATCCGCCCCAGCCCCGTGGATGCTCGGCGTCACGGCGGTCGGGCTGATCTTCGGCGTCCTGTTCATTCGACACGAGTTGCGCTTGTCACGCGGAGAGACGCAGCCCCTCGTCGACCCGAGCCTGTTCCGCATCCACCACCTGCCGTCCGGCCTCGCGATCGCCGCACTCTCCTACGCGGCGGGGACGGCGAGCGCCCTCATCACCACCCTGACCCTGCAGCAGGCGGTCGGGCAGACGCCGCTCGAGACCGCACTGTGGATGCTGCCGGCCGCTGGCGCGGCACTCGCCGGCTCCTGGATCATGGCTCGCCTGCCGGAGTCGAAGAGCTACCGCCTCATCGCGATCGGCGCGCTGATCGGCACCATCTCCCTGCTCGCGATCTCGATCTCGATCTCAGCGGTTCCCGCGGGATGGCTGCCGCTGGCCGTCTGCATCGCGCTCGTCGGCAACTCCTTCGGCGCAGCGCTCGTCGGTGCCGCCAACCAGGCGCGGACGCTCCTCGACGTTCCGGCGTTCCGGTCGAGCATCGCGGGCTCGCTCATCCAGTTCTCGCAGCGCGTCGGCTCCGCCATCGGCATGGCCCTCGCGATGATCCTCTACTACGTGCTGCAGGTCGTCGAGGTGCCGTGGAGCGGGCGCCCGACCCTCGGCCCCACCCTTGCGATCGCACTCACCGCCGTCTTCACGGCCGCTGCCTTCGTCATCGCCCTCGCAGACCGGGACCGCCGCGCCGAAACCGTCCGCTAGCGAGATCCGTACACACACAGCAGCACCTCGCCGCCTGAATCGTTCGCGACAAACAACGCGAGTCAGGATACTCTACGGGGGTACGGCATTAGAGCGCCGTCTGCACAGACATCGGCACACGGAGGTGACATGGGCCCGGCATCGCGAACATGTTCCCGGCCGCCCCATGGCCGTCGTGTGACGACGATGCTCGTCGCCGTGCTCTCGCTGTCAGCCGTGCTCGCCTGGGTCCTGGTCATGCACTCCGGCGCACAGATGTCGGCGATGCCGGCCGGCTCGCACGGCATCCACACCGTCACCGATGCCGCTGATACCCCGGGCGCGGCGACAACAATAACCACAACCACCACCATTGCGACTGCCACGGCCATGTCGATGACCCTCCAAACGGCTCCCGGGGACGTGCCGTGCGGCGCGGGCTGCACGCCGGACTGCGCCATGATGACCGCGCTCTGCGCCCTCCTCGTCACGCTTCTCGCCCTCGTGCATCTCGCCGTCGCGCCCGCGGTTCACCGCCCGCTGGTCGAGGCCCTTCGACAGGTGATGCTGTTCTGCGCCGAGGCCGGCATCCCCGTGCATCGACCGGATCTGAACGCGCTGTCCATCAGTCGGACCTGAGTTGCGACGGCCGCTCCGCGTATCGCGGACACGCCCTTCGGCGACCCCGATTTCAGACCGATCTCTCAACGAATCTCCATGAATGGACCACACCATGTTCACCACACGAACCACCCTCCTCGCAGCAGGAGCACTCACGACCGCCCTCCTCCTCAGCGCCTGTTCCGGGGGAAACTCCGGCATGGGCATGGGCGGATCGACACCCTCCGCAACAGCCGAATCGGCGACCTCGAACACCGCCGATGTGATGTTCGCGCAGATGATGATCCCGCACCACGAACAAGCGGTCGCGATGAGCGAGACCCTCCTAGGGAAGGCTGCCGTTGATCCGCGCATCGTCGATCTGGCCCAGCAGATCAAGGGAGCCCAGGCGCCCGAGATCACACAGCTCACGACCTGGCTGGAGGAGTGGGGCGCGGATCAGGGCATGTCGCAGATGCACCACGGCACCGACGGGATGATGTCCGACGCCGACATGAACGCCCTCGACGCGGCGACGGGCGCCGAGGCCGGGAAGCTCTTCCTCGAGCAGATGATCGAACACCACGGCGGAGCGATCGAGATGGCGAAGGCCGAGGTCGCGGACGGCACGAATCCGGCCGCGAAGGCGATGGCGGAACGGATCGTCTCGACGCAGAGCGAGGAGATCGCGACCATGAAGCGCATCCTCGCGACGCTCTGACCGTTTCGCAGAGCAGAGCCGAACAGAGCCGAAGCGCCGGAGAGCACTTCGTCCCGGTCGGTGGCGGGATACATCCGAACGATGCCTCGCCGCCGACCGGAACCCATCACCGGTCGGTCGACTCGTGACCTCGCGCGCCCGAAGGAACGTCAAGATCCGGCGACATCGTCCGACTGAGCGGCCCCAGGAGTTCGGCGAGCCGCTGCGAATCGGCGAGGTATCGCTCGTACGGGAATCCCTCGCGCACGAGCCAGTCGCGCAACTCGACGGCATTGGCCGCACCCGACGCGTGGAACAGGTGCAACCCGCCAGGCGTCGCCGTCACCAGGCGTCGCCTGGCATGCGCGGGGTCGGTGACGATGTCGACGTGGCCGGCATCCCGGAGCGACTGCAGTGCGCGCGATGTCGCCGCCTCCGACAATCCGACGGAGTCCGCAAGCTCGCGTTGCGTCATCCCGGGCGCCTCTTCGAGCGTGCCGATGATCCGAATCTGCGTGTAGGTCAGCTGCGCCGGCCCGGAGGCGATGCGTTTGCGCGCGAGGTCTCCGAGGGTCGCGACGACGCGGTGGAGCAGGTCGGCAAGTCCATCATCCATACGTGAAGCATAGCGCAGTCTTGCGTTTGCAATATTGTGCGTGCAAGACTGCCGTCATGTCCACTTCGATGTTCCTGTTCCAAACGTCCGTGCCGGCCATCTGGCTGCTGATCGTCGTCATCGGTGCGAGCATCCACTCGGCGAGGTCCACCAAGCTGCCCAGGCTGGAGATCTGGCAGCGCTGGTGGGCCGTGGCCGCACTCGGCTGCGGCAGCGCCTGGATGACGGTGTCGTTCCTCCTCTTCCCCGGCATCATGACCACCGCGATCGGCTTCCAGCAGACGCCGTTCGTGACCGAGATCGCGTTCGCCAACCTCGGGCTGGCGATCGGCGGCTTCCGCGCCATCCACGCCGGTCCGCGCGAGCGCATCACCATCGGCCTCATCGCCGGCATGTTCCTGTGGGGAGCCACGATCGGCCACCTGTACCAGTCGTTCGCCCACGGGAACTGGAACCCGGGCAACACCGGCGGCGTCCTGCTCTACGACGTGCTCATCCCCGCGGTCATGATCGCCCTGGCAGTCCGCAGTCGTCGCAGCATCGCACCCTCTGGGGCGGGCGCTTCAAGCACCGCTGGTTGACGTTCGCGGCGGTTCGGCGGGGCGTGCTCCGGTCATCCGCCGTGCGCGTTGAGCGTCAGCTGGAACCCGGCGGCCGAGCACACTGACACCGAGCGGATGCGTGCGTCACCGTCAGCAATCACCAACATGTCGTCCGTTACTGACGTTTACAATACATAAACCCCAGTAACAATCTCTATACTGGGGCTTATGCCCCCGCGCGCACACGACTCCAGCTGGCCACCCCACGGCACTGAGAGACTCCCGTGGCGCCAGCAGACGCGCGGTGGCACTCGAGCTGATCGAATGCTCAGCGACGTCAGCGCGACCATCCCCCCACTCATTGCCGACCTGCACTACGTGCCGCCGCTTTCCGTTCTCCTGGCGACGGAGCAAGCGCTGCTGGTCGTCGTACAGGCCGACACCGATGCCGATGGCCATTCCGCAGCACTCAGCCGATTTATGGTGCGGTCAGAGTCAGTCGCCTCGTCGAAGATCGAGCAGGTCACCGCATCGGCGGAGGACTACGCCAAGGCGATTGCGGGCCAGAAGTCGAACGCCTCCGCGGTGAGCATGGTCGCCGCGTCCACGGCGCTACATCATCTCATCACCACCGTCGGCGAACGAGGCCTGTTCTCACTCGAGAATCTCACCGATGCTCACCGCGCACTCATGTCGAACGATCCGACCGAGGCCGCCCATGCCGGCGTGCTCCGCGACATGCAGAACTGGATCGGCGGCAGCGACTTCGCTCCACGCGATGCTCTCCACGTACCGCCGGCGCCAGAGCGAGTTCACGAGCTGATGGAAGACCTCGTCCTGTACCTGAACCGCGACGATGTTCCCGTGATGGTGCAGGCTGCGATCGGGCACGCGCAGTTCGAATCGATTCACCCGTTCACCGACGGGAACGGGCGCATCGGACGTGCGCTGGTGTCCGCGGTGCTTCGCCGCCGGGGAGCCACGCTTCACGCCGTGGTGCCACTCGCCAGCGGACTGCTCGCGCGCCGCGATGACTACTTCGCCGCGCTCGGAACCTACCGCCTGGGCGACCCGGCACCGCTCATCGAACTGTTCGCGCACTCGGCACGAGCGGCAGCCACGTGCTCACGCGATTCGATAGCGCGACTCAGAGCGATGCCAGACGAGTGGGTCGCGGAGATCAAGCCGAGAGCAGGCTCCGCTGCCGAGGCACTCATCCCGGCGTTCTTCGATCACCCCGTTATGAGCGCAGACTCGGTTGAGCGCCATGCCGGATCCACCGAGCGCCAGGCCTACCGGGCCATCGACCAGCTTGTCGAGGCCGGCTTCATCCGGGAGATCACGGGCCGAAAGCGAGATCGGGTGTGGGCCGCGTCCGAGGTACTCGCCGAACTCGACGACCTCGATCGGCGCATCCAACGCGAAATGGTGCACCGATAGCGAAGGCCGACAGTCGTCAGCCTTCGCTCTCGGCCCCAACGAGCACGGCCCGGCGTTCACCGCGACGCGGGTCGCCGATCGCGAACCAGGCCTACCGCGGCGTCAGGATCTCACCGGCGGGCGTGATCCCACTCGCTTCCTCACCGCTGCGACGGAGGCGCGCGCGGTGCAACGCTGCGACGACGATCGTCAACAGGATGTTGATACCGATCATCACGAGCAGGACGGTGCGGAACGCGGCGGCGTACTCGTCCCCGTGTCCAGGGAGACCGGCAGCGGTTGCATCGGCGATGCCCTGGTCGCCGAGACTGCTGAAGATCAGAGCCGCGACGACGGCAGCGAAAGCGGCGATCACCACAGCTTCGCTGCCGACGCGCACAAAGTTCAGGACTCCAGCAGCTGCTCCGGAGCGGTGGGGCGGGACCTGGGAGAGCGCCTCGCCGTCGACGAGTCCGATGGTCATGCCGAAGGCGGCGCCGATGAGGAACATCCCGGGGATCGCCCACCACATTGCGATGTCCGGCGAGACGACGAGCAGCGCGGCGTCTCCGACGATCATCGCGCCGAGAGCGATGTAGATGATCATCATCGGCGTGACCGCGACGACGGTGCTGATGATCCGCGACACCGCGAGCGGAGCGACGACGATCGGCGCCATCATGAACAACATGAACAGACCTGCGGCCGGGGCGGAGAGTCCGTAGACCGCGCCGAATGCAACCGGCAGATAGGTGCCGAGCGTGATCGCACCGATCGCTGTCGCGACGGGGACGAGCGAGAGCGCGAGGAAGTGGGGATTGCGGAGTACCCCGAAGTCGACGACCTTCCGGCCGGGCTCCGATTCGTGGGTGATCTTGGGCAGGAACCTGCTGAAGGCGATCGCCAGCAGCGTCACGATCCCGAATACGATGAAGACGCCCCGCCAGCCGAGCCATCCTGTGAGGACACCCGCGATCACCGGGCCGATGGCTGATCCGATGCCGATGACGGTCCCGAAGATCGCGAAGTTCCGAGCACGCGCCGCTCCTTCCCAGGCATTCGACATCAAGGATGCCGCTCCGGTGAACACGGCTGCGCCGCCGATCCCTGACAGGATGCGGCCGATGTCGAGTACGACCAGGTCAGGCGCGATCGCGCTCACGATGGAACCCGCCGTGAAGAACACAAGACCGACGACGACAGTTGCGCGATAGCCGAGTCGATCCGAGAGCACGCCCCACACGAGGGTGAAGACGGCGAACGAGGCATTGAATCCATTGACGACCGATTGCAGGAGGAACGGTGACGCCCCGAGGTCGCGCGCGATGGTCGGGAGGAGAACTCCCATGCCCGAGATCGCCAATGGCACCACGAAGACCGAGAGCACGATCACCGGCATGGCGAGTCTCGAGGGAGGGGTGTGGGAGGTTCCCGTCATGGGAGGTCCTTTCGCTGTGGGCGCACCGAAGTGCCGATGAGCACGGTCGCGGCATCGACATACGGTTCACCATGGATAGAATGTGTAGTGTCCGCTACAGTTATAGCACTTCACTGTAGCGACCATTACAGATTGGTGGAACATGTCTCGTGGACGCACCCGGAACTTCGACCTCGAAGAGACGCTCGATCGCGCGGTCGAAGTGTTCTGGCGACGAGGATACGAAGCGACCTCCATCGCAGAGCTGACGGAGGCCATGGGCATCAACCCACCGAGCCTGTACGCGGCGTTCGGGAACAAGCGCGCGCTCTTCGACCAGGTCGTGGAGCGATACATGCGCTACTCGGCCGCCAACCTGCAAGCAGCCGCCGCGCAGCCGACGGGGCGCGCGGCCGCCCTCCACATGCTGACGAGCGTCGTGATCAGCGCAACGAGCGAGGGGCAGCCCACCGGATGCCTCCTCGTGCAGGGAGCACTGGCGGGTTCGGCCGACAACGCGGACGTCCAAGAGGAACTGGCACGTCGGCGCGAAGACATCCGCCAGGCGATGCAGCTCCGATTCGAGCAGGCTCTCGACGACGGCGACTTCCCCCTGGACGCCGACCCGGCCAAACTGGCCAGGTATTACCTCACGGTCGCGACGGGACTGACCGTGCAGGCCGCCAGCGGCGTCGGGCGTCGGGAATTGCTCGAAACCGTGGACTTCGCCATGTCCGCGTTCCCCGACACCGACACCGACTCCGGCTCCGGCACCGGCACCGGCACCGGCACGACTCGATAGGCGAGTCACCGACCACATCGCCTCGGCGATCGAATGACCTCACGCGGATGACACCCGCACGGCTACAATCACGACGTGCGGATAGTCGTGTCAGGAACCCATGCGAGCGGGAAGAGCACCCTCGTGTCCGATTTCGCGCTCCGCCATCCCGAGTTCACGGTCCTGCCAGACCCCTTCGAACTCGTGGACGAGACGTGGGACACGCCCAGCGCGGGATTGTTCGCGGCGCAGCTCCGCCTCTCCGCGACACGACTCTCACCAGAGGAGTCACCGGGGAAGCTCATCGCGGAGCGCGGCCCCATCGACTTCCTCGCATACCTGCTGGCATTGGACGAGCTGAGCGGGATGTCCGGCTCGGACGAGATCCTGGAACGATCCTCCGCCATCACCCTCGAGGCGCTGGAACACGTCGATCTGCTCGTGGTGCTGCCGCTCACGGCGCGGGACGCGATCGTGCCCGACGCCGACGAGCACCTGGCGCTCCGAGACACGATGAACGATGTGCTGCTGGAACTCATCGACGACCCCGATGTCGTCGGCGAGCACCTGGAGGTCGTCGAGATCATCGGCGATCGGGACCGACGACTCGCCGCCCTGGAGGCCCTGACCGTCGGCCGGTGACATCCGACGGGTCTCTCGCGATGCCGTTGATCGGCACGCCCACCTCAGCCGGCGATGCCTGCCCCGGCACGGATCTCGGCGAGCGCATCATCGACCGACACCGTCGGGTCCTCGAGGATCTCGAGCAGACCGGCGAGCCAGTCGAGCATGAGGTTGGTCTGGGCGAGCCACAGCGTCCACATGGCCTTGCGGTTGCGCCAGACCCGCGTGTCCTCGTGCTCCTCCGCCCAGGTGTCGAGCATGTGGGTGAGACTGACCTGCCGTTTGCGCTGGGCTGCGATCTCGGCCTCGATGACGTACCGCGCACTCGTGTCGTCGAGCACCCACGCGGTGACGAGCCGCAACATGACGTCGTCGCGGATGCTGTGGTCCGGTTCTGAGCGGACGAGCCAGCTGCGCAGCTCGTCGAGGCCGGCCTCGGTGATGGCGTAACTGGTGCGACCGCGCTGGTTGCGTTCGCTGACCTCGATGAGCCCGTTGGCGTCCATCTTGGTGAGTTCGGCGTAGACCTGTGACGGACTGGCGTGCCAGGCGCGGTCGTTGTCGTCGTTGAAGCTGGCGTTCAGTTCGTATCCCGTGCGCGGGACTCCACGGGAGAGCGCTGCGAGGATCGCGTGTCTGAGGGCCATGACCGTCCAATCTGTCGGGGCGGACCACGGCGACCCCCGTTCGACATCGCAGATGGCCGAGTCGTCCGAATCCATAGTCCGATCCAGTTCTATCAGATCGTACGTGCGAGGTTACTCGGAAGCCTGGCGATCCCTCGATCCGAGCCGCGCGGAGGACGTACCCGAGACGAAACGGTCGCGAAACACGGCTGAAATAGTCGCACGGGACAATAGTACAATTATGGACTACAAAGCCATGTGGCAGACACCGTTCGCCCGGTTCATCGGAGGCCGCCTCCTCCTCACGCTCGTCACCGCGTTCGTGGTCGCGATCGTGGTGTTCTTCGCGGTCAGATCAGCGCCGGGCGACCCAGCACTCAACGTCCTCGGGCTGCAGAGCACCGAGGCCGACCGCGTCGCCCTCCGCCATGTGATGGGACTGGACCAGCCGCTCATCGTCCAGTTCCTCACCTGGATCGGCCACGCCGTCACCGGCGACTTCGGCTACTCCTACAGCCAGGGACGACCGGTCGCGAGCGTCATCGGCCCGGCACTCGGCAACACGCTCCTCCTCGGCGGCGCCGCGAGCATCCTGGCCGTCATCATCGGCATCGGGATGGGCAACGCGGCGACCTCCCGTTGGCGCGGCGTCCGACGCGCGACCGACTGGGTCGAGGCGTTCTTCCTCTCCGCGCCGCAGTACACGGTGGCACTCATCCTGCTGGTCTGCTTCGCCGTCCTCCTCCCGATCTTCCCGGCCGGCGGCGTCTCCAACCGGGACGGCGGCGGGTTCGGCGATGTCGCGTCGCACCTCCTCCTCCCGGCCGTCGCCCTCGCGCTCGCCCCTGGCGCCCAGCTCGCGAGGTCGCTCAAGACCTCGATCGCGTCACTCCAGGCGACAGAACTCCTCCCCTCACTCAGAGCACGCGGCCTCTCCCCCGCGAGCATCGCCGTCCACGCCCACCACAACGCACTCCCGCCGATGATCACCGTCCTCGGCATCCAGGTCGGATCGATGCTCGGCGGCGCCCTGTTCGTCGAGAACATCTTCAGCATCCCCGGCCTCGGCGCCCTCGTGGTCCAGGCCGTGACGCTCCGCGACTACGCGCTCGTCCAGGCGGTCTCACTCCTGATCGCCGTGATCTTCATCGGTGTGCTCCTGCTCGCCGACCTCCTCAATGCACTCCTCGACCCCAGAATCAGGGTGGGACAACGATGACCGGAATCACCAGCGTCGAGCACGGCGCACTCCCTCAGACGACACCGACGAAAGCGAAAGCGGCATCGACCGCACGCTTCCGTCGCCGCTCGATCCTCTCGCGCATGCCCCTACGGTCCAAGATCGCCCTCGGCATCCTCGCGGTCATCGTCGTGATCGTGGTGGCAGCACCCCTCCTCCCGCTCGCGAACCCCATCGTCGGCGACCTCGGCTCCCGCCTCCTCCCCGTCGGCAGCCCCGGGCACATCCTCGGCACCGACTCGCAGGGACGGGACATGCTGAGCCGACTGATCTATGCGACGCGGACGTCCCTCGTCGCCGGCGTCGTCCCGATCATCATCGCGACCGTCATCGGCATCGTGATCGGGACGGTCGCCGGCCTCGGCGGCGGCATCGTCAACACAGTGCTGATGCGCGGCATCGACGTGCTGTTCGCCTTCCCGGGGGTGCTGCTCTCCCTACTGCTCGCCATCACGCTCGGCGTCGGCCTGCCGACACTGCTCCTGGCCCTCACCCTCGTGTGGATCGCCCCCGTCGCCCGCATCGCGGAGACCGAGGTCGCCCGACTCCGTGACCTCGACTACATCACCGCGGCAAGGTCCAGCGGCGCAGGACTGCCCTCGATCCTCACCCGGCAGGTGACACCGGTCATCCTCCCGACCGTGCTCGCGTACTCCACCTCGCTCGTCGGAGCGAACATCGCGATCGCCGGCGGCCTCGGCTTCATCGGCCTCGGCGTGCCGTCGCCGCAGCCGGAGCTCGGCGCGGTGCTGCAGGAGATGCAGACCGCGCTCTACACGGACCCGCTGCTCGCGATGCTGCCGGTCATCGCGATCCTGCTGCTCTCCATCCTCTTCCCGTTGATCGGCGACGGGATCCGACAGGCCATCAACGGACGCGGAGGCGACTCGTGAACGACCAGAACCCCACCGCCGTCACGCCGCCACAGGGCGGCGGCCAGTTGCCCTCCGACATCCCCCTCGCACTCGACGCGACGGCGGTCGACGTCGCATTCCGCGGTTCGAACGGCCGATGGTCGAGTGTCGTCACACACGTCGGCCTCGGCCTCGAACGCGGGCAGGTCACCGTCCTGCTCGGCGAGTCAGGCAGCGGCAAGACCGTCTTCGCCCGCAGCATCACCGGCATGGCGCCGACCGGCGCACGGGTCCAGGGCCGCGTCGACTTCGACGGCGTCGACCTCCTGCGCATGTCGCGCCGCGAGCTGCGCGGCATCCAGGGCAAGCGCATCGGCATGGTGCCGCAGGATCCGAACGCCTCCTTGGACCCGATGCGCCGCATCGGTGGACAGATCATCGAAACGCTCCGGCGCCATCGCCCGGAGCTCGACCGCGAGGCAGCCAACGCCCGCATGCTCGAACTGCTCGACCTCGTGCAGATCCGCGAGCCGGAGCGCGTCGCCCGCTGCTACCCGCACGAGGTCTCCGGCGGCATGCGTCAGCGGGTCGCCATCGCCATCGCCATCAGCTGCGACCCAGAACTGATCGTCGCCGACGAACCGTCCAGCGCCCTCGACGCCTCCGTCGGCGTGCGCGTGGTCGAACTCCTGAGCGAACTCCGTGAGCGCCTCGGCACGGCCATCCTCTTAATCACCCACGACATCGGCATCGCAGCGCTCGTCGCGAGCAAACCGCACGACCGCGTCGCCGTGATGCTCTCCGGACGGATCGTGGAACTCGGCTTCGCGCACATCGTGCTGAGCGATGCGCGCCACCCGTACACACGAGCGCTCATCGCGGCGGAACCGTCAGCATCGGTGCCGCGCGGCCACCTCGCCGTCGTCCCGGACAGCGTGCGGGAACAGCGCCGGTGGGGTGAGCTCGTCGCCGTCGCCCCCGGCCACGGCGTCGCAGCGCCCCTCGACGAGCACGGCGCAACCATCGACTCGGAAGCAGGTGCAGCATGACCGCAGTGCTCCAGGCGGAGAACATCGTCAAGTCGTTCGGCTCGTTCACGGCGCTCCACGGCGTCTCGTTCTCACTCGAACGCGGCAGGACCCTCGGCATCGTCGGCGAGTCAGGCAGCGGGAAGTCGACGCTCGGCCGCATCGTCATGCGACTGCTCGACGCCGACTCAGGCCGCGTGTTCCTCGGCGGCGACGACCTGCTTGCGATGGACAGGGCCCAGCTCCGGGCGGCGAGACGACGCATCCAGCTCGTGCCGCAGGACCCGCGGAACGCCCTCAACCCCACGATGACGGTCGGGCAGAACCTCGCCTTCCAACTGCGTGCGCAGGAGGTCCCCCGGAAGACGTGGAACGCGACGATCGAACGCCTCCTCGACCAGGTGTCGCTCCCGGCCGACTATGTCCACGCGTTCCCCCACGAACTGTCCGGCGGGCAGGCGCAACGCATCGCGATCGCCCGCGCCATCGCGAACGGTCCCGACGTGCTCGTGTGCGACGAAGCCGTCTCGGCCCTCGACAAGTCCGTCCAGGCGCAGGTGCTCAACACCTTCGCCAGACTGCAGGCGGAGACCGGTGTGGCGATGTTCTTCATCACCCACGACCTCGCCGTGGTCGAGCACATCAGCGACGACATCCTCGTCCTCAACCGGGGCAGGACCGTCGAGGCGGGCGCCACGAGCGCCGTCCTCGCCGATCCGCAGGACGCGTACACCCGCGAGCTGCTCGCCGCCAGGCACTCGATCACCCCGGCCTGACCGGCTCCACCGACCCCGGCGCCACCGACCCCGGCGCCGACACCGCCCATCCGGATCGGCTCCGCCCAGACCCGCACCACTCCCAGACCTGCACCACTCCCAGACCCCGTCCACCCGCACCAGCACCCCATCCAGAGGAGATCACATGCATCACCCCAACGGTCGCAGCAGGCGTCACCTGCTCGGGCTCATCGGTACGATCGCAGCCGCATCGCTGCTCCTTGTCGGCTGCGCATCTGGAGGCTCCGGCGCCAGCGGTTCCGGCTCAAAGCAGGAACTCGTCATCGGCTCCCAGATGGCCTCCCTCCCGAGCCTCGACACCGGAGCGATCACCTCGGCCGGATACGAAGGCCAACGCCTCATCGGCAACCTCGTCTACGAGGGCCTCACGAAGCGCGACGTCTCCGACCCCGACAAACCAGCAGGCGTCGGCCCAGCTCTGGCGAAGAGCTGGGATGTCGCCGCAGACGGCCTGAGCTACACGTTCCACCTCCAGCAAGGCGTGTCCTTCACCGACGGCACCCCGTTCAACGCCGACGCCGTCCTGTACAACATCCACCGCTACATGGACAAGAATGACCCCCACTACGACCCGCAGCTCATCACCTACTACACGGTCCTCACCTATGTGAAGGACGTCACGAAGGTCGACGACGACACGGTCACGTTCGCGCTCAACCAGCCGTTCGCGTTCTTCCTCGCCGACCTCTACAACGTCTACTTCGCCAGCCCGACGTCACTCGACAAGGACGGCAGCGCCGGCCAGGCCAAGAAGCCCGTCGGCACGGGTCCGTTCGTGTTCGACTCCGAGCAGGCCAACCAGTCCATCTCCTTCACGAAGAACACGAAGTACTGGGGCAAGGTCCCGAAGCTGGATCGCATCACGGTCGACCTCATCCCCGACCCGGCCGCCCGCACCGCTGCGCTCCGCAGCGGCCGTGTCGACTGGATCGAAGCGGCCCAGCCCGACGACTTCGCGAGCCTCAAGGCAGCCGGATTCGTGACGACGGGCAACTCCTTCGACTGGGAGTGGTCGTGGCAGCTCATGACGACCCAGAAGCCGTTCGACAACATCCTCGTGCGGCAGGCGATGAACTACGCGATCGACCGTGAAACGATCGCGAAGGACCTCCTCCACGACACCGCGACGCCCGCGTATCAGATGATGGCGCCCGCCAGCCCGTACTACGACAAGGCGAACGACATCTACTCGTACGACCCGGCGAAGGCCAAGGACCTGCTCACCCAGGCCGGCTACCCGAACGGCATCGACATCACGGTCGGCTACATCACGTCCGGCTCTGGATCGATGCAGGCCAAGGCGATGAACGAAGCCCTGCAGGCGCAGCTCGCGAAGTCCGGCATCCGCGTCACGCTCGACCCCGTCGACTTCGCCGGCATGTACGCCAAGCTCGGTGCGGGCAACACGGGTTGGCAGGCCGCGAACCAGGCGTTCAGCCTGGAGCAGCCGTCGAGCTGGGGCTGGACGATGGGTTGCGACACGAGCCTCTTCGGCTACTGCAACCAGGACTTCCAGAAGCTGTGGCAGCAGGCGCTCACCACGACCGATGACACGGAGCGGGCCAAGCTCCTGACCGAGGCCGGCGGCGTCGAGACGAAGGACGCCGGCTGGATGTACGTCGTCAACGACACGGCCCCGCGCGCGATGTCCGCATCGGTCAAGGGCTACGTGCAACCGAAGAGCTGGTGGATCGACTTCAACGGCGTGTACAAGGGCTGATCCTCCCAGAACCGAGCGCCGCCGGCCGTCCCCCTGCGACCGGCGGCGCTCTCGCGCGGCGAGCTTCCATCCAACGGGTGACGCCGACCGCGCATCGGTCTAGAGTGCGATTGGGGTCACATCGGTGTCGACTGCTCCGACGCCGCGATGGCGGGAGGATGCGCATGGAACCCGAGCGCATGGAGACGATGGTCTGCATCGCGGGCGGCGGGCCGGCCGGGATGATGCTCGGACTCCTGCTCGCGCGAGCGGGCGTGGACGTCGTCGTCCTCGAGAAGCATCAGGACTTCTTCCGTGATTTCCGTGGCGACACGATCCATCCGTCGACCGTGGAGATCCTCGAGCAGCTGGGTCTGCTCGACCGCTTGAAGCGAATCGAGCACACCTCGCTGCCGACGCTCGACGCCGTGATCAAGGGTGTCAGGTTCACCGCCGTCGACTTCCGCTCCCGCCGCCATCGCACGCAACACCTGATGTTCATGCCGCAGTGGGATCTCCTCGCCCTGCTCGCGGAAGCCGCATCGGAACTGCCGAACTTCCGGCTCCTGATGGACGCGGAGGCAACGACCCTGCTCCGCTACGACACGCATGTGCGCGGCGTACGGGCGCGCGTCGCCGGGCGCCGCACCGACGTCCTCGCCGACCTCACGATCGCAGCCGACGGCCGCACTTCTGGTCTCCGCCGATCCGCTGGGCTCGTCGCGCACGCCCACGGCGTCCCCATCGACGTCCTCTGGTTCCGCGTGCCACGGCCGTCCGGCGAGAACCCGCCGGACACCATCGCGTACGTGACGGACACCGATGTGGTCATCACCATCCCGAGGACCGACTACTACCAGACCGCGCTGCTCATCCAGAAGGGCGCGTTCGACGCCGTGCGCGAGCGCGGCCTCGACGCGTTCCGTCGGACCGTCCTCGCCGCGACGCCGTTCCTCGAACCGACGATCGATGCCGTATCAGGCTGGGACGACGTCAAGCTCCTGTCGGTGCAGGTGGACCGGCTGCCCCGCTGGCACCGGCCGGGGTTCCTGGCGATCGGCGATGCGGCGCACGCGATGTCCCCCGCCTTCGGAGTGGGCATCAACTACGCCGTTCAGGACGCCGTCGCCGCAGCCAACCTGCTCGTCCGACCACTGCTCGACCACGACCTGACCGAGGCGGATCTCGCCGCCGTCCAGCATCGGCGGGAGGCCCCGGTGCGACAGATGCAGGCGATCCAGCTGCGGTTGCACGCGGTCGTCGGCAAACCTGGCGGCGGCGCGAACCTGCCGTCTGCCGGGATCGTGCGGACGCTCGCGGCGCCGGCCTCCGCCGTCGGGCGTCGGGCATTCGGGCGGCTCATCGGCTGGGGGTTCCGCCCAGAGAAGCCGGACGAGGCGATGTGGCCGTGGGGCGATACGGGCGCGGCGTCATTGCGGTGACCACCGGCCGTGTGCGCGGCGAGCCTGCCCTGGCATCGGCTACCCGGCGGCGCCCGACCGCGGAATCGTCACCGTGAACGTCGATCCGCGACCGGGGAGGCTGTCCACGGTGATCCTCCCGCCGTGCGCATCGATCACGGCATGGCTGATCGCCAGTCCGAGCCCCGCGCCCTGGATGGCGCGCCGATCCGCCTCGTCCGCCCGGTAGAAGCGCTCGAAGATCTGCGATTGCTCGTGCAGGTCGATGCCGATGCCGTCGTCGGCGACGACGAGCGACCAGCTCGCAGCATCGGCCTGCAACAACACGCGGACGGCGCCGCCGGACTCGCTGAACTTCACGGCGTTGCCCAGCAGATGAGACACGACGTGGCGGATCTGCACCGCGTCGATGACCGCGGCGAACCCGGCCGGCGGATCGAATTCGAGGCGCACACCCGCCGCATCGGCCGCGTGCCGGACCGCATCGATCTCCCGGATCACCAATGGGACGACATCGCTCGACACGAGCTTGACGGCCGCCGCGCTGCCTCCCGCGAGGAGCAGATCGGCGACGAGGGCGAGCAGACGGTCGACGTTGCGTTCGATCGCCGCGACCTCCTTCGACGGCTCCGCGCCGAGCATCTCCAGCTTGTCGACGACGAGGTCGAGGTAGCCGACGATCGCGGTCAACGGGGTTCGCAGCTCGTGCGACACGGTCGTGAGGAACGTCTCACGCACCCGGATGCTCTCCAGCAGGCGCGTGACGTCGTGGGCGATGACGACCGTCCCGAACGGTTGACCGTCCTCCCCCTCGACCACTCGCGAGCGCACCATCACGGCGACCTGGTTCGGTGGCACCCCGATCCACAGCGTGCGCCCGTTGAGCGGCCCGTCGATGAGCGCCTGCGCCATCGCCGCCGGACTCGCGGGGATCTCGGTCGACTGCCCGCCCTCATGGACGTGGACCGGGTTCGCCGTCTCGCTCTCCGCGCCGGCGAGCATCGCGAAATCGAGTGCCAGGCGGTTGCGACGCACGATGCGGCCACTCGTGTCGATCACGGTGATGGCCGCGTCCACGGTGTCTTCGATGGCGGACAACGCGAGCCGTTCCTGCTCCTCAGCGGCGAGCGCAGACCGCAGATCCGCCGCCGTTCGCTTGAGCGTGTCGCGATGCCGGGACAGACGCTCCGCTGCGAACCTCACTGAGATCGCGATGCCGGTCGCGGTGACCGGCAGCATCAGCACCTTCGCCCATCCGAGCGGTGTCGAGGGGATGTCGCCGCCGCGCAGGAACGGGAAGACGCCGACGAAGAGGGACCCGAGGATCGAGAACCAGACGGTCCACGCTGCGAATTCGTACGCCAGCCACAGCACCGGGAAGAAGACGAGTCCACCGATCCCCGGCACGAGAATGCCGGCGGCGTCCCGCACGAGGGCGACGGCGACGAAGTCGAGGATCGGGATGATCGCGATCCAGGCGTGTGCAATCGATTCCCACGGAAGGAGTGCTGCGAGCACGGTCGTCCCCGCAGCGGTGAGCACACCGCCGAGGAAGATGGCGTTCGGTTGTGGCGCGAGATCGACGAGGGCGTCGACCGTGAGGAAGATGATGACCATCACGGCCATAAAGGGGATCTGAATCGGGCCGACTGCGCGCAATCGGTGTCCGGCTCGCTGAGCAATGGTGAATGCGTGCGGCGGCTGCATGGGCGGGACTTTCGTGATCAGTGAAGGGAGGCGATGCGGGCGCCATGCGACCCGCTCCCTGCACAGTAACCCACGCGTGACCACCCGAAAAACCTGGATGGCCACCACCCTGGCTATTTCGGTAGTTCGCCCTCAGATGGGGGCCAACTGAAGTGTTTCAGTCGCGGATCTCGGCGGGCTGGAGGTCCGTGGTCGCCGTGTCGACGGTCGTCGGTGCTGTCGGTGCTGTCTGCGCAGGTGCCGATGCCGATGCCGGACGGTCTGCCGTCGTGTCTGCCGCCGCTTCGGCCGCATCCGCCGATGCCGGTGCGTCTCGTGCTGGCGGGGTGTCTGCCGCCGCCGCCCGTCGGGCATCGCGTGCTCGTCGGACGAGGATGCTGACGAGGAGGGCGAGGCTGAGTGCGACGAGGCTCACACTCGTCAGTTCGCCGAGGAGCGATCGGCTGGTGAATCCGAGGACGATTCCGCCGGCGAGCAGCAGCAGTCCGACGACCAGCAGCGTCACGAACCGGAACCTGCTCTGACGGCCGAGCGCCGGTCGGTCCAGCAGGATGAGGAGTCCGCTCTGCATCACGAGCAGGCCCCCGACGATCGCGAGGTAGTGCGCGGCAGTCGGGTTGATGATCTGCGGGAGCAACACGATTCCGCCGAGGTCGAGCGCGAGTCCGGCCGCGACGAGCACCCATCCCGTCCACCGTCGCATCCGCGCGCTCATGCCCCGACCCTACCCGCGAACTGTCACTCGTGGCGGTTCTCACGCACTGTATCTAGCCACAACCGTCAGCTCGCGAGCTGGCGGTCATGGCTGGAATGGCCCCGCCAGAGCAGCCACGACTGACCGTTCGCGGGCTGCGAGGAAGGCGTTCGGGATGGGGTCACGAGCGTGAGGATTGCGTGTGGGTCGTGGCGGGGACGTCGCGGCAGGCGTAGACCGGATGCATGAACACCGGATGCACCACCGGCGCCTCGGCCCCATCAGCCCGAAGCGCATCGTCCACCGCCCGCGCCACTGCGCGGGACGCGTCGTCCACCGCCCGCGCCACTGCGCGGGACGCGTCGTCCACCGCCCGCGCCGCATCGGCTCAGGGTCACACCACCACCGGATCAGCACGGTCATGACCCTCACCACCATCCTCCCCTCGCTGCGTCGCAGCATCCCCGATCCGCTCGACCCCGAATCCTGGCCGGCGACCACCGCCGCCACCACGACCGATGTCGTCATCGCCGGAGTCTCATTGACCAGACTCGCCGAATGGTGCGGAACCCCCTGCGTCCACACGGCGCCGGCGGTCATCCCCCGCAGCGGCGGTCGGCCGTCCGCGTCCGAGCAGGCGACGGTCGTCCTGGCGAGCGTCACGGGTGTCGGCGTCAGCGCCGGCGGGACCCTCATCGCCACGATCGACGCCGACCTGGACGACGTCAACGCGGTCTGGTCGGAACTGCGCCTCATCGGCCGGGTGTCCACCGCACACACGAGCATCGTCGCGATCCGCGGCATCGAGACCGAGCGCGGCAGCATCACCGATCCCGCCGCCGCTCCCGCTGCTGCCGCCGCTGCCGCCGCTCCCGGTGCCGCCGGTACCGCCGCTTCAGCCGCTCCCGATGCCGCCGCCGAACCCTCGTCCGACGAGTGCTGGCCACTCCACCTCGCCGGTCTACCGGGCGATCTCCGGATCGGCGACCTCGTCGCGGTCCCGTGTCCGGGCGCCATCGCCCGCCGTCATCTGCACCCCGTCGTCGTCCACGACGTCCCGCCCCACCCCATCGCACCCCTGGCCGACTGACCCCACGCCGACCGGCCCCACGGCCTGTTCACAATTCCGGAACTCTCATGCCCAAACGCCGAAAGCATGCGCATTCCGCGCCAGCCAAGCGCATTCCGGCCGCAGAGTTCCGGAATTGTGGACAACCGATCAGACGGGCGGGCCCTTCCGCTCGATCGCGATCTGGTCGGCGTCGAGATTCCCGAGGACCGTGCTGAGCAGACCGGCGCTGAACGCGCCGTCATCGCGCGCGTCCAGAATGGCATTCCGCTGCGCATTGATCCTGGCGATCGCGAGCCGCTTCCAGACGAGGTGCGAGTTCTGATCGCGTTCGACGCCGACTCCTTCGAGCAGGTCGCTCACCGGCTGGGCCTGCTCGGCCACAGCGCCGGACGACGTCCCACCGGTGCCGCCGCCGTCCTCGCCGATGGCCGCACCGACACCCGCACCGGCAGGCCTGTCTGGCTCGTCTGGTCCGACTTCGCCACCAGCACCGATACTCCTCATCCGCCCCTCGAGCGCCGCCGCGACCCGCGTCCCGCCGTCGACATCGGCCAACGTCACACTCGCCGCCGCATCGCGCAACAGCGCCATCACCCGCTCGCGCTCCTCCGCATTGACCGGATCCGCCACCGCCGGCTTCACCCAGCGCACGACCCGCGCGAGCGTCCCACCCTGGATGAGCAACGACGAAGCCGCCACGATGAATGCGATCAGCACCAGCAGCGACCGGTGCGGCGTCTCGGGGAGCGTCTGCACGGCGGCGAGCGTCACCGCGCCGCGCATGCCGGCCCAGACGACGACCGCGCCCTCCCGCCAGCCGAGCGGCGCCGCGAGGAAGTAGTCGATGTCGGCGAGCGCCCGCCGCATCCTCGTCGCACCGCGCGCCAGCTGGTTCTCCGACGGCACCCGGCCCCGCCGGAACTCATCCGGTTCGAGGGAATCCCGGTCTCCGAGCCGCTCCTGGAAGTCGACGATCCGTGATTTCATCCGTTCGCCGCGCCTCGCCCGCACCCGGAGCAGCGCGATGAGCGGCGCCACATACAGCGCTCGGACCACGATCGTGATCACGAGGGCGGCGGCTGCGACGCCGACGGCGATCAGCAACCCGTCCGGCTCGTCGCTGACGTCCGCGACGATCCCCGCGAGTTCGAGCCCCATCACGAGGAAGATGATGCCCTCGAGGACGAGCTCGACGGTCCGCCAGTTCTGCACGTCGGACACACGATGTTGCGGCGACAGCACCCGCGCGGCCCCGTGTCCGGTGATGAGGCCAGCGACGACCGCGGCGACGAGACCGGATGCGCCGAGGAGTTCGGCCGGGATCGACGCGAGGAACGGCACCGTGAACGAGATGACGGTGTTGACGGTGGAGTCGGCGACTTTGGATCGCAGCCACAGGTTCCCGAATCCGACGACGATGCCGATGGCGGCTGCGACCGCGACCGCGAACAGGAAGTTCCCGACGACTCCCCACAGCGAGATCGACGCCGCCGCGCCTGCGATCGCCGCCCGCAGCAGGACGAGCGCTGTCGCGTCGTTGAGGAGGCTCTCCCCTTCGAGGACGGCGACGATGCGCCCGGACACCCCGGATCGTTTGACGATCGATGTCGCGACGGCGTCGGTGGGGCTGATGACGGCGCCGAGCGCGATCCCCCACCAGATGCCGAGCCCGGGGATCACGAGCGAGAAGAAGAATCCGAGGATGACCGATGACAGGACCACGAGCACGATCGACAGCCCGCCGATCGCGTTGAGCTCACGTCGGAACTCCATGCTCGGCATCGAGACGGACGCGGAGTAGAGCAGCGGGGGCAGCAGCCCGGCGAGGATCCACTCCGGTTCGACCTCGACGACGGGGATGAACGGCAGGAAGCTCACCCCGATGCCGACGACCACGAGCAGGAGCGGCGTCGCGACTCCGACCTTGGGTCCGATGATCGTCGCCCCGGCGATCGCGATGAGCCCGAGCACGATGATGATGAGCGTCTCCACGGGTGGTCTCCGTTCGTCAGCGGGCGTTCCCCTGCCGAAAACCGTAGCGGACGGGTCGCACCGGCGGCCGTCGGCCGGTTACATCCCGCTCACGTCGCGCTCACGCCTCGGCGCGGCCCGCCGGCCCCCAGCCAGCCAGCCAGCCGCACCGCACCGCACCGCACAAGGACAACCGCGCGAGAGAAGGACGTTCTCCGCACAACACTCCTTCTCTCGCGCGGTTCACCTTCCCTCACACAGCCGATCCGCGATAGGGTCCCAGGACCGTGAACGCGCGCCGGCACCCTGCCACCACAGCCGCCACGGCCCCCACCGGAGGAGACGTCATGACACTTCAGCAGTGAATCCGCGTCAGCGGATGCGTCAGCGCACACGATCCGTTCGCTACTCACTCTGGAGTCGGCCATGTCCAACGTCCCGTCCATCAGTTCGCCCTCGCCTTCGCCTTCAACGTCACCCCTCCCCCTCCGCGGGAAGACGGCCCTCGTCACCGGCGTCTCGCGCCGTCGCGGCATCGGCTTCGCGGTCGCGTCCCATCTCGCCTCGCTCGGCGCGGACGTGTTCTTCCATCACTACTCACCGCACGATGCCGGTCAACCGTGGGGTTCAGACGACCTCGCGTCGGTCCGCGCCGCACTCCGCGAAGCCGCTGCTCCCGAGACGCAGCTGGGCGATCTCAGCTTCGACCTGGGGCTCCCCGATGCGCCGGCCCGCCTCATCGAGGCTGCGACGTCGCTCACCGGCCGTCTCGACATCGTCGTCTGCAATCAGGCGCGGAGCGGTGCTGACGGCTCGATCTTCGACATGACGGCGGAGAAGCTCGACGGCCATTGGCAGGTCAATGCCCGGGCCACGCTGCTCCTCACGGCGGAGTTCGCCCGGCGTGCGTTGGATCGCGATGCTCAGCCGTCCGACCCGTCCAGCCCCCAGACTGCCGCCGCCACTCCGACAGCGCCCGCTCAGCCGGGGCAGCGCCTGCATCGCACCGGCCCGGCCGATGAGCGCTCGGGCCGTCGCGTGTTCTGGATGACGTCCGGTCAGCACCAGGACTCGATGCCGGGCGAGGTCGCGTATGCGGGCAGCAAATCGGTGCTCGCCGGGCTGACGAGGACGGTCGCGAAGGAGTTGCTCGACGCCGACATCGTCCTCAACACGATCAATCCGGGCCCGGTCAACACGGGCTACCTCGATCCGGAGACTACGGATCGTTCGGTCGAGCAGACCGCCGCGATGCTCGGGGAGACCCCGTTCGGCCGGTTCGGCGAGCCGGAGGACGTCGCACGCCTCATCGCGTGGTTGTCGACCGACGCCGGCCGCTGGGTCGTGGGGCGAGTCCTCGTTTCAGACGGCGGCTTCTCGCTCTGACCCGTGACTCACATCCCATAGGTGGTGCACCGGGTCGTGGATCAGGTATCGGCCGAGCGTCTCCACCGTGAACACGGCACCGTCCGACCGCCGCCCGGTGCGCCCGATGTCGCCGGCCGGCACCGCCTCGAATGCGGCAGCGAGCGCCTCCCCCGCAATCGACAGCTCCCGCCCCACTGTCGCCGGGTCCTGCTCCCCGTATCGCTCGGCGACCGCCGTGGCGTCCTGGTCCCAGTTCTCGAAGAGCGGATCGTCCTCGCCGACGATGCGCGCGAGCCGCACCCCGAAGATCCGGAAGACGTCGCGCACGTGCGCCGCATATTCGAGCGCCGACCAGGTGCTGTCGTCCGGCCGGTCGCGCACGTCGTCGCGTTCGAGGACTGGGCCCCATGCGATGACGTTCTCCCGGATGTCCTGCGGCAACTCGTTCAACGGCACGATGGATGCGTCGAAGCCGCACTCGGGGCAGGCCCGCTCGAGGACCCAGGTCCAGTTCTTCGTGTCCGGTGTGATCGTCATGCGCCAACCCTACGGAGACGCAACGGCCTCCGACAGGCACAAACCGTCAGAGACGCACGATGCCCGGCCAAGCGGTCAAGCGCCCAAGCGCCCAAACGCCCAAGCGCCCAAACGCCCAAGCGCCCAAACGCCCAAGCGCCCAAGCGCCCAAGCGTGCAGGCGCGCAGCCGCCCAAGCGTGCAGGCGAGCGCCGGTCTCAGCCCGCAGCGGGTTCGGCGGGCGGGTCGGTCGGTGCAGCGGCCGGAGGCGCGCACGTCATCGCTGCAGCCGCGAGTGCTTCGGCGGCCTGCTGCTCGGACCACGGCAGCTGGATGTCCGGCGCCTTCTGCCCGGAGACGGGGGCTGCCTTGGAACCGATGGACGCCAGCTGCATGGTCAGTTCTTTAACGAACCCGGCTCCCGCGGTGGAGTTGTTAAGCATCACGACGACCGTCAGGCCGGACACCGGGTCGGCGAACGCGGCCGACAGGTACCCGGGGATGGCGCCGTACTGTCCACGCAGCGGACCGAGCTGCATGGCTCCGATGCCGTAGCTCTGCCACGCGGGCGAGTCCCCGCCGAGTGGAACGGGGTTCGCCCACTGCTTCTTGTAGGTGCCGGGGGCGAGCAGCGCGCCGGAGGCCATCGCCTGCGTGAACCGTTGCATGTCGCCGATGCTCGACACCACGCCGCCGGCGGTCCACACCATCGAGGAGGACAGCTTCGTGTCGTCGACCGGCGTGTCGCACTGGAAGGTGCCGTCCGCCAGACGGGTGGTCGTGTACCCGTGCGGGTAGGTGGAGCCCGGGAGCTCGACGTTCTGCACTTCGGGGAAGGACGACTGCTTCATGTCGAGCGGGGAGAAGATGTAGTGGTTGTACAGCGACTGCCAGGACTGGCCGGTGATCTGCTGCAGCGCCATGCCGAGCAGGATGTAGCCGGTGTCGCTCGATGCGTAGAGCGCGCCGGGGGACGTGCGGGTGCCGGTGGAGAGTCCGTTGGCGAGGATCTCCGCCATCGACCAGTTGCGTGTGGGGTTCGTGACGAACTGCGTCTGCAGCGCACCGCTGTAGCTGCCGAGCCCGGAGGTGTTCTGGCAGAGCTGACCGTAGGTGATCCCCTCGATGCCCTGCACCTGCGGGAGCGTGTCGGAGACCTTGTCGTCGAGTTTGACCTTGCCCTCGTCGACGAGCTGCAGCAGAACCGTGCAGGTCATCGGCCGGGTGCCGTCCGCGATGCGGTAGACCATGGACGGGTCCATCTTGGTGGAGCCGCCGGCCTTGGTGGTCCCGACGCCCTCCACGAGGCTGCCGGCCCAGGGGGCCCACACGCCGACGATGGCGCCGGACGAACCGGACTGCGTCACCGCGGCCTCGACCGCCTTGGTGATGGCGGTGCGGGTGTCCTTCGAGAAGTCGCCCTCTGCCTGCTTGGGGAAATCGGTGAGGGCGACCGAGGGGCCGGAGCATGCTGCGAGCACAACGGCGAGCGCTGCCGCTGTGACGAGAGCGCCGATGCGGCGAGCTCGCGAAACCTTCTCAGTCATTCATCCCCCTGATGAAACGGGCACGTCTGTCCTGCCCGTCCGAGTCTAACCGCGCGTGTCGCGACCGAACCTATGGATCGCCTGTGATGGGCACTCTGAGTCGATGGTGTTATCTAGGAGTTATGAACGCACAGGTATACGCCCCGGCAATCGTCGATGCCGTCCTCGCTCACATGAACGGCGACCACCCCGATGACAACGTGTTGATCGTGCACGCGTTCCTCGATGCGACGGCCACGGACGTCTCGATGACGACGTTCGACGGCGCAGGGGGGACCTGGGCATGGACCACCGCGGCGGGCGAGACGACGAGTGGCGATGTCGCGTGGCCGGGCGGGCCGATCACGGAGCGTGCGGAGGTCCGCCGCGAGATCGTGGCACTGTACGACGCGTCCTGCGCACGTCTCGGCGTCGAGCCGCGCCCACACGCCTGAGCACTGCCCGGTCGGTGTGACCCGGATGGCACTGGCAGCATGACCGGCCTTACACGCCGGGGATCTGGGCGTCTGCCATCGATTCGCCGCTGATGCTCCGATTCGACCAATCCGTTTGTGAGACGCCTCCGAACCTCCTGTGAACGCGGCATATGCCGCAGTCGCGCCGCGGCATATGTCGCAGTCGAGCAAGGAGGCAACATCATGCGTCAATCACCCAACCGTCTGTTGGCGACCATCTTCGGGGCCGTCTATGTGCTCGTCGGGTTGCTCGGATTCGCCGTCACGGGCGGCGTCCAACTCATCGCGACCCAGGGTGGCCTGCTGCTCGGGATCTTCGAAGTGAACCCGTTGCACAACATCGCCCACGTGCTCATCGGAGCCGCTCTGCTGATCGCGGGCGTCTCGAACGTCCAGGCAGCCAAGTCCGTCAACACCGTGGTCGGCGCCGTGTACCTGTTGCTCGGTGTGGTCGGGTTCTTCATCGTCGGTTCGGCGTTGAACATCCTCGCCCTCAACACGGCCGACCATTTCCTGCACCTGGCCAGTGCAGTCGTCCTGCTGGGAGTCGGCCTCTCAGCGGACAAGCAGGCTCGGCCGGTAACGGCCTAGCCAGGGGGAAGTCCGGGGGCCGGTCACGACACCGGCCTCCGGGCGCACCCCTCTCGCACTCGCTGACCCCCCACGCCCCGGTCCCTGAGCCTGTCGAAGGGCCCCCGGTCCACAACCCCACGCCCCGGTCCCTGAGCTTGTCGAAGGGCCTACCCCACGAGCGGAGCACCTCATGACATCCCTCGGCAACGTCCTCCTCGCCTTCGCCGCCCTCGGCGCGGGTCTGGTCTACACGGCGGTCGGTGCGGGATCGGCCCCGGTCTCGGCGGTCGTCCTCGTTGCGATCGGCCTGCTCGCGATGGTGTGGGCCGTCCTCGTCCTCGCCCGTGACCGTGTGCCGGCATCGCGTGTCTCGCTCGGTGCCGCGGTCGGCGCGATCCTCGCGTGGGTCGTCCTCGCCGCGCTCGGCGGCATCGTGCCGGAGGCGGTCGGCGGGTTGCCGCTCGTCCCGTTGCTCGCGTCATCGGTCATGCTCCTGTACGTGGCGATCGTGCTCGCGATCCGCTTCCGCGCCGAGCAGCAGCAATCCGCGCAGACAGACGCTTCTGACCACCGACACCCCGAAGTCACGAGATCACCGGCGCGCGGCACCTCCGCCGGCCGGTTCCTCCTCGGCGTCACGGCCGGCGGGTTCATCGTCGCCGCCCTGACCACGCCGGCCCTGGCGCTCACCAACGCCGGCGAGCATGCCGTCCCGCACGGAACCCACGGATTCTCGGAGCACGCGCGTCACTAGCCGCAAGTAGCCGCACGTCAACCGGCCGCAGACTCATCGGACCTCCCCAGACCGTCCCGATCCCTTTCGCAGGCGGGACGTATGCGGGCATCGTCGCCTCATCCGACGGTGCCCGCATTGCCATTCGATCCGCATCGGTCGACAGCCGCGGGACCGCCTCTTGGCGGATGCGCAGGAAATTCACCACGGCGACTCACGGAAACTGGCTAGACTAAGGCCACCCTAACCACAAGGCGTCCGCCGCCGCGTCCCCCGGAGTCGACATGAGCAACGTGATCCCCTTCTCGCAGGCCCTGCGCGAGCGCACCTCAACGGGCCACTCCTCCAGCGAGGGCGCCGACTTCATGAGCGACCTCATGACGGGCAAGGGCACCAAGGAAGACTACGTGGCTCTCGTCGCGCAGCACTTCTTCATCTACGAGGCCCTCGAGGCTGCAGCCGACCGCATGCGCAAGGACCCCATCGCGGCCCCGTTCATCAGCGACAAGCTGACGCGTCTCCCGGCCATCGAGCAGGATCTCGAGTTCCTCATCGGTCCGGATTTCCGCGACCACATCTCGCCGCTCCCCACCACTGAGCGGTATGTCGCCCGCATCAACGAGGTCGGCGCCGTGTGGGCCGGCGGGTTCGTCGCTCACCACTACACGCGTTACCTCGGCGATCTCTCCGGCGGCCAGATCATCCGCACGCTCATGCAGCGCCAGTTCGGTTTCGACACCAATGGCGTCGGGTTCTACCTCTTCGGCGACATCGCGAAGCCCAAGGAGTTCAAGGACGTCTACCGCGAGCAGCTCGACTCTGTCCCGTGGGACGAGGCGGAGCAGGCGCGGGTGATCGATGAGGTCATGGTCGCGTACCGCTTCAACACCGACCTGTTCCGCGACCTGGCCGATGCCAAGGCCGGTTCTTCCGCGACCGCAATCGCCTGACGCTGCGCCTCTGAAGCTCCTCCCCTGGTCTGCCCCCTGAGGTCTACCCGCTGAGGTTTACCCCCTGAGGTCTGCCCCCTCTCGCCTGACGCCTCTCGTCTGCGGCCGTCCATCGCCGACGGCTCCTCCCATCGAGCACAACTCCTTCAATTCGTGCCCCTCGGCGACCAAGAACCCCGGAATTCCGGGGTCGAGGCTGCTGACCGGTTCGCGATCGAAGGAGTTGTGCTCGATGCTTCGTCCTGTCAGACGGCGGTGGAGTCGATGTCCGGCCCGTCAGCCGGACCCGATGACGTCGTGCCCCGCTTCGACAGGCGCTTGCCGGCGATGAGTGCACCACCCGCGGCGAGCGCCGCAACGGCCGCCGCAACGAACCCGCCCGAGTTCACACCGGTCGACGCCAGCCCGCCACCGACTGCACCGGACCCACCGGACCCTGCACCTGGAGCGCTCGGCGAAGGCGAGGGCGTCGGGGTGATGACCCCACGCGCCACCACCGTGACCGCACGATTCACCGATGCCGCGTTGCCGGCCGCATCGCTCACCGAGTAGGTCAGGCTGTAGGTGCCGGTCTTGGACGGGTCGACCGTGCCGGTCACGACGATCTTCGCCGTGAGGTCGCCATCGCGCGCATCGAGGGCCGTGACCCCGGCCATCGGATCGAATGCGTCGCCCACGGTGAGCGTCGTCGACGCAGGAGCCGTGATGACCGGCGCGACCGTATCGGCCTTCTCCAACCGGACCTCGTCGACGACGGTCAGGTCGGAGACACGGTACGTCGTGAGCGTGATCGCGTCGTCCGTCACCCGCACGTTCGTCATGTTCGGGATGTGCTCCTGGTTCTCGACCTCCGCCCAGAAGAAGTCCTGGCCCTCCTGGATCTCGTAGAACTTGCTGCCGCTCGACGAGTTCGCCGTCAGATACAAGACGTCGCCGTCCTTCGGGACGACCGTGCCCTTCGCCTGCTGCGCGACGCTCTGGTTGCCGTTCATGAGGTACGAGCGCGTGTACACGTGGTCGTGTCCCATCACGACGAGGTCCACGCCGATCTCGCTGAATCCTGCTGGGAAGACGCCGCGGCGCTCGATGATGTCCGCATCGGTCGCGTGCGAGGCGACGCTGAAGATCGAGTGGTGGAAGTGGACGACGATCCACTTCTTGCCGCCGCCCTGCTCCTTGACGATTTTCGCCACGTACTCGACGTGCCGCGCGTTCTCGCGGTTGTTGGAGTTGAAGGAGATGAAGAGGACGTCGTTGTAGACGAACCAGTAGTTGCCGCCGGACTGGCCGGCGTTGCCCTGTCCATAGGTCTCGTCGATGTTCGGCATGTTGAAGTGCTGACGGTAGGCGAGGCTCGAGACGTCGTGGTTGCCGATGTTCGTGATGAGCGGTGTGCTCGTCAGCTGCTTCGGCGCGAGGAAGCCCGCGTACTGGTTCTCGTTGGCCGCGGAGTCCACCTGGTCGCCGACCGACAGGATGAAGCGACTGTCCGGGAGCAGCGTCGACGCCTTTTCCAGCGTGGTCGCCCAGCCGGCGGCATCGTTCGTCGCGTTGCCGGAGGCGCCGATCTGCGAGTCGCCGATGAGGAGGAAGCTGAAGTCGCCGGTGAACGCCTTCGTGGAGAAGGTGAAGGTGTCGGACCAGACCCCGTCGTCGCTGCCGACCCGGTACTGGTAGGCGGTGTTCGCGGTGAGGCCGGTGATGGTCGCGTGCCGGTACTCCTGTCCGTCGGTCGATGCGGCACCGGTCGCAGGGAAGCTCGTCGCGCCGGCGAAGGAGCCGCCGGCCGGGGCGAGCTGCACGGATTCCGCGATGCCGGAGGTCGTGTACCAGGCGAGGTTGAGGCTCGTGACGTCGGCGCCGATGTTGAGGACGACGTCCGAGACCTGCGCGGTCACCGCAGTGGTCGACGCGACGAGGGTGAGGAGGTCGAAGTAGATGTCGGAGCTGCCAGCATCGCTCTGGTAGAGGGCGACGGCGACCGTGTTCGTGCCCTCCTTGAGCAGCGACTTGCCGACCGTGAAGTCCGCCTTCTGCGGGTCGGAGACGGACTTCCCGGAGTACTGGATGTTCTTCGTCGGGTCGATCGCGCCATCGGCGACCCCTGCGGCCTTCTGCCCGTTGACGTACAGGATGAATGCGTCGTCGTAGACAGCCGAGCCGCTGAGCGTCTGGATCTCCGCGAGCTGCGTCGCGGTGAGTTCGAAGGTGGTGCGGAAGAAGTAGGTGGGGATGCAGACGGATCCGCCCGGCTGCGTGTACTGGGTGAGGAGCGTGTTGACGGCGTAGCCGCCGCCCATGCCCGTTGTGAGGCCGCGTTTGGCGCCGAAGCTCCCCTTCGCACTCTTCCAGGCGGTTTCGTCGTAGCCGGCCTTCGTCCAGGCGAGCACGTCGCCGCCGGCGGCCGGGTCCACATTGAGGTCCGAATAGCGCCAGGTCGTCGACGCGGTGCTGAGCAGGGGGATGTCGACCTCGGCGGCGTTCGCGGTGATCGGCCGGCCGAACGGGTCGGTGAGCACGATGGCGCTGGCTGCGGCGGCTGAGCCGAGCATCACGAGGGCCTGTCGGCGGGTGAATGAGCGTGGGGCGTCGGGGGATGACGGGGTCACAACGTTCCTTCTGTTCGAGCTGCGGAGTGGTGCTGGGAGGCGTCCGTGCTCGGCCGGTCGTTGGAGGACTCGGTCGTCGCCTGCCGGATCTGGGTCCGGCAGGCGGTGACGAACCCGAACGACGATGGTCGATCAGGTGGAACCAGAGCCGACGCCCCGATGAACGGCTGTCGACGCCCGTGTGAAACCCCGCATGCGGGAGGCGTCAGTCAAACATCCGTCGCGTATCCCTGCCGGTGTCGACGCCGCCATCCGGCTCTCGGACGTCAGAGACCGTCTAGGGGCGCGCCCGCGAGCCTGCCGATGCACCGGCAAGGGCCCGCCGATGAGCCCTGCCCGCAGCGCATCCGCACCGCAACGGCGCAGCCGTCCTCGCGCCTACCGCCCGCTCATGAACCGTTCGACGTCGGTGTCCACGATGATGTCGCTCGGCCGCAGCGGACGCGTCAGGTACAGCCCGTCGAGGGTCGAGATGCGACTGAGCGCCACATAGCTCTGCCCGGGGCTGAACGCGCGCGTGCCGAGGTCAACGATCGCCCGGTCGTAGGTCTTCCCCTGCGACTTGTGGATGGTGACCGCCCACGCCAGCCGCAACGGGAACTGCGTGAACTCCGCCACGATGTCGCGCTTCAGCTGCTTCGTCGCCGCCGAGTACGAGTACTTGTGCTTCTCCCAGGTTGCCGGTTCCACCTCGAAGACCTCGCCGTCGACATCGACCCACACGTTGGAGTCGACCTTCGTGACCGTCCCGAGTGTTCCGTTCACCCATCGTTGCTCAGCGTCGTTGCGGAGGAACATGACCTGGGCGCCCACCTTGAGGTCGAGCGCTTCGTCCGCCGGGAACGCACGTCCGCCGAAGTCGCCGGACACCTCGGCCTTCGCCGTGAGGATGCGCCCGCCCAGCTTCGCGAGTGCTGCCGCGTTGATCCGGTTGACCGTGTCGTTGCGGCTCGCGAGCGTGATCACGCCGTCGTCCGGTGGCGTCCGGGCGCCGGTGCTGTTCAGACGTCCGGCCATCTCAGCCGTCACCTGCCCGTGCCGGACACCGTTCAGCAGGTACTTGAAGTCGGCTTCGTGCTGGCGGTGGATCTCGGTCAGCTCGATGATGCGCAACGGCACCTCCTGCCAGATCTTCGCGTCGAAGAACCAGAAGGAACGGTAGGTGTCCTTGATGTAGGCGCGCTCGTCCGGGCTGCCTGGGACCGGTGCGAGCTGATACGGGTCGCCGAACAGCACGACCTGCACCCCGCCGAACGGGTCGTGCGGGCGCTGCCTCGCCTGACGCAGGCTGCGGTCCATCGCGTCCATGAGGTCGGCGCTCACCATCGACACCTCGTCCACCACGAGGGTGTCGATCGCGTTCAGCAGCTTGCGCGTCTGATCGTTCTGCTCGATGTCGTGATCGGCGATGAGCCCGATCGGCAGTCGGAAGAGCGAGTGGATGGTCTGTCCGCCGACGTTGAGCGCAGCAACGCCCGTCGGTGCGCAGATGACGAGCTGCTTCGAGGTGTTCCACGCGAGATGGTTGAGGAGCGTGGACTTGCCGGTACCGGCTCGACCCGTGACGAACACGTGCTCCCTGGTGCCCTCGATGCGGTCGAAGACCGCCTGTTGTTCGGCGGTGAGGGATACGCTCATGGGTGGTGGGTGCTCCTTGCGGATCGGCTCTTATATCTTACGCGCAAGCCGCCAGCCTAGGATGGCTGGATGAGCCATCTTGCGTCATCGGGGGAGTCGCCGGCACCGAGCGGTCGCCGTGGTGCGCTCGCACGGGCGATCGTGCTGTGGGCGGTCATCGCAGCCCTGCTCGTCGCTGCGCTCGGGGCGGCTTGGGGTGCGCTCTCCCGGGATGTGTACGGGCCGGCCGCGTTCGTCCGGGAGTATCTGGACGCGCTCTCGGTCGGGGATGCTGCCGGCGCGCTCACCATTCCGGGAGTCGCCGTCGACCGTGCAGATCTGAACGCTGCCGGGCTTCCGGCGGGGAGCTCCGATGCGCTCCTGCGGAAGGACGCGCTCGGCGTGCTGAGCGGCATCCGGTTCATCTCGGATGTGCACGAGGCTGATGGCAGCCACAGCATCACCTTCGCGTACACCTCGGGAGGGTTGGCCGGGAAGACGACCTACCGCGTCTCGGATACGGGGAGCACGTTCGGCCTGTTCCCGTCGTGGACGTTCCAGCACACGCCGCTCAGTTCCATTGCGCTGACCGTCCAGCATTCGACGCAGTTCCGTGCCAATGGATTCGCGCTCGACACGAGGCAGGTCGCTCCGGCCGAGCAGGAGGCCGGGTTCACCAACACGGTCTCGCTGTTGACGTTCACGCCGTCCGCCGTCGACTTCGATCTGGACACTCCGCTCCTGCACGCCGCCAAGCAGACGGTGCACGCGGTGGACACCCGATCTGTCCTCGATGCGGCGGTGAAGACGAAGCCGACGGCGGCGTTCGTCGACGAGGTGCGCACGCAGCTCACCAGCTACCTGGACTCCTGCGCGACGCAGGTCGTGCTGCAGCCGACGGGATGCCCGTTCGGGATGTATGTGAAGGACCGGGTGACCGATGCGCCGGTGTGGTCGATCACGACCGTCCCGGACGTGCAGGTGCTGGCTGGCGGGACGAGCTGGGTGATGCCGTCGACGCCGGGTGCTGCGCACATCGTGGTGGAGGTGCAGTCCCTGTTCGACGGCAGCGTGTCGACGCTCGATGAGGACGTCCCGTTCTCGCTGTCCGCGTTCATCACGGTCCGCGACGACGCGTCCCTCTTCATCGACCTGCGCTAGCCGCCCTCCCCGCACGAGGCCACGCGCTCGCCCACCCCGCACAGTTGCTTCCGCAATTCAGGAACTTTTGCGGTATTCAGGACGATTCGGGCGTCCGCGCGCGCGAATCGTCCTGAATTCAGTGAATCGTCCTGAATTGTGGAAGGAGAGGAGAGGGTGAGAAAGGCGCGAAGGGCGGGAACGGTCAGTCGCGCGAGGCGAGGCGCGCGAGACGCTCGTTGTACTCGTTGAGCTCCGCGTCGTTCGTCCGGTCGGCGTTGCGGTCGAGGCGCTTCGCCTCCTTCTCGTCGCTCCGGCTCCACTGGATGGCGACCGCGATCGCCAGGGCGACCGTCGGGATCTCGCCGACGCTCCACGCGATGCCGCCACCGGTCTGCTGATCGCCGAGCGGCGTCTGCCCCCACGTCCGACCCATCGCGCCGAACCAGTCGGCGAGGAACAGCCCGGTGGACGACATGATCGCCAGCCCGAAGAATGCATGGAACGCCATCGTCGCGAGCAGCACGAGCAGTCGCATCGGGTACGAGAGCCGCTTCGGGACCGGGTCGATGCCGATGAGGGACTGCACGAACAGGTACCCGGTGATCGTGAAGTGGATGATCATCCACTCGTGGCCGATGTGGTCCGTCATCGACCAACGGAACAGCGGCGTGTAGTAGAACACCCACAGCGACCCGGCGAACAGCACGGCCGCGACGATGGGGTTCGCGATGACGCCGGCGAACTTCGAGTGCACCGCGAGGAGCACCCATTCGCGTCCACCGCGTGAGCCGTCCGTCCGCTTCTTCACCGCACGGGCGAGGAGCGTGACCGGTGCGCCGGGGACGAGCAGCACGGGGACGAGCATGGTGAGCCCCATGTGTCCGAGCATGTGCACACTGAACAGGTACGGCTGGTAGACGTTGATGCCGCCGCTCGTCAGGTACGCGAGCACGAGCAGGCCCGCGACCCAGCTGACCGCGCGGAGGATCGGCCACGAGTCGCCGCGGCGACGCAGCCGCCACACGCCGGCGAGGTAGAAGAAGATGCCGAACGCGCACGCGAGGACCCACAGGAGGTCCATGTTCCACTCGGTCAGGTACCGGCCGAAGGTGAGTTCTGGCGGCAGCTGCTCGCCTGTCAGCAGCTGGGCGGGCGTCGGCGCCTGCGGGATCGCCTGGTCGACGGGCGGCGCCGTCTTCGCGAGCGCAGCGGCTGCACCTGAGGCGAGCCCCATAAACGCCAGCTCGAGCGCGACGAACCACCAGAACGGTTTGCGGGCCGGCTTCAGGTCTGCTTCGAGCTTGCGGATGAGGACGCGTCGCTGCATCGCGCCGAACAGTCCGAGCGCCAACAGGGCGAACACCTTGACGAGGACGAGGATGCCGTACGGCGTGCCCAGCCGATCGAGCGAGCCGATGCGCAGCTCAGCACTCACGTAGCCCGATGCGGCGACGACAACGAATGAGATCAGCGCGACGGTGGAGTACCGGTAGAGCACGGGGACGATCCGGCCGTCGTCAAGGGTGCGTCGGATGAAGACGATCGTGACGAGCCCGCCGAGCCAGATCGCGGCGAACACGAGGTGCAGGCCGAGCGCGGTGACGGCGGCGTTGTGGCCGCTCGCCTCTGCGGAGTGCCCCTGCTGCGCCATCGGGAGCAGCGACAGCAGCGACAGCCCGGTGACGAAGACGAGGACCGTCTGGTTGCGGACGGCGAAGCAGAGGACGGTGACGGCCGCTGCGATGAGCGTCGTGTTGAGCCAGGCCTGTCCGGCTTCGATGCTCGTGAAGAAGAGGCTGAGCTTCGCCCCGAACGCGTCGTCGAACGCGAGCGGCACCTGGGTGACGTTCAGGAAGGTGAAGAACCCGGTGACACCCGATGCGACGGTGAACACGGCAGCGGAGGCCGCCGCGACATCCAGCGCCGCGCCGTACTCCTTCTGCTTGGGGCTGAGCGCCCAGCACGCGAGGACGAGGGCGCCGATGGTCCCGGCCGCGCTGATGTTGACGAGGAGCGTCGCGATGGGGAGGCCCCAACGCACCACCGCCCCCGGGTCGCCGAGGAGCTGCGCTGTGGCGCCGCCGCCGAACGCGAGTCCGGCGAGCAGGGCGGCCACTGCCACTAGGAGGAGCAGGGCTGGTCCTGCGAGGCGGGCGACACGATTCACGACTCCCAGCCTACGCGGGCGGGCTGTGAGCTCGGACCGTCCGCACGCCCGCTCTGCACCGCGTCGTCGATCGCGAACGGTGCACGATCGACGTCGGTTGGACGGGTCAGGCGCGCACCAGCAGTGTGGACGACCCGTCCTCCAGTCGGCGCACCTCGATGCGTTCCCCGATGCGCTGTTTCATCTCCTCGACGTGACTCACCACGCCGACCACACGACCGCCGGCGGAGAGCCTGCCGAGTTCCGCCATGACCGTGTCGAGCGTCTCCGGGTCGAGGCTGCCGAACCCTTCATCGACGAACAGCGTCCCGAGTTCCACGCCGCCCGCCTCCCCTGTGACGACGTCGGCGAGGCCGAGCGCGAGGCACAACGATGCGTAGAACGTCTCCCCTCCGGACAACGACTTGGGGTCCCGGCGCGTGTCCGTGCGGTGATCGTGGACGGTGAGCGACAGGCCGATGCGCTGCGCCCGCGACGCTCCCTCCTTCACGTCGCTGCGGACGAGTTCGTAGCGGCCGCCCGACATCGATTCGAGGCGGGCGTTGGCCGCGGCGACGACGTCTTCGAAGCGGCGCAGCAGCACATAGGTGCCAAGGGTGATCCGTTTGGTGTTCTCCGAACCGGTCGCCGAGACGACGTCGGCGAGCCTGATGACCTCTGCCGCCTCGAGCACCGCGGTCGCGTTCTCGGCGATGGCGTCGTCCAGCTCGGCCTGGGCACGCTCGGCTTGGGCTGCACGGGTGCCGGTGACGGCGGCGATGGCGGCTGCGGCCGCTGCTGTCTCCCGCGCGGCGACGAATCGCTCCTCCGCGGCCTCGACATCGGCGACTTCTGCACCGGTGAGCGATGCGATCTCCGCCGAGGCGAGACCATCGGTCACCTGCTGGCTATGCCGCGTGTGGTCGGCAACGGTGGCTTCATGACGTGCACGATCCCCGCCATCGAGCGTCGCGGCCACGGCCTCGTCGACGTCGGCGAATCCGGCGGTCTCCAACGCCACGGACAGCTCGGTCTCGCGCTCGGCCAGCCGGAGCTCCCGTTCGGCGACGGCCGCGTGCGCTGCGGCGAGCGCCATGATGCGCTCCCGTTCCGCTGCAAGCCGGCCGTCGAGCTCTTCGAGGCTGTCCCCCTGGTCTCCGAGCGCTCGATCGATGTCCGCCCGGGTCGCGGCGATGGCCTCCGTCTCGCTCGTCCGGCGTTCGGTGAGCGTTGCGAGCGACAGCGCAAGAGCGGTCCGCTCTGCTGCGGCTGCATCGGAGGCGTCCTCCAGCTCGCGATGCTCGGCCATGCCTCGATCGGCGGCCGCCAGTTCGGTGGTGGCCGCGTCCACCTGCTCCGCAGCGGTCAGCTCTCCGGCAATCGCTGCCGCACGGATGTCCGCGATGGTGTGCTCACCCGCCATCGGATCGATCACGTCGGCGGAAACGCCGGCCGCGACCGCACCGGCAGCCTCGGCGCCGCCGGCCGCGGCCGCGCCACCGCTCAACTCACGGGACACGACGTCCCGCTCGGCGGCGAGCGCGCCGTGCGCCGCCCGCGCTGTCTGCACCGCCTGCTCCGCCCGGTCGCGAGCCGCGGAAGCGTCCTCGATCGTCGCAGCGGACGGATGCTCCCCTGACAGCGTCGCGAGGGCGGGATGTTCAACGGAACCGCACACCGGACACGCGTCGTCGTCCCGCAGGCCGGCCGCGAGCTCCCCGGCGATGCCGTCGATCCGTTGGCGTCGCAGCGCCGCCTCGTGGTCGACCGCGACCCGCGCTGCCACGGCCGCGACCTCCACGGCGTCTGCGGCGAGCCCGAGTCGGGTGTCGAGCGCTTCGACGCGGTCGATCGTCGCGAGCGTAGCGCGCGCGGATTCGAGCGCCGCCATCGCCTCGGCCGAGGTGGTCCGTGCAGCATCCAGCCGCGCGACGACGTCACCGAGTTCACCGCGGCGAGTGCTCCGTCCGGTCTCGGCGGTCTCCAGCTCCGCGATGCGGGACTCAGCCGCCAGCATGCGCTCTTCGAGGGCGGCGAGGTCGGACTGCCGCTGTGGAAGCGACCGTTCACGGCTGATGAGCGATGCCATCCCGGACCGCTCACCGGTGATCGCCTCGCGACGATCCTCGAGTTCCGCCGGTGTGAGCAACGATGTCCGTGGCTCGGCTTCGGCGAGTGCGTTCACCCGTGCGTCCTGCGCCCGGTCGAGCGCGACCCGAGCGCTGCGCAGCCCCGAGATCGCCGTCACGGTCGTTTCTGCACGCTGTGCTGCGGCGAGTTGGGCGCGGAGCTCGATGATCCAGTCGTCGTCCACGGCGAGCTGCTCCCGCTGCACCAGCAACGCGAGCCGCCGTTCGAGGCGCTGCGCCAATTGGAGCGCGGCGTCCCTGTCCCTCCGGCTGTCGTCGAGGACCGCCGATGCTTCGGCAGCCGTCGCTTCCGCCTCCGTCGCGTGCCGGCGAAGCACTGTCACGATGGCGGCGACATCGGGCTGCAGGGTTTCGGAACGCGCCGTCAGACTGCGGCCGAGCACCTCGGCATCCGCCGGCCGCGCATCCTGCAGCTCAGCGTCGTCGGCCACCTCGCCCGCTGAGTCAGCACTCTGCTCCGCAGCAGCCCCCGACTCCGCAGCAGCCCCCGACTCCGCAGCAGCCCCGGGCACCGCAGCAACCCCAGCCGCCCCAGGCTCCGCACCCGCGCCCTCCGGCGCCCCGTCCCCATCGGCCCCCGTCAGCTGCGCCGCACCGCTGAACCGTGCGACCGCCTCGCCGAGCGCCTGCTCTGCGGCTTCGACCTCGCGCCTGGCTTCTTTGCGCAACCCGACCAGATGCTCCGCGAGGCGTTCGTAGTGTTCGGTCCCGAACAGAGAGCGCAACAGTGCGCTGCGGTCCTCGCCGTCCGCTGAGAGGAACTTTGCGAACTCCCCCTGCGGCAGCACGATGGTCTGCACGAACTGCGCCCTGGTCAACCCGACGATGCGGGCGATCTCCGGTCCGACCTCCTGCGCGCGGGTCGACAGCGTCTCCCCGGTCAGCGCGTCGGGATCCGTCAGCCGCATGAGCGTTGCGCTCGCCTGCTGGTCGGTGAACCCTTCTCCGCGTTGTTTGAGGCGTCGATGGGCTGGCGTCCGCCGCACTCGATACACGCCTGACCCGGTTTCGAACACGAGCTCGACGAATGGCACGACGCCGGGCGCCGCGTGGTGCGAGTGCAGCCGGTCCTTGCTCGCCCCGGTGCCGGCGAGTTCGCCGTACAGCCCGAACACGATCGCGTCGATGATGGTCGACTTGCCCGCTCCGGTGGGCCCTTCCAACAGGAACAGCCCTGCGCGCCCGAGTTCGACGAAGTCGATGGCGTGCTCGCCCGCGTACGGACCGATGGCCTGCAGGGTGAGTGAGTGGAGGCGCATCAGCCGCTCACCTCCGCTGCGAGGGCCGCCTCGTGGGCAGTGCGGATCAACTCCGCCTGCCGAGTTGTGGACGGCGCACCCGTCGCGTATTCGAGGAACTCCGATGCGACCTCCACCGGGTCGGAGACCGCCGTCACGGCTCTCGCCGCGCCGTCATCGGAACGGTTCGCCGGCGCGTGGCTCCACACGAGCAGTCCGGGGAAGCGTGCCTTGAGCGTCGCGTACAGCTCGGGCGGCCGGATGTCATCGGTCACCGTCGCCCGGACCCAGGCGTCCACGTCGTCGTCGAAGGCGGCTCCGCCCAGTTGCTCGATGGCGCCGGTCACGTCCACCAGGCGTCGTGGCACGGGCGCCGGCACCAGCTCGATCGTGCTGCCGCCCGCGCCGTCGAGCTCGACGAGCACACTGGACTTGGTCTGGTTGCGCTCGGAGAACGAGTACGCGAGCGGGGACCCCGAGTAGCGCATGCTGTCCTCGGCGCCAGCGCGCCCGACGCGCTGCGCGCCGTGCAGATGGCCCAGCGCGACGTAGTCGAAGCCTTCGAAAACCTCGGACGGCACAGCGTCGACCCCTCCGATGCGGATGTCGCGCTCGCTCTCGCTCGCGGTCCCGCCGATGACGAACGCATGCGCGGCGACCACGGCCCGCACAGGGCCGCCCTTCCGCCGCTCGGCGAGGTCCGCCCGCACCAGGCCGAGCGCCGCGCCGATGACCGCCTCATGGGATCGGGCGAGCGGCGGCTCCCCCTGCGCCGCGAGCTGGCCGCGCGTGGTGTCCGGATCGAGGTACGGCAGCGGATAGAACGCGACCTCGCCGTGCTCGTCGGTCACGACGACGGGCTCCTGGAGCCGGTCGACCTCGGCACGGATGTGGATGCCGTCCCGCAGCAGCGCGGCGCCGAATCCCAGGCGGATGGCGGAGTCGTGGTTGCCAGGGGCGAGGATGACCGTGGCGTGTTCCGCCAGTCGCGACAGTGCGGTTGACAGGATCGTGACCGCTTGGACGGGCGGGATGGCTCGATCGTAGACGTCTCCGGCGAGGAGCAGGACGTCCACCTCCCGCTCGATCACGACCGCCAGCAGGTGCTCGAGGAAGGCTTCTTGATAAGGGAGCAGATCGACACCGTGCAGCGACCGGCCGAGGTGCCAGTCCGAGGTGTGCAGTATCCGCATGTCCGTAATGGTAGGTGCCACCGCCGACACGACGGCGCCAACGCACCGCCGCGCTGCGACCGCCCGAACACGAACGAGGGGCACCACAACAACTGTGGTGCCCCTCGGGACGTGATGCGTGAGGATCGACGGACCGGGTCCGTCGTCCTCGCTCCTTGCGGAGGGAGACTACTTGACGGAAGCCTTGAGCTTCGAGCCAGCGGTGACCTTGACGCGCTTGCCGGCCGGGATCTGGATCTCGGCGCCGGTCTGCGGGTTGCGGCCCGTGCGAGCGGCGGTGTCGGTCTGCTCGAAGGAGATCCAACCCGGGATCGAAACCTTGCCACCCGTGGCGACGGTCTCAGCGACGGTCGAGAACAGGGCGTCGACGACGCCGCCGACGGTTGCCTGGCTCTGGCCGGTGGCGCTGGCGATTGCGGCGACGAGCTCAGTCTTGTTCAAATTTGCCATTGTGAGGGTCCTCCTCGGACGATGCTGCATGGAACACAGCTGATCTGTTGGTATCGAAGGTGTCGCTTGGATACGGCACCAACTGGTCTTTCTGACCGCCTTGAATGTACCAGCATTCCGCGAGATTCCGCGGATATGTACGCTATTCGCGGACATTCACACCCGCGTGTCGGCCCGTTGGCCCCCGTTTTGCCGTTCTGTGCCGCTTTTCGTCGCTTTTCGCTGAAATCCCGCGTCATTCCGCGGAACCTCGTCAGTCGGCGCCTCGCGCCAACTCGTGCGCGAGGGAATCGAGTTCGGCGCCTCCGGCCATCAGACGGGTCAGTTCGGTCAGGGTGATCTCGGACTGCTCGAAGGCACCGATGCTCGCTCCGCGATTGAGGAGCAGGAACCGGTCGCCGACCGGATACGCGTGGTGCGGGTTGTGGGTGATGAACACGACCCCGAGCCCACGGTCGCGCGACCTGGCGATGTACTTCAGCACAACACCGGACTGCTTGACCCCGAGGGCGGCCGTCGGTTCGTCGAGGATGAGCACATGCGCACCGAAGTAGGCGGCTCGTGCGATGGCGACGCACTGGCGCTCACCACCGGAGAGGGTGCCGATCGGCTGATCGACGTCTCGCAGGTCGATGCCCATGTTCGCGAGCTCCGTGTACGTGATCGACCGCATCCGTCTGACGTCGAGCCGTTTGAGGGGTCCCCGACCCGTGGTGATCTCGGAGCCCAGGAAGAAGTTCCGCCAGACCGGCATCAACGGGACGACCGCGAGGTCCTGGTACACCGTGGCGATTCCGGTGGCCAGCGCCGCACGGGGCGAGGAGAAGATGACGGGCTCACCGTCGAGCAGCAGTTCGCCCTCGCTCGGCGTGTGCGCCCCGGCCAGGATCTTGATGAGCGTCGATTTGCCGGCGCCGTTGTCGCCGAGCACACACGTCACCCGACCGGCTTCGATCACCGTCGACACTCCGGCGAGCGCATTGACCGCACCGTACCTCTTGCCGATGTTCCTCGCCTCGACGATGGGCGTCCTGGTCGTCGTCTCGCTCATCGTGATCCCCCTCCGGCCCGCAGGCGGACCCAGTGGTTCAGGAAGACGGCGAGCAGCAGCATCCCGCCGAGGAAGGTGCGCAGCCAGTTCGTGTCCCATTGGGCGAAGGTGATGCTTTGGAAGACCATCCCGTAGATGAGGGCTCCGAGCGCGGCTCCGATGGCCGAACCGTAGCCCCCGGTCATGAGGCACCCGCCGACCACCGCGCAGATGATGTAGATGAACTCCTGACCGACGCCCGTGTTCGCCTGCACGGTCGAGGTGCGGAACAGCGAGATCATGCCGACGAGCCAGGCGGCTCCGGCCGTGGTCATGAACAGGCCGATCTTGGTCTTCAGGATCGGCACCCCGATCTGGCGAGCTGCGTGCAACGCCCCGCCGACGGCGAAGATCCAGTTGCCGGCCGGGGTGCGGAGGAGCATCCAGGTCGCGAGGGCGGTGACGACGAGCCACCAGAGGGTCGAGATGTAGAACGTGCCGCCGCCGATCTGGATCGATGAGCCGAAGAGCGGCTGGATCGAGTCGTAGATCGGGACCTTCGTCATGCCCTGGATGGCGACCTGACCGGTGATGAGCTTCGTGACGGCGAGGTCGATGCCGGCGAGGATGAAGAAGGTGCCGAGCGTGACGATGAAGCTCGGCAATCCCGTCTTCATCACGAGGAACCCGTTCAACGCGCCGATCGCGAGCGCGAAGACGAGTGAGAGGACCACTGCGACCCAGATGTTCAGGCCGTAGTGCGTGGTCAGGATGCCGACCACGAGCGCGGTGAACCCGGTCAGCACGCCGGCGGAGAGGTCGAACTCGCCTCCGATCATCAGCAGTGCGACGGCCACTGCCATGATCCCGAAGGTCGACGCCGATTCGAGCCACACCCCGGCACCGGGGAGCGTCAGGAAGTTGTCCGTGTAGAGGGAGAAGAAGGCCATCACTGCCAGGGCGGCGATGAGGGCGCCCATCTCCGGCCGCGCGAGGAGCCGTCTGATCGGTCGGTGTTCGAGTCGTGGCCTGGTGGCGATCGTCACGATGTCCGTGGTCGTCATGCGTCGATCCCGTCGACTGAGGGCGATGGATGGTGGGCCGCCTGCCCTGAGTCGTTCATCAGCGGGTGCCGTTCTTCGCGAACTCGGCGACGTCGGCGGCGTTGTCCTTCGTGACGAACGCCGGCCCGGAGTAGACCGGTTCGCCACCGCCGATGTCGTTGCCGTTCGTCGCCTTGAGGTGCAGTGCTGTGATCCCGAGGAACCCCTGGACGTAGGGCTGCTGGTCGACGGCGAACAGGATCTTCCCCGCCGCGACATCGCTCACGACGTCGTCGGACAGGTCGAAGGTCGCGACCGTCGCATCGCTGCCCGATTCGTCGACGGCGCCCACCGCGTCGAGCGCGTACTGCCCGCCGAGGGTGAGCACGGCGTCGATCGATGGATCGGCCTGCAGTTTCGACTTGATCGTCGCCTTGACCTCGGCATCGTTGGTGCCGTCCACCTGCAGGTTCTGCATCGTGCCGCTGAACGCCCCGGTCGCCGCCGCGCAGCGCTCCTCATGGCCGACATTGCCGGCCTCGTGCATAACGCAGAGCGCTTTGCTCAGACCTGCCTCGGAAAGCCGTTCTCCGGCTGCCGTGCCCGCGATGCTCTCACTCTGGCCGACATGGGTGATCGCGCCGAAGGCCTTGAAGTCCTCGAGCCCGGAGTTGACGGTGACGACGGGGATGCCGGCGGCCACGGCACGCTCGACGCTCGACCGCACACCGTCAGGGTTCGCCATCGAGACGACGATGCCGTCGACCCCCTGCGCGATGGCGTTGTCGATGAGCTGCGACTGCTTCGCCGGGTCCGGGTCGGCGGTATACGTGACATCGGAGCCGTAGTCGGCACCTGCCCGCTCAGCGCCGGACTTGACGCGGTCCCAGAACGCGTCGCCTGGGGACGCGTGGGTGATGACGGCGTAGGTGCGTCCGTTCGATGCGGTCTCTCCTCCGTCTTTTCCTCCACCTGTTGTGGAATCCTGGCCGGTGCCTGAGCATCCGGCGAATAGGAGAGCGGCGGTGGCCCCGATGGCGAGCCCGGTGAGGATGCGCTTGTTCATGCGTGGTCCCTTTCGCTGAGGACCCGGTCGACTTCGACCAAGACGCCGACGCGACGTCCCTGTCCGCCTCGAGTCTTACACCGCCAAGCAACATTGTCTATACATTCTATCAAGCTATCTGTAATATCAAAGAGTCGCGCTGCATTCTAGTGCGCATGCCCCCTGCGCCCACCTCAAGTAATGGCCGCTGGCGCGAAGGCTCGGCAGATTCGATGCCTGCCCCAATTCGTCTCCACGCACAGCAGGAGGGGCAGCGTCTCCCCGAATGACTTGCGGCCGCGGGCGGCGCGCCGGGCGCCTTCAAGGGCTCGCCACCCGAGCCTCGCTTAAGTAAACCCGGCCCCAGAGGGGCCGGGCGGTATGTACATAGAATACCAGCCATCCACTTGAGTCGCAATCACCACCCAGGCGGTCGACTGCACCTCCCAACCCGGGCCGGAAGCTGCGCCTCAACCAGATCCTCAGCGGTGAGGCAGTACCACCAATGCCGCCCAACACCCTGATCCGGAGCACCGTTGAGCTTTCCTGCTATGTACCCCCTGGTCGGGTTGACGGTGCCAACCGGCACCCGTCTCCGCGCCAGGTCTATCGGAAACGCCAAGTCGCTGTCATTGCTGATGACGATCGCCGCATCGATTCGTTTCTCGAGCACATCCAACATGAGATGCGACGCGACGTTCACGTCAGACCCTTTCTCCTCACGTCGAGCGACCGAGACCATGAATACCGCTTCGGGCTGATCTTCTCCGTCCACGTCTCGGATCATGACCGGCCATTCTGGCCGGGCGAGCACTGGCCGCCCTCTCCGATCGGGGACGGCGAGCGGCGCCGTCGCGATCCGCGAAACGTACTGACCCATTGCGAGTTCGTCGATTGCGCCTGACGCTTTCAGCGCACGAATATACGTGTCCTGGTCTTGCTGCCCTGTTGTGCCTGGACTCCCGCTGACCCGCGCGGTGCAGTAGACGACTCTAAGGGTCTGCACAGATCCCCACCCTGATTGCTTCTCCAGCAAGCGAAGCGCCAACTGCCGAAGGTCAAGCCACCGCCAGCCGGCGACCGCGCGCCCGCACACACCACGCGCACCGTAATAGAGGTTGAACCCATCGATGTACACGCCGACTCGCATGGGTCTGACGGTAGTCGTGCCGACTCGCGCCAAACGACACGGACGCCATCTGTGGAGAACTTCCTGGGCGTCGACGGTCTGTGGAGGAAGGCGCCCTCCATCACCGCCTCGGCGCAGCAGCCTTCACGATCACGCCACTGCCGGCGGCCCGCGAGAGCGCCAGCGCTTCGAACGTCGGATAGAGCGTGAGCACGGCGATCGCGATGAATGCGAAGCCGTACGGCAGCAGCGGCCCACCGTGCACGGCATCGTCCACCGCGAAGCCGGATGAGAGCAGGATCGCGCCGACGGTCACACCGAATCCGCTCGCGACCTGCTGCAGCGTCGAGTTGAGCGTATTCGCGCCCGCCATCTGCGGCTGCTCCACATCGGCGAAGGTGATCGTGTTGTAGGCGGTGAACCCGACGGATCGCGCGACCCCGCTGAGGAAGAGGAGCGCGGCCGTCACCACGATGGGCGTCGAAGCGGTCAGGAACGCCATGGCCACCATGCACAGCGCGCCGATTGCCCCGGAGGCCACGAGCAGGATCTTGAACCCGAACGTCCGAAGCATCCACGTCGTCGCCGGTTTGATCGCCAGGTTCCCCGCGAAGAGGAACAGCACCACCGCGCCGGCCTCGACCGGTGTCCACCCGAACGCGTCCTGGAACAGCAGCGGGAGCAGGAACGGAACGGCGCTGATGGTCAGCCGGTACACGGATCCGCCGGCGTTCGCCAGCCGGAACGTCTCCACGCGCAGCAGACGCAGATCCACAAAGGGGTGCGATGCCCGCAGCAGGTGCCGCACAGCGAACGCGAGCAGCACAACCCCGACCACCAGCGACACGAGGAATGCTCCGAGGTCGAACCCGACCCCGGAGACGAGGGCAGATGCGTAGACGAGCCCCGCCAGTCCCGTGCACGCGAGCACGAGCCCCCGCCAATCCAGCGGCGGGACCGCTGCCCCCGCGAAGTCCGGCACGATCCGCAGGGCGATGATGAACGCCGCGATGCCGACGGGCACGTTGATGAGGAAGATCCAATGCCACGACGCGTACGTCGTGATGAGCCCACCGAGGAACGGTGCGATGATCGGGGCAGCCAACGCCGGCCACGTCAGCAACGCGATCGCCTGGATCAGCCTCTCTTTCGGCGTCACCCGGAGCACCGCGAGCCGCCCCACCGGCACCATCAGTGCTCCACCGATGCCCTGCAGCACCCGCATCGCGATGAGCATCGGCAACGACACGCTCGCAGCGCACAGGATCGAGGCGATCGTGAACACCGCGATGGCGACAGCGAACACCCGTCGGGCGCCGAACCGCTCGGTGAGCCAGCCGCTCACCGGGATGAGCACTGCGACGGTCAGCAGGAAAGCGGTGACCGCGAGCCCGACAGCCGTCGATTCGGTGCCGAGGTCACGGGCGATGCTCGGAGCCGCTGTGGTGAGGATCGTTCCGTCGAGGTTCTCCATAAAGAAACACACGGCCACAAGCAGCGCGATCGCGCGTTGGCGTTGCACGTCCAGCGACGATCACCTCGTTCAATTCTGAGCTCCAGAAGCTTCCAGTATGGACCGTCGGCCGCTCACCGCCCCACGCGCTCCAGCAATGATGCAACACCCGTTAACGACCGAAGGGGATGTCCGTCGAAACGGACATCCCCTTCAGGATGAAGCTGTGCTGTGTTCAGCTGCCGGCGATGCCGACTGCAGGAACAACTGCGAGCGGTGAGTGACTACCAGCTCGACTTGGTGATGCCGGGCAGTTCGCCGCGGTGTGCCATTTCACGGAAACGGACACGGCTGATGCCGAACTTGGTGAGGATACCGCGGGGGCGTCCGTCGACGGCGTCGCGGTTGCGGACGCGGATCGGCGATGCGTTGCGCGGCAGCTTCTGCAGGCCGACACGAGCGGCTTCACGCGACTCGTCGGTGCCGTTCGGGTCCACGAGGGCCTTCTTCAGCTCGAGGCGCTTGGCTGCGTAACGGTCGACGATAACCTTGCGCTGCTCGTTACGGGCGATCTTGCTCTTCTTAGCCATGTTTAGCGCTCCTCTCGGAATTCAACGTGCTTGCGCACTACGGGGTCGTACTTCTTGAGCACGAGACGGTCGGGGTCGTTGCGACGGTTCTTCTTGGTCACGTACGTGTAACCGGTACCAGCCGTCGAACGGAGCTTGATGATCGGACGAACGTCCTGCTGCTTAGCCATTAGATCTTCTCCCCACGAGCAAGGATGTCCTTGACGACGGATTCGATGCCACGAGCGTCGATCACCTTGATGCCCTTGGCGGACACCTTGAGGGTGACGTTACGACGCAGCGAAGGCACGTAGTAGGTCTTCTTCTGCACGTTCGGGTCGAAGCGGCGCTTCGTGCGACGGTGCGAGTGCGAAATGTTGTGTCCGAAGCCGGGAACGGCTCCAGTCACCTGGCACACTGCTGCCATAGTGGTTTCTCCTTCATTACCGCAGAGCGATTGCTCTGCCCAAGATCTCTTGTCGGCATGCACCTCCCCGGATCTTGCGAAGGTGGGGAGTGTGCGTACGGTCTCGACGATGGAATCCGCCCAGCCAAAGGTCAAGCTTATGCGACCGATTGCTCGAGCGCAAATCCGCTTGCCTGAATTCGCCTGGTGAGGCGATGTTTCTGGTGGTGCTGTGGTGCTGGTGTTCCGTGAGCCAGATTTCTGGCACTTAAACGCGAAATGGCCACCCAAGAATTCTTGGGTGGCCATCTCAACGAAGAAGTCCGGCGGTGTCCTACTCTCCC
>NZ_JBMOUH010000011.1:0-166017 GCF_049319745.1 Plantibacter sp. Mn2098 | reverse complement strand
GCGACCAAGAGATGAGAAGGCACCTCTCGAACACCTGATTGTGCCCCCGGCAGGATTCGAACCTGCGACCAAGAGATGAGAAGGCACCTCTCGAACACCTGATTGTGCCCCCGGCAGGATTCGAACCTGCGACCAAGAGATTAGAAGGCTCCTGCTCTATCCCCTGAGCTACGGAGGCGGCGTGAACAGAATACCGTAGGCGACCAGTCGCCTCGGTTCAGATGCCGACTCCGAGGAGTCCGAGGACGCCGAAGACGAGCGAAACGAGTCCGACGACGAGCGCGATGGTGACGAGCACGACGTGCACGATCAGGAACGGCGTCGCCTTGCCTGCCGCATCCCTGGCGCGTTCATCGCGGGCGACACGCTTGAGGAATTGCGGCCACACGACCACGTTGAAGACGCCGTTCACGAGCAGCAGGATGGAGAGTGCGAGGATCACCGGTCCAGTGTAGTTCGCGCAGCGGGCGACACCCGGCGGACAGCGACGTCGGACCGCCTGAGTAGACTCAAGCCATGAGTACAGCTGGGGACCGCATGGTCTGGATCGACTGCGAAATGACCGGACTCGACCTCGAGGTCGACGAACTCGTCGAAATCGCGGTCGTCATCACCGACTTCGAATTGAACATCCTGGATCCCGGATTCTCGATCGTCATCAAGCCGGACGACTCCGCGCTGGCCAACATGGGCGAGTTCGTCACCAACATGCACACCACCTCCGGTCTCATCGAGGAGATCCCCAACGGCGTGAGCGTCGCGGAGGCCGAGTTCGAAGTGCTCGAATACATTCAGAAGTTCGTTCCGGAGGAATCCAAGGCGCCGCTCGCCGGCAACACGATCGGCACGGACCGCGCATTCATCGCGAGGTACATGCCGCGCCTCGATTCCCACCTGCACTACCGCAACGTCGACGTGTCCTCCATCAAGGAACTCGCTCGCCGTTGGTACCCGCGCGTCTACTTCAACGCACCGTCCAAGCACGGCGGACACCGCGCCCTCGCGGACATCCTGGAGTCGATCCGCGAGCTCGCGTACTACCGCAAGGCGGTGTTCGTCGAGGTCCCCGGACCAACATCCGATGAAGCAAAATCAGTTTCTGAGGCCGTCGTGAACATTTACGCTCCAAACATGTAATAGACTTCTTCAGGCGCTTGTACGAGAAACAATTCGAACAAGCACATGGTGGGTATAGCTCAGTTGGTAGAGCGCCTGGTTGTGGTCCAGGAGGTCGCGGGTTCAAGCCCCGTTACTCACCCCAATAGCTTCACGGAGCGCCATCCGGACCGGATGGCGAATCTCCATGCTCGACACGGTTCGATTGCAGTGAGCGGAGACGACATGCTCGAACTCGATTCCGACGCGTTCGAAGCCATCGTGGTCGCGGAACTCGACCTCCTCCCCGATGAGATGATCGACGGACTCGACAACGTCGTGTTCGTCGTCGAGGACCGGCCGGAGAACGGCACCCTCGACACCCTCGGGTTGTACGACGGTGTCGCCGTGACCGAACGGGACCGATACGGATTCGGCGAGATGCCGGACCGAATCATCGTCTACCGGGAGCCGCACCTCGACGTCTGCGCGACGCTCGAAGAGTTGCAGGACGAGATCCACACGACGCTCGTGCACGAGATCGGCCATTACTACGGGATCGACGACGCACGCCTCCACGAACTCGGCTGGGCGTAGTCAGAACACCCTGACGGTCGATACACGCTGGCGGTCGATGTCAGCGCGCAGCGAGCCACCGATCCCACGTCACGCCGTGGACGCCCGCTGACAGCGCCTCGAGCGCTCGCGCGAGCACCTCCTCCGAGGCCGCTCCCCCGTCCAGCACGACGTCGGCCAGGGCGTCCGGACGCTCCCGCGCGATGAACGCATCCTCCTGCACCGTCCAGGCCGGCCACCACTCGACGGTACCGTCGCGACGGCTCAGCCTGCCCTCCCGCATCGGTGGTGGAGCATCCAGCCAGATCGAGGAGGCGGCGAGCCTCGCTGAAGCCCGCGACAGTGCTCCGCAGCCCTCGACCACCAACGGGATCGACGGATCGACGACGTGCGCCTCGGCACGCTCAGACCGATGCCAGTCCCACCGACGCCACACGGCCGGCAACCCGGCCGACAACGGACGGAGCACCGATTCGGTGAGCAGGACGCTCCCCTCGTCCAGTCCGTCCCAACCCGGGTACAGGTCGTCCATGTGCACGACCGTCGAGTCCGTGAGCGCCCCAGCGACCGCTGCGGCCAGGCTCGTCTTGCCCGAACCGGAACGACCGTCGATCAGGAGCACCGGAGCACGCGTGGCACCCGCGGATCCCCACGCTCCCGACGCTCCCGCCGGCATCCCGTCCTGTCCCACCGTCATGACCCGATGAATCGGAACGAGCCCGAGACAACGGCCGTGCCGATCGCGAGGACCATGATCCCGACCGCGACCAGCACTGCGACGGCGTCTGCCGCACTGAGCGTGGACGATCTCGCCCAGGTGCGAGGAATGGACGAACCGAACCCTCTCGCCTCCATCGCGGTCGCCAATTTACTCCCCCGGCGGATCGCGAACACGAGCAGCACAAACGCCATCGACACGAATCTCCGGATGACGCCGTGGTCGCCGAGCCCTCTGGCCCGCCTGGCCAACGCCATGCTCCTCCAGTCCTCCACGAACAGACCGAGCATGCGCGCACCGGCGAGCGTCCCGAGCACAAATCGACTCGGAAGCCTGACGATCTGCGACAGCCCGTCGGCGAGGTCCGTCGGGTCGACGCGCGCGAACAGCAGGATGGTCGGCAAGCCGAGCGCGACCACCCTGACGGTCACGGCTATGGCGAGTTCGATGGAGCTGTCGGTGATCCTGATCACCCAGAACGACCAGTACTCGTGCCCGCCCGGCTTGCCGTACAACAGCATGCTGATCCCGCCGACCGGGGCGAAGAGCAGCACCGGCCACGCTCGGCGCAGAAACGCCCGCAGCGTGAGTCCAGCGAGCGGGAAGAGCATCGCCTCGAGCACCACCGCGACGGCCGCGCTCACCCAGTCGATCGTCACGAGCAGCGGGAGGGACAACAGGATGACGATGAACGCCTTCGTCACCGGGTTCACCCGGTCGAGCACAACCGGACGGCCATCCCTGGTTGCGACAGGAGCATTCGCCAGCGCCGTCATGCCGCAGCCTCCGCTCCGCGCATCGGTTCGTGCATCGGTTCGAGTGTCAGGACACGATCGCCCAGCAGATCGACGTAGGCCGCGTCGTGCGTGACGGAGATGACCGTCATGCCGGCATCGAGCTCGTCCTGCAGGAGTTCGACCAGCGAGATCCAGCTCCTCCGATCCTGCCCGAACGTGGGTTCATCGAGGATCATCACCTGCGGCCTCGCGGCGAGCACCGTCGCAACCGACAAACGGCGCTTCTGACCACCGGACAGGCTGAAGGGATTCGCACGGGCGAGCTTCGCGAGGTCCAGTCGTTCGAGCAGATCGTCGACACGGGCCTCGATCTCGGCAGGGGCCCAGCGCAATGCGCGCAGGGCCACAGCGAGTTCGTCGTGGACGGTGCTCGTGACGAACTGGTGCTCAGGGTCCTGGAACACCGTGCCGACCCGGGTGAGCAGTTCCCTCGACGTCCACGTGATCGGCCGGCGACCGCGGCGACCGGCGAGGGCCTCCGATGAGCGGACCTCGCCCGAATACTCCGGCAGGAGACCCGCCAGCGTCAAGGCGAGCGTCGACTTCCCGGCGCCGTTGGGTCCGACCACGACCGTCGATCGCCCGGTCTCGATGGCGACCTCCAGATGCTCCTGCACGGGAACACCCGCAGCACGCGCCGTCCGCGGAACCCGAGAGATCCCGAGGTCCTGCGCCAAGAGCGCGTGCGTCCCATCGCCTGGCCGCCCTCGGCGAGCGAGCCCGAGCGGGACTCCGGGAACCCACACGCCCGACGCTGCGAGCCGCGCGCCGACATCGTCGAGCACCGTTTCCGGCGAACCGTCCGCGAGTACACCGCCGTCCGGATCGAGGACGATGACCCGGGTGATGAGGTCACGCCACACGTCGACGCGGTGCTCGATGACGACGAGCGTCGAGGAACCGTCGCCGACGACCCGTTCAACCGCATCGCGCACCTCGAGGACCCCGGCCGGGTCGAGATTCGCCGTCGGCTCATCGAGAAGGAGCAGCGATGGCTGCATCGCGAGCACACCGGCCAGGGCCAGCCGCTGCTTCTGCCCGCCGGACATCGCCTGCGTCGGGTGATCGAGCGGCAGGTCGAGCCCGACCGCATCGAGGCTCGCCCGCACCCGTGCCCAGATCTCGTCCCTCGGGACGCCGAGATTCTCGCATCCGAATGCGACATCGTCGCCGACGCGCGCGAGGATGACCTGCGAATCGGGGTCCTGCAGAACCAGGCCCGCGCGGCCTCGGACCCGTTCGGGAGGCTCGCCGTCGATCAGGATCGAACCGGCGACCTCGCCCTCGTCCGAGCCGCCCAGGACACCGGCGAGGGCATGGATGAGGGTGGACTTGCCCGCCCCGGACGCGCCGAGGAGGAGCACCCGCTCCCCCGGTTCGATCGTGAACGTCAGATCGCGGGCGGCCCAGGCCTTCCGGCCGGCGTGTCGCCACCCCCAGCCGTCGACCTGGACCCGCGCCGCGATTCCGCGTGACACGATCTAGACCTCGTTCCGGGCATCCCGTCCAGCCGCGAACCGGCTGAGCGCCCCCGTTGACGCGAGCGCCTTCACAAGCGCCCACCCGAGCACACCCGCGAGGACGGCACCCGAGACGACCGTTGCGATGAGGTAGAAGGTGTTGAACTCCGCCGACTTCGCGAGGTTGCCGGAGGTGAAGAGTTCGAGCAGCCACTCCGCGAGTCCTGCGCCCGCGCCGGCGAGGATCGCCGGCAGCAGACCGAATCGACGGTACGCGAACGCCGCGAAGACGAGTTCCGCACCGAGCCCCTGTGCGAGGCCGGAGTAGACCGTGGAGATGCCCCACACGTTGCCGATGAGCGCGGAGACGACCGCGCCGATGAGTTCGACGAGGAGCGCAGCACCCGGCTTCCGGATGATGAGGCCGCCGAGGACCCCGCCGAGCAGCCAGACGCCGTTCGCGATGCCGCCGAAGCCGGGTGTCACCGCGTTGGCGCCCTCGTACCAGAGGTAGCCGATGGTGTTCCAAGCCCAGAAGATGAGCCCGGTTGCGACGCCGAGGACGGCGACCACGACGATGTCGACGACGCGCCACTTGAGAGTGCGGTTGTTGGCGTCGAGGCGTGCTGGTGTGTTGATCGATGCTGACACGTGACGTGCCCTTCCTGTTTTGGGAAAGAGGGCACGGGTAGTGAGAAATGGTCTCCCTGCGCTGGCATGATCCAGATCAGGTTTGACGGTCGAAGGCGGATACCTTCCTCTCAGCCCGGTTCACCGGACTCCCGTGATGTCACCGAGTATAGCTCTGGTGAACAGCGGGGAACGCTTCGCGCGTCCCTCCGCTACTTCTTGAGCGCCCGGATGATCCCGGAGAGCGCTTTGCCGCTTACCCAGATGAACGGGATGGCGACCGCGATGAGCGAGATCAGGTTCGGGTCGAAGCGCAGCCCGTCCCTGGTCTTGATGTACGCGCCGACCGGAACGGCGAGTCCGCCGCCGCCTCCGCCACCGGCTGCTTCATCGTCGCCGCCTTCGCTGCCGGCGCCGAAGCCGTAGTACGACAGCGCGACGGGGACGAACTTCACGCCGTCGACATCCTGCTGCTCGCCGTAGGCCGCCGTCACGCCGATGTTCTTGGCCTGTTCCGCAAGTTTCAACACGAGATTCGTCATGGTGCCACGCTACCCCGCGCACCCACGAGAACCAAGGTGCATCACGGCGGGTGACCAGCGTGGGCCCTCAGCGCTCCTGCAGGCCATCGCCCCGGCTGCCGAGTCCGCGTCGCCTCGGTTTGCCGAGCAGCGACGCGGGGGCGATGGCATGATCCCCGAACCGGCCGGCGACCTGATCCATCGTGGCCTCGGCATCCCGCCACTCCTCATCCGGGTCCCAGAGCCCGGCCGACCCGCCGGCATCCTCCGACAGTTGCTCGACCTTGACACCGATCAGACGGACGAGTTGTCCACGGCGGTCGAGTGCGTCGAACAGCGAGACCGCCTCCTCGTACAGCCGTCGGCCGACGTTCGTGGGGTCCGGGAGCGTCTTGGATCGCGACACGACCGAGAAGTCGGCGAAGCGCACCCGGATGCCAACCGTTCGCCCGGCGAATCCGCCGCGCCGAAGCCGCACCGCGACGAGGTTCGCGAGATTGAGGACCTCTCGTCGCAGCATTGCAGGATCGGCGATGTCGGTCTCGAACGTGACCTCGTGGCTGACGCTCTTCTCGCGCCGCACCGTGGTCACGGATCGGGGGTCGACACCGCTCGCGAGCTCGAGCAGTTTGCGTCCCGTGGCGTCCCCCACCGCGCGTTGCAACACCGAGAGCGGAGTGTCCGCCACCTCCCCGACCGTGCGGATGCCGCGGTTCAGGAGCTGCTCCTCCGTCTTGCCGCCGACACCCCAGAGCGCGCCCACCGGCAACGGCCGCAGGAAGGCGACGGTCTCATCCGCGGGCACCACGAGCAACCCGTCCGGCTTGGACAGACCGGATGCCAGCTTCGCCACGTACTTCGTGGCGGCGACCCCGACGGAGCACGGCAATCCGGTCTCGGCGAGCACCCGTTGCTTGATGATGCTCGCGATCTCCTTGGGTCGGCCCATGAGCCTGATAGCGCCTGAGACGTCGAGGAAGGCCTCGTCGATGCTGAGCGGCTCGACGAGCGGCGTGATCGATTCGAACACCTGCATCACCAGATCCGAGTACTTGCGGTACTCCCCGTGATGGGGCTCCAACACGATCGCCGTCGGGCAGAGCCGCAGCGCCTGGGACACCGGCATCGCCGCCTTGACGCCGTACCGCCTGGCCTCATAGCTGGCGGAGGTGACGACCGAGCGGCCTTCACGATGTCCGACGATGAGCGGGAGCCCGGCAAGTTCCGGTCGCTGCAAGAGCTCCACCGAGACGAAGAACGCGTCCATGTCGACGTGCAGGATGTGGGTGCCGCTGTCATCCGCGTCCGCGTGGGACACGCGCCGTGATGCACCGTCCTGCCGACTCATGACACCATTGTCTCAGCAGGGTCCGACATCGCCTCGCCGGCAGCGTGGCGTCCGATCCGGCCGAGCGGAATGAGCTGGCGCATCGTGCGTTGGAGTAAGCGACGAAAGGTGCGCCCGTGACTGACATCGACTGGCTCCACATGCAGCAACTCGCAACCGACGAGTTCACCAGACGGCTCGAAGCGGTCACCGATTGGGACGGTGAGACACCGGACACCGAGTGGACGACGAAGCAACTCGTGCAGCACGTCATCGAAGAGCAGCAGTGGATCGATCCGCTCCTCGGCGGCATCACGGTGAAGCAGGCCGAAGCGCTCATCGCGCCGCTCTCGAACGACCTCCAGGCCGAATGGGAGCGCTATGCTGCGCAGGCCCGTGCCGCCTGGCTCCGCGCCAAGCCGACGACCCGCGTCCACCTGTCGTACGACACGGTCAACCTCGACCACTACCTGAGCGAGCAGGTGTCGGACGTGGCCATCCACACGTGGGACCTGGCGCGCGCGACCGGCTCGGACGAGAACCTGCCGATCGAACTCGTCGAAGCGGTGTGGACCGTCTTCGAGCCGCAGCAGGACGCACTCGAAGCGAGCGGGCTCTTCGCGTCGAAGGTCGACCTCGGGGAGGACGCTCCGCTGCAGTGGCGGCTGCTCGCGCTCACCGGACGGGACGTGCGAACCGCCCGGCCGCTCCCCCGGAGCTGACCGAGCTGACCCGGACCCCGGAGCCTCCGTTCACACCAGCCCGTAGATGAGCGGCCGTAGCCACTCGCGGAACGCCTCTCGGTCGTCGCGGAGCGTCTCGCTCACGACGATCGTGTCGGAGGCGACGACCCACGCGCCCGTCTCCGCGATCGGCAGCACCTCGAGGTCGATCCGGAACGAACTCGACTGACGCCGCAACTCGAACTGACGCTCCCGGATGAGGTCGTAGACGTCACGAAGCCGCGACGGTTGTCGCGAGTTCAAGGCGACGGCGTACTCGCGGAGGCGGTCATCGGCCCAGACCGACGCGTCGCCGTACGCACGGTACGCGAGTTCCTGCAATTCGAGCGCACGATCGAACGCCGCGAAGTGCGGCGGTTTGGCCTCGACCACGAACGGCCTCGTGTCACGACGGGCGATGCCGAGCCACCAGCCGTCCCACTGGGCGGCGAGGAGGGTCTGGTCGATGTCGCTCACGTCGACCCGCGGGACCTCCGGCGCGACCGCCGGCAGGTGCGGCGCGCAGACAGCGCCGAGTCCCGCCATCTGCCGGAGCGCGAGTGCGATCAGCAGCACGGTGGGGCAGTCTTCAGTGACCTGCCAGCGAATGGTTCCTTCCACCAGCATGCGAGCAGTGTAAACCCACACCCGTGGGCTGGGCCAGGGCTACCGTGTGCGCACCACCGGACACTTCGACAAGCTCAGTGACCGGACGCCCGGTCCCTGAGCTTGTCGAAGGGCCCGAAAGCTCACAACGACACCACCCGGGACCGGACCGAGGACTACTCCGCCGTTGCGGCCGCGCGCTCCAGGACGAGTTCACGCACACGAGCCGCATCGGCCTGTCCGCGCATGGCCTTCATGACCGAACCGATGACCGCGCCGGCCGCCTGCACCTTGCCGTCGCGGATCTTCGCGAGCACGTCGGGCTGGGACGCGAGCGCCTCATCGATCGCGGCGATGAGCGCTCCGTCGTCCGAGACGACTTCGAGCCCGCGCGATGCGACGACCTCCGCCGGTGCACCCTCGCCGGCGATGACGCCTTCGAGCACCTGGCGGGCGAGCTTGTCGGTCAGCGTTCCGGCATCGATCAGTCTGGCGAGCTCTGCGACGTGCTCCGGCGAGACGAGCGTCGAAGCCTCGACGTCCTGCTGGTTCGCGAGGCGCGAGATCTCACCCGTCCACCACTTGCGCGCAGCAGCAGGCGTTGCGCCGGCGGCGACGGTCGCGGTGATCTCGTTCAGCAGGCCACCGTTGACGACGTCCTGGAACTCGAGATCGGTGAAGCCCCACTCGCCCTTCAGACGACGACGACGCAGCGCCGGCGCCTCGGGCAGCGCGGCACGCAGCTCCTCGATCAGCTCCGGCGACGGAACCACGGGCAGCAGGTCCGGCTCAGGGAAGTACCGGTAGTCGTCGGCGTCGCTCTTCGGACGGCCGGCAGACGTTGCTCCCGTGTCCTCGTGCCAGTGACGGGTCTCCTGCGTGATCGAACCGCCGGCCTTGAGGATGGCCGCCTGACGCTGGATCTCGTAGCGGACCGCGCGCTCGACGGAACGGAGCGAGTTGACGTTCTTCGTCTCCGTGCGCGTGCCGAGCTTCTCCTGGCCACGCGGGCGCAGCGAGATGTTCGCGTCGCATCGCAGGTTGCCCCGCTCCATCTTCGCGTCGGAGATGCCGAGCGCCACAACGATGTCGCGGATTGCGGAGACGTACGCCTTCGCGATCTCGGGTGCGCGGTGCTCAGTGCCGTAGATGGGCTTCGTGACGATCTCGACGAGCGGCACACCGGCACGGTTGTAGTCGACGAGCGAGTACTCCGCACCCTGGATGCGGCCGGTCGAACCACCGATGTGTGTGAGCTTGCCGGCGTCCTCCTCCATGTGCGCGCGCTCGATCGGCACGGTCACGATGGTGCCGTCGGCGAGCTCGACGTCGACGGAGCCCTCGAAGGCGATCGGCTCGTCGAACTGAGAGATCTGATAGTTCTTCGCGAGGTCGGGGTAGAAGTAGTTCTTCCGGGCGAAGCGGCTGGACGGCGCGATCGAGCAGCCGAGGGCGAGGCCCAGGCTGATCGAGTAGCGCACGGCCTGCTCGTTCACAACGGGCAGCGAGCCCGGGAGACCGAGGCACACGGGCGAGATGTTCGTGTTGGGGGCGTCGCCGAACCCGTTGGGCGCCGACGAGAACATCTTCGTCTTGGTGTTGAGCTCCACGTGGACCTCGAAACCGAGGACGGGCTCGTACAGTTCGAGCGCCTCCTCGTAGGACAGGAGTGCGTCCTTCGCCATGTTCTACTTCCCTCCGAGAGTCGGTGCCTGCGAGATGAGCGAGTGTCCCCACTGCCCTTCGAGCAGCGCTTCGAGCGCCGCTCCCACCCGGTAGAGCCGGGCGTCTTCCCTCGCGGGGGCCATGAACTGGATGCCGACGGGCAGGCCGTCCTCCGGCGCGAGGCCGATGGGGACGCTGATGCCCGGGATGCCGGCGAGGTTCGCCGGGATGGTGGTGACGTCGTTGAGGTACATCGCGAGCGGGTCGTCGATGCGCTCACCGAGCTTGAACGCCGTGGTGGGGGCGCTCGGGCTGACGAGGACATCGACCTGGTCGAACGCCGCAGCGAAGTCGCGCTGGATGAGCGTGCGCACCTTCTGGGCACTGCCGTAGTACGCGTCGTAGTAGCCGGCGCTCAGGGCGTAGGTGCCGAGGATGATGCGTCGCTTGACCTCCGGGCCGAAACCGGCCTCACGCGTCGCGGACATGACCTGCTCGACCGTGCCGCCACCCTGGGGCGTGACCCGCATGCCGAAGCGCACGGAGTCGAACTTGGCCAGGTTGCTCGACGCCTCCGCCGGGAGAATGAGGTAGTACGCGGCGACCGCGTACTCGAAGTGAGGTGCGCCCACCTCGACGATCTCGGCCCCATTGGCCTCGAGGACCGCGAGCGCCTCCTGGAAGCGGCTCTTGACACCGGCCTGGAAGCCTTCGCCGTTGAGTTCCTTGACGACGCCGACGCGCAGGCCCTTGAGGACCTGACCCGTCGCACCCTCGCGGGCGGCGGCGGCCATCGACGGCCAGGCGTCCTTGAGGGACGTCGAGTCGAGGGCGTCGTGGCCCGCGATGACGTCCTGCAGGAGGCCCGCGTCGAGGACCGTGCGGCTCACTGGGCCGACCTGGTCGAGCGAGGAGGCCAGCGCGATTGCGCCGTAGCGGCTGACCGCGCCGTACGTGGGCTTCACGCCGACGGTACCGGTGACGTGCGCCGGCTGACGGATCGATCCACCGGTGTCGCTGCCGAGCGCGATGGGCGCCTCGAACGCGGCGACCGCAGCAGCGGAACCACCACCGGATCCACCCGGGATGCGGTCGAGGTCCCACGGGTTGTGCGTCGGGCCGTACGCGGAGTGCTCCGTGCTGGACCCCATCGCGAACTCGTCCATGTTGGTCTTGCCGAGCGGCACGAGGCCGGCAGCGCGCGAGCGTGCCACGACCGTCGCGTCGAAGGGCGACATGTACCCCTCGAGGATCTTGCTGCCGGACGTCGACGGCATGTCGGTCGTGACGAGCACGTCCTTGATGGCGAGCGGCACACCGGCGAGTTCACCGAGCTGTTCACCGGCGGCACGACGGGCGTCGATGTCGGCTGCGACCGTGAGCGCGTTGTCGGAGACGTGCAGGAAGGCGTGGACGTCGCCGTCGACCTGGGCGATGCGATCGAGGTGGGCCTGCGTGGCCTCGACGCTCGACACCTCGCCGGAGGAGAGCTTGGCCGAGAGCTCGGCCGCGGTCAGGCGGATCAGATCGGTCACTGCTCTTCTCCCAGGATTGCGGACACCTTGAAACGGTTGTCGGCGGACTCCGGCGCGTTCAACAGCGCCTGCTCCACGGTCAGCGTGTTCCCGACGACGTCGTCGCGGTAGACGTTCTCCAGCGGGATCGGGTGGCTGGTGGCCGGCACGTCAGGCGTCGCGACCTCCTGCACCTTGGCGATGCTGTCGACGATGGAGTCGAGTTCGGTGGTCAGGTGGTCGATCTCGTCCTGACTCAGGGCGATCCTGGCGAGGTTCGCGAGATGCGCGACCTGCTCGGAGGTGATTTCAGACATGCGTCTCCCGTACGTGTTGCGGTGGCGGTGGGTCCAGTCTATTCGTCCGGGCGTCACTCCCCTACTCTCCTGGCGTCGTGCGGGAGGCGTCGTCACCGCGCGGAAGCGGGCGCATTCCCCGTAGGGTTGTCCCGTGAGATCGAGCGATGACGCCACCGACGCAGACCGTACGACCAGACCGCGCCCCTGGGTCGCCAGCTACGCCGCGGGGGTGCCGTCCGACATTCCAGAGCAGACAGGGAGCCTCGGCGACCTCGTCGAGCAGTCCGCGGCGAGCTACCCGGACGCCGTCGCCCTCGAGTTCTTCGGTGCGACGACGAACTACACGGAGCTGACCGAGCAGATCGCCCGCGCCGCGGAGGGGCTCCGGTCGCTCGGCGTCCGCTCCGGCGACACCGTCGCGCTGATGCTGCCGAACTGCCCGCAGCACATCGTCGCGTTCTACGCCGTCCTCCGCCTCGGCGCCGTCGTCATCGAGCACAACCCGCTCTACACGCCGCAGGAGCTGCGCCACCAGTTCGAAGACCACCGCGCGAAGGTCGCGATCGTCTGGGACAAGGTCGCACCCCACCTGCAGGACTTCCCGGCGGACCTCGCGGTGACCTCGCTTATCACGATCGACATCACCCGAGCGATGCCGGCGACCATGCGTCTCGCACTCCGCCTGCCGATCAAGAAGGCCAAGGAGTCCAGGGCGCAACTGACCGGCCCCGTCTCGGGCACGATCCGCTGGGAGAGCCTGCTCGCATCGAATCCGATCGATCCTGAGCACCCGAAGCCGGCGACGTCGCAGCTCGCGCTCATCCAGTACACGAGCGGGACGACGGGTTCGCCGAAGGGCGCGGCGCTCACCCACGCGAACCTGCTCGCCAATGCTGCCCAGTCCCGCGCCTGGGTTCCGACGGTCAAACGCGGTGAGGCGGTCGTCTACGCCGTCCTGCCGATGTTCCACGCCTACGGCCTGACCCTGTGCCTCACCTTCGCGATGAGCATGGGGTCGCGGCTCGTCCTGTTCCCGAAGTTCGATCCTGACCTCGTGCTGAAGGTCATGCGCAAGCGGCCGCCGACCTTCCTCCCCGCCGTCCCGCCCATCGCGGATCGACTGCTCGCAGCCGCCACGGCGCAGGGCGTGTCCATCCGCGGCACCGAGATCGCGATCTCCGGAGCGATGGCGCTCCCCCATGAGCTCGTGGTCCCGTTCGAGCGCGCATCAGGCGGATTCCTCGTCGAGGGCTACGGGCTCTCGGAGTGCTCGCCGGTCATCTCTGCGAACCCCGTCTCAGATGGGCGGAAGCCCGGCACGATCGGCCTGCCGCTGCCGAGCACCGAGGTCAAGATCGTGGACCCTGAGGACCCGACGACCGAACGACCGACGGGCGAACCTGGCGAACTCCTCGTCCGCGGTCCGCAGGTCTTCCAGGGGTACTACAACAAGCCACAGGAGAGCGCTGCGGTGCTGCTCCCAGGGGGTTGGTTCCGCACGGGCGACATCGTCCGCATCGACGACGAGGGGTTCATGACGGTCGTCGACCGCATCAAGGAGCTCATCATCACGGGTGGATTCAACGTGGCGCCGACCGAGGTCGAGCATGTCCTGCGAAGCCACCCGTCGATCACCGATGCCGCCGTGGTCGGCCTGCCGAGCGCGCACTCCGGCGAGGAGGTCGTCGCGGCGGTCGTCGTCGCACCAGGGCAGACGCTCGACGTCGAAGAGCTCCGCGCCTACGCTCGTGGCATCCTCACGCCCTACAAGGTGCCGCGGCGCATCGTCCAGGTCGACGCCCTGCCGACGTCCCTCATCGGCAAGGTCCTGCGTCGTTCAGTCAGGGAGCAGCTCCTGCAGGACGACCAGCAGCACTAGCTGGAGGATTCAGCCGGCTCAGGGGCGGGCCCCAGGGCGTCCGGGCCCTCGGTGACGAGGATGGCGAACTCGGCTGCATCGATGATGCGGACACCGAGCGACTCGGCCTTTGCCAGTTTGGAACCGGCGCCTGGACCGGCAGCGACGAAGTCCGTCTTCTTCGAGACGCTCGATGCGGCCTTGCCGCCGGCCGAGATGATGGCCTCCTGAGCGCCGTCCCGTGTGAAGCCGTCGAGCGAACCCGTCGCCACGATCGTCAGACCGGAGAGCACTCCGCCCGAGGCCTCCGCTGCACCGGGTCCTGGGTGACCAGGGGTGGCGAACTGCACACCGTCCACCGTCCACCGGTCGACGATGTCGCGGTGCCAGTCGACCTCGAACCACGCCAGCAGGGCGTCCGCGATGATGCCGCCGACGCCGTCCACCGCCGCGAGTTCCTCGCGGCTGGCGGACCGGATCGCGTCGAGCGAACCGAAGTACTCGGCGAGCGAGCGAGCCGCCACCGGACCGACGTGACGGATGTTGAGCGCCACGAGCAGCCGTGACAGCGGGCGGAATCTGGCGGCGTCGAGATTGGCGAGCAACTCGATCGCGTTCTTCGACGGCACGGAGTCCTCATCGCCGTCGAATTCGGCGGCATCGGGGTCGTGGAAGCCATCCTTCTTGGGCGCTCGCTTCCGACGGAACGGCGTATCGGTCTTGGGTGTGCCGTCGTCGAGGAGTTTGGGCAGACCCGTCTCGGAGTCCCGGACGACGACCGTCACCGGGAAGATGTCCGCCATCTTGAGCGAGAAGATGCCCGCCTCGGTGGGCAGCGGCGGCTGGGCCGGTTCGAGCGGCTGCGTGAGCGCGGCGGCAGCGACCTCGCCGAGCGCTTCGACGTCCAGCGCGCTCCGCGAACCGAGGTGCTCCACCCGACCACGGACCTGCGCAGGGCAGCTCTTGGAATTGGGGCAGCGGAGGTCGATGTCGCCCTCCTTGGCCGGAGCGAGCGGTGTGCCGCACTCCGGACAGTCGGCCGGCATCACGAACTCCCGCTCCGTGCCGTCGCGCAGTTCCACCACCGGCCCGAGGACCTCCGGGATGACGTCACCCGCCTTCCGCAGGACGACCGTGTCACCGATGAGCACACCCTTGGCCTTCACCACGTCCTGGTTGTGCAGCGTGGCCTGGCGGACCTCGCTCCCGGCGACGCGCACCTTCTCCATCACCGCGAACGGTGTTGCCCGGCCGGTTCTGCCGACGCTCACCACGATGTCGAGCAGTTTGGTGTTGACCTGCTCCGGCGGGTACTTGTAGGCGATCGCCCAGCGAGGCGCCCTGCTGGTCGCCCCGAGCTCCGCGTGCAGTGCGAGATCATCGATCTTGATGACGATGCCGTCGATCTCGTGTTCGACGCTGTCTCGGTGCTCGCCGAAGTACTGGATGAAGGCTGCTGCGTCCGCGGCCGTCTTCGTCACGCGGTAGTGCGTCGAGGTGGGCAGGCCCCAGCTGTGCAGCAGCTCGTAGACCTGCGACTGCGAGCGGACGGGTGGGTTCTCCCACGCGCCGATGCCGTGCACGAGCATCTGCAGCCGAGACAGGCGGTCCTTCATGAGGGTCAACTGAGCCGGCGTCTTGCTCTCGGCCTTCTGGCGGAGCGAGCCGCTGGCCGCATTGCGCGGGTTCGCGAAGATGCGCTCCCCGGCCTCCGCCTGCGAGGCGTTGAGCTCTCGGAAGGCCTCGACCGGGAAGAAGATCTCGCCGCGCACCTCGACGACGTCCGGGAACGGTACGACGGCGTCCGACCCCGTCGGCGCCGGAGCCGGCTGCAACCTGGTGGGGATGGAGGCGATGTACTTGACGTTCTCCGTCACGTCCTCCCCGACGACGCCGTCTCCGCGCGTGGCGGCGCTCACGAGCACACCGCGTTCGTAGCGGAGGTTGATGGCGAGCCCGTCGATCTTGAGCTCGCACAGGAAGTCGACGGCGCCCCCTGCGTCGCGCTGCGCCTTGGCGGCCCACGCCTCGAACTCCTCGATCGAGAAGACGTTGTCGAGGCTCAGCATGCGTTCGAGGTGCGTGACCGGATCGAACAGCGTCGTCTCTGCGCGCCCGCCGACGGTCTGCGTCGGGCTGTCCTGGCTCTGCAGCTCCGGATAGAGCCGTTCGAGTTCTTCGAGCCGGTGGATCATGCCGTCGTACTCGAGATCGGAGACGAGCGACTCGTCGCGCTCGTAGTACGCGTCGCGCAGTTCGAGGATGCGCGTCGTCAGCGCCTCGGCTTCCTGGGAGGCCTGCTGGAGAGTGAGTTCGATGCCGTCTGCCACCTGCTCAGTCTAGAGAAGGCCGCCGACATCGGCCCATCCGGGACCGGATCGCGCCACCCCCTTGATGAGGGCCGTGACGCGAGTACAGTGGACGGCGTTCGGTGTCGAGCGAGGGGGACGCCGACAACATCGTGCACGACCGTACTCGCTGACCCTCCCGACGAACCTCCGCAGTGCAATCCGCCGCGGAGCAGGCAGTGCAGAAACGAGGAATCGTGTCCACAACCCCAGCGAGCGGCAGTACGCCAGACATCAGTCCGAAGCAACTCCAACGTCGGGTGGTGGGAATCGCGATCTCGGCGGCCGTCGGCGGATTCCTCTTCGGCTTCGACTCGTCGGTCGTCAACGGCGCGGTCGACGCCATGCAGACGGCCTTCAATCTGAGCGAAGTCGCGATCGGCTTCGCCGTCGCCTCCGCGCTCCTCGGTTGTGCGCTCGGCGCCTACCTCGCCGGCCGCATCGCCGACAGTCGAGGACGCATCTTCACGATGCTCATCGGCGCCGGGCTCTTCTTCGTCTCCTCCTTCGGCGCCGGCTTCGCGTTCGCGCCGTGGGATCTCATCATCTGGCGCGTCGTCGGCGGCCTCGGCATCGGCATCGCCTCCGTCGTCGCCCCCGCCTACATCGCCGAGATCGCCCCGAGCACCATCCGCGGCCGCCTCGCATCGCTGCAGCAGCTCGCGATCACCCTCGGCATCTTCGCTGCGCTCCTCTCGGACTCGCTGCTCGCGGGGGCCGCCGGAGGCGCGATCAAGGAACTCTGGTTCGGCGTCGAAGCGTGGCGCTGGATGTTCATCGCCTGCGCGATCCCAGCGGTCGTCTACGGCCTCCTCGCCCTCAGACTGCCTGAGTCGCCCCGCTTCCTCGTCCGCGCTGGTCGTGTCGACGAAGCACGCAAGGTCTTCGCGAGCATCCTTCCGAAGGCGGAGGTCGACAAGGCCGTCCGTGAGGCCGAGCAGGCTGTCAAGCAGGACGAGACCACGAAGAAGGCCAGCCTCTGGTCGGGTCCGGGCCGGCTCCTGCCGATCGTCTGGATCGGCATCATCCTGTCGATCTTCCAGCAGTTCGTCGGCATCAACGTGATCTTCTACTACTCGACCACGCTTTGGAAGGCGGTCGGCTTCCAGGAGTCGGATTCGTTCACGATCTCCGTCATCACCTCGGTCACGAACGTCGCCGTGACGATCGTCGCGATCCTGCTCGTCGACCGCATCGGTCGCCGCCCCATCCTGCTCACGGGTTCCATCGGCATGGCCGTCTCACTCGGCGCGATGGCGATCTCGTTTATGAACTCGTCCACGAACGCGGCTGGCGATGTCAGCCTCGACCAGCCGTGGGGCACGGTCGCGTTGATCGCCGCGAACGTCTTCGTCGTCGCGTTCGGCGCGTCGTGGGGCCCGCTCGTCTGGGTGCTGCTCGGTGAGATCTTCCCGGGCAAGATCCGCGCGAAGGCACTCGGTGTCGCCGCGATGGCCCAGTGGATCGCGAACTTCCTCATCACCGTGACGTTCCCCGGCCTGTCGGCCTGGTCCCTGCCGCTCACCTACGGCATGTACGCCTTCTTCGCCCTGCTGTCGTTCTTCTTCGTCCTCATCAAGATCCCGGAGACGAACGGTCTGACGCTCGAACAAGCGGAGACGCTGTTCGTCAAGAAGCCGAAGGGTCAGAATGCCGCCGCGAAGGCCGCCACGAAGACCGTGTAGGTCCGGGCGCTGAGACGCACCCGCAGAAACGGCCACCGACATCGCGTCGGTGGCCGTTTCGGCGTTCTGGGTGTTGCGGCTGCGCGCCTGGGCTCAGCCGGTGGCCGAAACCGGGACAGCGCTCACGGTGCGATCGATCGTGAACTGACCGAGCACACGGGTTCCGAGGTAGAGGACTGCGGTCTGACCGGGTGCCACGCCGTCGAGCGGCACGTCCGGCCGAACCACGATCTCGCCGTCGACGAGCACGGCGGTGGCCGGGACCGGATCGGCGTGCGCGCGGATCTGCACGTCGCAGGAGAACGCCGTCTCGAGGTTCTCCGGGGCGCGCCCGGCCCAGGTGTACCTGCCGCCGGCGATCTCACCGATCGCGAGCGCCTCCTTGGGGCCGACGACGACGGTGTTGTCCTTCGGTCGCACTTCCAGCACAAAACGAGGGCGGCCGTCGGGAGCCGGGACACCGAGGTGCAGGCCCTTCCGCTGACCGACCGTGAAGGCATGCGCACCCTCGTGCGAACCGACGACCGAGCCGTCCCGATCGAGCACCTGCCCGGTTTCGGTTCCGACGCGCTCCCCCAGCCAACCGCGGGTGTCGCCGTCCGGGATGAAGCAGATGTCGTGGCTGTCCGGCTTGTTCGCGACGGTGAAACCGCGCTCTGCCGCTTCAGCGCGCACCTCGGCCTTGGACGGCGTCGCACCGAGCGGGAACATCGAGTGGGCCAGCTGCTCAGCGGTCAGGACGCCGAGGACGTAGGACTGGTCCTTGGCCCAAGCGCTTGCGCGGTGGAGTTCGCGATGGCCGTCCTCCGTGGTCACGATGCTTGCGTAGTGGCCGGTGACGACGGCATCGAATCCGAGGTCGATCGCCTTCTCCAACAGGGCTGCGAACTTGATCTTCTCGTTGCAGCGCATGCAGGGGTTCGGCGTGCGGCCGGCGCGGTACTCCGCGATGAAGTCGTCGACGACGTCGAGCTTGAACCGCTCGGAGAAGTCCCACACGTAGTACGGGATGCCGATGAGGTTCGCGGCCCGCTGGGCGTCCATCGAGTCCTCGATGGTGCAGCACCCTCGGCTGCCCGTGCGGAGCGTGCCCGGCATCCTGCTGAGCGCAAGATGCACGCCGACCACGTCGTGCCCGGCGTCGACCGCCCGTGCCGCCGCCACTGCGGAATCGACTCCGCCACTCATCGCTGCCAGTACCTTCACCCGACAAGTCTACGCGCCGTATCCTCCAGGCCTCCCGGAAGCGGCGGCCTGGCCGAACGGGCGAGTGGTCAGGGGCGCGCGCCGAGGACCGTGGTCCGGTCCGCGTAGCCGGCCTTCGCGGCGTTCGCGTAGGCGTGCGGCAGCGCTCGGACGAGTGCATCGACGTCGGCCTCTGTCGTCGTCCGTCCGAGGGTGACGCGGATGGCGGTCCGTGCGACGTCCTCCGAGCGACCCATCGCGAGGAGCACGTGCGACGGCTCCGGCACTCCGGCCTGACAGGCCGATCCGGTGGAGACGGCGACACCGGCCATGTCGAGCAGGAACAGGAGCGAGTCCCCCTGCGCGCCGGGGAAGACGAAGTGCGCGTTGCTCGGCAGGCGATCGACGGGGTCGCCGTTCACAACTGCGCCGGGGACCGCGTGCTGCACGCCGGCGATCAACCGCTCCCGCAGCGCCGTCAAGCGGGCGTGCTCTGTGATCCGGTCGCGTTCTGCTGCTGCGGCGGCGACGGCGAACGACACCGCTGCGGCGACGTCCTGGGTGCCGGAGCGCAGCCCGCGCTGTTGCCCCCCGCCGTGCTGGAGCGGTTCGAGCGTCACGGACCGCGATGCAACGAGTGCGCCGATGCCGACGGGTCCGCCGATCTTGTGGGCGGAGACGCTCAGCGCGACGAGTCCCGTCGCCCCCGTCGAACCGGACGCTGCGCGCAATCCGTCGACGTCGATCGGGACGTGGCCGTATGCCGAAACGGCGTCGATGTGGAACGGGACGCCGTGTGCGGCGCTGATCCCGGCGATCTCGGCAACGGGCTGGATGGTGCCGACCTCGTTGTTCGCCCACAGCATCGTGGCGAGCGAGACGCGGTCCCCGTCCTCGGCGAGCGCCGCGGCGAAGGCGGCAGCGTCGATGCGGCCGAGGGCGTCGATGCCGATCCAGCGCGGCTGGGCGCCCTCGTGCCGCTGCAACCACTCGATCGTGTCCATCGTCGCGTGGTGCTCACCGTTCGGGGCCACGACGACGGGGCGGGTGCGGTCGTCTTGTCGTTTCCAGTGCAGTCCTTTGACCGCGAGGTTGATCGACTCGGTGCCGCCGGAGGTGAAGACGAGCTCGATGGGGTCGCAGCCGAGGGTGGCCGCGACGGTCTCCCGTGCTTCCTCCAGCATCCGTCTGGCCTGCTGCCCCGGACCGTGGATGGATGCCGGGTTGCCGACGACGGCCATCGCCTCGGCGTACGCGCTGATCGCTTCAGGGCGCATGGGGGTGGTGGCCGCGTGATCCAGATAGACCGACACGTTCATCTCCAAACAACACTCGTTGGGGAAGATTGCCCCCACTCACTCACTACTCTAGAACGCATGACTGCCGCAGACCCCCTGCACGACCTCGGAGTCCGCCTCGGCCCCTACGGCGGCGAACTCCGCGTCTGGTCCGAGCACGCCGATGCACTCGAATTGGTGATCTTCGACGACAAGGATCCCAACTGGATCACCCGCACCGTGCAGATGGAACGCGGCGAGGGGAACGTCTGGACCGGTCGCTCACGCAGCCTCATCCGGGGTCGCCGGTATGCGGTCAGGGCATCGGGTCCAACGAGTCCGAACAACGTCTTCAACCCGCAGACGCTCCTGCTCGACCCCTATGCGCGCGGACTCACCCGGGTCGCCGCGGAGCAGTGGCGTTCATATGTCGTCGACGACGCGTTCGACTGGGGTGAGGCGCAGAAGCCGAAGACCCCGCTGGATCGGACAGTGCTCTACGAGGGCCATGTCAAGGGACTCACCCGCCTTCACCCCGGTGTCCCGGAGGAACTGCGGGGCAGCTACGCAGGACTCGCGCACCCCGCCATGATCGAGCACCTGCACTCGCTCGGCGTGACGAGCATCGAGTTGCTCCCCGTGCACGCGTTCGTCTCCGAGCAGCGGCTCATCAAGCAGGGGCTCACCAACTATTGGGGCTACAACACCGTCAATTTCTTCAGTCCGCACGCCGCGTACGCGACGCGTCAGGCGCAGGCGGCAGGTCCCGACGCCGTGCTGCGGGAGTTCAAGGGGATGGTGAAGCTCCTCCACGAGGCCGGCCTCGAGGTCATCCTCGACGTCGTCTACAACCACACGGCCGAGGAGGGTCTCGGCGGCCCGCGGATGAGCTTCCGCGGCATCGACAACGCGAACTACTACCGTCAGGACGACACGGGCGCGTACATCGACGTCACCGGCTGCGGCAACACCGTGAACTTCTCGCACGATGTTCCACAGCGCCTCGTCCTCGACTCGCTGCGCTACTGGGCGAACGAGGTCCAGGCGGACGGGTTCCGTTTCGACCTCGCGGCGACGCTCGGCCGTGACGAGCGCGTCGAGTACACGCGTGACCACCCGCTCATCAACGCGATCGTGACCGATCCGCAGCTCGCGGACGTCAAGATGATCGCCGAGCCGTGGGACGTCGGCATGGGCGGTTGGCAGACCGGCAACTTCCCCGATGGCTGGCACGAGTGGAACGACCGCTACCGCGACCGCGTCCGGAACTTCTGGCTCTCCGACATCGATTACGCCAGGCGTGCAGAGGCCCCCATCGGCATCGGCGGATTCGCCACTCGTCTGGCGGGGTCGAGCAACACCTTCGCCGCGGAGCGCGGCCCGCTCGCCTCGGTCAACTTCATCACGGCACACGACGGCTTCACCCTCGCGGACCTCGTCTCCTACGACGTCAAGCACAACGTCGGCAACGGCGAATCCAACCGCGACGGCACCGACAACAACCGGTCGTTCAACCACGGCGCGGAGGGCCCGACGACGGACGAGACGGTCCTCGCAGCCAGGCGCAAGGCCATGCGGAACCTCCTCGGCACCCTGTTGCTCTCCTCCGGGATGCCGATGCTGACCGCCGGAGACGAATTCGGCCGTAGCCAGCAGGGCAACAACAACGCGTACTGCCACGATTCCGAACTCACCTGGCTCGACTGGACCTTCGAACCGTGGCAGCAGGACCTCCTGCAGCACACGACGAAACTCCTCGAACTCCGCCGCACGAACCCGGCGCTCCGGCCCATCCGGTTCGCAACGCTCGGCGAGGACACGCCGAGCGCATCGGTCATGGACTGGTTCGACGCCGGTGGCGAGACCATGAGCACCGACGACTGGACGAGCCCGCGCAACCGCACGCTGCAGTTCTTCTCCGCGTCGACGCCGGAGACGGAGGACGCCAACCGGATCCTCTTGATCGTCCACGGCGTCGAGACCTCCGTCGACGTCACCCTGCCGGCGCACGATGACGTCGACCACTACGTCCGCGTCTGGAACAGCGCGAACGAGACGCCGGATGCACCGGAGCAGCAGTTCTCCCCCGGCGACGTCCTGCCCGTCGCGCCGACGTCGATGCAGCTCTTCCGAGCGGTGTGATGGCGGCGAAGAAGCGTCAGGAGGGTGGTGGGACCCCGGCGACCGTGCGCCTCACGACGCTCGGCATCGCGTTCGTCGCACACCCGTACGTCCACGACCCGGCGGCACCCAGCTTCGGCCTGGAAGCGGCTGCGGCCCTCGGCGTCGCGCCGGAGCGGGTGTTCAAGACGCTCCTGGCCGACGTCGACGGCACGCTCGTGGTCGGCGTCGTCCCCGTGTCGACGCAACTGGATCTGAAGGCAATCGCGGCGGCCGCCGGCGGCAAACGTGCGCAGATGGCCGACCCGGCGCTCGCGGAGCGGAAGACCGGGTACGTCGTCGGCGGCATCAGCCCCATCGGGCAGAAGACGCCGCTGCGCACGTTCGTGGACGAGTCCGCCGGCCTGTGGGACACGGTGTTCGTGTCCGGCGGACGTCGCGGGTTCGATCTGGAACTCCGTGCGGACGACCTCCTGACGGTCACCTCCGGAGCGTTCGCGGACATCGCGCGCTGACCCGGGCAGATCAGTCCCGCCCGACCGTGATGCCGTCCCATCCGTCGACGTCCTCCACGGCGAGCACGGCTTGGACGCCGTGCACACCGGCTGCGAGACCGACCGATCTGATCGCGGCGGTTGCAGCCGCGAGCCCGGTCGCGCGGGACTGACCGTTCCCCACGGCCCAGGCGCGCTCGCCAGAGCCCGATTCGGCCAGGACGACCCAGCGGTCACCTCCCGGCAGGTGCACCGCTGGGAGTCCGCGTGCGCCCGGCACCCAGGTCAGTACGGCGAGGAGGGCGGTGCTGAACCGGTCGTCCGTACCGAAGAATGAGCGCACCGGCCGATCGAGTTCACGCGTGAGGGTGTGCTGATCGGCGAAATCGGCCCGCAACAACCGTCTCACCCGCCCGCCAGGCAGCAGCATCGATCTGGGCGAGGTGTAGTTGCGGACCCGGCCGCCACCGGCCGGGTCGACGAAGGACTGTCCGAACAGCGAGTAGCTCCATGCCGTGGCCGCCGGTCCGTGGGCATCCCCTGCGCCCAGGACGATGCCGATGTCGATCGGTCCGACAGAGCGAGCGGCCACGTCCCTGGCCAACACGTTGGTGATCCCGGGGGCGAGTCCGACGCCCAGGACGACGGGAGCAGACCAGTCGCGCCGCTCGAGCTGCTGCAGATAGGCGGCCGTCGCACTGATCTCGACGAACGCCGCGCCGGCCGAGGCGACCGAGGCCGCCACTCGTGGATCTTCCTGACCTGAAGCGTTCACAACGACGTCGACGTGTTGAGCTGCACTCGTGAGGCCGATGAGATCCGGGCCTTGCAGATCGACCACGATGTCGGTGCGCGCAGCGTTTCGACCACCGCTGACCGCTTCGACGCCTTGCGCACGGAGCGATGTGATCGTTTCGCGTCCGACCGCGCCTGAACCACCGAGCACCAGAACCCGCATCGCTCCTCCATCCAGCCACTCTTTTTAGAGTGGAACTAAAAGAACTCTATCTATAGTGTCACTATAGTCATCGTATGGACGGAGACCTCCCCGAGTCGTTCGCAGCACTCCCCACGAAGCCGGACGGACGCAGAGCACGTGCTGAACGAACGCGCGCGGGGATCGTCGAGTCGGCCGTCGCGCTCTTCGCCGAGACCGGATACACCGCGACCTCCATCTCGGCGATCGCCGCGCGGGCCGGCGTCAGCGAGCAGACGATCTACTACTCCTTCGGCACCAAGCGCGAGATCCTCGCGAAAGCCCTCGACGCCGCAGCGGCCGGCGACGACGCGCACATCCGGATCATCGACCGCGCCTGGGTGCGGCACGCCACGTCAGCCGAGCACGCCGCAGAACAGATCCGACGGCAGGTCGCCGGTGCCGCAGAGATCCTCTCCCGCACGGCCGGCATCCTCGACGTCGTGCGCGGAGCGATGAACACGGAACCGGAGATCGCCGTGCTCTGGAACGAGAACCTCGCGCAGCGCAGACTCACGCAGCTCGTATTCGCCCGCGCCCTCGCCGCCCGTGGTGCGTTGGCGCCCGGCCTGACTGCCTCACGGGCTGCTGACCTCTCGCTCGCAGCGACGAGCCCGGAGAGCTACCTCCTGCTCACCCGGGATCGCGGCTTCAGCGCGCGGGACTGGGAGCACTGGACGACGCGGATGCTCGTCGGAACGTTGCTCGACGGCGCAGAGGCCTCGGGCTGAACCCGCCAGGGCGACGCCGCAACGACGACTACCCCTCAGCCACCGCGATGAGCCCGAGTTCCGCCGGCCCGATGAGATGCGGATGCCGCGGCACCACACGGACCGTATAGCCGAAGCCGCCGGCCCGGTCGAGGACGATCGACCCCGTGTACTCGAGCGAATCGTCCGGCGAACCCGTGCGCGACGACTGCTGCCACTCGAGCGCCTCGGTGCGGACCTGCGTCAGTTCCCCGCCAGGCTCGGAGACACCGGAGACGACCTCGACCGCGACGTCCTCAGGACTCAGCTCACCGAGCTGCACGTACGCGCGCAGCCGGAGGACGTCGCCGACCTGCGGGACCTCGTCGACGCCGCCGCTCTCCACATGGGCGACGACGACGCCCGGCCAGGCCTGTCGCACTCGCGCCTTGTACACGGCGAGATCCCTGGCGCCCTGGTTGTTCGACGCCGTGAGGGTCGTCTCCATCGCCCCGGCCGGCAGATACATCCGCTCGACGTACTCGCGGACCATCCGGTCGGCGCTCAAGGCCGGTGACAGCGTCGTGATCGTGTGCCGGACCATCCGCATCCACCGCTCGGGCAGACCGGCCTCGTTGCGCTCGTAGAACCGCGGAGCCAGCTGATGCTCGATCATCTCGTAGAGCGCAGCAGCCTCGAGGTCGTCGCGTTCGTCATCACTCGTCGCGTTGTCCGCCGTGGGGATCGCCCACCCGTTCTCGCCGTCGAAGAACTCATCCCACCAGCCGTCGAGGATCGACAGGTTGAGGGCGCCGTTCAACGCGGCCTTCATCCCGGACGTCCCGCAGGCCTCCAGCGGACGCAGCGGGTTGTTGAGCCACACGTCGCACCCGGGGTACAGGTTCTTCGCCATCGCGATGCCGTAGTCGGGCAGGAACACGATGCGCGTGCGCAGCTGCGGGTCCTGACTGAACTGCACAAGCTGCTGGATGAGCCGCTTGCCCTCGTCGTCGGCCGGATGCGACTTGCCGGCGATGACGATCTGCACTGGCCGCTCCTCGTCGAGCAGGAGGCGCCGCAGACGCTCCGGATCGCGCAGCATGAGCGTCAGGCGCTTGTACGTCGGGACACGGCGTGCGAAGCCGATCGTCAGCACGTCCGGGTCGAGGAGGTCGTCGATCCACCCAGGGACGACCGCCGTCGGCGTCTCGGATCGCAGGCGGGAGGAGACCCGCCGTCTGACGTCCTGCACGAGCTGCTCGCGCATGTCCCGGCGCAGCGACCAGAGCGCATCGTCTGTGAGGGACGGAGAGGACCAGTCCGCGGCGGAGGTGTCCGTGGTCCCGAGCGTGCCCTCGGCGAGCGCCGCGACCATCGCATCGGTCCAGGTCGGCGCGTGGACGCCGTTCGTGACCGAGGTGATCGGCACGTCCGAGACGTCGAATCCGGGCCAGAGCCCCTTGAACATCTCCCGGCTCACCGCGCCGTGCAGGACGCTCACACCGTTGGCCCGCTGGGCGAGGCGCAACCCCATCATGGCCATGTTGAAGACATCGCCGGAACCGCCGTTCGCCTGCTCGTCCCCGAGGGCGAGCACATCGGACGTCGCGACCCCTGGCAGCAGATCGCCGGTGAAGTAGCTCTCGATGAGCGACCGGTCGAATCGGTCGATGCCGGCCGGGACGGGTGTGTGGGTGGTGAACACGGTGCCGGCCCGCACGACCTGCACGGCCTCGTCGAAGCTCAAGCCGATGCCGATGAGATCGCTGATCCGTTCGAGACCGAGGAAGCCGGCGTGCCCCTCGTTCGTGTGGAAGACCTGCGGAGCGGGCTGATCGTTCAGCTCCGCCCACCGCTTGATGGCGCGTACGCCGCCGATGCCGAGCAGCAGCTCCTGCAGCAGGCGATGCTCGCCCGAGCCGCCGTAGAGGCGGTCCGTCACAAAACGCAGCCCGTCGGCGTTCTCCGGGATGTCGGTGTCGAGCAGCAGCAACGGGACGCGGCCGACCTGTGCGATCCACACACGCGCGTTGAGCGTGCGATCCTCCGACAGCGCGAGGGTCACGGTGACGGCGGTGCCGTCCGGCTCCCGGAGCACCGTGAGCGGGAGGCCATCCGGGTCCTGGACCGGATACGTCTCCTGCTGCCAGCCGTCGGAGGTGAGCGACTGTGCGAAGTAACCGGAGCGGTACAGCAGACCGACGCCGACGAGCGGCACCCCGAGGTCCGAGGCGCTCTTCAGGTGGTCGCCGGCCAGGATGCCGAGGCCGCCGGAGTACTGCGGGAGCGCTGAGGCGATGCCGAACTCAGGTGAGAAGTATGCGATCGACGTCGGCTTCTGCTCCTCGATGCCCTGATACCAGCGCGGCTCGGCGATGTAGGCGCGGAGATCGTCGCGGAGCGCCTGCGCGCGGGCGACGAAGCCTTCGTCGGCCGCGAGCTCGTCCAACCGCTCCGGCGTCACCATGCCGAGTCCGCTGATGGGGTCGTGGTCGGTGTCGCGCCAGACGAGCGGCTCGATCTCGGCGAACAACCGCTGCGTCGGCTCATGCCAGGACCAGCGAAGGTTCGCCGCGAGCTCGGCGAGCGGCGCGAGCCGTTCCGGGATGACTGCACGGACGGTAAACCTGCGGATGGCCTTCACGCGCTCAGCATAAGGCAGGTGCATGACGACGACGTAAACCCTGCGTCGTTGCACGGCGCATCGGCCCGATTCGCGGTACGGTCGGACGAGTGTCACCGAAGGAGATGGATCGCACCATGCCGAAGTCAGCACCGCAGACCGAATCACCACGCCCGGACGAGCGCGGCGCGCGCCCCGGCGAGGCCGAGTCAGGATCCGGGACGGGGGACGGAACCGGAGCAGCCCTTCCGGCCGCGGGTGTCGGCCGCATCCCGATCCTCGATCCGAGCCCGGCGGTCGACGGCGGTCGCTGGCCGGCGAAGGCGTTCGTCGGCGAGGTGGTGCCCTTCGGAGCCACCGTCTTCCGAGAGGGCCACGACCTCGTCGGCGCCCAGGTGGTCCTCACGACCCCCTCGGGACGCGAGTACACCCATCCGGTCCCCCTCGCCCCGGGAGCCGCGGGAACCGACCGCTACGAGACCGACATCCGCCTCGATGAAGAGGGAACGTGGACGTATCGCATCCGCGCCTACGCTGACGATCTCGCGACCTGGGTGCACAACGCGACCGTCAAGATCGCCGCAGGGGTCGACGTCGAGGTGATGTACCTCATCGGCGCCCGTCTCCTCGAGGACGCGTCGATCGACAAGCGTCGTCCGCTCCGTGACCGGAAGCATCTCGCCGCACTCGCCGCGACGCTCCGGAACCCCGACGATCCCGGCCGATTCGCGGCCATCACGAACGAACGGCTCCACACGATCGCGACGCTCGCCCCCATCGCGAGCCTCGTGACCGAAACCGCCCCGCTCGCGATCCGCGTCGAACGCGAGCGGGCGGGCGTCGGCAGCTGGTACGAGTTCTTCCCCCGCTCAGAGGGCGCGAAACGCAACGCCGACGGGTCGTGGACCTCCGGCACCTTCCGCACAGCGGCAAAGCGGTTGCCGGCGGTCGCAGCGATGGGCTTCGACGTCGTCTACCTGCCACCCATCCACCCCATCGGCCATGCCTTCCGCAAGGGGCCGAACAACACGCTCACCCCGGGACCGCACGATCCCGGCTCACCATGGGCGATCGGTTCTGCCGACGGCGGACACGACGCCATCCACCCGGAGCTCGGCACGGTCAAGGACTTCAGCTACTTCCTCGGACAGGCGAGGAAGCACCGACTCGAGATCGCGATCGACCTCGCGTTGCAGGCATCCCCGGACCACCCGTGGGTGGCCGAACACCCCGAGTGGTTCACAACCCTGCCGGACGGCACCATCGCGTTCGCGGAGAACCCGCCGAAGAAGTACCAGGACATCTATCCCATCAACTTCGACAACGATCCGCAGGGCATCCGCGACGAGGTGCTGCGCATCGTCCGGTACTGGATCTCACTCGGCGTGCGCATCTTCCGCGTCGACAACCCGCACACCAAGCCGCTCGACTTCTGGGAGTGGCTCATCGGCACCATCAATGCGGAGGACCCGGACGTCGTGTTCCTCGCCGAGGCGTTCACGAGGCCGGCGATCCTGCGATCCCTCGCGAAGGTGGGCTTCCAGCAGAGCTACACCTACTTCACCTGGCGCAACACGAAGGACGAGATCGAGGAGTTCGTCACCGAACTCGCGACGGTCACCGCCGACTACCTGCGCCCGAACCTCTTCGTGAACACCCCGGACATCCTGACCGAGTACCTCCAGTTCGGCGGACGCGGCGCGTTCAAGACCCGGGCGGCGATCGCCGCGACGGCCGCACCCACCTGGGGCGTGTACGCAGGTTTCGAACTGTTCGAGAACGTCGCCCGCCCGGGCGCCGAGGAGAACATCGACAGCGAGAAGTACGAGTTCCGACCACGTGAGTGGGCCAAGGCCGAGGCCGCCGGCGCATCACTCGCCCCCTATCTGACCCTGCTCAACCAGGCTCGTCGCGACCACCCGGCCCTCCGGCAGTTGCGCAACATCGACTTCCATTGGAGCGACGACGACAGCGTCATCGTGTACAGCAAGCACCTCGCTGCGGAATACACCGGCTCAGGCGCCCCGGACACGATCCTCGTCGTGGCGAACCTCGACCCGCACTCGGTCAGACAGACGATGGTCCACCTGGACCAGACCAGCTTCGGATCGACCCCGGGCGCGACACTCGACGTGACGGACCTCGTCACGGGGCAGAGTTGGGTGTGGGGCGACAGCAACTTCGTGCAGTTGGACGCCTTCGTGGAACCCGTGCACATCCTGGACGTGAGGATCCGACCATGACCGATGACAGCAAGGCGACTCCCCCGGCAGATCAGTCCACGGCACCGCGACGGCACGGTCGACGGGCTGCGAGCCCGGGCGGTGCTCCGGCGCAGGCGGCGCAGGCACCCACTCCGGCTCCGACTCACGACGAGATCACGCTGCCGACGATCGACGGCTGGATCCTCGACGCCGTGGCCGACGGCAGCTACTACGACCCGCACACCGTCCTCGGGCAGCACGCCGTGCAGATCGACGGCGTCTCCGACGCGCTCGTGGTGATCCGCACGCGTCGGCCGCTCGCCGAGCAGGTCGTCGCGATCCTTAGCAACGGAGCCCACATCGAATTAACGCATGTGCGGGCCGGGATCTGGCAGGGATTCCACGTCACCGGACTCGGCGACTACGAGATCGAGGCCCGCTACGCGGACGGTTCGACCTGGATCGCCGACGATCCCTACCGGTACGTCCCGTCCCTCGGGGAACTCGATCTGCACCTCATCGGCGAGGGCCGCCACGAGGAGCTCTGGACGGTGCTCGGATCGCACGTCATCGAGCATGCCGGCGTGCGCGCTGCGACCTCCGGCACGGCGTTCGCGGTATGGGCGCCCCATGCGCGGGCGGTCAGGGTCATCGGCGGCTTCAACGGCTGGGACGGCGCATCCCACGCCATGCGCAACATGGGCAGCACCGGCGTGTGGGAGCTCTTCGTCCCGGCGCTCGGCACGGGAGAACTGTACAAGTACGAGATCCTCGCCCAGGACGGCCGATGGGTCAGACGAGCCGATCCGATGGCCAGATTCACCGAGATCCCGCCCGCCACGGCATCGGTCACCGGTGTGAGCGAGTATCGGTGGACCGACGGTGCATGGCTCGACCGGCGGGCGGCTTCGGACCCGCACAACGGTCCCATGAGCGTCTACGAACTGCACATGGGCTCATGGAGACCCGGCCTCGGGTATCGGGAGATCGCCGACCAGCTGATCGACTACGTCACCGAGCTCGGGTACACCCACGTCGAGTTCATGCCCCTCGCAGAACACCCGTTCGGCGGGTCCTGGGGGTATCAGGTCACCGGCTACTACGCGCCTACGAGCCGTTTCGGACACCCGGACGACCTCAAGTACCTGATCGACCGGTTGCACGGCGCCGGCATCGGCGTCCTCCTCGACTGGGTGCCCGGGCACTTCCCGAAGGACGAGTGGGCGCTCGCGAACTTCGACGGGCAGCCGCTCTACGAGCACCCGGACCCTCGCAGGGGCGAACAGCAGGACTGGGGCACCCTGGTCTTCGACTTCGGGCAGCGCCAGGTACGGAACTTCCTCGTCGCCAACGCGCTCTACTGGCTCGAGGAGTTCCACATCGACGGGCTGCGCGTCGACGCGGTCGCCTCGATGCTGTACCTCGACTACTCCCGCAAAGACGGCGAGTGGCTGCCGAACGAGCACGGCGGACGCGAGAACCTCGAAGCGATCAGCCTGCTGCAGGAGACGAACGCGACCGCGTACAAGCGCAATCCGGGCATCGTCATGATCGCGGAGGAGTCCACGAGCTGGGGCGGCGTCACCGCGCCGACGACGGCGGGCGGACTGGGGTTCGGCCTCAAGTGGAACATGGGGTGGATGCACGACTCGCTCGAGTACATCAAGCACGATCCGCTGTACCGGGGGCACCACCACGGCGAGATCACGTTCTCGTTCCTGTACACGCACAGCGAGAACTTCATCCTGCCGATCAGCCACGACGAGGTCGTGCACGGCAAGGGTTCGCTGCTCGCGAAGATGCCGGGCGACCACTGGCAGCAGCTCGCCAACGTCCGCGCCTACCTGGCGTTCATGTGGGCGCACCCCGGCAAGCAACTGCTGTTCATGGGGCAGGAGTTCGGACAGCCGTCCGAGTGGTCCGAGGAACGTGGCCTCGACTGGTGGATCCTCGATCAGCCGAGCCATCGCGGCCTGCTCGACCTCGTCGCCCGGATGAACCGGGTGTACCGCGAGGTGCCGGCGTTCTGGGAGCGCGATCACGAACCCGGTGGATTCGAGTGGTTGGACGGGGGCGATTCCCGCAACAGCGTCGTGTCGTTCCTGCGTCGCGATCACTCGGGTGGCGTCATCGCGGCGCTCGTGAACTTCTCGGGGACGCCGGTCGGCCCGTACCGGGTCGGTCTGCCGCACGCTGGGCGTTGGGAGGAGCTCCTCAACACCGATGCGACCGAGTACGGCGGGTCAGGCGTCGGCAACTACGGCGAGGTGCACGCAGACGACACCCCCTGGGCCGGGCGTCCGGCATCCGCTGAGCTGACGCTGCCGCCCCTCGGCGTCCTCTGGCTCCGCTACACCCCCTGACTCCCCGCGACCTCCCCGCGAGCTGCCCGCGAACTGTCACTCGTGGCTGTTCCCGCATCGCCAGAACGACCACGACCGACAGCTCGCGAGCTGTCGGTCGTGGTCGTTCTCAAGCCCGCAGAACCGCCACAACTGACAGTTCGCGGGCAGGAAGGGGTTAGTAGAGCAGTCCGGTCAGGCGCGAGCGGGCGCGCGAGACGCGCGGATCGGTGGCGCCGACGACGACGAACAGCTCGAGCAGGCGGCCACGGACGAGGTCCTTTCCCGGCTGGTCGAGGTCGGGGAAGAGCGTCAACAGACGGTCGAACGCGTCCTCGATGTGCCCACCGGACAGGTCGAGGTCTGCAACGAGCAGCTGCGCGTCGAGGTCGTCAGGAGCGGCAGCCGCTCCCCCACGGATCTCGTCGAGCGACTTGCCGGAGAGCCGGTGCAGCAGGTTCACCTGCGCGAGCCCGGCGATCGCCATGTCGTCCTTCGGGTTCTGGGCGATGGCTGTCGTGTAGGCGGCGATGGCGGCCGGGTAGTCCCCGCGCTCGATCGCGTCGTACGCCTCAGCGTGCAGTGGCGGCAGCGGCGGTTCCTCCGGTGCCGCGACCTCAGCGGCGGGCGAACCCTCCGCGACGACCGCACGACCGGACACGCCGTTCTGTGCCGAGAGTTCGAGGAGCTGCTCGATGACGTCGCGGACCTGGTTCTCCGGGATGGCGCCGTTGAACATCGGCACCGGACGACCGGCGACGACCGCGACGACCATCGGGATGGACTGCGCCTGGAACGCCTGCGCGAGCTGCGGGTTCGTGTCGACGTCCACCTTCGCGAGGACGAATCGGCCGGCGTACTCCGCGGTCAGACGCTCAAGGACCGGTGAGAGCTGCTTGCACGGCCCACACCACTCCGCCCACAGGTCGATCACGACGGGGACGACGGTGGAGAGCTCGACCACGTCGCCGAAGCCGGCGTCGGTCGCGTCGAAGACGAGCGATGCGACGGGAACCGTCACGCCGTCGGTCGACCCCACCGGCTCAGGAGCGACCCCAGGCTGTCCCTGTGGGGCGCCGACGCCCTGGCCCGCCTGCTGTGCCGGAGGCGCGGCGTGACGCCTCGCGAGACCCGACAGGTCGACAGCGCCTCTCAGGTGCGCGGCACTCGGCTCTGCGGCGCTCACGGGAGCTCCGCCGCACTGATGAGGGACTGGGTGAATCCGAGCAAGGTGATCTTCTCTCCAGAGTTGACGCCGGGAACGTAGAAGAGCAGCTGGTCGCCGTAGGTGGCCTGAGTGCCTTTGGCCGTTTCGGTCAGGCCGGACAGTGCCGCGACTGCACCGCTCGGTTTTACGGTAGCACCGGTCGTGACCACCTTCGTGACCTCGTTCTCGTGGATGTTGACCGCCACGATGGCGCCGGAGTCGTTCGTGGCGAGCGCGATGTTCGGGCCGGGGCCCGCCTCGGCGGAGAACTCGATGCTGGCCGTCGAGGACAGGCCGGCCTTCTTCTTCTCACGGTCTGCGGCGATCTGCGTCCGGAAGACGTCGCCCTCTGCGTTGAACTCGGCGGCGTACTTGCTCGAGTCACCGTTGATGATGACATCGGCGTAGGCGGCTGCCAGCTGGTCGGGCGGCAGCACAACGAGCTTCGAGTCCGGCGGGACGGAGGCGGCACCGATGGTCGCCGGTGCGACGTTCTCGAGCCTGGCGCCCTCGAGGAGCTTCTCCGCGTACACGACCTGGTAGTTCGAGCGCGGGTTCTCCTGGTTCATCACGAGCACGGTCGGCGGCACGGTGTCGTCCGTCTTGTCCTGGATGACCGTCATGACCGTGCGCGGCCAGCTGTCCGTCGCCTGCGGGAGTGTGAGCGTGACCGGGGACGCCGGGATGAGCGTCGGACCGGGGTACTCCGCGTTCTTGCCGCGGATGGTGTAGTTGGACGTGCGCTCCACGAGCGCAGGACCGGCGAACCGGATCCCAGCCTTCGCCGGGTCGAGGGCGGCGTCCGCCTCTGCAGCGCTCGTCGAGATGCGCGACACGATGCGCTCCACCTGGGGAACTGTGACGACTGGCGCGGCGAAGTCCTTGTCCGCGTCGGAGGGCAGGTTGGTCGCCGAGACGGTCGGCGACGGCGTCGGCTGGGAGATCTGCGGCCAGAAGTCCTGCGAGCATCCGCTCAGACCGAGCGTGCCGACGAGGACGATGGGAACGGCGACGACGAATGACCGACGCATCGATGACCGTCCCTTCGGGCCTTCTTCGATCGCCTTCTGCTGCTTGGGCGAGTTGAGCTTCGGAGGCTTCGGCTGCTTGGGCAGTTTGCTGTGCCCCTTGCGTCCGGTCGTGATGCCCTTGCGGCGCGGGCCGCGGGAGCGGCGCATGCGCGAGATGCCGAGCAGGTAAAGGACGATGCCGCCGATCAGCACGAGCATGCCGCCGACGATGAGCGGACCGGCCCACGGGGTGGCGTTGTCGAGCGGCCAGGCGAGGCGGAGCGAGCTGGGGGCAGGCTTCGTCCCATCGGTCGCGATGAGGACGTCGACGTCCTTCGGCAGGTTCACGGTGGTGATGACCGCACCGGTCTCGTCGTACTCGCCGAGCCACAGGTCGGACCCTCTGGGGTTCGGGCCTGCTGCATCAGTCCCGGACGCGGCATCTGTGGCTGCGCCCGATGCCCCTGCCTCGTCGGTCGTCGCAGGCTTCGGCGTGACGACCTTGCTCGTGAGCTTCCCGGAGTCGGCATCCACACCGATCGATGCGTACGGCTGATCTCCGAGCCATGCGGAGATGTCAGCCGCACGGCCGTAGCTGAGGAACACGGGATCCTTGGCGGAGGCGCTCGCGACGATCGACTGTGCGCCCGGGTGGGTCTGCAGGACCTTGCCGGGGATCACGATGAAACGCTCGCCGCTGTCGACGGTCGTCTCAAAGCTCAGCGTGCCCGGTTTCAAGAACACGGTGCGCTGCGCGATTCCGGTGACGATCATGACTGCGGCCACCACGAACGCCGCGATAGCTAGAACAAATCGCACGAAATAATCTCCTTCAGCGCCGATTCCGGCGCATGTCGCCATTCGCCGCACTCGCCGCGGCAATCGACATAGATGCTCCAGAGTAGTGGATCTCACTGGGAGGTGCCTAGACGGAAGCTGAACAGGCGCGGCGGAGATCTCGGGTTCCACGCACGCCCCTATGATTGTCCAGACGTCAACGAGGGGCACCGATGAAGATCCACAACGCGTTCAGAGTCGGCCTGGTGGGAACCCTCGGCGTCGGGCTCGGGGCCTTGATCCTCTCCTCGGTCGTCGCCCTGTCCACGATCCTGACCTACGTGGGTGCGGCACTCTTCATCGCGCTCGGTCTCGACCCCTTCGTGTCGTGGCTGGAGAAGCGATCGCTCCCCCGCTGGGCGGCGCTCGTCATCACGGTGGTCCTGGTGCTCGGCGTGTTCGTCGGGCTGGTGTTCGCGGTCGTGCCGACCATCGTGTCCCAGACGAGCGCGCTCATCGAGCGGGTGCCGTCGCTCATCGAGGACGTCGGCAGACTCGACTGGCTCGAGGCCCTCAAGTCCCAATTCCCTGCGCTCCCGCTCGACGACCTCCTGCTCGAGATCGAGAAGTTCTTCAGCGACCCGAAGACGATCGCCGCCATCACGGGCGGCGTCTTCCAGGCCGGCGTCGCCATCGCGAACGGCTTCTTTGGCGCCCTCATCGTGCTGATCCTGACCCTCTACTTCACGGCATCGCTCGGATCAATCAAGCGTGGGATGTACCAGCTGGTGCCGGCCTCGAAGCGCGCGCGGTTCGCAGATCTGAGCGATCAGATCACGGGCTCCGTCGGCCGCTACGTCATCGGCCAGGTGACGCTCGCGGCGTGCAACGGTGTGCTGAGCTTCATCTTCCTGTCGATCATCAACGGGCCGTTCCCGGCCGTGCTCGCGTGCATCGCGTTCTTCTTCTCGCTCATCCCGCTCGTCGGCAGTCTGACCGGATCGATCCTCATCGTCCTGATCTGCCTCATCCCGGGCCTCGGTTCGCCACTCACGGCGCTCGTCGCCGGCATCTACTACCTCATCTACATGCAGGTCGAGGCGTATGTGCTGAGCCCGAACATCATGCGGCGCGCGGTTTCCGTGCCGGGGGCGCTCATCGTCATCGCCGCCCTCGCCGGCGGGTCGTTGCTCGGCTTGCTCGGTGCGCTCGTCGCGATCCCCGCGGCGGCGGCGGTGCTCCTGATCGTCAAACAGGTCGTGATCCCGAGGCAGAACGAACTCTGACCGGGACGGTCGCTACGGCGAAGAGACCCATTCGGTCGGCAGCGGCAGCGCCTCCGGGTTGACGGCGGCGACGATCTCGGTGAGGACGCGCCTGGTCTGGTTCTCTCCGACCCACAGGTGTTTTCCCCCGTCGACGGCGATGAGCGTCGCGCTGGGGACCGCGGCGAACCGTGCGGCCGCCTCTGCCGGGCGGAGGTAGTCGTCGAACTCCGGCACGAGCACCACGACCGGACGCGGGTCGTCCCGCCATCTGGCGAGTTCATCCGCCGACGTCCGGTGCAGCGGCGGCGAGAGCAGGATGACGCCCTCGACGTCCGTGTCGACGCCGTACTTCAACGCCAGTTCCGTCCCGAAGGACCACCCGAGCAGCCACGGGTTCGGGAGCCCGCGCTCCCGGACGAACGCGAGCGCGGCCTCGACGTCGGCACGCTCTGCGACACCACCGTCGAACGCGCCGTCGCTCGTTCCGCGCGGCGACGTCGTGCCGCGTGTGTTGAATCGCAGCACGGCGATGCCGGCCGCCTCCGGGAGTCGCAGCGCGGCCTTGCGGAGGATGTGCGAATCCATAAAGCCGCCGGCCGTGGGCAGCGGATGCAGCGTCACGAGTGTGGCGACGATCTTCCCGTCCACCGGTGTTGCGAGTTCGCCGACGAGCGTCAGGCCGTCCGAGGTGTGCAGCTCGATGTCCTCGCGCACCGCCGGGAGCTCGACGGCTCCCCTGATCTCGATGCGCTCGCTCACGATTCCGCTCCTTCTGACAGCTGTACGTCCGGTCCTGATCCGCGACTCGTGGTCACCGGATCCGCCAGCAGTGGGTGTGCCAGTGCCGCCTGGCTGCGATGTCGGCGGCGTCGCCCATCAGTCCGTCGGCACGCCAAGCGACGAGGTGCGCCGTTCCGGGAGTGATCGTCTGACCGCAGCCGGGGCACAGGTATTCCTTCTGCGAACTCGCACCAGACACGGGCTGGACGTACCAGCTGCCGTCCCGGTGGTCTTCCGTCCGCTTCCACCCGGCAAGCAGGTGGCTCAGATCCGAGGCATCATCGTCGGAACCCTGTTTGGGCCGATGGCGATGGTGGCGTGGCATGTGACAAGTCTATGCACACGCGCGGGCATGGATGGAGTTCTCCAGGACGATCGCGCGGATTCCGTACGAGGGTCAGTACCAGCCGTTGGCTTCCGAGTGCGCCCACGCGCCACACGGCGTGCTGTAGCGACCGGTGATGTAGCCGAGTCCCCACGTGATCTGCGTGGCCGGGTTCGTCGCCCAGTCTGCGCCGGCGGAGGCCATCTTGCTCCCGGGCAGCGCCTGCGGGATGCCGGTGGCGCCGGAGCTGGCGTTGTACGCGTAGACGTTCCAGCCGGACTCGCGGTTCCAGAGCGACACGAGGCAGCTGTACTGGTCGTCGCCCCAGCCGTAGGAGGCCATCATGCCGTACGCGACGGCCTGCGCGGTGCCGGGATCCGGGACGCCTGCCGCGGGAGCGCCGCCACCGGAGGACGACGACGACGTGCTCGTCGTCGCGGCGGGGGGCGGAGGGGGCGGCGGTGCGATCGCCTCGTACCCGTCACGCGTGATCGTGTACTGGAAGTTCGAGCTGGCGACGACGGACTGCGCCACGGTGCCACCGAACTGAGCGTCCTTCTCGACGTAGGAGGAGGCACTCACTCCGCTCGTCGGGTCGACCATCGTGACCGCAACGAAGCCGAAGGCTGCGGTGGCGGCGAAGATGCCGAGGACCGCCTTGCCGCGTGAGCGGGGTCGGCGATAGACCTGAACGGCACGCCCTGAGGTGGACCTGGGCTGCGGTTCTCTACGGGAAACGTCGGTTGTGTTCTGAGGCACGATTCATCGATAGTAGCGGAGAAGCCCAGATCAGGCGAGCTGTGACGCCGATGTTCAGCGAACCGCCAGCATCACATCGACGACGCTGTCGAGCACCGCATCGACCTGCGACTCGTTGTATCCGGCCCACTGATTGCGGAACACCGCCGTGCGAACGCGGTCGACGCTGAGCGGCTTGCCCTCCTGGAAGTACGCGACGAGACGCTCCGACAAGGCGTCGACGTCCTTCCGGCTGTACCCGCGGGCGAGGAAGTTGACGCGCTTGAATCGCTCGCCCTCCGGACGGTTCAGGCGGTTGAGGAGCACCTGCGCCGTTGCGCGCGCATCGTGCAGCCATTCCTTGGCCCCGACCGCGTCCACCGAGCGCTCGCGCTCGCGGAGGGCGAACGCGTCCTCGAGGCGCTCCAGCGCTGCGTCGACGTGATCCGTGCTGTACCCGTGCCGACGGAGAGAGAAGGCGACGTGTCGGATGTCCTGGGCGACGAGCAGGGGCGGAGCCGCCGGATCCTGTCCGTACGCCTCCCTGGCACGCTGCAGGAACTCGTCGACCTCGGACTGGTCATAACCACGCTTCGAACGCTGGGAAGTGGGGAACGTAGCACTCACCAGACCATTCTCTCCCATGGGTGCGGCTCAGCGCGAAACCGACCGTGGGGACAGTGACCGGACCGGGCGTCGAATGCAGGCCGATCGGGCGCGGGATCCGCTCAGACGAAGATCAGATACACGACGTAGGCGATGACCGCGGAGGGCAGGATCGAGTCGAGCCGATCGAGGAACCCGCCGTGACCCGGCAACCAGGAACTCATGTCCTTGACGCCGATGTCGCGCTTGATGAGCGACTCCGCGAGGTCGCCGACGGTCGCACTGCCGAGGAGCAGGAGACCGAGGATCACACCGACCCACCACGGAACCTGCAGCATAAAGATCGCCAGCAGGACGCCCGCGATGACGGCGACGACGGCCGCGCCGGCGAAGCCCTCCCATGTCTTGTTCGGGCTGATGACGGGCGCCATCTTGTGCTTGCCGAACGACAGCCCGCTCGCGTAGGCGCCGACATCGACGCAGATCACGAGCACGAGGAAGGCGAGCGCCCACCACTCGCCGTTCGGCTGCGCGACCAGGAGGACGGCGAACGATGCCAGGAAGGGCACGTACACCTGGATGAGCGTTCCGGAGGCGATGTCACGGATGAGGGTCGGCAGATCCGTCCGCCTGCTCTCCGCGAGCTGCTCGAACACCCGCCACAGTGCGACGAACAGGATGCCGAGCAGCACAACGAGCCACCTGGACACGTCGTGCAGGAAGAACGCCGCCGGTTGCATGGCCACGGCGGAGATGACCGTCGGGATGGGAGGGACGCGGCGTCCCGTCTGCTCAAACGCCTTCCGGAGTTCGAGCGACGCGAACGCCACGACCGCGGCGGCCAGCGCCACGAACAGCACCTTGAAGAAGATGAGGCTCACGAGCATGATGCCGCCGGCAGCCACGCCGATCACGATCGCCATCAGCAGATTGCGACCGACCCTGGCCTCGATGCGCTCGTTCGTCGCATCGAATTGCGCCTTCGTGGCATGCACCTGCCGCTCGATGTCGGCGCGCTTCGATTCGACCTGCTTCTCGAACTTCGCCCGACGGTCCTTCAGCTGCGACCGGATCTCCGCCGGGTCGAGCTTTCCGTGGTGCTTGTCGTCGGAGACCGGCGGTTCACCCGCCGGACCCGATGTCCCCTGGTCTTCCACGTGGTTCCTCCCGCGGATGCGCCGTGCTCGGAAACCGAGCAGATCAGACTGTGAGCAGTTCCGTCTCTTTGGACTTCAGGGCGTCGTCGATCGCGTCGATGTGCGACTTCGTGACCGCTTCGAGTTCCTTCTCGGCGCGTGCGACGTCGTCATCGCCGACCTCGCTCTTGAGAGCCTCGAGGTCGTCCTTCGCCTTGCGGCGGATGTTGCGGACGGCCACCTTGGCATCCTCGCCCTTGCTGCGGACGATCTTCACGTACTCCTTGCGACGCTCCTCGGTGAGTTCAGGGAGGGTCACACGGATGAGGGTGCCGTCGTTGGTCGGGTTCGCGCCCAGGTTCGGGGTGTCCCGGATGGCCTGCTCGATGTCGCGCAGCGCACCCTTGTCGTAGGGCGTGATGACGATCGTGCGTGCTTCCTGGTTCTGCAGGGACGCGAGCTGCGCGAGCGGCGTCGGCGTTCCGTAGTAGCTGACCATGATCTTCTGGAACAGCTGGGGGTTTGCACGACCCGTACGAATCGACGAGAAATCGTCTTTGGCGACCTCGACCGCCTTCGACATCCGGGTTCCTACGTCCGAGAGGACATCCGCGATCACGAGCACTCCTTTGATTGCACTTCTGAATTCAGTCTAGTCTGGCGGGCGTCGACCGACCTGGTCGACGGACGCTCGCCTCCGCGCTCCGTGTGGACGGGCGCGTGCGGTCGTCAGGCCGAGGTGACGAGGGTGCCGATCTCGGCACCGCGGATGGCGGCCGTCACGTTGCCGGCGGGCTCCATGCCGAAGACGCGCATGGGCATGCCGTTGTCCATGCAGAGGCTGAACGCGGTCGAGTCGACGACCTTGAGTCCCTGCTGGAGCGCGTCCTGGTAGGAGATGCCGTCGATCTTGACGGCGTTGGGGTCGAGACGGGGGTCAGCCGTGTAGACGCCGTCGACGCCGTTCTTCGCGACGAGCACGATGTCCGCGCCGATCTCCAGCGCGCGCTGCGCCGAGACGGTGTCCGTGGAGAAGTAGGGCAGACCGGCGCCGGCGCCGAAGATGACGACACGACCCTTCTCGAGGTGACGCTCTGCACGCAGCGGGATGTACGGCTCCGCCACCTGGGTCATCGCGATCGCGGACTGCACACGCGTCGCCGCACCCGCCTGCTCGAGGAAGTCCTGGAGCGCGAGGGCGTTCATCACGGTGCCGAGCATGCCCATGTAGTCGGCACGACCGCGGTCCATGCCGCGCTGGCTGAGCTCAGCGCCACGGAAGAAGTTGCCACCGCCGACGACGATTGCGATCTCGACCTCTTGCGCCGCCTCGGCGATCTCGCGAGCGATGCCGCTCACGACGTCCGGGTTCACACCCAGGGCGCCGCCGCCGAATGCCTCACCCGAGAGTTTCAGTAGAACTCTGCGCTTCTTCTCCGGCATTTCTGTCCCTCCGTCGTCCTGAATCAACCTAGTGCCTCACGCTTGGCGTGTGCACGGATCAGGGCCGACGACGTCGATCCGACATCGTCTGGACACCGTCCCCGCACACAGAAGAGTCCGGATCGCTGGAAGCGATCCGGACTCTTCTCGTGGTGTTACGCGCCGACCTTGAAGCGGGCGAACCCGGTCACGGTCAGGCCTGCATCTGCAAGGACCTTCGCGACGGACAGCTTGTTGTCCTTCGCGTAGTCCTGCTCCAGGAGCGCGACCTGCTTGAAGTACGCGGTCAGGCGACCCTCGACGATCTTCGGGAGAGCCGCTTCCGGCTTTCCTTCGTTCTTCGAGATCTCGGTGACGATCTCGCGCTCCTTCTCGACCTCTGCCGCGGGAACTTCGTCGCGCGTGAGGTAGATGGGTGCAGCGAAGGAGATGTGCTGCGCGATGCTGCGAGCAGTCTCCGCGTCGTCGCCGGAGTAGCCGACGACCACACCGACCTGCGGGGGCAGGTCCTTGTTGGTCTTGTGGAGGTAGACGGCGAACTTCTCGCCCTCGACCACGGCGACCTGACGCAGTTCGACCTTCTCGCCGATGATGGCGGCCTCGTCGTTGATGACGTCGAGGACGGTCTTGTCACCGACGGGAGCGGCGTTGCCCTCCGCGACGGTGGTCGCGCCGGCAGCGGCGACAGCGTCCAGCACGATGTTCGACAGCGCGAGGAACTTCTCGTTCTTCGCAACGAAGTCGGTCTCACAACCGAGCTCGATCAGCGTCGTGGTGGCGCCGTTCTCCTTGGCGGCGACGAGTCCTTCGCTCGTGGAGCGGTCGGCACGCTTCGCGTTGCCCTTCGCACCCTTGAGACGCAGGATCTCGGTCGCCTTCTCGACGTCGCCTTCAGCTTCGACGAGAGCGTTCTTGGTGTCGACCATTCCGGTGCCGAGCTGCTCGCGCAGCGCCTTCAGGTCCTCGAGCGAAAAATTAGCCATAGGTGCTTTCCCTCTTACTTCTCGTCTGCAGCGGTCTCAGCTGCGACAACGGCTTCAGCTGCTGCTGCGCCCTCAGCGTCTGCTGCGGACTCGGTTGCGGAACCCTCAACGGCCTGGATGTCGGCGATGACCTCTGCTGCCTCAGCGGCTGCAACGGTCTCGTCTGCGACGGCAGCGGTCTCAGCGGAACCCTGGAGGAGCTCCTGCTCCCACTCGGCGAGCGGCTCTGCAGCTGCTTCGCCCTCGGAGGGCTTCTGGTGGCGCTGGATGAGGCCCTCGGCTGCTGCGTCGGCGATGATGCGCGTCAGCAGGCCGACGGAACGGATCGCGTCGTCGTTGCCCGGGATCGGGTACTGGACCTCGTCGGGGTCGCAGTTGGTGTCGAGGATGCCGATGACGGGGATGCCGAGCTTGCGGGCCTCGTCGATCGCGAGGTGCTCCTTCTTGGTGTCGACGACCCACAGCGCCGAAGGCGTCTTGGTGAGGTTGCGGATACCACCGAGCGACTTGTGGAGCTTGTCCAGCTCGCGCTTCTTGATGAGGAGTTCCTTCTTGGTGAAGCCGCTCTTGGAAGCGTCTTCGAAGTCGAGCTCCTCGAGCTCCTTCATACGAGCGAGGCGCTTCGACACCGTCTGGAAGTTGGTGAGGAGGCCACCGAGCCAGCGCTGGTTGACGTAGGGCTGGCCGACGCGCGTCGCCTGCTCTGCGATGACTTCCTGAGCCTGCTTCTTCGTGCCGACGAAGAGGATGGTGCCGCCGTGGGCTACCGTCTCCTTGACGAAGTCGTACGCCTGGTCGATGTAGGCCAGCGACTGCTGCAGGTCGATGATGTAGATGCCGGAACGCTCCGTGAAGATGAAGCGCTTCATCTTCGGGTTCCAACGGCGGGTCTGGTGCCCGAAGTGCACGCCGCTGTCGAGCAGCTGGCGAATCGTTACGACGGCCATGAGCCGTACTCCTGTTCTGCGCTCGCCAGTTCCCTGGTCTGCGCCTCGGTTGATGGTGAAGACCGGATGGTCTCGCCCCTGGTGCCCGGCACACGACCGCCCAGCTCCGAAGAGCGGGACCGAATGGAAGTGGACGCCGAATGGCACGCGTAGTCATCCCGACACGCGGGATGCTTCAACGATCATAGCATCCGACGGTTCACGATCGGTGCGCGATGCCTTCCCCACAACCGGCGATTCGGCGCGCTCCGTCCACAGATCCGGACCGCCTCCGTTCCGCCCCTGACCCCACGCGGATGATCGACCCATGACTCCCCCGAACACCCACCGCCCGCTCGTCCTCTGCGTCTTGGCACTGTCCATCGGCGCGGCCCTCGCGCTCGGCGCCGCTCGTGCTTCGGAGGCGAGCGGAGCCGTCGCCGTCGGCGGCTCCGTCTCCGTGCAACACGACTGGCAGTGGCCTGTCGCCCGGCCGCACGCCGTCGTCGGCCCGTTCGAGGCACCGGCCACGAGATACACAGCCGGGCACCGAGGGATCGACATCGGCGCGTCCGCGGGCGCGCCGGTGGTCGCACCGGCCGATGGCGTCGTCTCGTTCGTCGGAGTCGTTGTCGATCGACCGCTGCTGTCGATCCGTCACGGCGACGGCCTCGTGTCGACCGTGGAACCCGTGACCTCTCCCCTCGTGGCGGGCCAGTCCGTCGCCCGCGGCTCCCCCGTGGGCGCGGTCGCGACCGGCGGGCACTGCACCACGACGTGTCTGCACCTGGGTGTGCGTCTGGACGGCGAGTACATCAACCCGCTGTTGTTGCTCGGTGAGGTTCCGCCCGCCGTGCTCCTGCCGCTCGCTTCGGACTCAGGCCCGCGGGTGAGCCGTGCGGTAACTGTCCTTGATGCGTTCGAGCGACACGTGGGTGTAGATCTGGGTTGTGCTGAGGCTCGCGTGGCCGAGGAGCTCCTGCACGGCGCGGAGGTCAGCTCCGCCGTCGAGGAGATGTGTGGCGGCGGTGTGCCGGAGTGCGTGCGGCCCAGCCGGTCCCCCGCCGGGTATGCGTTCGAGCAGTTCCGCGACGAGCGTGTACACCGCCCGCGTACCGAGGCGTCCACCTCTGGAGCCGAGGAAGACGGCCCGTCCCGTATGGGTGCCTCGTGCGAGGAGTCCCGACCTGGCCATCGTCAGGTAGTCGACGATCGCCGACTGCGCCGGCACACCGAACGGCACGACTCGTTCCTTGTCGCCCTTGCCGGTGACGCGGGCGGTGAGGCGGTCGAGATCGAGGTCGTCGAGGTCCAACCCGCAGAGTTCCGAGACGCGGAGTGCTGAGGCGTAGAGCAGTTCCACGACGGCCAGATCTCTGAGCCGGTCGAGGTCCCCTGTCGCGGCTCGCTCTTCGAGGATGCCGAGCAAGGTGTCGAACTGTCCCCGGTTCACCACACGCGGCAGCGTCCTACCGGTCTTGGGGCTGCGGAGTCTGGCTGCCGGATCGATCCCGATCGCGCCCGTGTGCATCGCCCAGGCCGTCCAGCTCTTGACGGCGGCGGTCCGCCGCGCGAGCGTCGCTTTCGACGCGCCGCCGGTGGAGCCGGCCCACAGCCAGTCCCGAAGGAGGTCGAGCGTCACTTGCCGCGGTTGGTCGACGTCCCGTTCCGCGGCGAACGCCTGGAGTTGGCGAAGGTCGGAAGCGTAGGCCCTGGCGGTCTGGTCCGAGAGCCTGCGTTCGGCGGTGAGGTGGCGCACGAATGCGGCGACGCTGCTCTCGATGTCATGCGTCTCGTCCACACGACCAGCATGACGCGCACCGGCTCCGCTGGGCTGGAGCCGGTGCGCGCGCCGTCAACCACGCTTCGTGACGAGTGCCTCGACGATGCGGGTGATGAGCTGGTCCGGGATGGGTTCCGCGACGGTGAAGCGTACGGTGTCCTTCGTGGACCGGTACGGCGCGATGTCGGCTTCGAGATCATCGTCGAAGACCGGGATCGCGTAGAGCGCGACGTGTCGCTTCCAGCCGGCGAAGTACGTGAGACGCTTGCCGTCGAGGTCGATCGTCGGCATGTGATAGCTGATGCGTTCCGTGGCTTCCGGCACCACCTCGAGGATGTCGGTCCGGATCGACTGGAGGCAGCGCTGCACCTCCTTCGGGAACGATGCAACGTACTCGTCGACGCTTGCGAACGCCTGCTGAACCATGTCGGGCTCCTTCGCTCGATGATCCTCGTGACGTGCCCACTCTGGCACGCCGTCCTCGGGTGTCCGGGAAGCCTACGCTCCCTTTCCTGAGACTCTGCGCAACGCCGCGTCCGGTCACGCACGCACGATCACCCAGCCCTGCTCGCGCTCGCACGCCGATCCGTCGAGCGCGAGCATCCCGAGGATCGCCTCGACCGTCCGGGTGGACAGTCCGCTGCGTTTCGCGAGGTCTGGGACGCTCCGCGCACGCCCGACACTCATGGCATCCCGGAGACGCAGCGTGTCCGGCGACTCGGCTCGATCGGGCTCCTCGGCCGCCACTGTCGACCACCCGGCGAGTTCCGCCATCTGCTCGGCGTTCGTGACGCAGGTGGCCGCATAATCGCGGATGAGCCGATGACAGCCGGCGGACGCCGGACTCGTCACCGGGCCGGGGACGGCACCGAGCGGCCGGCCGAGCGTCGCAGCGTGACCGGCGGTGTTGATGGAGCCGGAACGCCACCCGGCCTCGAGCACCACGGTCGCCGCGGAGCCCGCCGCAATCAACCGGTTCCGTTGCAGGAACCGCCATTTCGTGGGCGTCGCGCCGCACGGCAGCTCGCTCACCACGGCGCCGGTCGCCCTGATGCGCTCGAGCAGGGACTCGTGTCCGCTCGGGTAGGGCCGGTCCACGCCGCCGGCGAGATACGCGACGGTCACCCCGCCGCCGGCGATCGCCGCCCGGTGTGCCGTCCCATCGATCCCGTAGGCGGCACCGGACACGATCGCAAAACGTCGATCGACGAGTCCCGCGGAGGACTCCATGGCGATGTGCTCGCCATAGCCGGTCGCAGCGCGGGCGCCGACGAGCGCGATCGATGCGCCCTCGCATGCCGCAGCGTCCGGCGATCCCCGGAGCCACAACGCATGCGGCGCGTGCGGTCCGAGATCTGTCAGCGCATCGTTCCAGCCGCAGCTTCCGGGCAGTATGAGCACCGCGCCGATCGTGGCCGCATTCTCCAGTGAACGGATGACGTCCGCCGACGACAGTCTCGGCTGCCAGCGTTCGAGTGCCGCCGTGATGGTCTTGAGGCCGGTGCTGCCGCTCCGAGAGGCCTCGACCGCGCCGCTGCTGGTTCCGGCTGCCCGCCTGCCCGCGTCCGGTGAGCCGCCGAGCGGCCCGTGGGCCGATTCAGATCCTGAGGAGAGCATCGCCGCGACGTCCCCCGATGGGCGCCGATCGATGACCACTTGCAGGGCCGCCGCCGCGCCGAGCGATCCGACGAGGAGGCCGGCGATGCCGTCACCTGGTTCAGCGACGCTCGTCCACGCCGCCCGGGCGAACGCATCGTCCGCGTCCGCATCGACGCCGCCCCATCCCACACCCCGCAACAGTCGGGTCACGCGCTGCGCATCGAGCCCGAGGATGCTCATGAGATGCCCTTCCGGAGGAACAGCGCCCGCCCGAGATGATCTGCAGTCGGCGCGTCTGCACCGTCGAGGTCCGCCAGCGTCCAGCCGAGCCGCAGGATGCGATCGTACCCGCGCATCGTGATGCCGCCCCGCTCCAAGGACCGATCGAGCGGCCCAGTGATCGAACGGGCGAGCGCCATCCGTCTCCCCCGCAGCCAGGCGCCGCTCACCTCCGAGTTGGTCCGCCACCCCGACCCGTCGAGCCGATCTGCGCTCACCGCCCGCGCCTCGACGACACGTCGTCTGGCGGCTGCCGTGTCGATCGGCAGTGTGTCCCCGAGCGGCATCGCGAGTGTTGTGGTGATGCGGTGCACCCGCAACTGGATGTCGATGCGGTCGAGCAGCGGCCCGGAGATCCGCGCGAGGTAGCGCCTCCTCGCGAAGGGCGGGCAGGTGCACTGCCCGTCTGCTGTCCCGTACTGGCCGCATGGACACGGATTTGCCGCGAGCACCAGTTGGAACCGGCCGGGATACGTCGCCGAGCCATGCACGCGCTGCACCGTGATCACCCCGGATTCGAGCGGCTGCCGCAGCGCATCGAGCACGTCGGATCTGAACTCCGGAGCCTCGTCCAAGAACAGCACCCCGTGGGCGGCACGAGCGGCGGCACCCGGCCTGATCTGTCGTGATCCGCCGCCGAGCATCGCAGCGGCCGAAGCCGTGTGATGTGGACTCTCCCACGGTGGCCTCGTCACGAGCCCGTCCGTAGGCGGCACCCCGATGAGCGACCGGATGCAACTGACCTCGATGGCGGCCTCCGGCTCCAACTCGGGCAGGATGCCGGGCAGACGCGACGCGAGCATCGTCTTGCCGGCCCCAGGAGGCCCCACCATCATGAGGTGGTGTCCACCCGCGGCCGCGACCGTGAGCGCCTCGACCGCGTCGGGCTGGCCGACGATGTCACGCAGATCGTCGGCATCGTTCTCGTCGATCGCGTCGAACCGGTGTCGAACCGGCTCCAGGTCGATCGGATCGAGATCGGCACCGTGCCAGATGGCGGCGTCCCTGAGCGATGCGACGCCGACGACACCGATGCCGGGGACAAGACTCGCCTCGTCGGCGTTCGCCGTGGGCACCATCACGCACTCATAGCCTGCGCGAGCCGCCGCGAGCACGGCCGGCAGCACCCCGGCGAGCGGGCGCAGCCTGCCATCCAGACCGAGTTCGCCCAGATGCACGACCCGCTCGATCGAGGCTCGACGCGCCAAGCCGCCGATCGCGAGGCACGCGATCGCGATCCCCAGATCGAAGGCGGATCCCTGCTTCGGCAGCGAGGCAGGTGACAGGTTGATCGTGAGGTGCCCACCTGGCAAGGGACAGCGGGAGTTGAGCGCCGCGCTCTTGATGCGCTGCGCCGCCTCGTTGAGCGACTTGTCCGGCAGGCCCACGATCGACAACCCGGGGATCGAGTTGGCGGAGGACGCCTCGATCTCGATGATCGAACCGCCCAGGCCGTTGAGAGCCACCGCCCACGTGCGCGCCACAGCCATCAGGACACGCCCTCGAGGTGATCGAGACGGATGTCCTGACCGTGCTTCACCACGATGCCGATGACGTCCAACCGCATCGCCCGGATCCGCGGCTCGTGCTCCGCGCACCAGGCGCCGGCGAGCCGTCGGAGCCGCTGCAGCTTCGAGACCGACACCGCCTCGGACGGCAGACCGTAGCCGATGCCTGAACGCGTCTTCACCTCGACGAAGACGAGGACACCGTCCCGCAGCGCCACGATGTCGATCTCGCCCTGGCGACACCGCCAATTGCGGTCGACGATCGAGTAGCCCGACCGTTCCAAGTGTTCTGCGGCGAATTGTTCGCCCTGCCGCCCCAGTACATCCTTCTGCGCCATGTCAGCACCTCCACGAACGATCGTGGTGCGCAGACGATACCCGGAACCGGGATCAGTAGAACTGTGGAGAACTCGGTACCGAAACCCACCCTGTGAGGGAAGGCAGTGATCCCACTACTCGTCGAGCGTGAGTTCCTTGGGCAGCTCGAAGTCTCGAGAGGACAGACGCTCGATGTTGACGTCCTTGAACGTCAGCACCCGAACACTCTTCACGAAACGGTCCGAGCGGTACACGTCCCACACCCAGACGTCCGTCATGGAGAGCTCGAAGTAGAAGTCGTTCGCCGTGTCGCGACGCACGAGATCGACCTCGTTGGCGAGGTAGAAACGTCGTTCGGTCTCGATCACGTACTGGAACTGACCCACAACATCGCGATATTCGCGGTACAGGGCCAGCTCGACCTCGCGGTCGTAATCTTCGAACTCGTCATCGTCCATGGTGCATCTATCCTACGCGTAGGCGGGGAGCCAACTGCTCCGGTGGTGAGGGGTGAGCCCGAGCTCTCGGAGGGCGTCCATGTGGGCCGGCGAACCGTATCCCTTGTTGCCCAACCAGCCGTACCCGGGTTGTTCGGTGTGCAGTTCGATCATCATCCGATCGCGGTGGACCTTCGCGATGACCGACGCCGCCGCGACGGAGGCGCAGTCGCGGTCCGCCTTGACGCGCGTCGTGATCGTCAACGGACGCTGCAGCGATGTCGACAGCCAGTCGCTGTTGCCGTCGAGGAGGACGACGGCGCCCGTGACATCGGCTCCGAGTTCGTGCAACTCCAAGAGCGCACGGCGTCCGGCCATCCCGAGGCACGCCGTGATGCCGTGCTCATCGACCTCGGCGGCCGATGCGATGCCGACGGAGGAGAAGAGCACCCACTCCTTGGCGAGCGGCTCCATCGCCGTCCTGGCCTTCTCGCTCAGCATCTTCGAATCACGCAGCCCAGCGGGGAACGCGCCGCACGCTGCAGCGACGAACGCGGCCCCGACGGCGACCGGCCCCGCGATGGCGCCGCGCCCGACCTCGTCCATCCCGATGACCCCGGAGGCACCGCCGGCGAACAACTCCAGTTCGACGTCGAGCGTCGGATCGGCCACGGCCACTACTGCTTCCCCTTCGGGTCCGGAACGCCACCGAAGGTGTTCGGGTAGTTGTCGAGCCAGCCCCAGTTGCTGGAGGGCCAGGTGATGACGAATGCGCGACCGACGACGTTCTCGATCGGGACGAACCCCTTGCCAGGAGTCGAGCCGTTGTATCTGGAGTCCTTGGAGTTGTAGCGGTTGTCCCCCATGACCCAGAGCGAGCCCTCCGGGACCACGATGTCGAACGGATCAGCCGACACCTTCTCCGCTCCGGGCGGCAGCTTCACGTACGGCTCGTCGAGCGGGACGTCGTTGACCGTCATCTGGCCGAGCGCGTTGCAGCAGGCGACGTGATCGCCAGGTAGACCGATGACCCGTTTGATGAGGTGGTCGTCGCTGTCGGGGGCGGCGAGTCCGAAGATGGACAGGACCCATTCGACCGCCGCTGCGGCCGGCGCCTGCTCGACCTTGGGCTGCGTCGGCAGCCATCCGCCGGGGTCACGGAACACCACGACGTCGCCGCGGCTGAGTGGCACGACGTTCGGCACGAGCTCGTTGACGAGGATGCGGTCCTTGATCTGCAGCGTGTTCTCCATCGACCCGGACGGGATGTAGAACGAGCGGACGAGGAACGTCTTGATGAGGAAGGAGACCAGCAGCGCGATCACGAAGATGATCAGCAGATCCCGGAGGAAGAGGAGGACGCCCCGCTTCCCGCGTGGTCGTCGAACCGTGTTCGGAGTGGTGTCCGTCATTGCAGAATTGTCTGTCATTTAACCGCCTGAGCTCCTCACCAGCTTATCCGGTGAGGAGCTCAGAACCTGTCAATCAGGTGTCACGCAGCGAGGCCGCGTGATGCGGGGAAGACGACTAGTTGTCGCGCTTCTCCTTGATCTTCGCCTTCTTGCCGCGCAGTTCGCGCAGGTAGTACAGCTTGGCGCGACGCACGTCACCGCGGGTGACGAGCTCGATGTGGTCGATGGTGGGCGAGTGAACCGGGAAGGTACGCTCGACGCCGACCTGGTAGCTGACCTTGCGGACGACGAACGTCTCGCGGACGCCCTCGCCGGAGCGGCTGATGACGACGCCCTGGAACACCTGGATACGGGACTTGTTGCCCTCGATGATGTTCACGTGCACCTTGACGTTGTCGCCGGCGCGGAAGGCCGGGATGTCCGTCTTGAGGGATGCTGCGTCGACTGAGTCGAGAATATGCATGTTGGTTCTCTCTCTGCGACCGCCACAGGTCGACCGCTGAATGAAGTCAGAATGGTGATGTGCCCGTAACCGGCGTTCCCCTGTGGCAGAACTGCGCAGGCACAAAGAGCAATTGTGTCATAGACGGGGCGCTTTCAGCAAAGCGGGCGTCAGTGCCGTTCGTCCGGCTTCGACTCCTGCACGATGATGACCTCGGCGTCCCCGGCGGGAGCGAACCGCTGGCGCGGCCCGTCCTGGGCGAAACCCGACGCATCGCCGCCCGACGGATCTCCGTTCGTCCGGAACAGCGGGCCGCCGCCGAACTGTCCGGGGGCACCGAACTGCGGACCGCCGAACTGGCTCGGTCCACCGGCGGCAGCGCGCTCGAACTCCGCCATGGCGGCCTTCGTCCGAGCACTCGTCTCACTGATCAGCTGGCCTATCGAAGACCAGAACGCCGCGAGACCGGTGAGGATGCCGAGCACAGCCCAGATCCCGATGCCGGCGCTGAAGAATCCGAATCCGATGATCGACACGTGCCAGAGGGCGAGGAGGCCCACGTCCGTCCAGGACACGAGTTTCGTCTCCCGCACGCTCGCGCGAGCGGAGATCAGCAGCGAGACGACGAGCATCGCGATGGCGAGGATCGGCATGGCGATGAAGAGCCCGGCGAGGCTCCAGCCGCTGTCTCCGAAGAGCCCCCAGCCGACGAATGGCCAGATGGGGAGCACGATGACCGCGATGTACCGCCAGGAGAAGAATGCTCGACGGAGGATCATGCGACCAGCGTAGCGCCGCGTTCCTGAGGTGCGGCTGCGCGTTCGCTGGAGACGGAATCGGCCGCATCGTCCGGCAGAATGGTCGCGGAGAGGGGAACGACGTGATCGAACTGCGCACACCGTCCGAGATCGAGGAGATGCGACCGGCTGGTCGATTTGTGGCCGAGGTCCTGACGACGCTCGTGGCCGAAGCCGCCGTCGGGGTCAATCTTCTGACGCTCGACCGCATCGCGCACGATCTGATCCGCTCTCGCGGCGCCGAATCGTGCTACATCGACTATCACCCGTCATTCGGTGCGAGCCCCTTCGGCAAGGTGTTGTGCACCTCGGTCAACGACGCCGTGCTGCATGGACTCCCCCGCGACTACGCACTGCGCGACGGCGACCTCCTGAGCGTCGACTTCGCAGCATCGGTCGACGGCTGGGTGTCGGACTCCGCGGTCAGCGTCGTCGTCGGCACGCCGAAGCCGGCCGATCTGAAACTCATCGATGCGACCAAGCGGGCACTCGACGCCGGCATCGCCGCCGCCGTGGTCGGCAACAAGATCGGTGACATCTCTGCCGCCATCGCCGAGGTCGGTCACGCCGCCGGCTACTCGATCAACACGGACTTCGGCGGGCACGGCGTCGGCCGGACCATGCACGGCGACCCGCACGTCCCGAACGACGGCCGTCCGGGCCGCGGCTATCCGCTGCGTGCCGGCCTCGTGATCGCGATCGAACCGTGGTTCCTCGCAACGACAGACCGGATCGTCACCGATGCGGACGGTTGGACGTTGCGGAGCGCGGACGGCTCACGGGGTGCACACTCCGAGCACACCGTTGCGATCACCGACGACGGTCCGGTCATTCTGACGGCGCGCGGCTAGCAGCCCATCAGTCGACCGGACGGTCCGGTCATTCTGACGGCGCGTGGCTAGCAGCCCATCAGTCGACCGCGTGATCTTGCACTGCGCCCGAGCAGTGCACAAGCGACGCCGCTAGAGCAGCTTCCGCTGCAACGCCCAGGCGGCGAGTTCGTGCCGGGACGACAGCTGGAGCTTCCGCAGCACGCTCGAGACGTGCGTCTCGACGGTCTTGACCGAGATGAAGAGCTCCCCGGCGACCTCCTTGTAGGCATAGCCGCGGGCGATGAGCCGCATGACCTCCTGCTCGCGTGCCGAGAGGCGGTCGAGTTCGTCGACGGACTCCGCGGTCTCGCCGCTCACCGCTCCGAAGGCGTCGAGCACAAAACCCGCGAGCCGCGGGGAGAACACGGCGTCGCCGTCGCGGACGCGCCTGGCCGCATCGGAGACCTCCTGCCCGGATGAGCTCTTCGTGATGTAGCCGCGTGCACCGGCGCGGATCACCCGCACGACGTCCTCTGCCGCGTCCGAGACGCTGAGCGCCAGGAATCTCGTCTCCGGCGCCGTGTGCGCGGCCCCGGCGATGACGTCCGCACCGCCTCCCCCGTTCCCGCCAGGCAGGTGGACGTCGAGGAGCACGACCTGGGGGCGCTCGGCGATCACCACGGAAACGGCCTCCTCGACCGACGCGGCCTCACCGACGACCTCGATGTCATCGGCGAGTTCACTGCGGAGGCCCGACCGGAAGATGGAGTGGTCGTCCACGATCACCACGGTCAGTCGTTCGGCGGTCTCGTCGCTCATGCGTTCCTCGTCTGTTCGTTCTGGTCCGGCAGGCTCAATCTGACCTCGACGCCGGTGCCTCCTGGGCCCTGACGGAGGTCTGCCGTCCCGCCGATGCGTCGCATCCGGCCGATGATGGATTCCCTGACCCCGAGCCGGTCATCCGGCACGTCGTCAAGGGCGAAGCCAGGGCCGCGATCCGTCACCGACAGTTGGATGCCGCCCGCGGTGTTCTCGAAGTAGACCGACACGTCCCCGCCGGCGTGCCTGGCCGCGTTGAGCATCGCCTCGCGCGCCGCCGCGAGGAACGGCTCAGGGACGGCCGTCACACCGCCGACGGTCACGACCTCGATGCGCGCCGGATAGTCGGTCTCGATGACCGCTGCGATCGCGCGGAGCTCCGTCGCAGCATCGTTCGTCGACGTCGTTGTGCCGGCGAACAGCCACGCGCGGAGCTCCCGTTCCTGAGCGCGGGCGAGCCGTGAGGCTTCGCTCGCAGGGCCGGCCTGCTGTTGGATGAGCGCGAGGGTCTGCAGCACTGAGTCGTGCAGGTGGGCAGCGATCTCGGCCCGATCCGCCTCGCGCAGTCTGGCCGAGCGCTCATCCGCGAGATCGCGCACGAGACGCAATGCCCAGGGGGCGACGACCACGCCGACCCCGAGCAGCACCGCGATCGCGGCCACCACAACGGTCCAGCCGTTCGGACGGTCGCCCATCACGAAGAACAGGAGGATGCCGAGCACCACGAGCACCAGCGCACCGAGGATCCGGACGAGTGGCGCTGAGGTGCGGCGCGCGGCCCCTCGCCGCAGGTCTGCGAATTGCCCCCAGGCAAGCCCTGCTCCGGCAAGCACGATCACCAGGGGTACAACACCGTCGAGCGAGATGCCGACGCCGAATCGGGAGGCGACGAGTGCGACGCCCGCCGCGAGCAGCGCGATGCCGAGCAGGATCTCGGTGACCGGAGCACGACGGGCGGCTTCGACCTCCGCCTCCCTTCCAGCCGGCGCGGACGGCCCGTCCTCCGCACCACTCCGGGATCGGGCCAAATACGAGTGCAGCGGCAGCGGAGCATCGGTCGTCTCCGAATCCGGCGTCATGACCCAGAGCCATGCGTACAGGAGCACCCCGGCTCCGCCGCACGCGGCCAGGATGACGGTCGCGGTGCGCACGGCTGCGACAGGGAGCCCCGTGTGCTCGGCGAAGCCCGCGCACACACCGCCGACGTAGCGGTGGCGCGGTCTCGTCATCACCGCGGTTCCCATGCACACGTCCAATCAGGATCTGCTCCCCCGCACACACTCAGGGGTCGGAGATCAGGGTCGACTCAGGGTTCTTCCCGATACCGGCCCACCTCCTCGATGGGCACACTCGAAGCATGACGAATTCACCTGCTGGCGATCAGCACCCCCCGAGCGGCGCAACGCCGCCCAAGGACGGCATCACGTCGTTCTTCAACTGGTTCCGCTCGACCGGGCTCCAGCGCAGCGACTCCCGCTGGATCGGCGGCGTCGCCGGTGGCATCGCGGCTCGTCTCGGCATCGACCCGATCATCGTGCGCGGCATCTTCATCGTCGTCGCCGTGCTCGGCGGACCAGCGCTCTTCCTGTACGCCGCCGCCTGGGCGCTCGTTCCGGACACCGCAGGGAGGATCTACCTCGAACGCGCCATCCGCGGCATCTTCGACCCGGCGATCGTCGCCATCGGCATCCTCGTCCTGTTCACGGTCGTCCCCTTCATGCGCGGACTGTGGTGGGCCGGCGCTCCGGGCTGGTGGAACATGCCCGCGTGGCTTCAGGGCACGCTGACCACTGGTTGGGTGCTTGCGCTCGTCGCCGTGATCGTGTGGCTCATCATCCGGTTCGCCCGTCGCGACGAGCCGGGTGCGACGAACCAGGCCCAGAGCCCGGGCGCCCAGCAGCCGGGCACCCAGCAGCGCGACTACTGGACGAGCGACGCGAACCTCGGCACTCCCGCTCCGGGGTCGGGTGCCACGTTCGTCGCCGGCGCAGGCGGTGCGGCCACAGCAGCCGACACAGCGACCCAGGCGCAGACCTCGGCGTTCGCGGCAGAGGCGAGCACCTTGCCGACCGCACAAACCACCGCCCCGACGGCTCCGACCGCCGCCTTCGCCGGAGCGACCCCGACGACGCCGTACGGGACGCCCGCCCCAGGATTCGCCCCCCAGCCCATGCACCACGGCGCCCGACGAGCAGGGTGGACGTCGCAGGAGTTCCGCGAGGAGGTCCAACGTCAACGGGAAGAACAGGCGCGCGCCGACCGCGCACGTGCACTGCAGCGCCGCCACACCGTCCCTGGTGCCGGCTTCATCGCGATCTCCCTCGGACTCGCCCTCGTCGGCGGCGCCGTCGCGGCCGTCTTCATCACCCAGGCCGGGCTGCCGCATGCTGCACTCGTCACCGGTATCGGAACAGCACTCGCCGTCGTCGCGCTTGCGACCGTCGTCGCCGGGATCATGGGCCGCAATAGCGGCTGGCTCGCCTCCTTCGCCTGGATCGGCGTCATCGCCCTCCTGGTCGTCGGCGTCGTCCCGGCCGGGACGCAGATGCAGCCGTTCGGGCGGAGCGACTGGCATGTGACCAGCTCCAGCCCGACTGCGCCGCAGGGATTCGCGATGATCGCCGGCGCACCGACCGTCGACCTCTCAGACCTGGACGCCCCTGGCGCACGCCTCGGCGGAACGATCGACGTCTGGCTCGGAGCCGGCAAGCTCGACCTCGTCCTGCCCGATGACGTCCCGGTCATCGTCAAACTGCAGACCCTGGCCGGCACGATGGACATCGAGGACCGCGCCGGCGAAACCGAGCGAGGCGGAGTGTTCTACCGCAACGAAGCACGCTTCGGCCGCACGGCATCACCTGACACCGTCACCGTCCAGGTCTGGATGCTCGCCGGCACAACACACATCACCGACGACGAACGGGCAGGACGATGAGCGAACAGCACGACCCCACGGAAGGCGCGGCAGCAGCAACAACGCCGACGGACATCCAGCAGACGTCGGACACTCAGACGACGCCGACCGCACCGACCGAGCGTCTCGACGCGGGCACCGGAGGAGCAGCACCGGCGGGGGCCGCGCAGTTCCCCGGCTCACGCATGGACTGGTTCCCGATGGGGTCCGCCACCTCCGCAGGACCCGCCGGTTCGGCAGGACCCGCCGAACCTTTCGGACCCACCGGAGCTAGCGGCACAGCTGGACAGACCGCCCCAGGCGTTCATCCCACCGGCGGCTCCTCGTCGACGGAGCCGTCCGCGCCCCAGCGTCGATCGGCTCGCTTCGGCACGATCCTCTGGGGTGTGCTCCTGCTCACCTTCGCGGCGGCGATCGTGACGAACGCCGTGACGGCCATCTCGATCGACCCTGTCACGTGGATCATCACCGCGCTCATCGGTGTCGGAGCGATCCTCATCGTCGCCGGCATCGCTGCGGCCATCCGTCGCTAGCATCTCCACACACCCACATAGACAACATCCTTCGTTCTCCGGAAGCAGTCGGCACGGGTTGCACCACACAACCGACGTGCACGTCTTCCGGAGAACGGAGGATGTGGTGTCTTAAGGGAGGAGATCTGGACGAACTTCGCGCGTGCGGATCAGCTGCTGCTCGCGGCGCCACGCGGCGATCGCACCGTGGTTGCCGCTCAAGAGCACCGGCGGGACGTCGAGTCCGCGCCAGGCGGAGGGCTTGGTGTAACTCGGGTACTCCAGCAGACCGTCCTCGTGCGACTCCTGCACCAGGCTCTCCGGATTCCCGACGACGCCGGGCACCAGGCGGCCGATCGCCTCGATCATCGCCATCACGGCGACCTCTCCGCCGTTCAGCACGTAGTCCCCGAGGCTCACGAGGCGCACACGCGCACGCGCAGCGGTGTGCTCAAACACTCGGTGGTCGATCCCCTCGTACCGGCCGCAACCGAATACGAGGTGCTGCTCCTCGGCCAATTCGCGGGCCATGGCCTGGGTGAACACCTCACCGGCCGGAGACGGGAAGATGACGATGGGGTCGTCCTCGGAGTCGTCGCCGAGGATGTCGTCCATCGCCTCGCCCCACGGCTCAGGCTTCATCACCATGCCGGCACCGCCGCCGTACGGGGTGTCGTCGACGGTGCGGTGCCGGTCGTGGGTGTGGTCGCGCAGGTCGTGCACACCGAGCTCGATGAGCCCGGTCTGCCTCGCTTTGCCGAGCAAGGAGATGTCCAGCACATCGAAGAACGCGGGGAAGATCGTCACGATGTCGATGCGCATGACGTCAGTCCTCGGTGCTGGTCTCGGGCGGGGTCTCTGCGGAGTCTGCGTCATCGGCGTCGTCGGCGACGTGCTTCGCCGCACCGCGCTTGGACGGCTGCGACGTCTCCGGCTCCGGCTCGCCCGAGTCCGGGATCTCTTCGAAGAGACCGGTCGGAGGGGTCACGGTGACGATGCCCGATGCGATGTCGACGGTCGGCACGATGGCCTTCACAAACGGGACCATCACCTCGCCGTCGTCCGTCTTGACGATCAGGAGATCCTGCGCCGGCATGTGGTCGACTCTGGCGACCGTTCCGACCTGGACGCCGTCGCGCTGCACGGAGAGGCCGACGAGCTGGTGGTCGTACCAGGCGTCCTCGTCCTCCGGGAGGTCTGATTCGTCCTGCTCGACCCACAGGATCGCCTTGACGAGCGTCTCTGCTTCGGACCGATCGTCGACGCCGACGAAGAACCCGACGGGTTGGCTGTTGTACCAGCGCAGCTCGACGAGTTCGAGTGTCTTGTTGCGCCACTTCGATCCGGTCGGCACCTGGAGGGTGAACGTGGAACCGGGTGTGAAGCGGCGTTCGGGCTCATCGGTGTACAGCTCGATCTTGAGCGCACCCTTGAGGCCGTGTGCCTTGGTGAGTCGGCCGACCCGCAACTGGGTCTTGGGCTCCTTCTCCTCGCTCACCGTCACGCGGTGGCGCCGGAGGCGTCTGTGTCGACGACGTCGACTCGGACCCGTCGGCCGTCGGCGAGAGCCGACACGAGGGTCCGCAAAGCCTTTGCGGTGCGACCGGCACGACCAATGACGCGACCGAGGTCCTCGGGGTTCACACGAACCTCGAGGACCTCGCCGCGTGCAGAGTTCTGTGCCGTGACGCGCACGTCATCGGGGTGATCAACGATCCCCTTGACGAGGTGTTCAAGCGCAGGAGCGAGCAAGGTTACGCCTGCTCTGCTTCGGTTGCTTCTTCAGCGGGTGCTGCAGCCTCTTCGACCGGAGCAGCCTTCGCGGGCGCCTCAGCCTTGGGCTTCAGGACCGGCTTCTTCTTCTCGTCGGCGACGAAGGCGACCTTGGCCTCCTTGACGCGAACGGTGCTGACCGCGTCCTTGTCACCCTTGAACTTGCCCCAGTCACCCGTGAGCTTGAGGAGCGCAGCGACCTGCTCGGTCGGCTGTGCGCCGACGCTCAGCCAGTACTGCGCGCGCTCGGAGTCGACCTCGATGAACGAGGGCTCCTCGGTGGGGTGGTACTTGCCGATCTCTTCGATGACACGGCCGTCGCGCTTCGTGCGCGAGTCCGCGACGACGATGCGGTAGTACGGCGCGCGGATCTTGCCGAGGCGCTTGAGACGGATTTTGACAGCCACAATTCTCCTGAAAATGTATGTTGTTTGAGCGTGCTCGCTGTCGAACGGTGGGGCCACACAACGACGCGAAAACTTTGGTGATGCCGCGAGCGCCGGATAGAGGGTCGAACGGTCGCAGACTCAACGGTCCATTCTGCCAGACTTCCGGCCCTCACGGTAATCGGCGTTCACGCACAACCGCAATCCATCGCGTGACGTGTGAGGATTGGCGTAGATTTCGGACGGAATCGGATGGCGAGGGGTGGGTATGACGATCGAATTCGCGCGATCAGAGCGATCGACGGTCGGCCTCGAATGGGAGATCGCCCTCGTCGACCGCGACACGGGAGACCTGGTGTCCGTCGCAGATGAGGTCCTGACCTCCCTCCGCAAACCCGATGGCGCGAACCACGACCACATCACGGGCGAACTCCTCCTCAACACGGTCGAACTCGTGAGCGGCGTCCACCACACGGTGCCGGACGCCATCGCCGACCTCCAGGGCCAGATGGCAGAGGTCCGCCGCATCACCGACCCGATGGGCGTCGAACTGATCTGCAGCGGCTCGCACCCCTTCGGCCAGTGGTACGACCAGCAGGTCACGGACAAGGAGCGGTACCACAAGCTCATCGACCGCACCCAGTGGTGGGGCCGCAACATGATGATCTGGGGCGTGCACGCTCACGTCGGCGTCGAGCACGTCGACAAGGTCCTCCCCCTGATGAACGGGCTCCTCACGTTCTTCCCGCATCTGCAGGCGCTCTCAGCCTCGAGCCCGTACTGGGGCGGCGTCGACACCGGCTACGCCTCGAACCGCGCATTGATGTTCCAACAGCTCCCCACCGCTGGACTCCCCTATCAGCTCTCCACCTGGGAGCAGTTCGAGGACTACGTCGACGACATGACCGTCACCGGCATCATCGAGGACCACACGGAGGTGCGCTGGGACATCAGACCCTCGCCGCACTGGGGCACGGTCGAGATGCGCGCGTGCGACGGCGCGTCGACCGCCGGCGAGTTCGCAGCGCTCGCATCGCTCATCCACTGCCTGACCGAACATCTCTCCGACCGGCTGGACGATGGCGAGAGCCTCCAGACCCTGCCGCCCTGGTACGTGCGCGAGAACAAGTGGCGTTCGGCCAGGTACGGTCTGGATGCCGAGATCATCCTCGACTCCTCCGGCCACGAGCGTCTCGTCACCGACGACATCCGCGACCTCCTGGAGACGCTTGCGCCGATCGCGAAACGACTCGGTTGCACCGAGGAGCTCGCGAGCGTCGACACGGTGTTGCAGCACGGCGCGAGCTATCAGCGACAGCTCGCCGTCGCGGCGGCGAACGGCGGCAGCCTGCAGGCGGTTGTGAGCTCGCTGGCGCACGAACTGCGTTATGGGGTCGGCGGGCAGCCGCCGACGGCGTAACACTTCGATGAACGACGTCGGGCCCCGCTCCACAGTTGGAGCGGGGCCCGACGTTCATCTGCTCACCGGACGATCATCAACCGCGGTGGGCTCGAACGCGCGTTAGCGGCCGAGGAACTTCTGCAGCTCGGCCAGCTCCGCCTCGGTGGGAGCCGCCTTGCCCGGCTTGCTCCCGAGCCCGAAGCCGGCGCCGCTCGGCGCCTCGACGGCCGCGGCTGCGATGCCGGAGTTCTCGGCGGCACGCTTGGCCGGGTTCCCTGAACGAGAGCCCTTCTTCTTCTGCTGCTGCACCTTCTTGCCGCTGTGGCCGCCAGGCACCGGGCCCATCCCCGGGATGTTCGGAACCCCGCCCTTCGCGACCGTCTTCATCATCTTGGCGGCCTGCTCGAACCGGTTGACGAGGCCGTTGACCTCGGTGACCGTCATGCCGGAGCCCTTCGCGATGCGGAGCCTGCGCGAACCGTTGAGGACCTTCGGGTTGGTGCGCTCGAGCTTCGTCATCGACTGGATGATCGCCTCGGTGCGGATGATCTCGCGCTCGTCGAAGTTCTCGAGCTGCTGCTTCATCTGCCCCATGCCCGGCAGCATGCCCATCATCTTCTTGATGGAGCCCATGCCGCGCAACTGCTGCATCTGCTTGAGGAAGTCGTCGAGCGTGAACGTGTCCGTCGCGAACTTCTCGGCGACCTTCCGCGCCTCTTCTTCGTCGAAGTTCTCCTGCGCCTGCTCGATGAGCGTGAGGATGTCGCCGAGGTCGAGGATGCGGCTGGCCATGCGGTCGGGGTGGAAGGGCTCGAAATCATCGAGGCCCTCACCCGTGGAGGCGAAGATGATGGGACGGCCGGTGACCGAGGCGATGGACAGTGCCGCGCCGCCTCGCGCGTCACCGTCGAGCTTGGAGAGGACGACACCGGTGAAGTCGACACCGTCCTGGAACGCCTTCGCGGTCGTGACGGCGTCCTGGCCGATCATGGCGTCGATGACGAAGAGCACCTCGTCCGGGTTGACGGCCTTGCGGATGTTGGACGCCTGCTTCATGAGCTCGGCGTCGACGCCGAGACGACCGGCGGTGTCGACGATGACGGTGTCGTACTGCTTCTGCTCGGCGAACTTGACGCCGTCTCTGGCGACCTTCACCGGGTCGCCGACGCCGTTGCCCGGCTCGGGAGCGTAGACCGGGACGCCGGCCTGCTCGCCGACGACCTGGAGCTGCGTGACGGCGTTGGGGCGCTGGAGGTCGGAGGCGACGAGGAGCGGCGTGTGCCCGTCCTTCTTGAGCCACTTCGCCAGCTTGCCGGCGAGCGTGGTCTTACCCGCACCCTGGAGACCGGCGAGCATAATGACGGTCGGCGGCTTCTTCGCGAACTCGAGACGGCGCTGCTGTCCGCCGAGGATCGTGATGAGCTCGTCGTTGACGATCTGCACGACCTGCTGGGCCGGGTTGAGCGCACGGTTGACCTCGTCGCCGAGAGCACGGTCGCGGACGCGAGCCGTGAAGGCCTTGACGACGTCGAGCGAGACGTCGGCGTCGAGCAGTGCGCGACGGATCTCGCGGACGGTGCCGTCGACGTCTGCCGCCGACAACTTGCCCTTCGTGCGAAGGTTCTTGAACGTTTCCGCGAGGCGGTCAGAGAGGGTACCGAACGTTGCCATGATCCCTCCAGTTTAGGGCAGCCGGGACCTGGGCGCTGTCGGGCGGCGCGCGCCGAGCGCGAACACCCGATGCGGAGTGCAGCACGGGTCCGGAAACACCTCGGATGTCGATTAAGTGGACGCCATCCAAAAATGCTACGGTGTCGCCATGACGACGGTTCAGATCGTGGGGCTCTCCCCCGCCTACGTGCCCTACCTCGACGGCTGGGAACTGCAACGCTCGATCCACACCAAGGTGGTGGAGGGCGCCAGATCCGACACCCTCCTCCTCTGCGAACACCTCCCGGTCTACACGGCGGGAAAACTCACACGAGCCCACGAACGACCCGACGACGGAACGCCCGTGGTCGATGTCGACCGCGGCGGCCGCATCACCTGGCACGGCCCAGGACAGCTCACGGGCTACCCCATCGTCCGTCTCCCGGAGCCCGTCGACGTCGTCGCCCATGTGCGGGTGCTCGAGGAACTGATGATCAGGGTCATCGCCGAGTTCGGCGTGGTCGGGCATCTCGTCGAGGGGCGATCGGGCGTGTGGGTCGGCCACGGTCCGCTCGAGTCGAAGATCGGCGCCATCGGCGTCCGGGTGAAGTCCGGCGTCACGATGCACGGCTTCGCGCTCAACTGCGACAACTCACTCGATCCGTTCTCCCACATCGTGCCGTGCGGCATCTCCGACGCCGGCGTCACCACGATCACCCGTGAGACCGGCATCCGCACGACGCCGGCCGATGTCATCGATGCCGTGACGAGACACTTCGCCGCACTCCACGAGACGGTGCCGGCATGAGCGCGTGCGGCGGCAACACCCCGGCGCCAGACACGGTCGGCGGCCGGAAGCTGCTCCGACTCGAAGTCAGGAACGCGCAGACCCCCATCGAGCGGAAGCCGGACTGGATCAAGACCAAGGCCACCATGGGTCCCGAATACCGGACGCTCCAGACCCTCGTGAAAGAGGAGGGCCTGCACACGGTGTGCCAGGAGGCCGGCTGTCCCAACATCTACGAGTGCTGGGAGGACCGCGAGGCCACCTTCCTCATCGGTGGTTCCCAGTGCACAAGACGCTGCGACTTCTGCCAGATCGACACAGGGAAACCAGCCGACTACGACACGGACGAACCGAGACGGGTCGCGGAGTCGGTCAGCCGGATGGGGCTGCGATACGCGACCGTGACGGGAGTCGCTCGCGATGATCTCCCGGACGAGGGGGCGTGGCTGCACGCTGAGACGGTCCGGCGCATCCACGCCGACAACCCGGGGACGGGCGTCGAGATCCTCGCGACGGACTTCTCCGGCAATCCGGCACTCCTGCAGGAGGTCTTCTCGTCACGTCCGGAGGTCTTCGCCCACAACGTCGAGACGGTGCCGCGCATCTTCAAGCGCATCCGGCCGGCGTTCCGGTACGACCGTTCGCTCGACGTCCTGACCCAGGCGAGGGCGGCCGGGCTCATCACGAAGTCGAACCTCATCCTCGGCATGGGTGAGGACCGGGCTGAGATCAGCCAGGCGCTCGAAGACCTGCACGATGCCGGAACCGACATCATCACCGTCACCCAGTACCTGCGCCCGACGCCCCGGCACCTGCCGGTGGATCGCTGGGTCAAACCGCAGGAGTTCCTGGAGATCAAGGAGGAGGCTGAGGAGATCGGATTCCTGGGCGTCCTCGCCGGACCGCTCGTCCGCTCGTCCTACCGCGCCGGCCGGCTCTGGGCGCAGTCGATGACGGCGAAGGGACGCGAGTTGCCCGACGGCCTCAAGCACCTCGCCGACGCATCGCTCGGCTTCGCGCAAGCGGTGTGACGGGCTCACGCGCCCGCGTCGGCGCCGCGGGAGGGAAGCGCCTGCTCAGTCCTCGCTGGTCACTCCCGTGACCTCGCCGTCCGAGCTGTAGGCCACGAGCAGTACGCCGTCCAGCTGGTCGGCATCGAGCGAGTACTCGAAGACCGCGAACGGCTCCCCCGCACCGTGCTGGTGCGGGGAGAAGCCGACGCTCAACAGGGTCATGGACCGGATGACGTCGACGTCCCGGTCGCCGGACTGGTCGACGAGGACGTCCTCGATCGACTCGCCCAGCTCGTCGACGGCCTGCACGATGTACTCGGTGACCTCAGAGGTGCGGTCGTCGACCTCGCTCAGCATCGCCTCACGGGATCGCAGGTCGAAGCCTTCGAGCGCCAGGATCATGGCAGCTGCCAGATCGAGCGCCTCCTCCGTGATATCCGACTCGTCCGGGGCGCTGAGATCGACAGAGACCGACTGCTCGCCCACGTCGATGTTCTCCGACCAGTACACCCCGCCGCCCGGCTCGCTCGCGATGATGCCGAAGTAGTCGTGTTCGATGGCCATCAGTTGCCCACCAGGTTCTGTGCGAAGACGTGCGGCGTAAAACCGGTGAGGTCGCCGATGGACTCCCCCTGGCCGACGAGCTTGATCGGGATGCCCGTCTTCTCCTGCACTGCCAGCACGAAGCCGCCCTTGGCGGAGCCGTCGAGCTTCGTCAGCACCAGACCGGTCACTCCGGCGTGTTCGATGAACGCCTGCGCCTGCGAGAGGCCGTTCTGGCCCGTCGTCGCGTCGAGCACGAGGAGGACCTCGGCGATGGGGGTCTGCTTCTCGACGACCCGACGGATCTTGGACAGCTCGTCCATCAGACCGCCCTTGGTCTGCAAACGGCCGGCCGTATCGATGATGACGATCTCGGTTCCGGACTGCTTCGCGTACTCGATGGTCTGGAACGCGACGGATGCCGGATCCTGGCCCTGCTGCTGCGGCCGGACGATCTGCGCCCCGGCCCGCTCCGCCCAGGTGGCGAGCTGCTCGACGGCGGCGGCGCGGAAGGTGTCGGCCGCGCCGACGACGACTGTGCGGTCGTAGTTGCGGAGGAACTTCGCGAACTTGCCGATCGTGGTCGTCTTGCCGACCCCGTTCACACCGACCACGAGGACCACCGCCGGTCGGTCGCTGAGCTTCAGCGTCGTGTCGAACTTCGAGAGCCGTTCTTCGACCTCTTCGCGCAGCATCCGCTGGAGGTCGCGCGGGTCGGTGGTGCGGTAGCGGTCGACCTTCGCGTGGAGTCCGTCGACGATCGACTCCGTCACGTCCGGGCCGAAGTCGGCGCCGATCAGCGCGTCTTCGAGATTCTCCCAGGTGGACTCGTCGATCGTGGGTCGTTGGAACATGCCTTTGAGGGCTCCGGAGAGCGACCAAGGTGTGCGTTCTGCCATGGACTCAGCGTAGCCGGAGCTGCGGGGCAGGGTGTACGTCGCCGTACGTGCAGCCGTGGTCAGCTGGCGCGTTCCTCCGCGACCCGCTGGCCGACGACCGCCGACACGCCGTCCTGCCGCATCGAGACGCCGTAGAGCGCGTCCGCGATCTCCATCGTGCGCTTCTGGTGGGTGATGACGATGAGCTGGCTCGTCTGACGTAGATCCTCGAAGATCGCGAGCAGCCGGCCGAGGTTCGCGTCGTCCAGCGCCGCCTCGACCTCGTCCATGATGTAGAACGGGCTGGGGCGGGCCTTGAAGATTGCGATGAGGAGTGCGACGGCCGCGAGCGACCGCTCACCGCCGGAGAGCAGCGACAACCGCTCGATCTTCTTGCCGGCCGGCTTCACCGAGACCTCGATGCCGGTCGTCAGCATGTTGTCCGGGTCGGTCAGGGTGATGCTGCCCGTTCCGCCGGGGAACAGGATCGGGAAGACCTTGCCGAACGCTTCCTTCGTGTCCTCGAACGCGCTCGCGAAGATGACCTCCATCTTGCCGTCGATGTCCTCGATGATCGACAGGAGGTCCTTGCGGGTGTTCGTGAGGTCGGTCAGTTGCTCGGTGAGGAAGAGGTGGCGCTGTTCGAGCGCCGCGAACTCTTCGAGCGCGAGCGGGTTCACCCGGCCGAGGCGCGCGAACTTCCGCTCCGCCTTCGCGAGGCGCTTCTCCTGCGCCGCGCGGACGAACGGGATGCCGGCCGGCGGCGCTTCGCCGTCGTCCGGGGTGACGAGGGGGTCGGCTTCGATCGGAGCCGCAGCCGGTTCCTCTGCGTCCTCGCCTCCGTCCTCGTCGTCGAGTCCCGCCGATGCACGCGGCGTGGCGGGGTCGATCGGCACGAGCACGTCCGGACCGTACTCGGCCACGAGGACGTCTTCGACGAGTCCGAGCTCGGAACCGGCGCGTTCGAGGAGGCTCGACAGGTGGAGCTTCTTCTCGTAGATCTGCAGTTCGAGGCCGTGCACGTTCTCGGTGATGACCTGGAGGCGCTGCCGGAGCGACGACTCGTCGCGTCGGAGGCTCACGAGCTCCTGGTTCTGGCTGGCGCGCTTCGCTTCCGCATCGGCGAGGGCCAGCCTGGCTTGAGCGACGGAGCGGTCGACGGAGTCGAGCACTGGCGGCAGCGCGTCGACGACCGATGTCGCCGTCGAGACCTGCCTGGCTCGGATGACCGCTCGTCTGGCGGCCTCTTCCGCGGCGGCGCGATCGGCCTGGCGCTGGCGTTCGAGGGCGACGCCCCTCGCTTCTTCGGCGCGGACCCGTTCTCTGGCCGTTTCGAGCTGCAGCCGTGACTGCACCTCCGCCTCTCGGGCGGCATCGAGCTCGGCGGACAACCGGTCCCTCGCCGAGACGTCCAGCATGGGGCGGGGCCTGGCGCGCGCCGTCTCCAACTCGCTCTTTGCGAGTGCTGCGGCCCGTTCGGCCTCGTCGACGGCCTCCTGCGCACGCACCCGGGTCGCTTCGAGACGTCCGAACTCGGCCTCGGCGGCCTCGAACTGCACGGTGACCCGGTTGACGCGTTCCGCCTGGGCCGCGAGTTGCGCATCGAATTCCCGGAGCGCGGCGAGCGCCGCCTGGGACCGCTGCTTGGTCTCCTGCACGATGCTGCGCTGCTCGGCCAGGTCGAAGCTCGCGCGTTCGATGAGCGATTCGACCTCGCCGTGGCGCTCGGCCGCTGCGTCACGCTCTGCGAGGAGTTCGATGCGGCTCTGCTCGCCGCCTGTGCCGCCGCTCAGCAGGTATTCGGTCGCGACGTCGCCCGTGCGGGTGACGAAGGTGAATCCGGCGGATGCCGCGCCAAGCGCCTCGCGCGCTGCGACGGCGGCTGCGAGGTCGTCGACCACGAGGATCTGGGACAGGATCCCGAGCACCCCGTCCGGCGCCTGCACGAGATCGGCGGCCGAAATCATTCCCTCCGGAGCAGGGACTCTGCGGGAACCGGAGGTCGCGATGACCACGTCGACCCGTCCCAAGTCGTGTTCCGCGGCGTACGCGATGGCGCGGAGCGCGGCTTCGCCGTCGTCGGCCACCGCCGCTTCTGCGAGCGTACCGAGGGCTGCTGCGATCGCCGGCTCGTATCCGGGCGAGACCTGCACACACTCGGCGACGATGCCGGAGACGCCGTCGAGGCCGCTCCTGGCGACCTCCGCAGAGCCCGTCTTGATGTCGAGGGCGCGGGACAGGGCGCTCGTCTTCGCGCCGAGCGAGTCGCGTTCGCGCTCCAGCCCGTGCAGGGCTTCACGGAGGCGTTCGATCTCGCTCTCGGCTGCGACGAGTTCCTTCTGCGCGAGCTCGTAGGCGTCGTCGAGGCCGGAGGCATCCGGGTCGGTGATCGCCGGGTCGTCCTCGAGCGCCGCGTACTGCAGGCGGGCCTCGTCTCGTCTGAGGGTCGCGGCGTCGATCTGGTTCTGCTGTCGGAGGAGTTCTCCTCGGACGGCGGCGAGTTTCGATGCAGCCGTGTCCGCCTGACCGGAGAGCTTCGTGATCTCCAGGTCGTGTCTCGACACGAGGGCGCTCTGCGCGGCGATCTCCACGTCGACGGCGTCCAGCTCGGCCCGCTTCGCCTTCGTCGCCTGCTGGGCGGCTGCGAGGGCCGCTTCGGATTCGCCGACGGCTCCACGGAGGATGACGACCTCTGCCGCCGCGTCATCGACCATCTGCTGGGTCACACGGGACTCTGTCTGCACGGACTCCGTCTGCGAGCCGAGGAGGGCGAGTCGCTGGTTTGCGAGCGTGTAGAGGTTGCGGAGCCGCTCCTGCACACTCTCCAGTTCGAAACTCACGCGTCGCGCCTCGTCGACCGCGTCGCCGACCTGGGCCTGCTCGATGCGTTGGATGCGCAGTTGCGCCTGTTCCAGCTGCTCCTGCACCACGATGCGTTCGCTGTGACGTTCGCTCTCGGAGCGGTTGTAATCGCCGAGCGCGCGCCGGAGGGCGACGACGTCGTCGGCGAGGATCCGCGCCCTGGCGTCTCGCACGACCGCGGCGATCGTCTGGGCCTCGCGGGCGATCTCCGCCTGCTGTCCGAGGGGCTTCAGCTGCCGCCTGATCTCGCCGGCGAGGTCGCTCAGGCGTGTGAGGTTCGTCTGCATCGCATCGAGCTTGCGGAGGGTCTTCTCCTTGCGACGGCGGTGCTTGAGGATGCCGGCCGCTTCTTCGATGAAGCCGCGGCGGTCCTCCGGTGTCGCGTGCAGCACGGCATCGAGCTGTCCCTGCCCGACGATAACGTGCATCTCCCGCCCGAGACCGGAATCGCTCAGGAGCTCCTGGACGTCGAGGAGGCGACAGGTGTCACCGTTGATGGCGTATTCGCTGCCGCCGTTGCGAAACAGCGTGCGGCTGATCGTGACCTCGGTGTAGTCGATGGGCAGCGCGCCGTCGGCGTTGTCGATCGTGAGTGTGACCTCTGCACGGCCGAGCGGTCCGCGCGTGGAGGTGCCGGCGAAGATGACGTCCTCCATCTTGCCGCCACGGAGCGTTTTGGCGCCCTGCTCCCCCATGACCCACGCCAGGGCGTCGACGACGTTCGATTTGCCGGAACCGTTCGGTCCGACGACGCACGTCACACCCTGCTCGAACGCGAACGTCGTGGGTGCGGCGAACGACTTGAACCCCTTGAGCGTCAGGCTCTTCAGGTACACGTGCACCTCACTCTCACGGTCACGGGATGCTGAACCTACGGTAGCGAACGATCGACGCGCAGGTGGCCATCCACGCGGCGCTTCCGCCGCAGAACCATCACGATCCGGTTCCGGCGGTTCCGCGGCGCCACCGTGCGGAGTAGTCTGATCGGCTGTCCTGGTGCCGACATGTGTCGGCCACTCAGCGGGCGGCACCTCGACCACAGCGCTCGGAAGGACCGCACCATGGACATCGAGATCAGGCCGCTCCAGGTTCCCGAACGCGTCGATGCGCCGGAGGCCGCGACGTTCAGCGAGCAGCTGGAGCTCGGCAACGCCCTCGAACGCGAGGTCTGGGGCAACGACGACTTCGACCGCACGCTCGACGCAGTCCTCCCCTCTTACCTCGACCAGCGCTTCGAGCGGCGGATCGGCATGACCGCGCACCTCGACGGAGAACTCGTCGGTCGCGGCGTCGTCGCCTATCAGCGTGGCGAGGGTGAGACCACCGCGTGGCTGGAAGTCGGCGTCGCGCCGGCCGCCCGCAGACGTGGCGTCGGCAGTGCACTTCTCGCCGATGCGGAAGCGGCCGCCCTGGCGGAGGGCCGGACGATCGCGGAGATCGCCACGCAACACACCGTCGAGCAGGTTCAGGCAAGCGCAACACGATTGGGCGGTTCGGATGGCGAACGAGTCATCCCGGGCGACGATCCGGCGGTGCTGTGGGCACTTGCCCGCGGCTACACGCTCGGTCAGGCCGAGCGCATGAATCGATGCGATGTCGCCGCCATCGCGTCGGACCTCCCCCAGCTGATCGCCGACGGTGAGCGTCGCTCAGGAGCCCGTTATGCACTGCGGTACTGGTCGGGTCGGACGCCGAGCGACCTCCTCGACACGATGGCGAACGCGCGCGAACACATGGCGCTCGACGTCCCGGCCGGCGGTCTGCACGTCGATGCAGAGCACTGGAGCGCGTCCCGCGTCGAGAATCGGGACGGCCAGTTCATCGCCAGCGGTGAAACACCCCTCGGCGTCGCAGCCATCCACCTCGAATCCGGCACGATCGCCGGCTACAGCGAACTGATCCTGACGGACGGCAAGCAGATCGCCGAGCAGTACGACACCCTCGTCCTCGCCGACCATCGCGGTCACGGTCTCGGCATGCGTCTGAAGGCCGCGAATCTCCGACGCCTGATCGACCTGGCACCCGAACGCACCCGCGTCTACACCTGGAACGCCGACGAGAACCGCTACATGCTCGCCATCAACGACCGCCTCGGCTTCCGGGTCGTCGGCTACACCGGCATCTGGCAGCGCGCGCTGTAGCGGCGTCTTCGGCTCAGATCCGGCTCACACCCGCGGCTGGCACGTCGGACAGAAGTGCGAGGAGCGGTTCATGAACTGCTCCCGCACGATCGTGTCACCGCACCGCGAGCACGTCTTCCCCTGCCGCCCGTAGGCATTGAGGGAGTGCGCGAAGTAGCCGGCCTGACCATTCACGTTGACGTACTGGGCATCGAAGCTCGTGCCGCCCTCCGCAAGTGCCTTCGCAAGCACTGCACGCACCTCCGCGAGGAGCAGGCGCGTCCGCACATCGCCCAGCGTGGACGTCGGCTCCTCATAGTTGATCTTCGCCGCCCACAGCGCCTCATCGGCATAGATGTTGCCGATGCCGCTCACCAGCGTCTGGTCGAGGATCGCGCGCTTCACACCGGTGCGCTTCGCAGCGAGCGAAGCGACGAACAGGTCGTCGTCGAACGCGGGATCGATGGCGTCCCGCGCGATGTGGGCGACCTGGCTCGGGATGAGTGCGGCAGCATCGCCGAACCCGCCGTGCACACCGTCGTCCGTCGCGAGCAATCGGTCGACGGCCATCGACCCGAAGATGCGCTGATCGACGAAGTGGAACCACAGCTCCCCGTGCTCCGGGTGATCGAGATGCAGTCGGATGCGCAACTGCCGGTCGTCTGGCGCGCCCGGCTCGCGCAGGAGCATCTGCCCGCTCATCCCGAGATGACCGACGATCGCTTCATCGCCGTCGAGCGGGAACCACAGGAACTTGCCCCGACGCACGGCGGAACGGATGGTTCGTCCAGCGAGCCTGGCCGAGAAGTCCGCGGACCCCAGCACATGCCGTTTCACCGAACGCGCGTCGAACACCTCGACTCCTGCGATGACCGCTCCCGTGACCGCCGGCTCCAGGCCGGCCCTGACCACTTCGACTTCAGGAAGTTCTGGCACTGATGTCCGTCCACGCTTCGAGCGCGGCCGCCATCTCCGCGTGCTTCTTGCTGCTGCCACTGCCCGTCGCCGTGTACGGCCCGACCGTGACGGTCGCGACGAACCGACGATTGTGGTCCGGTCCGGTACTCACGATGTCGTACACGGGTGCCGAAGCGCCGATGAGCGCCGCAGCCTCCTGCAGGCTCGTCTTCGGATCCATCGCAGCCCCGAATCGCTCCGGGTTGTTCACCAGCGGGTCGACGAGGCGCAGCACGAGCGCCGTCGCCTGCTCTGGGCCTGCCGACAGATACGTGGCGCCGATGACGGCCTCCATCGTGTCGGCCAGGATCGAAGCCTTGTCACGGCCACCGGTGAGGTCCTCGCCCTTGCCGAGGCGCACCTGCTCCCCCAGGCCGATGCCCCTGGCGATCTCCGCGAGGGCGATCGTCGACACGAGGCTCGCCCGACGCTTCGCGAGCTGACCTTCATCGAGTTCGGGGAAATCGCGGTACAGCATGACCGTGACGGCCTGCCCGAGGATCGAGTCGCCGAGGAACTCAAGACGCTCGTTGTGCGGAACGCCGCCGTGCTCATAAGCATACGAGCGGTGCGTCAATGCGAGCTCGAGGAGCTCCAGCGAGACCGGAACGCCGAGCTGTTCCGCGAACGCAACAACACCGGGGTCTGGTTCCCAATCGGAACCGACCCCGGTGTTGTTCTGGTGTTGAGACGTCATGCCAAACCCTTCGAACGCAACCGAGCGGCCAACGTTCACCTCACTCGTTGCATCGCCGACCGAATGGTCGGAGGCCGACATCACCGCGCATCGGCCAGAGGCCGAGCACACGGATCAAACGTCAGCGACCTTGCGGCCCTTGTATTCCAGGTACAGGGCGGTGCCCTGCGAGTCTTCGACGACCTTGGCGCGGTGCGGCAGGCTGTAGGTGACGCGACCGTTCTCAACCGTCTTGACGAGGGTGGGGACAGCGGCCTTCCACTGCGAGCGACGCGAGCGGGTGTTCGAGCGCGAGACCTTCCGCTTCGGAGGGTTTCCAGCCATGGCTTATTTCTCTTCTCTGTCTGCAGTGCTGGTGTCGCCAGCACTGGGGTCTGTGGAAAAGCTCGAGAGCGCAGCCCAGCGAGGGTCTGTTGCTTCTTGAGGATTTCGTTCCGGGATTTCGGCCAGTCGCTCCCCGGTCTCTGGGTCGAGTCCGGGGCAATCCGGCTGGCACACCGGCTGAAACGGCAATGCGAGTACAACCGCATCTCTGACCAGAGATTCAAGATCCACGTGGTCATCGTGAACCTCGAAGTCAGACGCTTCCTGACCAGGATACGCGAAAAGCTCCTGAAACTCGACTTCGACAGGCAGAGAGATGTCACGGAGGCATCGTCCGCACTCGCCGACCGCCGTCGTATCGACCTCTCCGGTCACGAGGACGCCCTCATGAACGGACTCGAGACGGACGTGTTCGAAGATGGTCGAACCCTCCGCAACGGCGACCAGACCCTCACCGAGGTGGTCGGTCAACACGATCTCGTAGTCGTGCTCACGCATCTCACCCGGGTGGCCGATCAGGTCTCGCACATTGACGCTGTACGGGGACGTTGGTGTTCTCTTCCTAGTCACGATCGTCGATTCTACGCGTCCGTGAGGCGGTGCTCACCCGTTCTGGAGGAACGTGGCCACAACCGGCGGCACGTACGGGCTGACATCGCCGCCGAGTCCGGCCACCTGGCGCACGAGCGAGCTCGACACGTGCGCATGCGCGGGGTCTGGCAGCAGGAAGACGGTCTCGACGCCGGCGAGGCTCCGGTTCATGATGGCCATGGGCGTCTCGTACGCGACGTCCACCTGTGACCTGATGCCCTTCACGAGCACACTCGCACCGACATCGGTGCAGTAGTCGACGAGCAGACCGACGTTCCACTGCGCCACGACGATGTTCTCGTGCGGGAACCCGGCGCCGCTGATCGACTGTTCCAGCAGACTCACGCGTTGCGGCATCGGCAGGAGAGCCGTCTTGCCCGGGTTGTGCACCACGAGCACGTGCAGCTCGTCGAAGATTCGGGCTGCCCGCTCGATGACATCGAGGTGTCCGAGCGTGACGGGGTCGAATGAGCCGGGGACGACGGCGATCCTCTTCATGCCACCAGCCTAGCCGCAGGGTATGCCGCGAACGGGATGCGATCCGCAACGACCGACACGGCCGCGGCACGCAGGGAGCAGGGAGCAGCGAGCGGTGCCGGCGTCAGTTCTTGCTGAGTGCTGCACGTTCCGATTCGTCGAGCCTGCGTTGCAGCGCATCGATGATCGCCGGATGGCCGCCGAGGTCCGGGTCGACCTGCAGCACACGGGCAGCGTCACCCCTGGCGTCGGAGATGAGGTCGCCGTCGAAGGCGACCCTGAGGATCTTGAGTGAGGACCTGCCGCCGGACTGCGCAGTTCCCAGCACGTTGCCCTCCCGCCGCAGCTCGAGGTCCACTTGCGCGAGGTCGAACCCGTCGAGTGTGGCCGCGACGGCCTCCACCCGCTCCCGCGCGATCGTCTCGGGCTCCGCCGCGGTCACGAGCAGGCACAGCCCCGGCACACCGCCTCGACCGACGCGGCCCCGCAACTGATGCATCTGCGACACCCCGAAGCGGTCTGCGTCGAGCACGACCATCGTGGAGGCGTTCGGCACGTCGACACCGACCTCGATGACCGTCGTCGCGACGAGCACTTTGATCTCGCCCGCGGCGAAGGCGAGCATGGTGCGCTCCTTCTCCTCTGACGTCATCCTCCCGTGGAGCGCTTCGATCCGGACCCCGGCGAACAACGGGTGCCCCCGCAACCCTTCAAGGGTGGCGGTCACGGATGCGATGGGTCGTGTGGGATCGCCGTCCTCCTCGTCGAGTTCTTCACCCGGCTCGATCTGCTTCGCATCGATCGCCGGGCAGACCACGAACGCCTGCCGCCCGAGCGCCAATTCCTCCGCCATGCGCTCCCAGACGCGCCCGATCCACCCCGGGTGGTCGGTGAGCGGCACCACGAACGACTCGATGCCCTGCCTGCCCTTGGGCAGCTCGCGGATGGTGCTCACGTCGAGGTCGCCGAAGACCGTCATGGCGACCGTGCGCGGGATGGGCGTTGCCGTGAGCACCAGCACATGCGGAGGCGTGCGGCCCTTGCGGCGCAGGACATCGCGTTGCTCGACGCCGAACCGGTGCTGCTCGTCGACGACGACGAGCCCGAGGTCGTAGAAATTGACGTTGTCGCCCAGCAGCGCGTGTGTACCGATCACGATGCGCGCCTGCCCGGAGACGATGCGCAACAGCGCCTTCTTGCGCTCCGCCGCGCCGACCTGGCCGGTGAGGAGCGTCGGCATGAGTTCAGCGGCGAGATCGGGGCCGAGCGATCGGACGATCGACCGCAGATGCTGCGCCGCGAGCACTTCCGTCGGGGCGAGGAGCGCCGACTGCCCGCCGGAATCGGCCACGGCAGCCATCGCTCGCAGCGCGACGAGCGTCTTTCCGGACCCGACCTCGCCCTGGACCAGACGGTTCATCGGCTCGGGAGACGCCATGTCGCTCGCGATCTCCGCGCCAACGGTCTGTTGATCTCCTGTGAGCGAGAACGGCAGCGCAGCATCGAGCCGAGTCAGATACCCGTTCTCCGACGGGAGTCGGGGGTCGGCCAGCAGTGCACGAGACGCCGCCCGCTGCTGCAGGAGCGCTGTCTGCATCAGGAACGCCTCCTGGTACCGCAACGACCTCCTCGCCTGCTGCCAGTCCCGGTCTGCCTGCGGAGCGTGCACGGCCCTGATCGCGTCGTCGAAAGACATCTCTCCGCGTGCGGCCCTGACCTCGTACGGGACCGGGTCCTCGAGCTTCGGGAGGGCATCGAGCACGAGGGCCATCGACTTCTGGATCTGCCAGCTGGCGATCGTGTTGGTCGCCGGGTAGATGGGGATCGGGGTGTCTGCCCACCGCTTGGCGTCGGGCGTGGCGAGCGCCGGAGCCTCGCTCTCATCCGGGAACATCTCATAGTCCGGATGCGCCAGCTGGTAACTGCCGCGGTAGTCGCCCACCTTGCCGGCGAAGATGCCGCGCAGCCCGGGCCGGAGTTCTTTGGCGCGCCACGCCTGATTGAAGAACGTGAGCGTGAGCCGCCCCTGCCCGTCGGAGATGACGACCTCGAGCAATGACCCGCGACGCTGCTTCATGCTGCGCTCACGGACCTCGAGCACATCGGCGACGATCGTGACGTTCTCCCCGAGCGGCAGCGTGCCGAGCGCCGTCAGCTCTCCGCGCCGTGCATACCGCCTGGGGTAGTGCTCGAGCATCTCCCCCACGGTCTCGATGCCGAACGCACGCTGCAACGCCGTCGCCGTGCGGCCCCCGAGGACACCGCCGAGCTTGGCACTCAGAGAGGTCTCGGTCATGCGACGAGTCTATTCGCGGCCGCCGACATCGCCTCCGCCGCCCACGAGGTGGCGCCGGGATACCGCGTTGGCGATCTCGCACTCCGACTGCAAGGATGGACGGATGGCCGGTATCAGGATCATCTCGGGATTTGCCGGTTCGCTCACGATCCGCGTCCCGAACAGCGGAACACGCCCCACGAGCGACCGCGTGCGCGAGGCGCTCTTCTCCGCACTCGAAGCACGCGACGCCATGGACGGCGCAGAGGTCCTCGACCTGTACTCGGGTTCCGGCGCGCTGGGCCTGGAGGCGGTCAGCAGGGGCGCCGTCTCTGCCGTCTTCGTCGATCGCTCGGCGGACGCCGCGAAGGTCTGCCGCAGCAACGCCAAGATCGTCAGTGCCGCGGCCCCGAAGAGCGCGACGCCTCGGATCACCGTGCACGCCCAATCCGTCGGCGCCTACCTCGCCGGAGCGACGGTGCCATTCGACCTCGTCTTCGTCGACCCGCCCTACGACCTGCCGGAAGCCGAACTGACGTCGAACCTCCAGGCCCTCGGCACGCTCATCGCCCCCGACGGGATCCTGCTCGTCGAACGCAGCTCCCGCTCCCCCGAGCCGCAGCTGCCGCCGGAGCTCGAACTGCTGAAGAAGAGCACCTACGGCGAGACACTCGTCTGGTGGGTTCAGCCCGCCTGATCGTTCCAGTCGCGGTAGGGGTCCCATCCGCCCGCGCCGAGGTATGGCGCGTCATCGACGTGCACCCCGGCACCGGCCTCGACGATCCCGATGCGACGGAACGGCTCCGGGAGCTCTGTCCCGGCCGGGAACATCGCGAGCAGCGAGTGGTCCTCGCCGCCGGCGAGGGCCGTCTGCACGTCGTCTCCGAGGAGCGACGAGTCGAACCGGATGGCGACACCGCTCGCGTTCGCGAGGCGTCTGGCGTCGAGCGCCAAACCGTCGGAGAGGTCGAGCATCGCCGTCGCCCCGGCATCGGCGGCGATGACTCCGGCCCTGATCGGCGGTGACGGCTTCAGCTGAGGCAGGACGTCCGACTCACGTGTCGAACGCAACTCCTCCGCGCGCTCGGCCGACGGCGTCCCGTCCTCGTCGACGCCGAGCGTGAACAGCAGGCGCAGCCCGGCAGCTGCCGCGCCGAGCGGTCCTGCGACCGCAACGACATCGCCGACATGGGCGCCTGATCGCAGCACGGGAGCCCGTCCGCCGAGATCGCCGAACGCGGTGATCGCGATCGTGAACGTCTCCGACACCGCGAGATCCCCGCCGACCACACCACAGCCATCGGTCAGCGCCTCGCATGCGTCGCGCAGCCCGTCGGAGAACCCGTCGAGCACGGCGACCGGCAGCCACTTCGGCATCGCGAGGGCGACGACCAGTGCGGTCGGACTCGCTCCCATCGCAGCGATGTCCGCGAGGTTCGTCGCGGCGGCCTTCCAGCCCAGGTCGTGTGCACTCGACCACGCGAGACGGAAGTCCGGTCCGTGGATCATCGTGTCTGTCGTCACCACAAGACGACCGTCCGGGACGGAGACCACGGCCGCATCGTCGCCTGGGCCGAGGAGCTCTCCCGCCGCGCGCGGCAAGCGAGGGAAGATCCTGGCGAGCAGTTCCGCCTCGCCGAGGTCGCCAACCGTCGGGACCGCTCGCATCGATTCGGTCGTGTTCACAGCCTCGGTCATACGATCAACGGTAGCCTGAAAGACGATGTCCAAGAATCGCCTCCTCACCGCTGCCCTCGCCACCGCGGCCGCCGCAGCGGCACTGCTCCTCACCGGGTGCGCACCCATCGTCGCCATGCAGCCGGCGGCCGACGCCAACAACGCGAAATGCGCCGAGGTGACCGTCCGATTGCCCGACGTCGTCGCCGATCTGCCCGAACGGCAGACCGACGCGCAGGCGACCGGTGCGTGGGGTGATCCCGCAGAGATCCTGCTGCACTGCGGTGTCGCGGTCCCCGGTCCGACCACGCTGCAGTGCCAGACGGTCAACGGCGTCGACTGGATCATCGACGACAGTCAGAAGCCGCAGTACCGTTTCACGACCTACGGTCGCACCCCGGCGGTCGAACTCGTGATGGATTCGAACAAGGTCGCGAGCAGCACGGTCCTCGCCGACCTCGGTCCCGCCGTGTCGGTGTTGCCAATCACGGGCAAGTGCACCGGCGCCAGCGACCTGCCGGAGCCCGCCCCCATCCCCACCGACGGCTAGTCGCCACCCCACCGGCGTCGTCGAGCACAACTCCTTCAAATCTGCTCGGCCGAAACCGGCAGCCCCGGAATTCCGGGGGCGCTGTCGGATGGTGCTTCAGATCGAAGGAGTTATGCGCGATGCGTGGACGACGGAGGTACGGCGGGTCAGGACTGCGACCTCGGGGCCAGTGACCGAAGGCCAGCGACCGAGGTCAACAGCAGAGGACCAGCGACGAGGGCCAGCGCCAGGCGTCAGCTACGGGCTCGCGCGACCTCGATGAGCTCGGTGATGAGCTCGGGGTAGCTCAGGCCGGACGCCAACCAGCAGCTCGGGAACATCGAGATCGGCGTGAAGCCCGGCATCGTGTTGACCTCGTTGACGACGAATCCGTCGGCCGTGAGGAAGAAGTCGACACGGGCGAGACTCAAGCATCCGAGAGCCTCGAATGCACGGCGTGACAGGTCCTGCATCTCGGCAAGCTGCGCCGGGGTGAGATCGGCCGGGCACACGAGGTCGATGCCCGGCGCGTCGAGGTACTTGGCGTCGAAGTCGTAGAAGTCACGACCGCTCACCACGACCTCACCGGCCACGGAGGTGCGGATCGGCTCACCCTGGAGGGATTCGAGCACCGCGAGTTCAACCTCACGACCGACGATCCCGGTCTCGACCAGCACCGAAGAGTCCTCCGCCAAGGCGATCTCGGCAGCCGCCGCGAACTCCTCGACACTCGAGATCTTGCTCACGCCGACGCTCGACCCAGCGCGGGCCGGCTTCACAAACGCCGGCAGCCCGAGCGAGGCGATGGAGGCGGTCACGGCTTCGGGATCGTTCGCCCACTCGTACGCGGTGAACCGCACCCAGGGCGCAACGGCGATACCCGCGGCCTGCAGCACGGTCTTCGTGTAGTGCTTGTCCATCCCGAGAGAGGATGCGAGCACCCCGGACCCGACGAACGGCAGATCGACGAGGTCGAGCATGCCCTGCACCGTGCCGTCCTCGCCGAACCGGCCGTGGAGGATCGGGAACACGATGTCGACGGGGCCAAGCTCACGCGCGGCGCCCGACTCGTCGACGATGCTCAGCGAACGATTCCCGACGCGCTCCGGCCAGCGCACGCGCGGACGGGAATCGTCGACCTGAGGCAGGTCGGCCGGATCGAGGGTGAACCGTGCGGGGTCGTCCACTTCGAGGACGTACTCCCCGGCGTGGGTGATGCCGACCGGGATGACCTCATAGCGGTCCCGATCAATCGCTGCGAGGACCCCGCCCGCCGTCGCGCAACTGATTGAATGCTCGCTTGACCGACCGCCAAACAGCACCACCACTACGGTCTTGTCCGTCATCGTTCGTCCTCTCCCCTTGGGGTTCGCCGTCATCTGTTGTGAGGTGCGGCGCGATGTCCTTCGGGTCGAGCGTGCCGTCGAGCACCTGCTTGACCTGTTCGACGATCGGCATCGACACGCCCTTCGCACGAGCGAGTTCGAGCACCGGCGCAACCGATGCGAGCCCCTCTGCCGTCTGTTGCATCTGTTTGACGACATCGTCGAACTTGTAGCCCTGGCCGAGCAGCCGCCCGGCGGTGTTGTTTCGTGAGAGCGGGGACTGGCAGGTCGCGATGAGGTCACCGAGACCAGCGAGGCCGGACAGCGTCTCGGCCTGCGCGCCGTGGGCGACTGCGAAGTCTGTCATCTCCACAAGGCCGCGCGTGATGATCGACGCCTTCGTGTTCTCGCCGTAGCCGACACCGTCGACGATGCCGATCGCCACGGCGATGAGGTTTTTGAGGACCCCGCCGAACTCGGTCCCGATCACGTCGGTGTTCACAAAACTGCGGAAGTACCGGTTCCGCGCCAGGAGCGCGACGGCCTGCGCCGTTTCGATGCTCTCCGAGGAGATGACGGCGGCCGTCGGCTGCTCCCTGGCGATCTCGAGCGCGAGGTTCGGACCGGATGCGACCGCGATCCTGGCCGGATCGATGTCGAGCGACTCGCGGATCACCTCGCTCATCCGCGATCCGCTGCGGCGTTCGACGCCCTTCATGAGCGAAACGACGATGGCGTCCGGCGCGAGGTGCGGACGCACCGCGATCAGGTTGTCGCGGAGCGACTGGCTGGGCACGGACACGAATACGACCGGCGCATCCGTGAGCGCCTCGACGAGGCTCGACGTCGCCGTCATCCGCTGGGGCAGGTTGATGCCTGGCAGGTAGTCGCTGTTGCGCTTCGCCTCGGCGATCTCGCGTGCGAGTTCCGGACGGCGCGCCCACATCGTGACGTCCGCGCCGCCGTCGGCCAGGATCTTGCCGAACGTCGTTCCCCAACTCCCGGCGCCGAGGACGGTCACCTTGGGGGCGATGCTCGCCCGACTGGTCTTACGACTCAAAACGGCCCGTCTCCTTCTGATGATGCTTGCTCGGGTCCCAGCGTTCGGCTGGGGCTTTCTCGCCCCGGAGTTCCTCGCACAGCACCGTGATCGCCTGCATCACGACCTCGGTCGCGCCGTTCAGCGTTTTCGAGTCTAGCGGGAGCCCCTCGAACGCCGAGAGGTCGACCGGGTCGCCGATCGCGACCTCGACCAGCTTCCGCGGGAAGAGGCTCAGCTTGCCGTACCGCGGCATGACCTGCTGTGTTCCCCAGTGCGCGGCGGGGATGATCGGCAGACCGTGGGTGAGTGCGATGCGCACGGCGCCCGTCTTGCCGCGCATCGGCCAGAAGTCCGGGTCCCTGGTGAGCGAGCCCTCCGGGTACACGATGACGCCCTGTCCGTGCTCGACGAGTTGCGCGGCGGCGGACACCGGGTCGTGTCCGCGCGTCGAGCCCTGCCGTTCGACCGGGATCTGACCGGCTTTCTTCAGGAGCCAACCGACCACCGGGATCTTGAACAGGCTCGCCTTGGCCATGAACCGCGGCGCACGACCGAGCTTCCACACGGCGACGCCCATAACGAGCGGGTCGAACTCGCTGTCGTGGTTCGGCGCCAGGATGAACGGCCCGGACATCGGCAGCTTCTCACCGTGCCGGATGCGGAGCTTGACGAGCGCGGAGAACGGCGGCAGCGCGATCGCCGAGAGCAGCCAGTAGATCGACGGTCGGGTCTTCTCCCGGCTCGACGTCGCCCCGGCCGTTTCGAGCGACCGAGACGAGTCTGATGATCCTTCGGAAGCCCCCGCAGACGCCCCCTCCGGCGCGCGCTCGACCACCGCTACTCTGCTTCGAGGACGAAGTCGGCGCCCAGCTGCTGCAGCTTCGTGATGAAGTTCTCGTAGCCGCGGCTGATGATGCCGACGTTGCTGACCGTGGACTTCCCCTCGGCCGTCAGTGCGGCGATGAGGTGGCTGAATCCGCCGCGGAGGTCTGGGACCTCGATGTCGGCGCCGTGGAGCGGGGTCGGACCGTTGATGACGGCGGCCTGCTCGAGGTTCCGACGGGGAACACGGCGAGGCGTGCCCTGGAGGCCGTTCGGGTGCACCACGATGTTCGCGCCCATGGAGTTGAGCGCGTCGGTGAAGCCGAAGCGGTTCTCGTACACGGTCTCGTGGACGATCGACTCGCCCTTCGCCTGCGTGAGCGCGACGATGAGCGGCTGCTGCCAGTCCGTCATAAAGCCGGGGTGCACGTCGGTCTCGATGACGACGGGCTTCAGTTCGCCCTTGCGGTAGAAGCGGATGCCGTCGTCGGCGATGTCGAAGCCGCCGCCGGCCTTCCGGAAGATGTTCAGGAACGTCATCATGTCCTGCTGCTTCGCGCCGCCGACGAAGACGTCGCCGTCGGTCGCGAGTGCTGCGGAAGCCCAGCTGGCGGCCTCGTTGCGGTCGCAGATGGCCGTGTGGTCGTAGCCCTCGAGACGGTCGACGCCCTCGATGACGATGACCCGGTTTGGCTCGTAGGAGATGATGGCGCCCATCTTCTGCAGCACGGCGATCAAGTCCATGATCTCGGGCTCGATGGCGGCGTTCTTCAGCTCCGTGGTGCCCTTCGCGCGGACGGCCGTGAGCAGTACCTGCTCGGTGGCGCCGACGCTCGGGTATGGGAGGTGCACGGTCGTGCCGTGGAGCCCGTTGGGGGCGGAGAGACGGATGCCCTGCGGCAGCTTCTCGACGACGGCGCCGAACTTGCGGAGCGCGTCGAGGTGGAAGTCGATGGGCCGGTCGCCGATGCGGCAGCCGCCGAGGTCGGGGATGAACGCAGCGCCCAGGCGGTGCAGGAGCGGACCGCAGAACAGGATCGGAATGCGGGAGAAGCCGGCGTGCGCGTCGATCTCCTCCATGTGCGCCGATTCGACGTTGCTCGGGTCGAGCCGGAGCTCGTTCGGGTTGTCGCCCTCCGAGACGTCGACGCCGTGGATCTCGAGGAGCGAGCGGACGACCCGGACATCACTGATGTTCGGGACGTTCCGCAGCACGCTCGCGCTCTCGCCGAGCAGCGAAGCCACCATCGCCTTGGTCACGAGGTTCTTGGCACCCTTGACCTCGATCCGACCGGACAGCGGGATGCCGCCGTTGATCGTGATGCGGTCGACGTCGAGGCCGACTTGTGAGCCGGCTGCGTGTGACGCCTGAACGAGTGAATTCAAATCTGTACCTTCAGTCTTGCTACGTGACCGGTCTGGTCACTTGGCGGGGATCGTGCGCGGCAACCAGTTCGGGCGCTTCGCTTCGAATTCGGAGATCCGCTCCTCGCTGCGGAGCGTCAGGCCGATGTCGTCGAGACCTTCGATGAGCCGCCAACGAGTGTAGTCGTCGACCTCGAAGGAAACCGTGAGGTCGCCGACCGTGGCGGTTCGGTCGATCAGGTTGACGACGGCCTCGACACCCGGCTGGGCTTCGAGCGCCTGCCAGAGGCGTTCGAGGTCTGCTTCGGTGACCTGGGCTGCCAGGAGGCCCTGCTTGCCCGAGTTGCCACGGAAGATGTCGCCGAAGCGGGAGGAGATGACGACCTTGAAACCGAAGTCGCGGAGTGCCCAGACGGCGTGTTCGCGGCTCGAACCCGTGCCGAAGTCGTGGCCGGCGACGAGGACGCTGACGCCCTGGTACGCAGGCTGGTTGAGGATGAACTCCGGGTCCTGACGCCAGGCGGCGAACAGGGCGTCGTCGAAGCCCGTCTTCGTGACTCGCTTGAGGTAGACGGCCGGGATGATCTGGTCGGTGTCGACGTTGGAGCGGCGCAGCGGAGCGGCGATCCCGGTCACGGTGGTGAACTTGTCCATCAGGCCGAGACCTCTTCCTTGGCGTCGTGGGACACGCCCCGGCTGGCATCGTCCGCCAGGTCGGCCGGGCTGGACAGCGTGCCGCGGATGGCGGTGGCCGCCGCGACGAGCGGCGACACCAGGTGCGTGCGACCGCCCTTGCCCTGACGGCCTTCGAAGTTGCGGTTGGAAGTGGACGCGCAGCGCTCCCCCGGAGCCAACTGGTCCGGGTTCATGCCGAGACACATCGAGCAGCCGGCGAACCGCCACTCGGCGCCGAACGCGGTGATGATCTTGTCGAGTCCCTCTGCTTCGGCCTCCAGGCGGACACGGGCGGAACCCGGGACCACCATCACGCGGACACCGTCTGCCTTCTGCTTGCCGGCTACGACCGAGGCGAACGCCCGCAGGTCCTCGATGCGCGAGTTGGTGCAGGAGCCCATGAACACGGCGTCGACCGGGATGTCCTTCATCGGCGTTCCGGCCGTGAGGTCCATGTATTCGAGCGCACGCTCGGCCGCAGCGCGGTCGTTCGCGTCAGTCATGGCTGCCGGGTCGGGGACCGCGTCGCTCAGCGAGACGCCCTGGCCCGGGTTCGTGCCCCAGGTGACGAAGGGTTCCAGCTCGTTCGCGTCGAGGAAGACCTCGGCGTCGAACACGGCGCCCTCGTCCGTCGGCAGCGTGTTCCAGTATGCGACTGCTTCGTCCCAGTCGGCGCCCTGTGGCGCGTGTGGACGGCCTTCGAGGTAGTCGTAGGTCGTCTGGTCCGGCGCAACCATGCCGGCACGCGCACCTGCCTCGATCGACATGTTGCAGATCGTCATGCGGCCCTCCATGGAGAGCGCACGGATTGCGGAGCCGCGGTATTCGAGCACGTAGCCCTGGCCGCCTCCCGTACCGATCTTGGCGATGACGGCGAGGATGATGTCCTTCGCCGTGACACCGGGGCGAAGCGTGCCCTCGACCGTGATGGCCATGGTCTTGAACGGCTTGAGCGGCAGCGTCTGGGTGGCCATGACGTGCTCCACCTCGCTCGTGCCGATGCCGAACGCCATCGCACCGAACGCGCCGTGCGTGGACGTGTGCGAGTCACCGCAGACGACGGTGATGCCCGGCATGGTCAGCCCGAGCTGCGGACCGACGACGTGCACGATGCCCTGCTCGATGTCGCCCAGCGAGTGGATGCGGACACCGAACTCGTCGGCGTTCTTCCGCAACGTCTCGATCTGGGTGCGGCTCGTCAGGTCCGCGATGGGCTTGTCGATGCCGAGGGTCGGCGTGTTGTGGTCTTCCGTGGCGATCGTCAGATCGAGGCGACGCAGGCCGCGGTCTGCCATGCGCAGACCGTCGAACGCCTGTGGGCTCGTGACCTCGTGCACGAGGTGCAGATCGATGTAGATCAGGTCGGGAGTGCCGTCCTCGCCCTTCACGACGAGGTGGTCATCCCAGACCTTCTCAGCCAGCGTGCGGGGGGCGTCGGTCAGAGTACGGGTGCTCTGGCCGTCAAAAGTGTCCTGTGACATTGCGTGAGATTCCTTCAAACGATGAGTGGTCAGGCATCGGCAACCTCCGCGACGAGGGCAGCCTGTGAACTAGGCCTCGTCGCGGCAGCGAAGGAGAAGCAGCCCGAACAACACCGGTCCAGAGTATCACTCCCCTGAGACGCCGACCTTCTTCGCGTCGCGTGCCGACTTGATCAAACTGGCGACGGTTGCAACCGCCATCGCGCCGATGATGACGGCGAGCGAGGTCCAGGTGTTGATCTCCGGGGCCCAGTCGATGTGCTCGCCGCCGTTGATGAACGGCAGCTCGTTGACGTGCATCGCGTGCAGGAAGAGCTTGATGCCGATGAACCCGAGGATGAACGCGATGCCGTACTTGAGGTACACCAGCCGATCGAGCAGACCGCCGAGGAGGAAGTAGAGCTGGCGCAGACCCATCAGTGCGAACAGGTTCGCGGTGAACACGATGAACGGGCTCTGGGTGATGCCGAAGATGGCCGGGATCGAGTCGATCGCGAAGATGAGGTCGGTGGTGCCGATCGCGATGAACACGATGACCATGGGCGTCCAGAACTTCTTGCCGTCGACGACGACACGAACCTTGGAACCGTGGAAGTCGGGGGTCAGCGCGATGCGCTTGCGGAGGAAGACCACGAGTCGCGTCTCGCCGTCCTCGGCGTCCTCGTTGTGCCCGAACGCCTGCTTCCACGCCGTGTAGAGGAGGAAGAGCCCGAAGATGTAGAAGATGAAGGAGAAGGCCTCGATGAACGCGGCACCGGCGATGATGAAGATCGCCCGCAGCACGAGCGCGACGATGATGCCAACCATCAGGACTTCCTGCTGATACTTCCGGGGCACCGAGAAGCGGCTCATGATGATCACGAACACGAACAGGTTGTCGATCGAGAGGCTGTACTCGGTCAGCCAGCCCGCCAGGAACTGCCCTGACCATTCACCGCCGGCGAAGATCAGCAGGAGCAGCGCGAAGATCAGCGCCAGTCCCACGTAGAACACGACCCAGAGGGTCGATTCCTTGGTGGAGGGGATGTGCGGCCGCTTGTAGACGATCAAGAGGTCGGCCACGAGAATCAGCACGAGCACAACGAGCGAGCCGATTTCAAACCAGACGGGGAGTTCGAGTTCCATGCGGAACCTTTCGAGTTGGAGGTACGTCGAATGATCGAACGTCTCTCCCGCGACTCTGCAGTCGCCACCGTGCCCGGGATCCCAACGCTGCGACCCGTCCTGACGGACACGGCGAATTGGGATACTCCCCTTCGCTCCGGCCATTCTACAGGGACCGCGCGGCCATCCTGCGCCAAACGCACAACAGCCCGGTTCCTCGCAGAGAGGAACCGGGCTGTTGTTTGTGTGACCCCAACGGGATTTGAACCCGTGCTGCCGCCGTGAGAGGGCGGTGTCCTAGGCCGCTAAACGATGGGGCCGGAACAACGATACGAGTATGCCACACCCGGCAAGCGGGTACAAAATCGAGCGGGACGGCGACGACGGAACACCGGATCAGGAGTGGAATTCAGCCGAATACGCGCAGCGAAGCCGGGATGACGTCGACCTGGGCCGGGAGCGGACCGACCCGCTCGCCATCCGCGTACGCCGTGACGCCGTCGGCCTCCAGAGACACGGAGCGCACCCGTCGCAGCTGAACGACGTCGAGTCCCGTGTGCGTACCCGAGAACACCTTGGGGAAGAGCCGCAGGAACTTCAGCCGCGACACGGGGCGGACGATGAAGAGGTCGAGTTGTCCGTCGTCGAGGGACGCATCCGGGGCGATGAGCATCCCTCCCCCGATGGAGGTGTTGTTCGCGACCGAGATGAGCACCGCATCGACCGTTTCAGCGACGCCGTCGACCACCAGCCGGTAGGTCCTCGGTCGCAGGCGCAACAACTCGACGAGCAACGCGATCGTGTACCTGCGTTTGCCACGCGGCCAGCGCAGGAGGTTCGCGCGCTCGTTCACGAGCGCGTCGAACCCGGCGGAGAGCACACCGGCGAACCACACGGTGTCCCCCGCGTGCCGCACTCGACCGGCATCGATCACCCGTGGTTCCTTCCGCAGCGCATCACGGAGATGCGCCAGTGCCGCCTCAGTGTCACCGAGCGGGATGCCGAGTCCTTTCGCGACGTCGTTGCCCGTCCCGGACGGAACGATGCCGAACGGAAGCTGCGTGCCGTGGACGATGGACACCGCCAGACTCACCATCCCGTCTCCACCGACGACAACGAGCGCGTCGAGCCCGTTCGCCACTTCGCGGACGACCGAAGCGCGCAAGCCCTCCAGATCGGCTTCAGCAAGCTGCACGACCTCGTATCCGTCCTGCCGCAACGTGGTCACGACGCGCGGCCCGACATCGGTGGTCGCCCCGAAGGACGCCTGCGGGTTGATGGCGACGCCGATGCGTCCAGGTGGCTGGGTCACAGCCCGATTCTGACAGGAATTCTGACCGGAAACCGTCGCCGTCACCGGATGACTGGCCGCATCGCTCGACGTCAGCTGCGAACTCCGCCCGCAGGCTTGCCGCCCACAGGCGGATGGGTATTCACTCGGAGTATGAAATTGACGAAACTCGAACACGCCGCCCTCGTCCTCGAAGAGTCGGGGAAGAAGCTCTACATCGATCCGGGTTCGTTCACCACCCCGATCACCGACGGCGGCCAGGCCGTCGCCATCGTCATCACCCACGAGCACCAGGACCACTGGACACCTGAGCAGCTCGAGCGCATCCTCGCGAAGAGCCCCGGTATCCCGATCTACGCTCCAGCCGGCGTCGCCGCGGCCGCCTCCGGCTTCGCCGTGCAGACCGTCGCCCACGGAGACACGGTCACGGCCGGTCCGTTCACGCTCCGCTTCTTCGGCGAGAAGCACGCCGTCATCCACTCCTCGATCCCCGTGGTCGACAACGTCGGCGTGCTCGTGAACGACACGCTCTACTACGGCGGAGACTCCTTCACCATTCCGGAGGGCGTCGAGGTCGACCTGCTCGCAGTGCCGGCCGGCGCCCCCTGGCTGAAGATCGCCGAGACGATCGACTACGTGCTGGCCGTTGCACCGAAGCGTTCCTTCTCAACCCACGAGATGGTGCTGTCCACGGCTGGCAAGGCGATGTCGAACGGTCGCATCCAGTGGGCGACCGAGCAGGGCGGCGGCGTGTTCTACGGCCTCGAACCGTTCGACACGCTCGAGGTCTGATCGGGCAGCACGCCGACAGACGGAACGCGGTGCATCGGCTGAGCCGGTGCACCGCGTTTCTGTCGTTCGAGCGGCCCTTGCAGGCGCCCCGCCGCTACGGGCGTCTGTACTGATTGACCATCGGGCAGTCGAAGGGATCCCTCGCGGACAAGCCGACGCGGTTCAGGTACTCGATGACGATGCCGTAGGACTTCAGCAGCGTGGTCTCGGTGTACGGGATCTGCTGCGTCTCGCAGTGCTCCTGGACGATGAGACGAGCCTGCGCGAGGTGCGGACGAGGCATGTTCGGGAAGAGGTGGTGCTCGATCTGGTAGTTGAGCCCACCCATGAACGTCGCCATGCCGAACCCCTTGATGTTGCGGGAGGTGAGCACCTGCTTGCGGAGGAAGTCGACCTTGCTGCCGGCGGGGATGATCGGCATGCCCTTGTGGTTGGGAGCGAACGATGCGCCCATGTAGACGCCGAAGACGGCGAGCTGGACACCGATGAAGGCGAACGCCATACCGAGCGGCAGGAAGAGGAAGATGGCGGCGACGTAGAGGCTGATGCGGGCCACGACCATGCTGATCTCGACGGCGCGGCCGTTGACCTTGCCCGGGCCGAAGAGCGTCTTGAAGGACAAGACGTGCAGGTTGAGCCCCTCGAGCATCAGGAGCGGGAAGAACAGGTATCCCTGCTTCCGTGTGATGAGCGCCTGGAAGCCCTTGGCCTTTGCGGCGTCCTCCTCGATGAAGGAGATCGTGTCGATCTCGATGTCGGGGTCCTTGCCGACCGTGTTCGGGTTGGCGTGGTGACGCGTGTGCTTCGTCATCCACCACGAGTAGCTGATGCCGACGATGCCAGCCGCGAGGAAACGACCCGCGCGGTCATTGGCCGGCCCGGATTCGAAGACCTGACGGTGCGACGCCTCGTGCGCCAGGAAGGCGAACTGCGTGAGCACGATGCCGAGCGCCCCAGCGATGAGCAGCTGGAACCAGGACTCCCGCAGGAGGATGAATCCGGTGACGCAGCCGAGCAGCGCGATCACGAGGAACGAGAACGTCAGGATGTAGAACGTCCGGTGTCTGCGAAGCAACCCTGCGTCGCGCACCGTCTTCAACAGAGCCGAATACGTGCTCGTGGCGTTGGGGGCCCCGACGATGCGGGGCGTGGTTGTTCGAACAGGTCCGAGGGTAGCTTCGAAGGACATGTGCTCACTCCGGGGGATATATGTCGACTTCCCAGCCGGGGTTTCGAGCAACTGCTCTGTAGATGCCCTCACTCTAGAGCGAGCGCCTGATGAATTCCCGCACATTCGAGAAACTCGCAGTCTCGATTCCCAGGACTCGTATGACGCGGGATGACAAGTCTGGATTTTTGTTACCAGTTTGAGTCCTATTTCGAGGCGATATGGGCTACCTTTGGACAAGAGTTGTTGTGTTGCGCAGGTATTTCAAGCAGCTTCCCTACCGAACGGGATGCCGCTTTTCTGAGGAGCGAACAAAGAACACCGCGACGAACGTTCCCGAAAGTCGGGAACGGTCACTCATGAAAAGAGGAATACATGTCAACTGGAACTGTGAAGTGGTTCAACGCCGAAAAGGGTTTCGGATTCATCACGCCTGACGACGGCAGCGCCGACGTCTTCGCTCACTTCTCCGCCATCGCATCGAGCGGCTACCGCTCGCTCGAGGAGAACCAGAAGGTCGAATTCGAGACCGCTCGTGGCCCCAAGGGCCTGCAGGCTGAGAACATCCGCCCGCTCTAAATTCTGACGATGTGATCGGGCCGGTCATTCCAGCCCCCACATGAGAGAAGCCCCGGACTTCGGTCCGGGGCTTCTTTGTGTCTGGCTACTCGAAGCTCAGGGCTTCCAGACCATCAGCACCACCACGACGACGAGCAGCAGGCTCACCACACCAGACCCGGCACTGATCGCCGGAGAGCGCGTGATGACGGTGCCGCCATCAGCGCCCGACGCCGCCGCGCGACGCATTGCCGGGACGACGAGCGCGAGGCTCACCACGACCGCGATGACGTACAGGATGATCGACCACAGCACCCACGGCGTGGTCACCGAGAGCTGGTACTTGGGATCGGCCATGCCGACCAGACCGAAGCCCAGCACGAAGACGATGAGCGACAGGTAGCTGAAGATCATCGTCGATTTGGCAAGGACCGCCACCTGGGCGTGCGCACCCGACCGCAGTGCGCGCATCGCGGTCATCGGCAGGATGGCCATGGGCCCGACGATGAAGACGGCCCCCACCACGTGGAGAATTGAAAAAACGGTTTCCATACCTGGATGGTAGCCGCGTCGAGCGCCCGATGCCGGGCGGATTCAGCCTGCGACGGGCTCGATGAGCTGAGGGCCATCATCCTTGACCGGCCCCACTTCATGGAAGACGAGGTCGTCGAACATGTCGGTCGAGGCGTCCACCGCAGCATCGACGAAGGACTGGTCCCCCGGCTCGTGCGGGTCGAGCCAGGTGTCCCAGAACTCGGGCGGCAGCATGACCGGGGTGCGGGGATGGAGTCCGGCGAGCTCACCGATGGCGTCCCTCGTCAGGATGGTGGCGCTCAACACCCAGCGGGCGGGATCCTCCGGTGGGAGCGACTCGTCCTTCCACCAGGAGTACAGGCCGGCGAACGCGATGGGGACGTCGCTCGCGCTGTGGATGAAGTACGGCGTCTTCTGCGTCCCCTCCGTGTGCCATTCGTAGTAGCCGGTGGCCGGGATGATGGCACGACGCGAGACGACGGAGGCGGCGAACGTCGCCTTGCTCGCGACCTCCTCCGAGCGGGCGTTGAAGGTGGGGTATTTGCTCGCCAACTCCTTGGCGAACGAGGGGACGAGCGACCACCTGGCCGATTCGAGGCGACGCACGACCGGCTCGGACTTGGCGGACTCGAGGATCACCGGCACCTGATCGGTGGGCCGCACGTTGTACGACGGCCCCGGGAGTTCAGCTGCCGCCTGGTCGATGTCGAAGAGCTCGATCAGGTCTTGGGAGGATTCCGTCACCACAAAACGTCCGCACATATCGTCAGCGTACCGCCGCCCTCCGACATCGATGCGGCATCGGCACGACACGCGCGAGTCGAGCGGATCGCAATTGACTTCTTCGAACATGTGTTCGAACATGGGTGCATGACCAGTCCCCTCGCAATCGAGAACCCCGCCGTCGCGGGTGTCTCGGCACGCGTCCGGGAACTGCAGGGCCGCATCACCAGGATGCAGGCTCCGAAACTCGACTCCAGGGCGCTCCCGACCCCCGGGCAGCTCGCTCCGCTGTTCCCGGGCGGGGCGCTGCAAGCCGGAGCCAGCTATTCGGTCATCGGATCGACCTCGCTCGCCATGTCCTTGCTGGCCGGCCCCTCAGCCGCCGGAGCGTGGTGCGGGGTCATCGGCATCCCCGGCTTCGGGGTGGAGGCTGCGGCTGACGCCGGAATCGATCTCGACCGACTGGTGCTCGTACCGCAACCAGGAGCCCACTGGCTGTCCGTCACCTCGGCCATGGCGGACGTCGCCGGCGTCCTGATCGCCGCAGCACCAGGCCGGGTGGCCCCGAGTGATGCCGCGCGGCTCTCCGCGCGGCTCAGGCAGCGTGAGACGACGCTCATCGTGCTCGGGCAGTGGTCTGAGAGCGAGGCGACGCTACGGATCTCATCGAGCCGTTGGAGTGGTCTCGGCGTCGGCCACGGACATCTCGAAGAGCGTGAGGTCACCGTCACCTCCATGCTCAGACAGGGCCTCGCAGGACGTCCGCGCACAGCGACGCTGCGGCTCTCCCCCACCACCGGAACGGCGCGGCAGGGCGGCACGGCGGCAGCAGCAGCTTCCGCAGCCGTGGAGCAGCAGCACACTCCGCTCAGGAGGGTGGCCAACCTGTGAGCGGGGCATCGGAACGCGCCGCCGTCGGACAGACGAGCCTCATCACCGAGCAGATCGACCGCACCATGATCCTCTGGTGCCCGGATTGGCCCGTGGGAGCCGCACGCCGTTGGGCCGCGGAACACGCATCGGAGAACTCCGCCGGTGCTGCCGACGCCGACACGAGCGGACGCACCGCCATCGGCTCGGGAACGACCACCCCGCTCCACGACGGTCCGCTCGCGCTCATCGAGCACGGTGAGGTCTTCGCCTGCGATGCAGCGGCCAGGGCCGCAGGCGTCCGCCGTGGCCTCCGCGTCAGAGAGGCCCAAGCCCGCTGCACCGAGTTGCAGGTCATCGCCTACGACCCCGTGGTCGATGCGAGAGCCTTCGAACCGGTCGTCGCCGAGATCGAGCAGATCATGCCGGGGGTGCAACTCCTCCGACCCGGCATCTGCGCCATCCGTTCCAGGGGTCCCAGTCGGTACTACGGCGGAGAGGAGCAGGCTGCGGACGTCCTCCTCGAACGCGTCTCCTCGCTCGGCATCGTCGGCGCGAGGGTCGGCATCGCCGACGGCCCGTTCGCCGCGGAGTACGCCGCGCGGATGACCGGAACGGCACCGATCGGCATCGTCCAGCCGGAGGCATCACCCGCCTTCCTCGCACCGCTCCCCCTCGATGTGCTCGGACAACCGGAACTCGTCTCGCTGTTGCGTCGGCTCGGCATCCGAACGCTCGGGGCGTTCGCCGCACTGCCAGCAGCAGAGGTCCGCGATCGATTCGGCTCAGAGGGTGCCTTCGCCCACCGGCTCGCGGCCGGAACCGACACAAGACGGGTCGTGCCGGGGAAGGCTCCGAAGGAGTTGTCGGTGTCGGTCGCTTTCGAGCCTGCACTCGATCGCATCGACCAGATCGCCTTCGGCTTCCGTCAATCCGCCGACCGGTTCATCGAACAGATCAGATCCACCGGCCACGTCAGCACCGCCATCACCGTGACGCTGCAGACCCAGGAGGGCGAGCACTCCACCAGGACATGGCTCCATCCCCGATGGTTCACCGCCGCCGATGTGCTCGACCGCGTCAGATGGCAGCTCCAGGGCTCCAGCACAACGGGTGAAGGACTCGGGTCCCCGCTCGCGTTCGTCGCGATCGTCCCCGAGACGCTCGATGCAGCCGGAGACCACGAGGAAGGGCTCTGGGGAGGCGGACCGGATGAGCGCATCCACCACGGGCTCTCTCGGGTGCAGAGCATGCTCGGTCATACGGGGGTCCTCACCGCCATCCGCTCAGGCGGGCGGATGCTCGCAGACCGACGACTCCTCATCCCCTGGGGCGGACTCCCGCCCGGTGGCGAGGCGGCCGTCGCATCGGCACGGGGCAGACCATGGCCGGGCGCGATCCCCGGCGTCAACCCCGCCACGATCTTCGATCCGTTCGCACCGGCCACCGTCACCGACGACGCCGGCGTCACCGTCGACATCGACGACCGCGGCACCCTCACTGGACCACCCGCCAACCTTCGTACAGAGGGCAGCAGCCAACCACGACGAATCGTCGCCTGGGCCGGCCCGTGGACCATCGACGAACGCTGGTGGGATGCCAGGCAACATCGTCGGTTGCATCGTTTCCAAGTCGTCGACGAGGCGGGGTCGGCCTCACTCCTCGTCCTCCACGACCAGCACTGGTTCGTGGAGGCGAGCTACGACTGACCACCACAGCACACGCCCAGCGGCGCCGGCCGAGCAGCCGAAGCCCAGCGGTCGAGGCAGCACCACACCCGAAGGAGCAGTTATGGGATGGCACAATCCGCCGGTTCCCTGGTCCGAGTTCGAACGCAAGCTCTCCGGTGCGAGCAGACCGCCGTCCGCGCCGCTCGGAGCCGACGGCGGCGACAGCCCGGCCTGGTCACGGAAGCGGCTCCCCTACGCACCGGCGGCACCCGTCGCAGCAGCGGAGAGGCCACTCGAACACGTCGTCCCGTACGCGGAGCTGCACGCGCACTCCACCTTCAGTTTCCTCGACGGCGCCAGTCCGCCCGAGCGGCTCGTCGAGGAGGCGGCCAGGCTCGGCCTCCACGCGCTCGCCATCACCGACCATGACGGGTTCCAAGGGGTCGTCCGCATGGCGGAGGCCGCAGAGCGGTTCCCGGACCTCCGAACGGTCTACGGCGCGGAGCTCTCCTTCGGGTTGAGCGGACCGCAGAACGGCGAAGCGGACCCAGAGGGGCATCACCTGCTCCTCCTCGCCAAACGTGAGGAGGGCTACCACCGACTCGCCGGAGCCATCACGGACGCCCAGCTGGCCGACGGCGCCCAGAAAGGACGCCCCGTGTACAACATGGAGGCGTTGGCCGAGTCGGTGGCCGGCCATGTCATCGTCCTCACCGGATGCCGCAAGGGCCGGGTCCGCTCAGCCCTCGCCGCGCACGGTCTGGATGCCGCGGCCACCGAAGTCGACCGGCTGGTCGCCCTGTTCGGGCCGGAGAACGTCGTCATCGAGCTCATCGACCGTGGGCAACCGGAGGACAGTGCGGCGAACGACGCCCTCGCAGAGATCGCAGCCATGCTCGACCTGTCCGTCGTCGCCACCGGGAACGTCCACTACGCGACGCCGGACCAGCATCGCCTCGGTGGAGCACTCGCTGCCGTCCGTGCCCGGCGCAGCCTCGACGAGATGGACGGCTGGCTGCCGGCATCGGACAGCGCGCATCTGCGCAGCGGCGCGGAGATGGAGCAACGGTTCGCCCGGTATCCGGGAGCCGTCGCGAAGAGCGTGGAACTGGCCGATGAACTCGCCTTCAGTCTGCGGGCCGTCCGTCCGCACCTCCCCAAGCAGGACGTCCCGGACGGCCACACCCCGATGAGCTGGCTGCGCCACCTCGTGTGGGAGGCCGTGCCCCGGAAGTACCCGGATGCCACATCGGAAGACATCGACCGGATCGAACGAGAACTCGAAGTCATCGAGCAGAAGGACTTCCCGGGGTACTTCCTCATCGTCTACGACATCGTCGCGTTCGCGCGCAGTCAAGGCATCCTCTGTCAGGGGCGAGGATCGGCAGCCAACTCGGCCGTCTGCTATCTGCTCGACATCACGGCAGTCGATTCCATCAAATACAAACTGCCGTTCGAACGCTTCCTGTCAAGCATGCGGGATGAGGAGCCGGACATCGACGTCGACTTCGACTCGGACCGCCGTGAGGAGGCCATTCAGTACGTCTACCGGAAGTACGGCCGCCGGAACGCCGCGCAGGTCGCCAACGTCATCAGTTACCGTCCCAAATTCGCCGTACGAGACATGGCCAAGGCGCTGGGTTACAGCCCCGGTCAACAGGACGCCTGGTCGAAGCAGGTCGAACGATGGGGCGCCCTCGTCTCGAGTCAGGACCACGACATCCCGGATCAGGTGGTCGGTCTGGCCCAGGAGCTCCTCACCTTCCCCCGGCACCTGGGCATCCACTCCGGCGGCATGGTGTTGACCGACCGCCCCGTCGGCGAGGTGTGCCCCATCGAACACGCCAGGATGGAGGGCCGGACGGTCCTCCAGTGGGACAAGGACGATTGTGCCTGGATGGGACTTGTGAAGTTCGACCTCCTGGGTCTCGGGATGCTGTCAGCCATCCAATACTGTTTCGACTTCGTCGCAGACGGCCTCGGCGAACGATGGACGCTCGACACCGTCCCCAAAGAGGAGCCAGGCGTCTACGACCAACTGTGCCGCGCCGATTCCATCGGGGTGTTCCAGGTGGAGAGCCGTGCGCAGATGGGGATGCTCCCCCGGCTGCTCCCCCGGGAGTTCTACGACCTCGTGATCGAAGTCGCCATGATCCGCCCTGGCCCCATCCAGGGCGGTGCCGTGCACCCGTACCTCCGGCGGAAGACCGGCCAGGAAGCGGTCACCTACCTGCATCCGAGCCTCGAACCGGTCCTCGAACGCACCCTCGGCGTCCCGCTGTTCCAGGAACAGCTGATGCAGATGGCCATGGCCGTCGGCGGGTGTTCTGCTGAGGACGCCGACCTCCTCAGGCGGGCGATGGGGTCCAAACGCGGCGAGGAGAAGATCGACTCGCTCAAGGAGAAGCTCTACGCGGGTATGGCGGAGAACGGGATCGTCGGTCCGGATGCCGATGCGGTCTATACCAAGATCCAAGCCTTCGCGAACTTCGGGTTCGCGGAGAGCCACTCGTTGAGCTTCGCGCTGCTCGTCTATGTGAGTGCGTGGCTCCGGTTGCACTACCCGGGGGCGTTCCTCGCGGCGCTGCTCAAAGCGCAGCCGATGGGGTTCTACTCCCCCATGACGCTCGTTGCCGATGCGCGCCGTCACGGGGTCACGGTGCTCCGGCCCGACATCCTCCGGTCCGGGGTGGACGCCGTTCTCGAACCGCGGGGGCCAGACGCTGTGGCAGGCGCGGCCGCTCCGACCGGGCGGGCATCGTGCCTTGACCGTTCCCAGCCGGTCATCGGCCCCTTCGATCGGTCGCTCCCCGACGACACGGCCGCCCACCGCCGGGACGGGGCGTTCGATGTCCGACTCGGGCTCGCGGAAGTCCGCGGCATCGGCAAGGCGCTTGCCGTCAAGATCGTCGCGGAACGCGACCAGCACGGCGACTACCTGGATCAGGGCGATCTTGCACGGCGGGTGGGCTTCACCACCCAGCAGCTCGAGTCACTGTCCGCAGCCGGCGCCTTCGACAGCCTCGGAGTCACCAGGCGGGAGGCGCTCTGGGGCGCAGCCCAGGCCAGTCGGCAGCGGCCCGATCAGTTGACCGGAACCTTCGTGACGGTGCAGCCGCCGCTGCTGCCCATCCCCACCGCTGCGGAGCAGGTCATCTCCGACATCTGGGCGACCGGGCTCTCCACGGACGACCACCCCATCCGGCATGTGAGAGACGAGCTGCGTCACCGGGGAGCGCTTCGCTCCGATCAGCTGGCCCAGGCCGAGCCCGACCGACGAGTGGAGGTCGGCGGCATCGTCACGCACCGGCAACGCCCCGCGACGGCGAGCGGCATCACGTTTATGAATCTCGAGGACGAGGCTGGGCTCGTCAATGTGATCTGCAGCGTCGGCGTCTGGAACCGCTACCGTCGGGTGGCCAGAGAAGCACCGGCGATGGTGGTCAGAGGCATGCTGGAGCGTTCGCCGGAGGGCATCGTGAATCTCGTCGCCGATCGGCTGGAACCGCTCCTCATCGGTGCGGCGGTGAGATCACGGGACTTCCAGTGAGCGGCCGGGCACAGCATGGGTTCTGGTGAGCCACCGGCCGGGTCACTCGCGTGCTCACACACCGCCCAGTGTCAACCGCTTCATCTTCGGGAGTTTTGCGACGATGAGCGCGTGTGCGTCCTCCACTATCTCGAAGATCACGTCCACCGGGACGCTCCCGTCGAGGATCACACTGCTCCAGTGCCGTTTGTTCATGTGATAGCCGGGGGTGATGCCGGCGAACGTCTCGCGGAGGAGCCGCGCATGATCCGGGTCGCCTTTCACCGTGATGCTCGGCTGCGCCAACGAGAGGTCGCCAACGGCGAACCAGGTTCCGAACACGCTGAACACACCGAGCTCCGGCGATCGTTGGAAAGGGAAGCGCTCTTCCGCGCCAGGCAGACCGGCGCAGAACGCGCGCAACTCATCGATGTCGATCCCGCTCGGTCCGGGCGTTGCGCCTGGCATCATGCTCCTCACCTGCGACGACCGATGTGGCCTTCCGCTCCGGTGCAAACCGTTCCGGTTCGCCGCTCCGAACATGCTAACGAGGCCCACCGACACGTGCTCGCGAATCCTCACGGCTCTCCTCCGGGCCGGTTGCAGGCCGCCGGCAAACGGTCCACACACCGAACATTCAGTTCCAGAAGTTCCAGGAATGCCACGGGGGTCCGTCGTGTTGGAGTCTGTGACCCGAATACCAGGAGGGGGTAACACATGGCCCGAGTGTATGAAGAGATCGAAAGCCGAGCCGGCGAGGTGGAGCGGTACCGCCGCCACCCGAACGGTCGTGGCATGGTGGCCGCTCGCGCCCTGATCGACCCGAGCGCGTACATCGACCGCACGACATTCGTCGAGGCGGAAGCCGATGTCCGCGCCAACGCGTGGATCGGCGCAGGCACCTGGATCGACCGTTCCGTCGTCATCGGCGAGGGCGCATTCATCGGAGCGAACGTGCACATCGGCGCCGGAAGCGTCATCGGACGCGGTGCCCGCGTCGGCAGCGACTCCCGGATCGGCAACAACGTCAAGGTCGCCCACGGGACGACCGTCGAGCGCGACAGCCGCGTCCAGGCCGGCACCCTCATCGGCGCCTCAGCCCCGGTGATGTCCGAACCGACCGTGCGTCAGACGTCCCGAGCACCGCGGACGCCGCGCACCGGCGGCCCCGATCGCTTCGGTCGCGCAGCCTGACCCAGGACCTCCAACGGCCCGTCCTCCATACGGAGGGCGGGCCGTTGTCGCTGAGCAGCCTCGATGCAGATCCTCCGGCTGCTCAGCCCTCGACTGATAGTTTGGGGACATGTCAGATGAGATCGCACGGGAGGCCCTGCGTGCATTCGTACGGGAGCGTGACTGGGAGCAATTCCACACTCCGGAGAACCTTGCGAAAAGCATCAGCATCGAAGCCGCGGAACTCTTGGAGTGCTTCCAATGGGGCGGAGAAAACCTCGTTGCAGCGAAAGACGAATTGGCCGACGTCCTGACCTATTGCCTCTTGCTGGCCGATCGACTTGGTCTCGATCCGCAGGCGATCGTGCTGGAGAAGCTGGAACAGACTCGCTCGAAGTATCCGGCAGAGAAGGCTCGTGGCCGAAGCGAGAAGTATGACCGGCTTTAGCCTCGAACGCTTTCCCTTTGCGGCCGATGACGTCAAGCTATGGGGCGAAGCAGATCCGAGGCATCGGAACTGGCCCGTCGTCTACGTCATGAACAACGACCGCGAGGTCTACATCGGCGAATCGTTGAACGTAGAAGGCCGTATGCGTCAGCATCTCGACTCTGACGAGAAGCGTCGGCTGAACTGGGTGCGAGTGGTGCTCGACCAGAGGTTCAACAAGTCAGCCTGTCTCGATCTGGAATCGTTCTTGATCCGCATGTTCTCCGGCGACGGCCGCCTGCAGGTCCTCAATCACAACGCAGGGATCACAGACGCGGACTACTACGACCGCAGCACATACCAACAGACCTTCGACGATGTCTTCGAGACGCTTCGCACGCAGGAACACCTGTTTCAGCGAACGCTCCCAGAGATCATTAACAGCGACCTGTTCAAGCTGTCCCCCTTCAAAGCACTCAACCACGACCAAGCGATCGCGGTCGAAGACATCCTCGAAGGGCTCTTCGCCGATCTGGAAGATGACAAGCCCAGCATCTCGATCGTGCAGGGCAATCCCGGCACTGGCAAAACTGTTGTCGCGATCTATCTCCTCAAACTCCTCGAAGACATCAAGCGCCACGACCCAGAAGAGCCTCTCGACAGCGAATCCATCTTCAGCGACTTCTTCACCCCCGGCCATGCCGAGCTCCTCGCCTCACTCCGCGTCGGCATCGTCGTTCCACAGCAGTCACTTCGTGAGTCGATCTCTCGCGTCTTCAAGCTCACGCCTGGGCTCAGCAAGAACCTAGTCCTCACCCCCTTTGAGGTCGGTGAGAGCGCCGAACCGTTCGACCTGCTTCTCGTTGACGAAGCACACCGCCTCAACCAACGCGCGAACCAGGCTTCCGGCCCCCTCAACAAGAAGTTCGCGGACATCAATCGGAGTCTTTTTGGCGAAGATAGGCCCGAGCTGACACAGCTGGACTGGATTCGCAAGCAGAGCACGCACACAATCCTCATGATCGACACCGGTCAGAGTGTGCGGCCAGCAGATCTTCCCACGCACACGACCAAAGCTCTCCTTGATGAGGCCTCAGCCTCAGGCCGTCATTACCCGCTCCGTTCACAGATGAGGATCACGGCCGAACGGGATTACGTCGGATACGCGCGGTCCGTTCTCAGCGACGCTCCCCCGCTTGCGCGTGAACACTTCGACGGATACGACCTTCGATTCTTCACCGACCTCAGCGAAATGCGAGACGAGATCTTCGCGAGAGAGCGGGAGCACGGGCTGTCTCGCCTTGTCGCCGGGTACGCCTGGGAATGGCGCAGCAGACACGATCCGAATGCCTTCGACATCGAGATCGGCCAGGAGCGGTTCCGGTGGAACTCGACGCAGCGCGACTGGATCAACTCCCCGAAGTCGGTACAAGAGGTCGGCTCCATCCATACCGTGCAGGGATACGACTTGAACTACGCCGGCGTCATCATCGGGAAGGATCTTCGCTACGAACCGAGAACGGGCAAGCTCTACTTCGATCGTTCCCGGTACTACGACAAGAAGGGGCGCGAGAATAACCCGAAGCTCGGGATCATCTACTCAGACGACGACATCCTCGAGTACATCCGCAACATCTATGTCGTGCTCCTCACCCGAGGAATCCAAGGCACGTACGTCTACGTTGAAGATGAACACCTCCGGGAACACCTCAGCGGGTACTTCTCGTAAGCGTCTTCGCTGCTTCACCGATCTCAATCAGGAGAGGGTCGCCGGCTTCTTGCGCGATCTCGTCTACATCGTAGACGTCTTTCCCCTGAGCGACGACAGATGCCGCCACCCGAACACTGCGATCCGTGTGTATCCCTGACGCTCTGCCACATGCCTAAACACTGATCCGCCCGCCTCGATGAGCTCACTCGGTCGGACGCCATCCGTCCGTTCCCGCGACTTGGTAGCTGATCGCAGGCTGCGTCACGCCGAAGTGCGCGGCAAGCCGACGCTGCGACTCACCTTCGCCGATACTCACGCACCAACGCAAAAGGCCCGCATTGCTGCGGGCCTGCGTACTGCTGGGGTACCTGGACTCGAACCAAGAACAACTGAACCAGAATCAGTCGTGTTGCCAATTACACCATACCCCAATGGTCTGAACCAGTAGGCCCGACCGAGAGTAAACTCTATCCTACGTGCGTGAGTCCGGCAAATTGAGCGGCCCCGGCGCGCTGGCCGGGCGTGTCACCGCGCCCGGCCGGACAGCAGTCCGGACAACGGACGACACAATGCGCCTGACGCTACGCCTGAACGCCGGCCCGATCACGGTTCAGCGCCCTCGCCACACGTGCTCCCGCACCGGCCGCGACGATGAGCTGCTGCGGCCCGGGCGGCGTGATGTCGCCAGCCGCGTACACCCCGGCGACCGAGGTGCGCCCCCAACCGTCGACGACCACCAGGCCCTCGCCATCGGTCTCCACACCGAGATCGGCGAGGAAGTCCAGCTTGGCCGCCCACGCCGGACGGACGAAGCCGGCCGTCCGCGGAACGGTGGTCCCATCCGCCAACACCACACCGGTGAAGCCCTCACGGCCACCGGCGAGCTCGGCGATCTCCCGACGCTCGACCGAGATGCCAGCGGCGCCGAGACGCGCCTCCTCGTCCGCAGGCAGGACATCGGCACCGTTGGTGAACACGATGAGGTCATCCGACCACTGCGCGATGAGCAGCGCCCACTCCGCCAAATCGTCCGACTCGCCGAAGAACGCGAGCGGAGCATCCGCCTTCTCGAACCCGTCGCACTCGACACAGCTGTGCAGATCGGTTCCGTAGAACGCGCGCATGTTCTGCAGCGCAGGCAGCGTCTCGGTGATCCCCGTCGCGATCACGATCGACGTGGTCACCACATCGCGATCCGGCTCACCACGAACACCCTGGGCGACGACCCGGAAACCGTCCTCCGCGCGCGTCACGCTCTGCACGAGCGCGAACTGCACCTCGGCATTCTCGTACCCGGCGACCTCTTCGCGGCCGATGCGCCGCAGATCGAGCGGCGGGATGCCGTCACGGGTCAGGAAGCCGTGCGAGAGCAGCGTGGCCGCATGACGCGGCCGGTTGCCGTCGAGCACCAGCACACGACGCCGAGCCCGCGCGAGATTGAGCGCCGCCGACAGACCGGCAGGCCCTCCCCCGACGACGACGACGTCGTAGACCTCGCTCACGACGCGAGCTTCGCCGACAGCTTGTCGAGACGCGCGATGGTCTCAGGCTTTCCGAGGATCTCGAACGACTCGAAGAGCGGCGGCGAGATACGACGACCGGACGCGGCGACCCGCAACGGACCGTACGCGATGCGCGGCTTCAACCCGAGACCCTCGATGAGCGCACCGGCGAGAGCCTCCTGGAGCGCAGCGGCGTTCCAATCGGCCTCAGTCACGAGTTCGAGCGCACCGATAGCGGCGGCGAGCACCTCACCGGCGTTTGCGGGAAGGCTCTTGAGCGCGTCTTCCTGGTACTCGAGCGCGTCAGAGGTGATGAACAGGAACCCGAGCATGTCGGGAGCCTCACCGAGCAGACCGATACGCTCCTGCACAAGTGGCGCGGCGGCATCGAGGATCGACTGCTGCTCGGCGGTGAGTTCGCCGGACACGACGCCGGCCTCCGTCAAGTACGGGACGGTCCGCGCCGCGAAGTCCTCGACGGACAGCAGACGGATGTGGTCGCCGTTGATCGACTCGGCCTTCTTGAGGTCGAAACGGGCCGGGTTCGGGTTGACGTTCACGACGTCGAACGCGGCGATCATCTCTTCGATGGAGAAGACGTCGCGGTCTGCGGACAACGACCACCCGAGCAGCGCCAGGTAGTTGATGAGGCCCTCAGGGATGAAGCCGCGGTCGCGGTGGTGGAAGAGGTTCGCCTCCGGGTCGCGCTTGGACAGCTTCTTGTTGCCCTCGCCCATGACGTAGGGCAGGTGACCGAAGCGGGGCACGAACGTCGTCACGCCGATGTCGATGAGGGCGTGGTACAGCGCGATCTGACGCGGGGTCGACGGCAGGATGTCCTCGCCGCGGAGGACGTGCGTGATCTGCATGATCGCGTCGTCCACCGGGTTCACGAGCGTGTAGAGCGGCTGACCGTTCGGGCGCACCACAACGAAATCGGTGAACGAACCGGCCGGGAACGTGATGTCTCCGCGTACGAGGTCGTCGAAGCTCAGGTCGGTGTCCGGCACCCGCAGACGCAGCGCCGGCTGACGGCCCTCTGCACGGAATGCCGCACGCTGCTCGTCGGTGAGGTCGCGGTCGAAGTTGTCGTACCCGAACTGCTTCGGGCGACCGGCGGCCTCGTTGCGCGCGTCTATCTCCTCCGCGTTGGAGTAGCTCTCGTAGAGGTGACCGGCCTCGGTCAGGCGCGCGATGACGTCCGTGTAGACATCGCTGCGAAGCGACTGGCGGTACGGCTCGTGCGGTCCGCCGACGCCGACGCCCTCGTCCCAGTCCAGCTTCAGCCAGGTGAGCGCATCGATGAGCTGGTTGTAGCTCTCCTCGCTGTCACGCGCAGCGTCGGTGTCCTCGATGCGGAAGACGAGCTTGCCGCCGGTGTGCCTCGCGTAGGCCCAGTTGAACAGGGCCGTGCGGATGAGGCCGACGTGCGGCGTCCCGGTCGGCGAAGGGCAGAAGCGGACGCGGACGTCCTGGCCGGTGGCAGTGGTGAAAGGGTGTGCATTCGTGTCAGACATCGTTGCCAATCCTAGCCGCCGGGCCGCGTCGGCGCTGGTGCGAACCGGGTTCAGACGGCGACGCCGATGTCCGGTCTGGTCAGCCCGGCGACGATGCGCATCGTTGCAGCCACGGCTGGGACGCGGTCGGCACCCGCCGACCCGACGAGGTGCAGCATCCGCTCGTCCCCACGCCCTGTCGGCCGCGCAACGGCACCGTGAGGCAGCGTCGAGGAACCGATGGCGAGACTCGGCAACAACGCGACGCCGAGGCCGGCCGCGACGAGGGCCGTCACCGCTGCGACGTTGTCGGTCTCGTGGGCGATGACCGGCACGAATCCGCTCGACGCGCACAGGCCGAGCAGATGGCCGCGGCACCTCGGACACCCGGCGATCCACCGTTCGTGGGCGAGGTCCTGGATGGACACGATCGCCTGCCCGGCCATCGGATGGGTCGCCGGCAGCACGAGCATCATCCGGTCGTTCCACAGGTTGTCCACCCGCAACCCGACCGCGCTGGCCAGATGCGGATCCGCGTGGTCCCCCGGATAGCTGAACGTGATCGCGAGATCCACCTCGCCAGCGCGGACCGCCGCGACCGCCTCAGGCGGCTCCGCCTCGACGAAGGTGACCGTCACCGCCGGGTGCGTGCGGGCGAGCTCACCGAGCAGCGTCGGGATGATCGCAGACGATGCCGACGGGAAGGCCGCCAACCGGACACGACCGGATCGCAGACCGGTCAACTCGTGGATCTCCATGGCCGCCGCTTCGAGCGCGCGGACGACGGTCACGGCGTGCGCCGCGAGGATGCGCCCGGCCTCGGTCAGCCGCACTCCTCTCCCCCGGCGCTCGACGACGGGGACGCCGAGCTTCGTCTCCAGACGCCGCAGATGCTGGCTCACGGCGGGCTGGCTGTAGCCGAGGCTCTCTGCGGCGGCAGTGATGGTGCCGTGCTCCGCCAATGCGTGCACGATCCGCAAGGCGCCGGAGTCGAGTTCGGCAACGATGTCGTCCGGATGCTCCAGGGTCATGCGCAGAAGCATAACTCCTGCTTATGTTTTACATCGCAATCATGTCCTTGTTGGATGGAATGTGCGCGGCGACACTGGGAGCATGTCCGCCACACCGCTCTCTTCGGGAATCGCACCCGCCCCGGCGACCGTCGCCTCGTCGAGCCGCTCGCTCAGCGAGGCGATCACCTCGTTCCCGAGCGTCCCCGGCTACCTGTCAGCGTGCACCCTCGGCTTGCCGACGACCGCGAGCGTCGAGGCGCTCCGAGCCGATCTCGCCTCCTGGACGACGGCGACGACCGACGCGGCGGCGTACGGCAAGACCATCGAACGCACCCGCGCGGCCTATGCCTCGCTCGTCCACGCGCCGCTCGCGTCCGTCGCCATCGGATCGCAGACCTCCGCCATGGTGAGTCTCATCGCAGCGTCCGCTCCGGACGGCGCCGAGATCCTCTGCGTCGACGGCGACTTCAGCTCCCTCGTCGCCCCATTCCTGGTCCACGCGGACCGCGGCGTCCGCGTTCGGCACGTCCCGATCGATGACCTCGCGGAGGCCGTCGATCAGCACACCTGGCTCGTCGCGTTCTCGATCGTCCAGTCCGCGACCGGCCGCATCGTCGACCACGGCGCCGTGGTCGCGGCAGCCAGGGCGAACGACGCCCTGACGCTGTGCGACCTCACTCAGGCGGCCGGTTGGCTTCCCGTCGACGCCTCGCAATTCGATGCGACCGTCTGCCACGCCTACAAATGGCTGTGTTCACCCCGCGGCGTCGCCTTCCTCACCGTCGGACCGTCGATGCTCGACATCATCCGTCCCATCCAGGCCGGCTGGTACTCGGGCGACGACGTGTGGGCGTCCTGCTACGGTCCGTCCCTCCATCTCGCGGCGGATGCCAGACGGTTCGACGTCTCACCGGCCTGGCAGGCGTGGGTGGGTGCGGCCCCGGCAATCGAGCTGTTCGCCTCGCTCGACCACACCGCCGTCCACCGCCACGCGGTCGCCCTCGGCAACGCGATGAGCATCGGACTCGGCCTCGACCCCCACGATCAGGCGATCGTCACCTGGCCCGATCAGGACGGGTCGGAGCTCGCCCGTCTGACTGCCGCCGGGATCACGGCATCCGGACGCGCAGGACGCGCACGCGTCGCATTCCACCTGTGGAACACCGAAGACGACGTCACGGCTGCGCTGCGGGCGCTCGGCCGCTGACGCCGCCGAGTCCACCACCCAGTCGACCACGCACAACAACCGCCGCGACGACCACGATCGCCACGAGCGTGATGCAACCGAACGCCAGTCCCGCGTAGCCGGCGAACGCCAGCACAACACCTGCCAAGGCGCCGCCGACCGCGCCGGCGAGACTCATCAGCAGGTCGGTGATCCCCTGATACCGAGTGCGCCGCGAGGCCGGCGACAACTCGGTGACGAGCGCAGAGCCTGCGACCGTGCTCGCGCTCCAGCCGAGGCCGAGGAGCACGAGCCCGACTCCGACGGCGAAGGAATCGTCGGAGCACAGGGCAGCGACGAGCAAAGCCGCGAGGACCAGCGCCTGACCGAGGATGATCACCGGGATGCGACCCAAGCGGTCCGCCAGGATGCCGAACACCGGCGAGAGCCCGTACATCCCGGCGATGTGGAGGCTGAGCGTCAAACCGATGACCGTGATCGACGCTCCGTGGTGCTGCAGGTGCACGGGCGTCATCGCCATCACGGCGACCATCACCGCGTGACTGAGGGCGACCGAGAGGATCGCGAACCGCAGACCGATGCCGGCGTGCGCGTGCGGTTCGGCGGGCACCGCACCGGGCCGGATGGCGGCAGACGCTGCGCCGGCAAGACTGGTCAGGAGCGGATCCGGGCGGAGTGCCACGAGGTACAGCACGACCGCGAGCACTTGCGACACGATCGCGAAGACGAACGGCCCGGCGAGTTCCGGGATGCCGATGGTGCGAGCGAGACTCGCGCCGACCCCCACGAGGTTGGGGCCGACGACGGAACCGATCGTCGTCGCCCAGACCACGGTCGAGAGATCGCGCCCCCTGGTCGACGGCTGGGCGAGGTCGCTCGCCGCGAATCGGGCCTGCAGATTCGCAGCGGAACCGACACCGATGCACGCGAGCGCGACGAGCAGGAGGGGGAACACACCGATCACCGCGGCGACGATCACCAGCGCTGAGCCGAACGCCGCGACCCCTGCACCGGCGGCGAGCGAGTTGCGCCGCCCCCTGGACTGGGCGAGCCGCGCGAGCGGAACCGCGGCCGCCGCCGCACCGAGCGTCGTCATGGTGGCGGCGAGGCCCGACCATTCGTCGGAGCCGGACACGCTCGCAGCCAGCAAAGCGCCCATCGAGAGAGCTGCACCGAAGCCCAAGCCGCCGAGGATCTGCCCGGCGACCAGCACACCGACGGTCCGACGCTGAACCGCGACCGTCTCGGCGGAAGGACGCGGTTCAGCACTCACGCGATCGACTCGGCTCAGGGACGGCGTCCGGTGTTGCGCAGCACACCGATGCCGGAGACCTCGACCTCGACGGTCTCGCCGCTCTGGAACGGACCGATGCCGGCCGGCGTGCCCGTGAGGATGACGTCACCGGGGAGCAGGGTCCAGACAGCGGAGGCGTACTCGACGATCTCACCGATCGAGTGGATCATGTCGGAGAGCGGCGCCTGCTGGCGCACCTCGCCGTTCACCCGCGTCTCGATCGTCGCGTCCTCGATGTCGAACTCGGTCTCGATCCACGGTCCGAGCGGGCAGAAGGTGTCGAAGCCCTTGGCACGCGCCCACTGGCCGTCGGCCTGCTGCAGGTCGCGAGCCGTGACGTCGTTGGCGATCGTGTAGCCGAAGATGACCTCGTCGGCGCGGTCGGCGCTGACGTTCTTCGCGATGGTGCCGATCACGATCGCGAGCTCGCCCTCGAAGTCGATGCGCTCGGACTGCGGAGGGAAGACGATCTGGTCCCCCGTGCCGACGACGGAGGTGTTCGGCTTCAGGAAGAGCAGCGGCTCTGCCGGCGCCTCTCCACCCATCTCGGCGGCGTGATCGTGGTAGTTCTTCCCGACCGCGACCACCTTGGAGCGCGGGATGACCGGGGCCAGCAGGGTGGCGTCCGCGAGCGGCACACGCTCTCCGGTGGTTTCGAAGCCCGAGTACAACGGGTCGCCGTCGAGGACCACAAGATCCGCTTCGTCGATGATGCCGTACCGGATGGTCTGGTCGTGGCTGAACCGTGCGATTTTCACCCTTCCACCCTAACGCGAGACCCTGACGGATCGATGCCAGGCATCGTCCCGTCAGGGTCTTCGCAGCGAGTGGAGCCGGTCGATCGGCGCAGTGGATGAACAGCCGCCGATCGAACAGCGGTGGATCAGGCGTCGAGGCGCGTCATCCAGCCGTGACGGTCCGGGAGGCGGCCGTACTGGATGTCCGTGAGCTCCTGGCGGAGCGACATCGTGAGTTCGCCGGCGGGGGCGTCTGCGTCGCCGACGGTGAAGTCGGCTCCCTTGAGCTGGGCGATGGGCGTGATGACCGCCGCGGTGCCGCAGGCGAACACTTCGACGATGTCGCCGTTCTCGACGCCGTCGCGCCACTCGTCGATCGTGACGCGGCGACGCTCGACCGTGTGGCCACGGTCCTCGGCGAGCTGCAGGATGCTGTCGCGCGTGATGCCCTCGAGGATCGAGTCGGACTCCGGCGTGACGAGCGTGCCGTCCTTCTTCACGAGGACGACGTTCATGCCGCCGAGCTCCTCGATGTACTTCGCCTCCTGCGAGTCGAGGAACAGCACCTGGGCGCAGCCCTGCTCGTACGCCTCGGCCTGCGGGAGGAGCGACGACGCGTAGTTGCCGCCCGTCTTGGCCGCACCCGTCCCGCCCTTGCCTGCACGGCTGTAGTCGGTGGAGAGCCAGATCGACACCGGGGCCACGCCGCCGGAGAAGTAGGCGCCCGCCGGGCTCGCGATCACGTAGTACGCGACCTTCTTCGCCGGGCGGACCCCGAGGAACGCCTCCTTCGCGAACATAAACGGACGCAGGTACAGGCTGGTCTCCGGTGCGGAAGGCACCCAGGAGCCATCGATCGCGATGAGCTGCTTGAGCGACTCGACGAAGTACTCGATCGGCAGCTCAGGCAGGGCGAGTCGCTTGGCGGAGCGCTGCAGCCGACGACCGTTGGCGTCGGGACGGAACGACCAGATCGAACCGTCCGCGTGGCGGTACGCCTTCAGCCCCTCGAAGATCTCCTGCGCGTAGTGGAGCACCGCGGCAGCCGGGTCGAGCGAGATCGGACCGTACGCCTGGACACGCGGACGGTGCCAACCACCGTGCTCGGACCAGCAGATGTCGACCATGTGGTCGGTGAAGTGCTGTCCGAAGCCGGGGTTCGCGAGGATCGCGTCCCGTTCCGCGTCGCCGAGCGCGTGCTCGTTGGGGGTGACCGTGTACGAGAGGTCACGCTGTGCCATCTGGAGCTGAGTGGTCATGGTCCGTCTTCCGTCGAATCCTGTGTCTAGTGTGCGCTCACGAGGGCCACGATCGCATCCCCGACCTCGGTCGTGGTGCGGGTGGAGCCGGCGCGAGTCGCGATGTCCGTCGTCACCGCAGTCGCGATCCTGGTCGCCTCGTCCGTGAGTCCCAGGTGCGTCAGCAGGAGGGAGACGGAGAGGATGGCCGCCGTTGGATCGGCGATCTGCTTCCCGGCGATGTCGGGCGCCGATCCGTGGACGGGCTCGAACATGCTCGGGTACGTGCCGTCCGGGTTGATGTTGCCGGAGGCCGCGAGTCCGATGCCGCCGCTGATTGCGCCGGCCAGATCGGTGAGGATGTCGCCGAAGAGGTTGTCCGTGACGATGACGTCAAATCTAGCAGGATCCGTGACGAGGAAGATCGTTGCGGCGTCGACGTGCAGGTAATCCACTGCGACGTCCGGGAACTCGAGTGCGACCGTGTCGACGATGCGCTTCCAGAGCGAGCCGGCGAACACGAGCACGTTCGTCTTGTGCACGAGCGACAGCTTGCCGCGGCGCTCGCGCGCAGCCGCGAAGGCGTACCGGACCACACGCTCGACGCCGTACGCGGTGTTGATGGACACCTCGTTGGCGATCTCATGCGGCGTGCCCTGGCGGATGGAGCCGCCGTTCCCGACGTACGGCCCCTCCGTGCCCTCGCGCACAACGACGAAATCGACGTCGCCCGGGTTCCGGAGCGGGCTCTCGACGCCGTCGTAGACGAGCGTCGGACGCAGGTTGACGTAGTGGTCGAGTGTGAAGCGCAGCTTGAGCAGCAGACCGCGCTCGATGTTCGCATCCTTCAGGCGCGGGTCGCCAGGCACCCCGCCGACCGCACCGAGGAGGATCGCGTCATGCGCCTTGATGGCGTCGAGGTCCTCGTCGGTCAGGACGTCTCCCGTCGCCAGGAAGCGTCCTGCACCGAGCGAGAACTCCGTCTGCTCGATCGTCACCCCGCTTTCGGCCGTGACCGCATCGAGCACCTTGACGGCTTCTGCGATGACTTCCGGTCCGATCCCGTCACCGGGGATGACAGCGAGTTTGACGGTGCGCGACATGGGGCTCCTGATGCTGAACGACAGTGTGTCCTTCAGCTTATCGCCGCCGGATCAGCGCACGCGACGCAGGCCGACCGCAGCGATGACCATGGCACCGAGAATGAAGCCGACACCGATCCACGCAGCGACGCCCACACCGCTGTCGAAGGCGTGACGAGCCGATTCGAGGAGCTGGGTCCCGAGATCCGCCGGCAGCTGGCCTGCGACGTTGACGGCTCCGCCGAGCGTCTCCCCTGCGGCGTGCTGCTGCTCGGCCGTCAGACCGTCCGGCAGGACGACGCTCGACCGGTACGACGCGGTGAGGACCGTGCCGAGGATGGCAGTGCCGAGAACGGCGCCCAGTTCGTACGCGGTCTCGGAGACACCCGATGCCGCGCCGGCCTTCTCGGCTGGAGCGCTCGCGATGATGAGTTCATTGGAGATCGTCTCGGCAGAACCGATGCCGAGCCCGAGCGCGACGAACGCCAACCCGATGCCGAGCGCCGTGACATCGCCTCCCGTGACCGCGATTGCCGCGTAGCCACCCGCCGAGAAGACGAGGGCGATCGGAACGACGATGCCAGGGCGCACCCGCTTGGACACCGGCACGATCAGGAGTCCGGCCGCGATCATCACGATGAGGCCGGGCAGGAGCACCAGACCGGCGTCGAGCGGCTTGAGCCCGAGGACGAGCTGCAGGTGCTGCGACACGAAGAACAGGCCGCCGACGAGCGCGATCACGCTGAACAGGTTGATGAGCACCGCACCGCTGAATGCCGCCTTGCGGAAGAGCGAGAGGTCGAGCATCGGCGTGTCGAGGCGCAGCTGACGACGCACGAACAGCACACCGCTGACCACACCGATGACGAACGACACCACGGTCACCCAGTCGAACCCGAACTCGGCGACGTGCTTGATGCCGTAGACGAGCGGCGCCATCGTGAGCAGGAGCAGGAAGATGCTCCAGACGTCGATACGGCCGGGAGCGGGGTCCTTCGACTCCGGGATCAGGACGGGTGCGAGGACCACGAGCGGCAGGAGCACCGGCACGGCGATGAGGAAGACTGCGCCCCACGCGAAGTGCTCGAGGATGACACCGCCGACGATGGGGCCGAGCGCGCTTCCCGCTGCGAACCCGCTCGCCCAGACGGCGATCGCGAAGCGGCGCTGGTCGCGGTTGAGGAAGATGTTGCGCAGGAGCGACAGGGTGGACGGCATCAGCATCGCACCGAAGAAGCCGAGCGCAGCACGGGCGGCGATGAGCAACTCGGGGGTCGGCGCGAACGCCGCGGCGATGGAGACGAGACCGAAGCCGATCGAGCCGATAAGGAGCAGTCGACGGCGGCCGATGCGGTCGCCGAGGCTGCCCATGGACACCAGGAGGCCGGCGAGGACGAGCGGGTAGGCGTCCACGATCCAGAGCAGTTGTGTGCCCGTCGGGGTGAGCGCCTCGGAGATCGCAGGCAGGGCGAAGTTCAGGACGGTGTTGTCCACCGAGACGAGGAGCACGGGCAGCATAAGCACCGCGAGTGCCCACCAGGCGCGCGCACCTGCGCGGGGTGCCTCAGTGGTGATGGGTGCGGTTGCGGTTGACACAGTGATCCTCTTTCTCGGTGCAGAACTCGACTACTATACCGTCCAGTCGGTATAGTTATCAAGCAGCAGTTCGTCCCCTGCTGGTTACGATGGAGACATGTCCAGACCACCCGCAGCCCGTGAACGCATCCTCGACGCGTTCGCGGAGATGCTCATCGAGCACGGTGAACGCGCGGCGACGCTCGAAGCGGTCGCAGCCGCCGCCGGCGTGTCCAAGGGCGGCCTGCTCTACCACTTCGGATCGAAGGAAGCGCTGGCCGACGGCCTCATCGAACGGCTGACGACACTCGCAGAAGCAGACACGGAAGCGATGGTGAACGCTCCGGAGGGCGCGGTCGAGTACTTCGTGCGCACCTCCGTCGACTGCGGGACCCCGTTCGACCGCGCGATCATCGCCGTGAGCCACATCGCGCAGGGCCCGAACCCACGCGCGAGCGAAGCGATGTCGGCGATCCGGGACGGTTGGCTGCGCACCGTCGAGAACGCGGTCGGCGATGCGGACACCGCACGCGCCGTCGTCCTCATGTGCGACGGCCTCTACGCGAACACCGCCCAGCTGGGCATGGGCATCGCGGACCCCTCTCAGGGGTCGGAGGAGAGCATCGACCGGTTGCTCGCCGTCATCAAGCGGCTGATCCCCAACCGCTGAGAGCGCCCGGTCACCGAGCGACCCCCGGTCACTGAGCTTGTCGAAGTGCCCGGAACCGAGCGAGCCCCGGTCACCGAGCGAGCCCCGGAACCGAGCGACCCCGGTCACTGAGCTTGTCGAACTGGGCCCTTCGACAGGCTCAGGGACCGGGGCTCAACGCTCAGGGACCGGGGCTCAACGCTCAGCGACCGGGGATGCGGTACTACTCCGTGATGTCGATCTCGCGCAGGATCGTCGCGTCGATCGCAACGCGAACGGCCTCGAGGATCTCGTCCGAGACGGGCGAGTCGACCGTGAGCACGCTGAGGGCGGGGCCGCCGGCCTCGTGACGGGCGACCTGCATGCCGGCGATGTTGATCGACGCCTCGCCGAACTTCTGGCCGTACACCGCGACGATGCCGGGGCGGTCCGTGTAGAGCATCACGATGTGGTGCTCCGCGATCGGGACCTCGACGTCGTAACCGTTGATCTCGACGATCTTCTCGATCTGCTTCGTGCCAGTCAGCGTGCCGGAGACGGAGATCTGCGAACCGTCGCTCAGCGCACCGCGCAGGGTGATGATGTTGCGGTACTCCTCGCTCACCTCATCGGTCAGGAGACGGACCTCGACGCCGCGCTGCTCGGCGAGGAGCGGCGCGTTGACGTAGGAGACGGTCTCGCTCACGATGTTCGTGAAGATGCCCTTGAGGGCGGCGAGCTTGAGGACGCTGACGTCGTAGCCGGACAGTTCGCCGTGGACCTCGACGTCGACGCTCGTGAGCGGCGAGGTGGAGAGGGCCGAGAAGACCTGGCCGAGCTTCTCGACGAGCGGGATGCCCGGGCGCACGTACGGGTCGATGACGCCGCCGGCGACGTTGACCGCGTCCGGCACGAGCTCGCCGCCGAGCGCGAGGCGCACGGACTTCGCGACCGAGACGCCGGCCTTCTCCTGCGCCTCATCGGTCGAGGCGCCGAGGTGCGGCGTCACGATGACGTTCTCGAGGCCGAGGAGCTTCTGGTCGGTGGGCGGCTCGCTCACGAACACGTCGAGACCGGCACCGGCGATGACGTTGTTCGTGAGAGCCTCGTACAGGGCGTCCTCATCGATCAGACCGCCACGGGCGACGTTCACGATGTACGCGGTCGGCTTCATAAGCGCGAACTGCGGACCGGCGATCATGCCCGTCGTCTCCGGCGTCTTCGGCATGTGGATCGAGATGAAGTCCGCCTGCGCGAGGAGTTCGTCGAGCGTCACGAGCTGCACACCGAGCTGCTGCGCGCGAGCCGAGGTGACGTAGGGGTCGTACGCGATGACGTTGGTGCCGAACGCCTGCAGGCGAGCGGTGATGAGCGCGCCGATGCGACCGAGGCCGATGATGCCGATCGTCTTCTCGTACAGCTCGGTCCCGGTGTACTTGGAGCGCTTCCACTGGCCCTGGGCGAGCGCAGCGTGCGCCGCGGGGATGTGCCGGGCAAGGCTCAGGATGTGGCCGACCGTGAGCTCGGCGGCGGAGATGATGTTGGAGGTCGGCGCGTTGACGACCATCACGCCGGCGGTCGTGGCCGCCTTGATGTCGACATTGTCGAGACCGACGCCGGCGCGGGCGATGACCTTGAGCTGCGGAGCTGCAGCGATGGCCTCCTCGTCGACCTTCGTGGCAGAGCGGACGAGGATCGCGCTCGCGTCCGCGAGTGCTGCGAGCAGGGCCGGTCGATCGGTTCCATCCACGGAACGGATCTCGAAGTCGGGCCCGAGGGCGTCGACGGTGGCGGGTGAGAGTTCTTCGGCGATCAGCACGACCGGTTTCGACACGGAGCTATTCCTTTGAGCGCAGCGGAGCGGGGAACGGGCGAGACAGCACGTGGGCGCGCCCACCAGCACTCTAGCGGAGCACGCTCGCGTCTGGCCGACGTATGACGCTCAGCGAGCGTGATTTCCCGGGTCGGTCGCCCCGATAGTCGAGACGTCCGACGTTGCGGTTCCCCCGCCTGTCCAGGCCATCGTCATCGCGACATCGACCGCGTCGTCGAGGCTAGGCGGCCGGGATGTCGAAGAACGAATACGGTCCGAACAGTGCGAGGACCGACTGCCAGAGCGCGGCGACGACGCACAGGGCGACGAAGTAGCGGACGGCCTGCTCGCGGATCCGCTTGCCGCGGCCCGTCCAGTACGCGATCGCGAAGGCGGCCAACGGCAACAGGATCGTTGCCGGCAGGATGATCCAGGCGAGGGCGTTCATCGGGCCGAGCTGCGAGGACAGCGTCAGGATCCCGACGAGGTTCCCGATCGCTTCGAAGACGTCGTAGGCGAAGAAGAGCCCGAACACGACGGCGACGGTCCAGCTGAGCCAGGCCGGCCCTGCCTTCGGGCCGGACGTGCGGTCTCCGAGGACCGGTTCGGACGCTGCGGCTGCGGATGCACTCATCGTCAGACTCCCCTCAGGAACGGCCAGGGCAGGAGGACGACGACGCCGATGACGAGAATCGCGATGCGGAACCACGGCTTCGATCGGTCCGTGAGCCACAGGGTGGCAGCCATCCAGGCCGGCGCCGCGAGGATCGCGAGCACCTGGCCGAGCTGGAACATCGATGCGCCGACGATGTCGGCGGGCGGCGGGACGTCCGGTCGGAAGGCGGAGATCGTCCAGCCGACGGCGTAGAGGAGGAACACTCCCCCGAAGATGCCGAGGGTGACGAGCATGGGCGAGCTCATCTGTTCGGAGGACGGTTCGACTGCGGTCACGACGGCGGCCTCGGTTCCGGCCGCCCGTCGCGCTGCCGCGCTCCTCGGCGAGGAGACGACAGGAGCCTGCGCCTCGGCCGGCATCGCATCGACAGGTGGTGCGGTCTCGATCGGCTGTGCCGCATCGGCGGACTTCGCGGTCTGCACACGCTCGGCGACCTCGCGTCGCCCACCCTGCGGGTCGAGCGTCGGATCGTCGTCACCGGCCCAACTCAGCGCCTCGTCGTCACGGCCATCACTCATGTGGTCCAGCCTATCGCCGACCCCGCGGACAGCCGTGCAGCCGAATCGCCGAGGACCGCGCACACTGGACGGATGAGCGTCTTCGGTGTCATCCAGCTCGTCCTCACGATCGCCATCGCCTTCGTCTTCCTCGTGATGGGCGTCTTGCACTTCCTGCCGGCTCCGAAGCGGACGATGGCGGCGATGATCCCACCGACGATGCGTTGGGAACGCATCACCCCGGCTTTCCTCGTCGCATTCACGGGTGTGTGCGAGATCGCGGGAGGCGTCGGGCTCCTCCTGCCGCCGACCAGGGTTGCGGCCGTCGTGTGCCTCATCGTCTTCCTCATCGCGGTGTTCCCCGCGAACGCGTTCGCCGCTCGGCACCGTGATCGTTTCGGGGCGTTGGCGACGCCGCTCCTCCCCCGCTTGATCGGGCAGGTCATGCTCATCGCCACGCTCGTCTTCGTCGCGCTCTGAACCGTTCGAGACGGCGAGGACCCGGTTGGACGGGTCTGTTTGAGCCGGGCGGCCTGGACTGAACGGCCGGGACTAGTGCTCCGACGCGCCCTCGACGTATCTGAAGTTCCGCCCGCCGAACGTCACGAACGACCCGGCATCCACCTCGTATCGCTGGTGCGGATCGAGCCGATAGGAGTTGCCGTCCGGGTAGACGAGCGTCGTACCGTTCCCCGAGCCGGCGTCAGCGACCCAGAACACCTCGTCGAGCACCCCGAACACCAGGTGCGACCTGGACACTGACTTGCCCTCGTCGGTGAGCGAGACGAGGACCGCGTCAGAGGAGCCGTCGATGTCGTCGGCCACCCTCGCGGCGTCCGGGCGGCGTCCTACCACGCCGTAGCCGGCGACGTCGACCACCTGTCCATCGTCGAATTCCAAGCGCCGAGTCTGCTGCTGGGTCATACCGTTCCTCCATCCTGGTCGTCGTCAACTCTGCCAGGTCGCCGTCGGTCGGCGGCCAGCGCGTTCGTGAACCACCACACGAGCGCCCTCGGCACGCTCCGGCTGACGACTCGTTGCCACCGCGAACGATCCTGGTCGATCTCGGTGAACAACCGGGGCAGGGCGGCCCAAGCCGCGTCGACGTCGGCCGTCGTCGGGCCGTCGCCGTCCGCGAAGACGGAACGATCGACGTCAACGGCCAGAACGCGCACGGCTGCGGATCCGCTCGACTGCGCGAGTTCTGACCTGGTACCGGTCCGATGCGCCGAGAACCCGCGCGCGATCAGCCCGTCCCGCGCCTCGTCCCAGAGGCCGACGAGCCGGCCCTGGTCATGGTCTGCCCGTCGTCGACGCCGACGACGGATCGCCGCCGTCGTCATCGTGACGATCACGGGCGACAGGGCGATGCCCACAACGAGGACCACGATCCCGACGACGCGCAGCACGCCCAGGAGCACTGTGAGCCAGGACGACCGATCAGGCTCGTCCTTCGCCTCGTTCTCGTCCTGCTGCTCGTCGATGTGCTCGGCCCGCTCGGGCGGCTCTGGCGGCAGGACGGTTCGCGGGTGGGCGGCAGGATCCTCGACCGAGCGATCGATCTGCGGCACTGGACGAGGCTCCGGATTCGGGTCGAGGACCAGCCAGCGCCCGTCGGCGTCCTGCACCTCGGTCCACGCCGTCGTGTCCGCCCCGACCACCGCGATGCTCCCGGCGTCGCTCCCGGTGCTGCGCGCATCGTGCGGCAGGTAGCCGACGACGACCCTGGACGGGAACCCGATCTCCCTGGCGAGCAGTGCGAGTGCCGCTGCGTACTGCTCCGCGTCTCCGATCATCGGCTTCGCCGTCGCGAGGAGGTTCAACCGGTCGACGCTGTGTCCGGGTCGGCTGGGCGGCTCCCCCGGACCGCCGTGGCTGACGTACCCGGAACGCAACCAGCCGAGAACGGCCGCGAGCTGCTCGCCCGGAGCGGACGAGGGGTCTCGGACGGTCGCGGCAGCCGAGACGAGATCCTCCGGCAGGTTCACCACGTCTGGCTGGTGCGCTCTGCCCGGACTGAGGCGTGCAACGGCACCGAGATCCGGTTCCTGGCCGATCACGGCCTCGACACGATACGACGTCCGTTCCGGGAAGCCGCCGAGGAGCGCACCGACCGAGCGCGCGCGGTCGTAGACGAACCGATCGACGGGCGCTCCAGTGATCGGAGCTTCGAAGGTCAGTCTCGTGAGATCACCGACGCTCGGCAGCCAGATGTCCGCTGTCGGTTCGACGCGCAGGGTGACGTCGACCCGATGTTGATCCGAGCCTCCGGCACGCGCGATCTCGGACGGGACGCGCTGGAAACCACCATTCGAGGACGCGGCCGACGATGCATCCGAGGGCGCAGTCGGCCCTTCGGCGGCCGCCAAGCGGAAGACGAGTCCGGTGTAGTCGTCGAGGACTGCCAGCCTGATGCGTGCTCCATCGGGCAGCCCATCGGCGGAGAGTACCCGTTGCTCCGAATCGGGCAGGGTCACCGCAGCCCGGAAGCCGGTGAGCGGGCTGGTCTGCGCCGACAGGTCGATCGGCGGGATGAACGCCTGCCTGAGCACCTGCCGGTCGAGTGCCGGCGACGCGGCGACGACCGAACCGAGTCCGATGCCGCCGCACACGACGATCACCGCCGTCGCCGCTCCGAGCCTGCCCATGGCACCCCGCCGCACACCGCCCGCCAGCGCGATACGCCCCGTCACCAGCACGATGACGGCGACACCGGCGAGCGCCGCAGGGCCGACGTCGACCGCCGTCGGCCCGAACACGGTCGCGAAGACGAGCACGGCGAACGGCGCAGCGTATCCGCCCATCGGATGCCCGGAGCGGAGCAGGACCGATGCACCGACGAGGGAGCAGCAGAGGAGCACGATGAACGGGGGCAGCAGGAGCGTCTCGTAGTCCCCGAACGGCGGAACGGCCGTCAAGAGTTCCTTCCAGGACGTGATCGTCCCGGTGATGATCGTCCAGAAGGCCCCAGCCGTATCGGCCGTCACCGGGAACAGCTCCGCCCGGGCCGTCGGTGCGGCGAGCGCCATTCCCGCGACCGGATACAGCACGAGCGCCCAGACGCAGACGACCGTCGCGGATGCCCCGGTCCTTGCACCGACCATCCCGAGGACCGTCCCCGTGAGCGCCCCACCGGCGACCGCGACGATGATCGCCGGATGCAGGTATCCCCACCACAGCGGCGCCGCTGCCGCGCAGAGGGTGATCATCAGCCCCAGGACGTCTGCGAGGTTCCGGCGGCGGAGCGTCCGACCCACGCCTCGGCGTCGAGACCGTGACCGCAGCGACCTCCGTCGTTGTTCACTTCGATCCGGCGCCGGCAGCGGATCCGGTCCCGGCAGCGCCTCGCCTGCAGATCGCTCCGTCACGTCGCCCGTCCGTTCACGAGCGCCAGGCGCAGGTCGTCGAGGAACCCGATCGTCAGGACGCTCAACTCCTGCACGCGGAACAGTCGGGGGACGTGGCCCGTGATGCACACGACCGCCACGGTCTCGACACCCAGCGGGAACCGTCTGGACCAGGAGCGCAGCTCCCTCGCCGACGGCGTGGATCCGCAGACCAGATATACGAGCGACACTCCGGTGACGTCCCGAGCGGCGAGCGCCGCGAGCTGACCGAGCGAAACGTCGGAGCCGCCGAACCGGAGTGAGCTGACGTCGTCGAGCAACCGATCCGGGCTCTGCGTCCGGATGGCGCGAGCGCGTGGCGACGTCGTCCGGGACCCTGTGCCGTGGGCATCGTGCTCGCGCGCGGGACTCGTCAGTACGGTGATGCCTCCCCCGTCGCGGATGGCGCGCAGCGCGATCGACGCCGCGGTGGCGATCACGAGTTCGAATTCCTCGGCGTCGGCGCAGTCTTCCGCGGAGCCGCCGAACGCGACGGCCACATGGCTGCGCCGCGACTCCTCGAATTGACGCACCGTGAGCGCTCCGGTGCGCGCCGTGCTCTTCCAATGGATGTGTCGCAGGTCGTCGCCCGGACGGTATTCGCGGAGCGCGTGGAACGCGAGATCGTCCGCCGTCAGGTCACGTGTCGCCCCACCGTCGAGATCGCGGAGGAGTCCTGTGCTCGTGCGGGGAACGGCGACCGTCCGAGGGTGCACGTGCACCTGGACGACCGACGTCCACTCCACGCTTCTGCGGAAGAGCCCGAGGGGATCGCCGCGGACGGTGCGCACCGGCCCCACCGGCACAACGCCCCGCCGTTCGGCCGGGATCGGGAACGCCGCCGAACGTGCATCCGTGCGGAGGCCGCCCATCGTCACGTGGATGATCTCGTCCCCCAACCGGACCTCGATCCTGGGACTCCAGCCGATGCCTCGACGGCCTCCTGCGACGCGCACCTCCGCCTGGAGCGGGCGCCCGACCACCGTTCGCGGCTCGGACACCCGGAGTTCCACGTCCACGACGTTCCGTCCGATCAGGAACAGCGCGCACACGACCACGAGCGCACTCGCCGTCAACCCGAGCGCAGCGACCTCCACCCAGCCGAATCGGAAGCCGAAGACATCGGCGATCACCGCGATCAGCACGACCGCCCAACCGGCGGGGGTCGTCACAGCGCCGATGACGCCTGCCGCTCTCCCAACGCGGTCGCGACCGATGCGCCAGACCCGTCTCCCCCACTGGAGGAACACGTCCGATCGGCTCCGGAGCATCGGACGGGTGGTACCGAACGCCGTCAGGACGGTCCGCGACAGCCGCTCGCTCCTGGTCGAGGTGTGTTCGCCCGCCCTGATCACACGGCCGACCGCTCGGCCGGCGGCACCACGTCGAGCAGGATGCGTCCGACCACCGCCGAGGCAGTCACCCCGTCGAACTCCGCCTCCGCATCGAGGATCAGACGATGGGCGAGGATCGGCTCCGCAAGCGTCTTCACGTCGTCAGGCAGCACGTAGCCCCTCCCCTGCGAGGCGGCCCACGTCATCGATGCGCGCAGCAGCGCGAGCGCACCCCGGATGCTCGCGCCGAGGGTGATCTCCTCCGCGGCACGCGTCGCCTCCACGAGTCGCGCGACATAGTCGAGCACCGACGGATCGGTGTGCACGAGCTTCGCGACGCCGATCATCGACCGCAGGTTCGTGACGGTCAGGACGCTCGGCACGACGCGATCGTGCGCCGTGATGCGGACGCCTTCGAGGATGCGCCTCGTGGACACCTGATCCGGATAGCCGAGACTCGTCTTCACCATAAACCGGTCGAGTTGCGCTTCTGGGAGCCGGTAGGTCCCGGCCTGCTCGACGGGGTTCTGCGTGGCGATCGTCAGGAACGGGGACGGAACGGCGTGGGTCACACCGTCGACCGTCACCCTGGCCTCCTCCATCACCTCCAGCAGCGCCGACTGCGTCTTCGGGCTCGCCCGGTTGATCTCGTCCGCGAGCAGGACGTTGGAGAACACCGGACCGGGGTGGAAGGTGAACGTGCCCTGGCGCTGGTCGTACATGCTCATGCCCGTGACGTCGCCTGGGAGGAGGTCCGGAGTGAACTGGATCCGGTTGCTCGTGCCGTCGACCGTCTGTGCAATGGCCCGCGCGAGCGAGGTCTTCCCGGTCCCCGGAGCGTCTTCCAGCAGCAGATGCCCCTGGCTCAGCAGTGTGGTGAAGGCGAGCCGGACGACGTGCGATTTGCCGAGCAGCACCTCCTCGACGTTGCCCACGAGGCGGTCGAACACACCGGCGAACCACGCCGCCTGCTCGTCGGTCATCGAGGCGGTCGTGTTCGTCGGTGTCATTGCGCGTGTGGCCGTCATCGTCTGTTCCTTCGTGTGTTCACCGGCAGGTGGTCGCCGTGTCGAGCGGTGGCGCGTACCAGATCCCGGCGAGCTGGACCCGGGTCAGGACCGTCGTCGTCCGCCCGCCAGGTGGCGCAGGCGCGGCGGACGGCGGCCCCCATGGAGTTCGGGCCTCGACCGCCCCGGTGGCTGAGAGCGTGAGATAGGAGACCTCGACGACCCCGCTCAGTCCGTTGTTGTCCGGGGCGTTCACGATCGTCTGTCGACCGTCGACCGGGCACGACAGGACGCTCGCGCGCACCCGCAGCGGCACAAGCGCCTGACCGATCCTGACCGGGGCGCCGCACGATTGGGACGACGCGAGTCCGCACGCCCTCGCCCAGACATCGAGCACACGTCCGTAGTCGGCACCGCCACCGATGCTCGCCCCTGAGTTCACCGTCACCCAGCCGGACGGCCCCGCACCGGAGGCGACGACGGCCGCTTCGTAGTGGTGCAGGTCCGACGCCGCGGAGCTCAAGCTCTCGACGACGAGGTCCACCGTCCCGCTCGTCCCATCGCTCAGCGTCGCCCGCCCGCCGCTCAGAACGGGTTGCAGCTGGACCGGTCCGCTCACCACCTGCCGACAGAACAGCCCGTTGCTCGCCGCGACGAGGTAGGCCCCGCCGTCCGCAGGCCGCGTGTCCCGCCAGCTGGTGCCGGACGGGACGTTCGATCGGAACGTCGCCGGATCGCACATCGCACCAGGATCCCCGCCGCTCGCCTGCGAGACAGCGAAGCGGAGGGACGACCCGCCACCGGCTGATGCGCCGTCCCAGTCGACGTCGACCCAGACCGCTCCCGCGGTGCCGCTGACGAGCGACGCCTTGACGTTGCCGACCGTCGGTGGGCCGACCGCGACACCGGACCCGGCGGCGGCCTGACCCTGGTTGGTCCGGTTCTTCGCGACGACCGCCGCCGTGTACTGCTGCCCGGGTGCGATCGAGGGGTTCTGGAAGGTCGTCGAGGTGTTCGGTGTGGGAACGGTTGTGCCCAGTTCGACGCCGCCCGGACCGGTGAGCGCCACTTCGTAGGCCGCAACGGGTGTCCCGGTCTTGGAGGCCACCGCATCCCACTCGACGGTGACGGCGTGTCCGTCCTGGTCCTGGTTCGATCCGGTGACCCTGACCGATGCCGACGCTCCCGGCGTTGTGTCGACGACGACCGGGGCGCTCTGCGGGCTCGGTGCGCCCTCACCGACACCGTTCGTCGCCGTCGCCGAGAAGCTGTAGGGCTGGCCGAAGACGAGTCCGCTGATCGCACATCGGTCCGGATCCGTGCACACCGTCGAGACCGAACCGTCTGCAGACGAGACCCGATACCCGGTGATCTCGGAGGCGTTCGGGAACGCATGCGGCACCGCGAGCACCACACTCGCCGCCTCGTTGTCCTGGGAGACGACCCGCGGAGCACCGCCAGGGGCGTCCGGCACGTCCTGCACCCGGATGACGACGGTGCCGATGGCGTTCCTGGCCGCATCACCCGTGACATCGGCGACCTCGTACGGCACCGTGAAGTCGCCCGTCGGGCCGGTGCGGTCCACCGTGACCGACAGGCGGCTCCGATCCGCACCTGAGGCGACGGATACTCCGACGGGGAGACCTCTCGTATCGATGGCGGCGACGGTCAGCGGGTGGCCGGGGAACGGATTGGTCGCCTCGTCGTTCGCGAGCACGTCGACGGGCACGGTCGATCCCCGCGTCACGACCACCCGATCGGGCTGCGGGGACACGATGGGCCGGGTGGATCGTACGACGTCGATCGAGATCACTCCCGATGTGCTCGTGGTACCGCCGTCCGCGGCCTGGACGACGACCTTGGCCGAGGACCCGACCGCTGCACCGTCGACCGCTCGGATCGTCAGCACCGAGCCGGACACGGTGGCGCCGACGATCGCCTTCGACCCGGACTCGGCGGTGAACGTGAGCTTCGAGCGTCGTTTCGGGTACGGATACTCGGTGAGCGACAGCAGGTCGATCGTCGTCGACGCCCCGGACTCGAGCGAAACAGCGACCCCTCGGACCACGGGTGGCTGCGTTTCACTCGGCGTGACGGTGATCGGCAGGGTGATCGTCGACCGGTTCCCGCGTCCATCGCTCGCGTCGGTCACCCCGACCGTCACGGATGCCGGCCCCCAGAACCCTGCAGCTGATGTGAAGGCCAACGTCGTCTCGTCCGCCACGAGCGGGGATCCGTCCCCGCCGGTCGCCGACGCCGTGTCAGTGATCAGCACCGGACGGCCACCGGCGGCGACCATCTGCTGGCCGATCGGGATCGTGAGGGTGTCGCCGCTCGCGACCGTCAGCCCTGGCGCAGCCTGACGCCGCTCCGGCGCAGCATCGGCTGTTCCCGGCATCCAGATGAAGGCGGTCGATTCGACGTCGGGTGCATCTGCGCGTGCGACGGTGAACGGGATGATCCGCGACCGCTCGACGATCGGCACACGGACCTTGCCGTCAGCGTCCACGTCGACGCCCAGTGCATCGCCGGGGACCGAGACGACGAGGTCGCGCTTGCCGCCCTCGATGCTCCGGGCGGACGCGAGGACGTCGACGTCGATCGACTCGCGGTCGCCGAAGTCCTGGAACGACAGCACGACGTCGTGCGCCGTCGGCCTCGCGGGCGGGGCGTCGGGGTCGACGTCGATGTACAACCAGGCCTGGCTGGTACCGCCCCGTGGATTCTGGATCGTGTAGAGCACGCCGTACCCGCCTCTGGCGTCCGGGGCGTCGAGCGTCACGGCGTCAGCGGTGAACCTGACCTCGATCGTGTCGTCCGTCGGCTCGACGGCCGTGATGGTGAGACGCCCGCCGTCCGGGTCCGAATCGTTCTCGAGCACCGGCACGGTGAGCGTCGCGCCGGGCCTCGTCACAACGAGGTCGTCCACGGCCACCGGCTGTGCAACCTGCTCAGCTGGCGGGCTGACGCCGATCCGCACGGTCCCTGTGCCCACTGCGCCGAGTGCGTCGACGACTGCGTACTGGAAGGTGTCAGTCCCCGTCGAATAGGGTCCGGCCTCGTATTCGAGCATGCTGCGCCCAGTTCCGGTGATCGCGCCGAGGCGTGGCGAGTCGGTCGCGCCGAGCAGCGTCACGGTGTCTCCGTCGTCATCGATCCCACCGAGTGGCACCGGGATCGACACAGTCCCGCCCGACGTCACCCTCGCAGTGATCGTCAGCGGATCCGGGGCGGTGTTGTCAGCGGCTTCGAGGTCTCGGACCGTGATCGTGACCGGGGCGGTCGCCCATTGACCGTCTGCGGTCGAGATCCGATAGACGGCTCGATACGTCCCCGGCTTCGACGGTGCCAGGTACCGCAACCGGTCGGTGGCGCTCACCAGGACACCGCCGCCGTCCGGGACGTCTTCGACGAGGTCTGGGTCGAGCAGGAACGGCTTGCCGTCCGGTTGCGAATCGTTCTCGAGCACCGGCACGTCGACGACGGCGCCCACACGCACGGAGATCGTGTCCGCGAGTGCGACCGGCGGCTGCAACTTGCTGGGATCCGGAACCATCACGATCGTCAGCTGCCCGTCCGCGGTCGTCTGGCCGTTCGTGACGGTGAACGGCACCGTGACGGGTCCATCGTCCAACTGTCGTTTGAGGGTGACACGGACGTCGCGTTGGTCGATCGATTCGAGGAGGACTCCCGAGGCCTCCGGCGCCGCGCCGACACCGACGAGGTCCAACACCCCGCCGGCCGGATCGAAGGCCGTGTCGAGGACACGTGCCGTCACGGTGCCGTGCAGCGGGAGGAACACCGTGACCGGGCGGACCACGGGAGTCGACACACCGCCGGGCGGAGCAGTGGTCTCGAACCGGATCCGAGCGCTCGTCGTCTGCGAGCCGTCGGTCACCGCGTATTCGAGCAGATGTGTACCTGCGGTGTCCGCGCGGATGACGGCCGTGCCGCGCGAGTAGTCCGCATCGATGCGAACCTCGTCGTCCTGCACGGCCGACACGCCACTCACCGTGATCGGGCCGGTGCCGCCGCGCGCGTTCGACGTCGGGGCGACGGAAACCTCCTGCCCGGTGTACCCCGTGATCGCAAAGGACTCGGCGATGAGCGGGACCGCTCCCGGCTCCCCGATCGTCACCTGCACGGTTCCGTCACCCGCCGCCGTCCCGTCGGACACCACGATCGACGCAGTGGCGACACCGCCGGCGCCGCCCGAGCTGCGCAGTTCGAGCGCGCCGTCCGCTGTGAACGTCGTCCGAGCCGGTTCCTGCACCGAAGCGTCCTGCAGGAAGATCGGGTCGCCGTCGGGGTCGACCCAGTCGACGAGCGTCTGGATCGACGCAGAACCGGCCACGGCCACCGATCCGCGCGTCGGACGGACCTGCGCCGGCGGCGAGTTCTCGTTCGGACCGCGGATGGCCAGGGTGACGGTCGCCTGGTCGTGCAGACCGTGCCCGTCGTCGATGGTGTAGCCGAAGACGATGGAGCCGGACGCCTCCGGTCTCGTCGTGACGAGCAGCTGCTGCGCATTGTTGACGATGTCGACGCGACCGAGGGTCGCCGGGATCTCCTCGACGCCGCTGATCACGAGCGGATCACCGTTCGGATCGCTGTCGTTCACGAGCACGGGAAGCACGGTCGGCCGACCCGGACGCGCGCCGAGTTCGTCGTCTGCGGCGACGGGAGGCAGTTGCTCCTGCTCCACGTCTGGCGGGACGTCGCGCTCGTCCTGTTCGACGTCGACGACGTCGGCGTCGACATCGAAATCCCCCCAATTGTCGATGACGGCGCCGTCCGCCCGCAGGTCCCAGGTACGACCGCTGCTCGGATCGTTCGCGACGATGGTCCGCGTGTTCACAACGATGTCGAGGATGCCGCCGGGGACGACACCGTCGAGGGCGTAGCTCCGAGGACGCCCGCCGTCACATGCGACCACCGCCGTCCCGTCGGACCAGGCCGCGTACGTGCACCCGTCGACGGTGACCGGCGCGGCGGCGGTGCCCGTGCCGCCTGCGCTGATGCGTGCTGGACTGCCGCCGTCGACCGGGAGCGCGAAGAGCCCCTCGTCACCCGAGACGAGCACACGTGTCGACTGGGTGTCGGACGCGCCGATGCGGAGGGATTCGGGCTCATCGGCCTGACCGACGAGATCAACGGTGGTGCCGTCGATCCACACTTCGGACGATGCGGGGTTCAACACGACCGGGTGGCCGTTGACGACGGACACCGCCGGATGATCGACATCGCCGCTGAAGGAGACCGATACCGTATGACCGTCCTCCCCGGACAACACGGACCCCGTGGTCACTCGGCCGCTGCGTCGGCTGAAACCGGCGTATCCGCCGTCCTGGTCGAGCGCGAACACGGCATCAGCGCCGACATTGAGCGTTGCGGGCGAGGCTGCATCGAAGGTCGCGATGTCGGCGAGGTCCACGACCCAGACGTCACCGGTCTCCGGCATGGTCACGGCGACACGATTTCCCGCCGACTCGACGACGGGCACCCCGACCGGCAACGGCACGGTATCGGTCACCGTCGCCCCGGCCGGGTCGATGACCTCGATCGTGTTGGCCGCCCGGTCATGGGCGAGCAACCGGTCGCCGGTCTGCAGGAGTTCGACGTCGCCGCCTGCGATGTCCACAACGGTGCTCAGCTGTTCAAGCCGGGTGTTGGCATGTCCGACGAGCCGTTTCGAACCGTTGACCACCCACGCGGATGCATCGTCGAGATCCACCCGCTGCTCGGTGTAGCCGTCGGTGACGAACACGACTGCGGCCACGAGGCCCGCCGCCACGACGACGCCGACGGCCGCGGGCGCGCGCCGTGGGAGCCCACGCGTGCGCCGCCTGCCACCGCTGCCACCGAGACGCCGACCACGAGGTCGCAGCTGCTCACGGAGCACCATCAGTTGCGCACGCAGACCGGGTCGGATGCGGGCCCCGGCCGACCGTTGCGGACGACCGCGACCGTGACGCACACGCGGGAACCGGCTTCGGCGCGGTCGATGACGAGGCTCGTCCCTCGCTGCCCGCGCCCCGCTGCGCCGTCGACACGGACCAGGTATCCGTCATCGGCCGTCCCGTCCGGAGCCGACCAGGCGAATTCGATGCTCTTCGCTCCCGATGTCGCGTGCAGATCCGCGACGGTCGGGATCTGACGCCCACGCAGACCGGTCGTGACGACGAGCACGATCGCCGCCGCGACTGCAACCCCGACGAGCACGGACACTCCGGCCACGAGCCAGCGGTGACGGCCCCGGCGCGGCGCCCATGCCCGCGCATCGAGCACGGTGGCGCTCGCGTCCTCCGACACCGTTCCGGTCCGCGAGTCGGCGGAGTCGGTCCGTGCTCCGGGCTGGCGACGGAATCGACTGCGTGCCGTGGCCGCCCGTGCAGTTCCCTGGACGTCGGTGGTGCGCAGCGCGTCGACGTCGATCACGCGTTCGTCCGGCACGTCCAGCGCGCTCGGGCGCAACCCGAGCTCGGCCTCGGCGAGTTGCACGCGGCGGAGCAGGTCCAGGATCGACGCCGGTCGCCGCGCCGGATCCTTCTCGAGCGCCTGTGCGAGCGCAGCCTCGAGCGAGGCCGGGATGTCCGATCTGCCGGTGGGGCGCACACGTTCCCTGCCGAGGATGCGCCGGGACACGCTGTCCCGAGAGTTGTCCTAGTCAGGCGCTTCGAACGGCGAACGGCCGGCGAGAAGCGTGTAGAGCGTCGCAGCGAACGACCACACCTCGCTGCGCACGTCGCCGCGCGACGCACCGCTCAAGACCTCGGGTGCCGCCCACGGCACGGACAGTCCCGTCGCCCGGTCCAGATCGGCCGCCACGAGCGTCGCCGCGATGCCGAAGTCGGCGAGCAGCGGCCTCCCATACGCGGTGATGAGGATGTTCGCCGGCTTGACATCGCGATGCAGCAGCCCTGACCGGTGCGAAGTCTCCAGCACGCTGCCGACTGCGACCGCGGTCTCCAGCACTTCGGACAGCGGAAGACGCTCACGGCGATACCTGGCGCCGAAGGACTCCGGGCAATACTCCATCACGAGGTACGGTCTGCCGTCCGGAGCGATGCTGGCCTCGTAGACGGTCAGCACGGACGGATGAGACGAGAGCTGCGCGAGTACGGCCGACTCCGCGAGGAACATGGAGCGCACCTGGGCGCTGGTCGCATCCAGCAGGACCTTGACCGCGACGTTTCTGCGGGGCATCGCCTGCTCGTAGAGATGGACGTCGGCGAACCCACCGGAGCCGAGTGGTCGCAGGACGGTGTACCCGGGCAGGATCGGCGCCGGCGCCGGGAGCCTACGCGCCATGAAGCACCCCCTGGATCAGGATGGTGACGTCGTCGCCGAGGTCGAGGATGCTCCCGGGCAGCAGCGGGCAGTCCTCTCCGCCCCTCAGCCGATAGGCGTCGCCATACGGAGGATTCACCCGGGTGCCGTTCGTGGACCAGAGGTCCCTGGCGAGCGCGATGCCTGCTTCGTTGCGTACGAGGAGATGACTGCCGGACACACGGTCGCCGTGGGCGCCGACGATGACCAGTGCAGTCGTGCCAGAGGTCTGCTCCGCCGGTACGCGAGGGGATCGTCCGACGACGAGACCGGCCTGGACCCGCATCGGCCGTTCGAGCGAGGCGTCCCGGATGACGACGGCGATCGACGACGGATCGGTCGGTGGCGTCCCGACCAGGATCGTCTCATCGACGTCGTGGACGGGGACGCCGAGTGACGAAGGCGTCCGGACGACGGTCTGGACGACGATGGTGTCGTCGGATTCAGGAGCCGATCGGAGCATCGGCGGCCCCGTGGTCGTCGCATCGACTTCGGGAGGGAGCCCCTCCTGCGGCGGACCGGCGAGCGAGACGGTGGCTCGGATCACGTTCTCGAGCACCAGCTCCGCCCCTGCGGCATGGTCGGAGGCGTATCGGACGGTTGAACCATCGTCGGTCACGAATGATGCGTCGACCTGACGCCCGACGATGATCTGGACGACGTCGCCGAACCGGTCATGCAGACCGAAGCCGCGCTCGTCGATCCGGTCCACCACGACCGACACGGCGCGGGGAGCGTCCCATTCGAGCGTCGTCAGGGCGCAGGTGGACGGTCGTGCGGCGGCGATCGGCTTCATCATCCATCTCCGAGGGCGTGAGTGAGGTTCAGGGTCGCCGTTGATCGGCGGTGCGCGTACAGCAACAGGGTGCGGGTGCTGACGATCACGACCGTCGGCACCCGCACCATGTGGATCAGACGCGGAACGCGCTGGCGACGTTCGACTCGGACTCCGCGTAGTAGTTGGCCGCCTTGCCAAGCATCTGCGAGATCCCGACGAGCGATTCGTTCAGCTGCGCGGCGGCCGTGTTGAACTCCACGTAGAGCTCGTTGAACGCCGTCGAACCGGCGCCCTCCCACTCGCTGCCCATGCCGTCGACGAGGCTGCGCAACTGCGCGAGGGTCGACTGGAGGTCGCCGGCGCCGCTGGACAACTGACCGGAGACGGCGACGAGGTTCTCGGATGAGACTTTGATGTTTGCCATGGTGTTCCTCAATTCGGTGAAGGGGCGCGCAAACGAGTGTCAGCACAGACCATAGATCTTGTCATATTCCACAGTGGTGTCGATGCATTGATGCACAGCGGGCCATGAATCACTCCACGGGAAGGGCCGCGTCGACGAACTCCGGACGCTCCGGATCGGCCCCCTCGCCCCACCCGTCGAACGCGAACACACCGCGCCCTGTCGCATCGGTGACGGCCAACGCGATCGGCAACGGTGGACCGACCGTCGTGATCGTGGCGGTCCCGGTCAGCACCCCATCCGAGCTCATCTCGAGTTGCAGCGACTGCGCATCCCGGTCGACGCCCTGGGCCCCGAGCCGGATCGAGGCTCCGGATCCCTCTGTTTCAAGAACGCCCGCGAGCGGCCCGAACGGGTCGAGCAATCGCAGCCACGGCGCAATCCGCTCGTCACCGGCCCGGAACCGGACGAAGGCGGCCTCCGCCGCTTCCTGCCCGATCAGGGCCGCGAACGATGCGCTGCCGCGGACGAACACCTCGTCACCGATCCGCCGCCACTCCGAGCGCACCCGATCCGAGCCGCCACCGTCCATCTCGACCGTTCCGAGACACGTCGTCGAAGACCCCCGCACGTCGATGGACACAACGCGATTGCCGGCGTCGACACCCTCTCCGGCCACGTCCTCAGCCGCACGTCCACCCGTGGCTTCGGGAGGCGGGGGCGAGTACGTGCCGACCACGTGTGCGCTGCGCGCATCCCGGACGGCGTCGCCGACCACGGCGAGGAGCTTCGGCGCCGGCAACGATTCGATGCCGTTCAACACGTTCTCGGAGGCCGCGGGCGACCCGATCGACGCGATGGTCGGCACAGCGGCGGATTGCGGGCCTGAGCACCCGGCGCACAGCGCCGCCCCAACGCCGATGCACACGGCGAGCGCCGCCAGCCGCCGTCGGCCGATGCGCGCCGTCACCGGGCGACCGCGTCGAGAACGCACACCCGCGCGCCGCCCTGATCGTCGATGACCACCGGGTCGTCGGAGAACGCTTCCGACGCGGCGACCTCGGCGCTCCGCACGGTGAAACAGCTGTCCGAGGTGACGCCGAGTCCCCGCTTCGGCACCCACACCTCCCGCCCCTTGAGCATCGCACTCAGGTCGGCGGGGGCATCGAGCGCCTCATCGGTCATGACCACCGAATACGGCACGTCGGGCCCGCTCCACTCGATCACGTAGTTGTCGCCGCCGTCCTGGATGACCAGATCCGATACCCGATCAGGCTCCCGGAAGATGTTCCCGAGGACGAACATCGCCCCGACGCCGACGAGCGTCACTCCAGCCACTGCTATCGACACGATGAATGCGGGTTGCCTCCGCAACGGCTTCGGCGGCGGCGGCTCCTCCAGCTCCGGGAGCACCTCGCGATCGCGGGCGAGTCGCGCCTTCGACTCGACGAGGCGATCCCAGCCGAGTTCGAGCAGCGGAATCCGGCCGTCGGCTTGCGCGCCCAATCCGAACACACGCTGCACCGGTGCGGCCGATGTCAGGTGCAGCGGCATCTCCGGGACGAACGCCTCGCGCTTCGCCCTCGCTGCGACCTGGGGCGCAACTGCGACCGGCGGTGGAGCTGGAACAAGAGCCGGGCGTGCAACCGGAGGCGCGAGCGGGGGCACGGGAGTGAGCCCGGGTGCAGCGGCGACGGCAGGCGCAGCCTCCGGCATCCGAGGAGCCTTGGGCTGCAGCCGGATCGGTCGCTTGAGACGCTGCTCGTCCCGCCGTTCGTCTCGTTGCCCGAAATGATCGCGGTCGACCACAAGAACTCCTCACCGTAAGATATGCCATGCTAGCCGAGATCAGTCGGCTCGCTGAGCACGGATATCGAGCACTGGCAGGGGGAACATGCGCTCATCCCGCATGCGGACGATCGCGGTCATCACGGCCGCGCTGTGCTCCGTTGCGTCCGTCGCGGACCCGAGCCCCGCCGTCGCCTCGCGAAGCACCCTCCTGGTCGACGACACCACCGGTCTCGACGTCGCTGTCCCGTATCTCGGTGCAGCGAACGCACAGCTACCGAAGGGGTGGACCGCGACCGCCTGTCCCCTGGGCGCCACCCCGGATCTCGTGTCGATCGGATGCGAGGGAAATCGGATCACCTTCACCGCCGCCGACTACGCCGCTGACCTCGGCACCCAGACCGTCACGATCGGCGCATCCGTCGGCGGCGTCGAGCAGTCGATCAGCTACACCGTCTCACTCGCGCCTCCACGGCTCGCCGCGTCGCGGTCGTTCGAGTACGGCTATCCGGTCGCGCAGGGCGCGACGGCATTGATCGCCTATTCGGACCTGCGGACCGACTGCGGCTCGTGCACCGATACCGGTCCGGCGTTCACGAGCGGCTCGGTCTCGCCTCGCGCGGCCGGCGCCGTCGCGTTCTCCGGCACAGGCATCATCTTCCGTCCGGCGCCCGACTTCTCCGGGACCGTTGAGATCTCCTATGAGATTCGCGACCGCTACGGACAGACGAGCGAACCGTCGATGATCGAACTCACCGTGGTCCCCGGCCGCAGCCGCGCGCCTGCGGTCGTCGACGACACGGTCTCCGTCGATGTCGGACAACGCGCGTATGGCAACGCCCTCACCGACGATGTGCAGCAAACGGGCGTGGAAACGATCGTGATCGCGTGCGGCAAACCGGGCAACGGCGCGGTCAGGTGCGAAGAGGACGGCTCCTACGTGTACACGCCGGATCCCGGGTTCGTGGGCATCGACTCGTTCAGCTATCACCTCTTCACGCGTGGCACGGGCGATCAGGTGGCCGGCGTTGTGCTCGTCGGCGTCGGCGCGGATCCGATTGCCGCGAAGGACGTCGGCACCGGAGACGAGGTGATCCCAAACATCCATCCACCCCGCCCCGATTCCCGCCGCACCATCGGCATGTTCGGTGGCCTCCGTGAGGCGGTCGAGGAGATCTGGGGGCCTGCGGCATGACCGGTGGCACCGACTGCAACACGACCGACGGTATCGACCACACCGACCGCCATTCCCCTCCAGAGGAGCACACATGCGTCTCAGCCTGACCGCCCCGAACCCCGCCGCGAACACCGGCGACGAATCGCACGAGGTCGTGCTCGACGTGGAGGAGACGGCGACGATCGCGGAGCTCGCGACCGCGCTGCGCGTCCCGCCCGGCTTGATCGTGCCCGGCATCGATCACGAGACGGAGCTCGGCGACGCCGGCATCGTGAGCGGCATCGTGCTCCCCCGTGCCGCAGCCGTCAGACTCGCGCCTGGCACGGCGCGTCTCGAGTTCGTCGGCGGCCCGTTCTCCGGCGAAGTCGTGCCGCTGACCCCCGGTGCGACCATCACGGTCGGGCAGGATCCGTCCATGCTGTTGCGCCTGTTGGACCCTGCGGTCGAGGCGCACCACGCGACGATCGTGGTCTCGCGTCCTGGCCCGTCGACCGCGTCGCCGTCGGCCGGGCCGTCGCATCGCACTGGGCCATCGACCATTGCCATGACGATCAGCCCGGCAGGCGACATCGCGCCCGTACTCCTCAACGGCGTGCGCGTCACGGATCCGGTCGAGGTGAAGCCTGACGAATACGTGCAGTTGGGCGCAAGCCTCGTGCGGATCGGGGTGACTCCGACGCCCGACGCCGACGTGCAGCGGGACGGGCTCGGCATCGCATTCAACCGCTCGTCGAGAATCCGACCCCCGCAGGCGACACCGGTCGTGAAACTCCCCGGCGACAAGCCGACGGCGTCCGAACGCGCGCCGATGCCGTGGCTGTCGGCGCTCATCCCGGTGGTGATGGGCGTCACGCTCGCGATCATGTTCCATCGTCCCTACATGCTGATGATGGCCGCAGCATCACCGCTGATGGTGATCGGCTCCTATCTGACCAGTCGTCAACTCGCGAAGCGGACGGGCAAACGGACCGTCGACACCTGGCGGAACGAGGTCACCAACGCCAGGTCCACGATCGACGGTCTCATCGAGAACCAGCGGAACCGTGCGTGGCGGACGAGTCTCGACCCGGTGTCGGTCGCAGATCTGGCACTCGCGCCGCTCGGGCGGTTGTGGGAGCGGCGAGTGGGCGACGACGACGCGCTCCGGGTTCGCGTCGGTGTCGGCGAGGTGGATCTCGATGTGCGATTCGAGGGGGCGCGTCCGAGGCACGCCGGCGAGGAGATCCGGCTCGGGGTATCGCCAACTCCCGTCTCAGTCGACCTGGCGACCGGTGTCGTCGGCATCGCCGGGGTCAGGGTCGCAGCTCTCAGCGTCGCCCGTTCGATGGTCATGAGCCTGGCTGCGACCAGATCGCCGCGGGATCTCGACCTCGTGCTGTTGTGCGAGGAGCACACCGCACCGGACTGGTCGTGGTGGCGGTGGCTGCCGCATGCCGACGGGGCCGCGTCGGCGCTCTCACTCGTCGGCAACACGCCTGACGCGCGACTCGCCAGATTGCGGGAGTTGACCTCGTTGCTCGAAGCTCGCCAGGCGGCGCGCGGCACGAGCAGCCGAATGGCCTTCGACCAACACACGGTTGTGCTGCTGGACGGGGCGAGGTCGCTGCGGACGCTGCCCGGAATGGTGGCACTCCTGGAGCACGGGCCGGCGCACGGCATCTTCCTCGTCGCGATCGAGGACGACCGGGCGAGGCTCCCCCAGGAGTGCGCGACCGAGGTGCTCATCGACGCTTCCGATGTGTCGATGGGCGTGATCGAATCATCGGTCGACCCGTGTGCGCGGGTGCTGCTCGACGGCACGACCGTCGCGGCGGCGACCGAGATCGCGCGGGCGCTCGCACCCATCGTGCACGTCGGCGGTGCGGGCGACGACACGGCGCTTCCCCGGTCGGTGCGTTTTGTGGAACTGGCCGGGCTCGATCTCGACGATCCGGCGCCGCTCGTGTCCAGATGGCTGTTCCGTCCCAGGGAGACCCGGGCGGTCGTCGGGGCTGGACCGGACGGGGAGTTCGCGATCGACCTGGCGATGGACGGCCCGCACGGGCTCGTCGCCGGGACGACCGGTGCGGGGAAGTCGGAGTTCCTGCAGACGCTCGTCGTGTCGCTCGCGCTCGCGAATCGGCCCGACGCCTTGACCTTCGTCCTGGTCGACTACAAGGGCGGTTCGGCGTTCGCGGACTGCGAGCGTCTGCCGCATACGATCGGGCTCGTCACCAATCTCGACGGCCGGGAGACCGAGCGCGCGTTGGAGTCACTGGATGCCGAGCTGAAGCGTCGAGAGCGCGTTCTCAAGGACCTCGGCGCGAAGGACGCGGACACCGCATGGGAGAAGGCGCCTGAGCAGGCCGCGGCGCGCGGTCTGGCGCGTCTGGTCCTCGTGATCGACGAGTTCGCCGAGCTCAAGGCCGAGTTGCCCGAATTCATCACCGGGCTCGTGCGCATCGCGCGGGTCGGCAGGTCGCTCGGGGTGCACCTGATCCTCGCGACGCAGCGCCCCTCCGGCTCGATCACACCGGAGATGCAGTCGAACACGAACCTCCGGGTGGCCCTTCGGGTGACGGACAAAGGCGACTCCACCGACATCCTCGGGAGTCCGGAGGCGGCCGCGATCAGCACCACAACACCGGGTCGCGGGTTCGTCAGGCGCGGCCCGGGCGCACAGCCATCCGCATTTCAGACGGCACGCGTCGCCGGCCGAAGACCGGGGGTTCAACACGCGCACCGGACGCTCCCACGCACGATCTCACGGCCGTGGCGAGACATCGGCGCTCCCGTGATGTTCCCCAAAGCCGCGGCATCCGGCGCGCCGGTCGATCACGACGACACCGATCTGCGCGCCATCGTGAACGTCATCACCGACGCCAGCACACAACTCGGCGTCGTGAAGAACCCGTCGCCCTGGTTGCCGCCGCTGCCAACACTCGTCACACTCGACGACCTCGCGGCTCCCTCCGCGCCGGAAGCAATCGTCCTCGGCCTCGAAGACGTCCCGGGCGAGCAGGCTCAGCGCCCGCTGGAGTGGAACGTGGTGACGCAGTCGCACCTGCTGATCGCTGGCGGCGCGCGGTCAGGAGCAACAACGATGCTCCGCACCATCGCGACACAACTCGTCGAGCGATTCAGTCCCGACGACCTCCACATGTACGCGATCGACTACGGCACCTCTGCACTGCTCCCCCTCGCAGACGTGCCACACTGCGGCGCGGTCATCACCGCTTCAGAGGGCACCCGGTTGCAACGATTCATCACGCTCATCCACGAGGAGATCACTCGACGTCAACGGATCCTCGCCGAGGGCAGATTCGGGTCGATCCAGGAGCAGCGTGCCGCAACCGCCGCCGACCGAATGGCCTACGCCGTGATTTTCGTTGACGGGTAGGACCGACTGATCGCGGACCATGCAGACATCCAGATGGCATTCAAGGAACGGTTCGTCAAGATCCTCCGCGAGGGCCCAGCCGTCGGTCTTCGAATGATCATCAGTGGCGACCGAGGACTCGTCGCCGACAAGATCGGCAGCTTCATCGCCGCGAAGTATGCGCTGCCCCTGGCAAGCCGAGAGGACTACTCGTTCGTTGGCGCCATCGCGCGGCAACTCCCCAACTCGTCGCCTCCCGGTCGGGTCTTCTTCGACGGACCGCACTTGCGCGAAGCGCAACTCGCCGTCCTCCCGGGCGGAGCCTCTGGTGAGCAGCAGGCGATGGAGTTCAGCAGACGCCTGCAGCACGTTGCCCGGTCGAGCCCCGCCGCTGCCCGTGCGGGCGCACGGCGGCCACTGCGCGTCGATGTGCTCCCCGCGTTCGTCACGCTCGACGATGCTCGTACCTTCCGTGCGGAACTCGATGAACCAGACAACCCGGTGACCGTGGCCGTCGGCGGTGACGACCTTTCCCGAATCGCGGTGGACGGTCGATCGCTTCCAGCGTTCCTCGTGACCGGCGAGCGTCGAACCGGGCGTTCGACGACGCTCGCCACCATCACAAGACAACTGGCCGTACTGACCGACACGATCATCGTTGTCAGTCTCACCGAGTCCCCCCTGCGCAGCGTCGCTCGCGAACTCGGGTTGATCACGTTCACGGAACCCGATGTCGAACCCGCGCGCTTCCTGGAGGTCGTGCGCCCGATCCGCAGTCGGGCTGCGGCCGCGGGCCGCCGGTACATCAGCATCGTCATCGACGACGCCGAACAGGTACGCAACACCGTCCTCAGCTCCGCGATCCTGCAGAACGAAGACCTGTTCGCGTTCTGGGTCGCCACGCACCCGGAGGAGCTGATCGGCCCGCACAATCCGATCGCCACAGCAGGTCGACAGGGGCGAACGGGTCTCGTCCTGTCGGCGCGATCCGCGGCGGTCGGGGGAAACGCGTTCAACACGAGCTTGCCGGTATCGATGCTCGGTCGATCGATTCCAGGACGCGCCGCATTCTTCGCCGAGGGCGAATACCGCGAAGTGCAGATCCCCACGTCCGCGCTCCAAATCAACACATGACGAAAAGAACCCATCACATCATGAGGTACTTTAGGTGGGCGCCCGCCTATGCGGGATTCGAACACGTTGGGGGTGTAACGGCATGACCGATTTCAGGATGGACACCTCCGTGGTCATGGATACCGCAGACCGCATCTCCGGACTCGCAGAAGAGTTGGACGCGGGCGATGGAATCAACACCGACGATTCTTGCCGATCGGCGTCCGTGGCCCAGGGAGCTCTTGACGCCGTCGGGTGGTTCCGCATGTCGGCCACCCGTTCGCATGGCGATGTCGATGCGATCAACCTCGCCGCCCGCTCAGCTGCCCAAACACAACAGATCGTCGATGCGAACGTCGCACGAGGATCAGCCCCACGCGGCTCCTGGCTGCCGTAACGCGTTGCAACAACAGCAAGGAGGAGCCTGATGGAGCATTGGACTGAGGAGGACCCGTCCGCTGGCGACATGGACGCCCTACGGACCATGGCCGAGAAACTCCGGACCCGCGGAAACCTGGAACTCATGCACGCGTCCACGATGCGCGCCCACGTCACCGGAACCCTGGACTTCTGGACAGGCGAGAGCGCTGACGCGTGGTCCGAGAAGTCCGACCGCGCCACCACCCACATGGAAACCTTCGGCAACGCCTGCCTCCAAGGCTCTACCGCGATCGACGCCTACACCGGGGCCATCGACGAACTCCACACCCTCTACCGATCCAAACGCGGCATGTTCGACCGGGCCGTCGCCGATGCCCGCCGCCTCGGGATCATCTGCACCCCCACCCGGCTCGAGGGCACGTTGAACACGATGACCTGCGAGCTCGGCACCCCGGACGCCACCGGCCGCCCGACCCCTAACGACGTGCACAACGCACAGACCGACATCGACAACGCCGCCGGGCAGATCCGCAACCTGATCGCACAACGCCACGACCTCGACACCGCCCTCGCCGCCGCATTCCAGACGATGACCGGCGATTGGCCCGCCCAAGCAGCAGCATTCCGGGCAATCGGCATCACCGACCCAGCCCTCATGCAGCCCGAGAACCTCGCAGGACCCCTCGCGGAGTACGCAGCGAGCATCGCCGCCCAGGACGGTCCCATCACCCCGGACCAGGCCCGCACACTGAACGAGTTCTTCACCCGCTACGGCACCGATCCCCGCATCATGGGAAGTGTGTTCACAAGGCTCGGCGGCGAACACACCGCCGACCTGATCAACGCGCTGAACCGGACTGTGACAGACCCGAACCGGGACACGAAAGCACTCTCACCCGAAACGATCGCTGGGCTCGCCGGAGCAGTACGGGCAGGGCTGGCTGTCGGGTCGCAGAACTGGACCGGGCTCGTCGGCGACCGCTTCGCCGACGGCCTGATCGGCTCCCCACCCAGGCTCGATGTCACCGGGTTCCTGTTCGACGGGCCACCCTACCTCGGCGAAACGCTCACCGTCCGCGCGGCGGAGATCATCGATACCCACGAACGCGTCACCGGGGAACGCCCCGCACCACCTCCTTCACCCTAACCAGCCTCTACGACCAGTACTTCCGCACCCCACCACCACACACCCCGGAAACGACGCCGCCGGCCGCATCTTCCAAACCCTCGGCCAATACCCCGAACGCGCAGCCGACTTCCTCGGCAACGACGTGCAGACGGCGAACCGGTCCACCGTCGGCGCCGATCGGATCGCGTACTGGTACGGGTCACGAGACTGGTCGATATCCGACCACTTCGCCGGCCCCGGCGCACTCCTGGAAGGCGCACAACACGCCACCGGCGGACCAAACGACCCAACCGTGACCGCGGAGGCCTATAACCGGGCATCAACAATCATCGCCCAAGCCATCGACGCCCTCTCAAGAAACGGCTCCTACACGGCCGAGACCCTCAGCGACCCCGCAGCACGCTCCTTCGTTCGCGCCATCACCCCCTACCTCGACGACTTCGCCAAACACCCCCTTTCAGAACGCAGCAACAGCAGCGACAAGTGGTTGATCGGGCGAGACCCGAACGTGCCCCAACCGCCGAAGTCCGCGGAGGATGCGCTGGCGAAAGTGTTCGGCGGGCTGATGGGGAGGGAAGCCTCAGCGTCGATGATCCGTGAAGCCACCGCACGCGTGATCACGCAGGAATACGAGCGATCACTTGCCAGCGGCGACCCGGAAGCCCTCCAGCAAGCACTCGACCGCATTGCCGGTCTCTCCGCACTCGTCAGCGGCAGCGGACTCGGGGCACCGATCGCCGCCGCGGAACAAAGCGCGGCAGACGCACAAGCCGACCGCGACGCCTGGGCCGGACTCCTCGGCCACATCCCCGTCCCAGGAGGCGCTGCCGCCGGCATCGCCGCGTCACTCCTGCTCGACGGAGCTTTAGGATTCGCCGACCACCTCTCCGCTCAGGACCTCGAAGCGCTACTGCGCTCCGCCGAAGACAACCAAAACGCCCTCGCAAACGTATTCCACACCCAAATGACCGCGAGCATCCTTACCGCGCACGACACCCCGTTCACACCACCACCCAGCTGGGACGACGCCCTCACACAATCGGGAGGCGACACGAACCAAGCCGCCGACACGTTCGGTCGCGCGGCCGGAGACTGGCTCTACCAATACGAGGTTTCAATCCCAGCCAACCTCCGCACAGCGATCTCCGGCGCAGCGAACCACTACGGCTCCCACCTCTTCGGAGCCTACGAATGGTCACGCAAATGACCCGCCACACCGTCGCCAAAATGGCCATCATGAGCCTGGTCGCCGGGCTCCTCCTGACCGGGTGCGCGCCGCCGCGACCCAACGAGGTCACCCTGCCACGCGTGTTCTGGGACGACGACATCGAACCCACCTCACCACTGGAGAACGACCCACTCGTCACATTCGCCAGAACTGCAACCGCCGCCGAAGCGTACGCCATGAACACCGGCAACTTCGCGTTCCCCCAACTCATCGACTCCTACGGCGAGGACTGGGTGAACTCCCTCTACGAACAGTACCTCGACCAAAGAACCGAAGACGCCACCTGGGTCTACCCAGGACCATCACCCTGGCAACCACTGCGCATCGAACGTGACCCCACTCCCGAAAACGTCAACGCCCGCATCCTCGTCGTGTGCGGCAACGTCCTGAACTGGCTCATCAACGCCGAAGACCCCACCAACACCGGCACCTTCGACCGCACCAAGACCACCACCGGATACATCCACATCAACCACTACCCCGAAGAAGGCCCCGATAGCTACGCCGTTGTCGACCGAAACTACGGCGGCAGCGGCTTCGGTAATTTCGGTACCGGCGAACCCTGCGACGGATCACAAGTCCCCGTCGGTCGCTACCAAACCACCCCACCATTCCCACGCGTCCCCGTCACCGAAGCACCGTACCCACCACTCCCAACCAGCGATGACCAGTAGGAGTCCGATACTGGGCACCAGACCGATCGTCATCACAACGATTCTGACCATCCTCGGCGGCACCTGGGACGAACACGACGGCCCCATCGCCAACAGTTGCGACGTCACCAACGGCCTCTACACATCGGCGAAATCGACGACGGCCTCATCGTGATGGTCGCAGAAGGCCCCTGCATCCCAGGAGACTTCGGCCAAGTCAGCGACGACGACGTCCGAAAACTCCACGAACAAGACTCCTCCGGAGGCCCCCAACGGTGAACACCGCTGAGCTGCTCAGCGTCCTATGTCCGGACCTTGCCACCGCTCAACCGGGCCCAACGACCACGCGAGGAGCGGCATATTGCCGCTCGAAACGCGGCGGGAGGACAATGCGCCGCCCCTCGGTGGGAGGAGGAAACGGACTTAGCTCACGAGCGACAAGGCTAGCCGCAGCGCGCTGCCGCTGGAGAGGCGACGGGCGACGTCAGCGGCCGACAGCGCGCCTCACGGTGGCGATGGCACGCGCGACGGTCGTCGCGTCGGTGACGTCGAATGCAGCGGACCCGCCTCCGGGCCCGGTCTCGCTCAAGCGCCCGGACGGACGCTTCGCCGACAGGTGGACCGCGTCGACACCGGCGCCGATGAGCGCGGGGATCGCATCGACCGTCACCCCACCGCCCGCCATGATCTCGATCCGACCGGCCGAGCGCTCGACGAGCTTCGACAGCATCGCAACACCATCGATGCTCGCGCGTGCCTGGCCGGACGTCAGCACACGACGCACACCGGCGTCGGCCAACGCATCGATGCCGCCGAGCGCCTCGGTGGACGCGTCGATCGCCCGGTGGAATGTGACGTGGAGCCCACCGGCGGCCTGCACGAACTGCGCGGTCGCTTCGAGATCGATCGACCGGTCGCCCTGCAGCGCACCGACGACGACACCGGCTGCACCGGCGGCTTCGAGCGCGAGGATGTCCCCGGTCATGACCTCGATTTCGGCCGGGGTATAAACGAACCCGCCCTCACGCGGACGCACGAGGACGTGCACAAAATCATCGAGTCCGGCCTCATCGGCTGCCCGGACCGCAGCCATCACCAGCCCGATCGATGGCGTCAGCCCACCGACCGCGAGCGCCTGACACAGTTCGATGCGCTCTGCGCCCTCGCGAATGGCGACGCGGACGCCGTCCAGGTCTTGGACGGCGATCTCCACCGCTACGTGTCGTTCAAGGGTGCTCACGGAACTCATACGTCCAGTCTCGCGCATGTGCGGGGTGTCCCCGTGACGCCCCACCGGCTCACGACGACACCCCGCACACACTCACAGCGCTCCCCCAGCGCACTCGGTTCCACAGCGCTCCCCACACAGCTCTCCCCCACGGACACCACGAACGAGCGACCGATTACTTGTTCGTGCCCTGTGAGACCGAACCCTGCAACTGACGTTGGAAGATCAGGTAGACGATGAGCACCGGGACGACGGTGATGACCGATGCGGCGAACAACGCCCCGAAGTCCACCGAATACCCGGCTTGAGACGCGAACGACGCCATCCCCTGCGTCAACACGTAGTTCTGCGGGTTGCTGTTGAGAGCCACCGGCAGGAGGAACTGGTTCCACAGTCCGACGAAGTTGAGGATCGCGACGGTCGCGAGCCCCGGCCTGGCCATCGGCAGCATCACCTGGAAGAACGTCCGCCACTCTCCCGCCCCGTCGAGTGCGGCCGCTTCCGCGATCGACGTCGACAACGACTTGAAGAAGGAGAACAGGAAGAACACTGTGAACGGGAACGCGAACGCCGCATAGGTGAGGATGAGGCCCGGGAGCGTGTTGAGCAGCCCGAGACTGCGCAGGACGAAGAACAACGGCACGATCGCGAGGAACACCGGGAAGGTGAGCCCGGCGAGCATGAGGTAGTAGATCGCCCTGCTGCCGAAGAACTGGAACCTCGCCAGCACGTACGCGCACATCGATCCGAACAGCATCGTCACGATGAGCGCCCCGAACACGACGATCACGGAGTTGATGAAGAAGCTCCCGATCCCGGCGGTCGTCCACGCGTTGACGTAGTTGTTGAAGTTCCACTGCGACGGCAGCGCGAACGGTGAGGAGAAGATCTCCGAGCTCGTCTTGAACGAGGACATGACCGTCCACAGCAGGGGGACGACGACGACGATCGACCAGATGATGAGGACCGTGTGCGATGCGGTCCCCACCACCTTGTCGCCGGTCGTCGACTTCCTGGTCGACGGCACCTTCTTCGAGGTGCCGACGACGGCGGGATGGTTCGTTGTGGCGGTGGTGACCGTGCTCATTCTGCAACCTCATTCGTTCCGCCGGTGAGCCGGCTCACCAGGAAGACGATCCCCGCGAACAGCAGGGTGATGAGCGCCAGCACAACACCCATCGCACAGGCGTAACCGAACTGGCCCTTGGTGAACGCCGTTGTGAACAGCTGCTGCGACATCACGAGCGTGGTGTTGCTCGGTCCGCCTCCCGGGTTCAAAGCCGCCATGTACACGAACGCGTCGAGCGCGAGGATGCCCATGTAGATGTATGCCGTCTGGATGTTGTCCCTGATGAGCGGGATCGTGATCGTGAGCGCCGTGCGGAACCGTCCGGCCCCGTCGATTCGGGCCGCTTCGTAGATCTCCGCCGGAACCCCCTTGATCGCTGCGATGAACAGGACCGTGTAGAAGCCGATGAGCCCCCACACGATGACGAACATCGTCGCGATCATCGCCGTGTCCGGGTTGCCGAGCCAGGCGAAGGACTTGAACTGGTCGAGACCGAGTCCCGTCAGCACACCGTTCAACAGACCGGACGACGGGTCGTAGATCTGCTTCCAGATGAGGCCGATCACGATGGCGGGGATCACGTACGGGAAGAACGTGATCACCCGGTAGACACTCGAATTCCGCAAGCCCCGCATCGGCCCGTTGCTCGGCCCGCCGATCGTGATGAGCGACGCGAACAGCAGCGCGATCCCGAGCGTCACGATGGGCAGCACGATGGCGAGCGTCACGCTGTTCCCCATCGCCTGCAGGAACGTGGCGTCCTGGAAGAGCTTCGTGTAGTTGGAGATGCCGACGAAGTCCATCGCCGGTGAGAAGCCCGACCAGTTGGTGAGCGAGTAGTACGCGGCCTGGGCGAACGGCGAGACCACGAACACCACGTACCCTACGACGGGCACGATGAGGAAGACGAGGAAGAACGTGATCCGGTCGAACGTGAAATCGCGCCGGCGCCACCGGCGGGCGGCGGGAGGTTTCCCGCCACCCACACGCCCGACCGGTGTGCCGATCGCTGTCATTTGACGGTGACCTTCTTCACCGAATCGTCGGTCCGGACCTTGTCGCTGATGTCCTGCAGACCCTTGGTGAGGGTCGCGACGTCCGAGCCGCCCTGGAGGAACGTGTTCCAGAGGACGAGCTGGTCGGTGTTGAGGCCGTACAGGTCGACGAAGTTCCAAGAGAACACGTCGGACCCTGCGCCCTCGAGCATCTTGACCTGCGACACGAGCGCCGTCGAGCCGAAGCCGTCGGCGGGGATCGTGTCCTTCACGATGGTCGACGAGAACGTCGTCTTCGCGAAGTTGACCGCAGCGTCGTTGGAGAGCATCGCGCGCATGAACTCCTTGCCGCCGGGCACGTTCTTGCCCTGCGACGGAACGACGAAGCCTTCACCCGCGGTGCTGTGCAGCGCCGTGTACGGCATCTTCGGGCTCGCGGAGACGGTGGGCTCCGGAGCGCCCGTCATCTTGAAGCCCTCCTTCGTCTGCGTCTTCATCTCGTTCTCGATCCAGCCGCCGGAGGGGTAGAGGATGAAGTCCTCCGCGTTGCTCCACTGCGCCTGCGCTGCCGTGAACTGGGTTCCGGCGCCACCGGGCTTGACGTAGCCGGCGTCGATGATCTTCTTGAGCGCGTTGAAGACATCCTGCACGGGCTGGAGCGACCAACAGCCCTCCTCGAGGTTGTCGAGCGCGAGACGGACTTCGTCGCCGCCCTCCTTGATGGCCGAGGCGATCGCCATGGTCTGGTAGTAGGTCGCGGCCTCAGTGCCCCACCCGAACAGGTACTTCCCCTGCTCCTTCGCCTTGGCGCCGAGTTCGAGCGCCTCGTCCCAGGTCTTCGGCACGGTCCAGCCGTTGGCCTCGAACAGTGAGGCCGAGTACCACACGGCGTAGACCGTGAGCACGTAATTGAGCTGGACGAACTTGCCGTCGAACGTTCCTGGCTCGACCACACCGGGGTACAGCGTGTCCTTGATGACCTTGCCCTCGTAGTTCTTCGCCTCGATGACGGAAGTGAGGTCCTCGAGCTGGTCGCGGATCGTATTGATGCCGATGAGGCCGGCGCCACTGTTGTCGATCACGTCCGGCGGGTTGCCGGCGACGAAACGCGGCTGGAGGGTCTGCGCGATGTTCGTCGCCGCGGTGACCTTGACGGTCGACCCCTTCTGCAGTTTCTCGACGAGCTTGCCGGCGAACTCGGTGTACTCGATGCCGTAGCCGCCCTTGAAGATGACTGCGTCGACGGTCGAACTGGCGGCCATGCCGAAGGGGTTCGTTGCGGAGACCGCTCCCCCGGTCGCCGCTGGCGATCCGCCTCCTCCGACACACGAGACGAGCGTCCCGCCGAGTGGGAGGAGGACTGCCGTGACGAGAGCTCCCCGGAGGAAGTCTCGGCGTTGGAGTGGTGCATGCTGCTGTTCCATCGTTTTACCTTTCAGTGATCCTCGCGACCTGGGTGCTGTCGCGATGTGAGTACTGCTGATGTGGGTACTTCTGATGAGGGCGTGCTGCGTGAGTCGACGTCTTCGGTTGCGTATCGCCTGGGTTCTGTATGGGTTTCGGTTCGGTTCTCTGCGGTTTCGGTTGGATTGGCGTGTTGGTGGTGCGGTGGGGGTCTTGAGCTCCCTGGGCTCAGGCGTCTCGCCTGATGCGGCCCAGGTAGCGGTCCTCGAGGACGGAGTTGTGTTCATCCCCGCCCGGGATGTTCGCTGAGATGTACAGCGGGGGCGTCTCACCGGATTCGGCGAGCCGATCGGCGATGCCGATCGTGAGCAGTTGCGCGATGTACGCGGCGGTGATGGAGGAGACCGCCCCGACCGGGACGCCCTCGCGAACCTCGATGGTCGCGTCTCCGAACGGCGCACGGTTGTCGATCACGACGTCCGCGACCTCCGACAGCCGCAACCCGCTGGAGTGCTTCGGCTCGACGCGGTTCGTGTGTTCGATCGACGTCACGGCGACGACGGGGTGCCCGTGCTCCTTCGCAAGCAGTGCGAGTCCGACGATCGAACCGTTGACACCGGAGTTGGACGCGATGATGAACACATCGCCAGGGCCGACCGGCGAGATCGCGAAGAGTTCGGCTGCGATGTCCCCGCTGCGTTCCAGCGCGGCACCGCCCAGGTCGGAGACGCTCCGACCGCCCCGCAACACGACGTCGCGCAGTGCGATCTTGTTCGTGGGGATGAGCCCACCGGCACGGCCGGCGATCTCCATCGCGAACGCCTCCGAGTGTCCGGTGCCGAACGCCTGGATGACGCCGCCGTCGATGATCCCCTGTGCGAGGACGTCGATCGCGCGGTCGAGACCGCCCTGTTCCGCGTCAGCAGCGATCGCGGCCAGGCGGGAGGTGACCTCGCTCGTGTACCGGCGGTTCAGATCGTTCCGGTTCGCAACATCGACCATGGAGGATTCAGCCTTTCAGTGCACCGGCGCCGGATTCGGAGCCGGGAGTCGGGGTGGCGCCGAGACGCCTCGGGCGCCGGTGCGAGGACACGGCGAGCGCCGAAGCCGCGAGGCGTTGAGTGGTCCGCTCGAAGTTCTCTTGAGCGACGAGGAGGTAGAGCAGGTCGAGGACGAAGAGTTGGCCGTGCTTGGCGGAGAGGTCGTCCGGCTGCAGGAAGTGCTCGTGGGCAGCCGTGATGATGCGGAGGTCGGCTTCGAGCGCGAGCGGCGAGACGGGGTCGTTGGTGATCGCGATGGTGAGTGCACCTGATCGTCCGGCCTCGCGGAGCATCTGGATGGTCTCGTCGGTGCGGCCGGTGTTCGAGATGCCGATGGCGACGGATTCCGGACCCTGGATCGCCGCGCTCGTCAGGCCGGCGTGCACCTCGGACCAGGCGTGTGTGCTGACGCCGATCCGGTAGAGCCTCGCCTGCATCTCCCCGGCGAGCATCGCGCTGCCCCCGACACCGTAGATGTCGACGTTGCGGCTCGCCGCGATGCGCTTGGAGATCCGCTGCACGACCGGCATGTCGATCGCCGAGGCCGTCTCGCGGAGCGTCCTCGTGTGCGCGTTGAGGAGGGTGCTGAGGACGTCGCCGGCCGGGTCGTCGGGGCTGAACGCGCGGCCGATGTCGATCTGCCACGACTCGCGTGCCGTGCTCCGACCGAAGTCCTTCGCGAGGTCCACCCGGAACGGTGCGTACCCGGAGTATCCGATGAGCCGGCAGAACCGGGTGATCGTCGCGGCGGAGACGCCGGATTCCGTGGCGAGTTCGCCGATCGTGAGCGTGAGCGGGGCGGCCGGCTCCGCGAGCAGGTACGTCGCGATGCGGGTCATCACGTCGGACATTTCCGGCAGCCGCGACCGAATCCGGTTCGTCACGCCTGTGGCGTGCTCACCGGTGATCACCGTTTGCGACGTAGTCGTCATGGAAATGCGTTTCTCCCTCGTTGGAGTGACGTAAAACTGATTCTTACAGTACGGTGTGGTCCACGGCAAGATGTTTCGAAGTGATGACGATGCAAATAATTCTGGCGCTCGATGCTGGTGGCACTTCCACGAGAGCAGCGGTCCTCGATGACGAGGGACGCTGCCTCGGTTCCGGGCGCGCCCGCGGGGGCAATCCGACCTCCTCAGGTGTCGACGCCGCTTCGACGCACATCCTGGCTGCGGCAGCCGATGCGCTCGCCGCGGCGGCTGGTGCGGTCAGCGCGGCTGGTGCGGCCAGTGACGCGGTCGTCGGCCCGGATTCGCTCGTGGTCATCACACAGGCCGGCCAAGTCGTTCCCGAGTACCGCCGACGGCTCGTCGACGGTTTCGCCGCGTTGGGCATCCCCCGCGTCATCATCGAGTCCGATCTCCTCGGCATGTACGGCTCAGGCACCCCCGGGCCATCAGGCTCGGTGCTCGTCGGCGGGACAGGCAGTGTCGCCGGACGCATCGAGGACGGCCGTCTCGTCCACGGCGTCGGGGGTGCCGGATGGCTGCTCGGCGACGACGGGTCCGGTTTCTGGATCGCCAGACGGATCGTGCGCGCCGTGGCCGCGGAACTCGACGGGCTCGGGCCGTCGACCGCACTGACGCCGCTGCTGTCCGAGACGCTCGGCCTACCCGCCGAACCATCGGGAGCGGCCGCCCTGCCCACGACTCCCCGAACGTCCTCCCACGCGCTGCGGCCCGCGGCGCTCACCGCGCTCATTGACCAGGTCTACGGCGCCCCGCCCATCGCGATTGCCAGGTTCGCCCCGCTCGCCTTCGCTGCGAGAGGCGACCAGGTCGCAGAACAGATCGTGGCCGATGCGGTCGGGAAGATCGCTGAACTGCTGGTGGCCGTGCATCGCGGCGGAGCGGACAGCCCGGTGATCCTCGGCGGCAGCGTGCTCGTCGGCGGCCTCCTGCAGCACTCCGCAGAGACACGCACCAGGCTTGCGGAAGCCAGCGGCGGCGCTGAACTCGTCCCGGTGGCCGACGGCCTCGTGGGAGCGGCGATCATGGGACTGCGCGCCGCCGGCATCCACGTCGACCGCGCACGCTTCGAGCTCGTCCACACCACCGTGGCGACGGCTCCCGGTGCATCGGCTCCCGCCGTTCAGACGCCAACCGTCGACGCACAGGCGACCCGGCCCGCAGCATCCGTTCTCCCCCGCACCAGCTGACGATCCGCCCACACCCGCACGACGCCGTGCCAGAAGGAGCAGCGCACCGATGCCAACCAAGCCCTCCATGACCATCACACCAGGAATCAGGCGGATCTCGATGTCCGAGCTCGGGCCGGAGAATCCGTTGCCGATGATCGGGCCGCTGCTCGAGAGCCCGTACCGGATCGAGGGCGCCATCCCACCGGAGATCATCGATGGGGCCAAGTACGGAGCGATCCCGAACCTCTATCCGCACCGTGAGCAGGATGGCTACAGCCGCGAACGGTCCCCGCGGGACGTACCGACGATCGTCCTCGAGAACCGGCACCTCCGGGCCGTCTTCCTCCCGGAGCTCGGCGGTCGCCTGTGGGAACTCGTGGATCTGCGGACGGGGAAATCACTTCTCCACACCCCGGACACGCTCCAGTTCGCGAATCTCGCCCTCCGCAACGCCTGGTTCGCCGGCGGGGTCGAGTGGAACACGACCACCAGGGGTCACTCCCCCTCGACGTGCAGTCCCGTGCACGCTGGCATCGTCGAGACGCCGGACGGTCGGGAAGTGCTCCGGATGTGGGAGTTCGACCGGGTGCGCGGGACGGTCTTCCAGCTCGACGCCTGGTTGCCGGACGATCAGCCGATCCTGCTCGTCGCCGCGCGCCTGCGCAACCCGGCCGATGTGGACGTCCCCGTCTACTGGTGGGCGAATGCGGCGGTGCCGCAGCATCCGGCGAATCGGGTCGTCGCGCCGGCAGACACCGCATTCGCAAGTGACGAGATCGGCGGCATCACCCGCGTCTTCCCGACCTCCGACGGCGGCGTCGACTGCACCTGGCCGACCCAGAACCGGCACGCGCGGGACTTCTTCTTCGACCTCGCCCCCGGACAACGGCGCTGGATCCTGCAGAGCGACGTCGACGGCGACGGACTCGCGATCGTCTCGACCGATCGTTTGCGCGGACGCAAGCTGTTCATCTGGGGTCAGGAGCCGGGCGGACGGCGCTGGCAGCGATGGCTGAGTCCGGAGGGCGGTGAGTACAGCGAGATCCAGGCGGGCCTCGCACAGACCCAGTTCGAGCACCTCAGACTCCCCGCCGGCGCCGAGTGGACCTGGGTCGAGGCGTACGGCAACGCCGCCGTGGACGCGGCGGTCGCCACGAGTGACGACTGGGACATCGCGGTCTCTCACGGTGAGGAGCGTGTCGAACTATTGATCGGCGCCGATGCGCTCGAGCGCGCCGCCCAGGACGCCGCGTCCTGGCAGGACCTCCCTCCCACGACATTCCTCGCGGACGGCACCGGGTGGGGCGCGCTCGAAGCAGCGCTCCGCCGGGATACCGGGCTGCCCTGGATCGACGAATCCGGAACCCCGTTCAGACAGGAGACGCTCGGTGCGGAGCAGCATCCCTGGATCGATCTGCTAGCGGGCGGCGATTTCACGGGCGCCACGTCGTTCGTGAGCGGCGATCACTGGCGCGCGCTGCTCGACGCGCATCGGCACACTCCCGAGAGCCTTGCGCATCTCGGGACGATCGAGCACGCGGCAGGCGATCCGCACGGCGCGCGCGGTCGGTACGAGGCGGCGATCACAGCAGCGGACAGAGGCGCAGAGGGATCTGCGGAAGCGGAGCGAGCCACAAGATCGTCCGTGGAATCGCATGCGGATGCGCTCGCCATCGCTCACCGCGGACTCGCGCTCCTCGACCGGGCCGACGGATCGATCGACGACACCCTCCACCACTACGCGGCGGCGTGTGCTGCGAGACCCACTTGGCGCTCGCTCCTCGTCGAAGCGGCGACGGCGGCAGTGGAATCCGGCCGCGCGGACACCGCATTGAGCCTGATCGAACGCTACCGGGACAGCGCGAATGCGACGGACGGCCGCGTCGCGCTGCTCCTCGCCCGGGCACTGGCGGACGCCGGGCGAGGAGCAGAAGCAATTGAACGGCTCCGCAACGGCATCGAGATCGCGGACCTCGGTGAGGGCGACAACGCGCTCGCAGACCTCTGGCGTCGGCTGCTCCCGGGCGAACCCGTGCCGGCCGACGCGCAATTCAGCATGACGGGAGAACAATGACCGACGCAGCAGCATCCGCCGGAAACCCAGGTACGATCGCGATCATCGGGGCGGGGTCGATGGGCCGCGCCCACGCACGCGCCTGGGCAGGTGCCGGACTCGGCGACCAGGTCGCGTACGTCTGCACAACGCGAGGGACGACCTCCCTCGACGACGCACCTCTCGCAGCATCGGTGTCCGACCTCGACGCGGTCCTCGCCGATCCGGCGGTCGGAATCGTCTCCGTGTGCACACCAACGGACACGCACGCCGACATCGCGATCCGTGCGCTCCAGGCGGGCAAACACGTACTGCTCGAAAAGCCGATCGCGCTGACGGTCGACGATGCGCACCTCATCCGTGCGCAGGCCGCCATCAGTCCCGGTGTGCTGATGGTGGCGCACGTCGTCCGATTCTTCGGCGGGTACCGCGCCGTGAGGGAGGCGGCGGAGGCCGGAACCCTCGGTGCGCCGCTGTCCGTCCACGCCGAACGGCTGAGCGGGCCCCCGAAGCCCTCGCCCTGGTGGCACGACGAGACCAGATCGGGTGGTGTCCTCGTCGATTTCGCGATCCACGACTTCGATCAGCTCAACCTGTTCCTCGGTGAACCGGTCACGGCATTCTCACGACGGGGACGGCCGGGAGGTCCGATCGAGACGACCGTCGACTACGCTAACGGCGGCCTCGGCCACGTCGTCACCTCGATGGGGATGCCGCCCGGATTCTCGTTCTCCTCGTCCGTCGAGGTCCTCGGGGCGACGGGTCTGGCGTCGCATCGCTTCGTCGGCAGCCTCGACGGGTCGCCGTCTCCGCAGCGGTTGGAGGCAGTCGGCGCCGGAACGGAGTCCCTCGCGACGACGATCGACGCCGGAGACCCGTATGTGCGCCAGGCCGAGTACTTCCTCGACTGCATCGCGACCGGTTCGGCGCCCGTCTGGTGTCCGACCGACGCCGCCGTGACCGCCCTGGCGGTCGCCCTCGCTGCACAGGAGTCGCTCGCGACCGGTCGCCCCGTCCCCGTGACGCGCACCCCCACGGCGTGACCGTCGAGCACAACTCCTTCAATTTCGAACGTCGCAGCACGGCCGCCCCCGGAATTCCGGGGATCTGGCTGGACGACCGCGCAGATCGAAGGAGTTGTGCTCGAAGGAGTTGTGCTCGAACGGACGACGAAGCGGGGACGACGAAGCGCCCGCCCCGGAGACCGGGACGGGCGCTTCGTTGTGCTGGATCAGGCCGGATCGGACGAACCGATCAGACCCTGGATCGCAGGGTGACTAGCGTGCGACGCTGCCGTCGACGTAGTCGTCGTCGTTCGACGCGTTCCATGCGAACAGCTTGCGCAGCTCACGACCGGTCGCCTCGATGGGGTGGTCCTCACCCTTCTTGCGCAGTGCGAGGAACTCCGGAGCTCCAGCGTCCTGGTCGGCGATGAAGCGACGAGCGAACGTGCCGTCCTGGATGTCCTTGAGGACAGCCTGCATGTTCTCCTTGACGCTCGGGTCGATGACGCGAGGACCGGAGACGTAGTCGCCGTACTCAGCCGTGTCGGAGACGCTCCAACGCTGCTTGGCGATGCCGCCCTCCCAGATGAGGTCAACGATGAGCTTGAGCTCGTGCAGCACCTCGAAGTAGGCGATCTCCGGCTGGTAGCCGGCCTCGGTCAGGGTCTCGAAACCGTACTGGATGAGCTGCGAGACGCCACCGCACAGGACGGCCTGCTCACCGAACAGGTCGGTCTCGGTCTCTTCCGTGAACGTGGTCTTGATGCCGCCGGCACGCAGGCCGCCGATCGCCTTGGCGTACGACCAGGCGAGCGCCCAGGCGCTGCCGGAGTCGTCCTTCTCGACGGCGACGATAACGGGGACGCCACGGCCGGCCTCGTACTCGCGACGGACGGTGTGACCCGGTCCCTTCGGAGCGACCATAAACACGTCGACGCCCTCAGGAGCCTCGATGTAGCCGAAACGGATGTTGAAGCCGTGGCCGAAGACGAGCGCCTTACCGGGAGCAAGCTGGTCCTTGATGGACTCGGCGAAGATGCCGCGCTGGTGCTGGTCGGGAGCGAGGATGACGATGACGTCAGCCCAAGCGGAAGCGTCGGCGACGTTCTTGACCGTGAAGCCCTGCTCCTCGGCCTTGGCGATCGACTTGGAGCCGTCCTTCAGGCCCACGACGACCTCGACACCCGAGTCGCGGAGGTTGAGCGCGTGCGCGTGGCCCTGCGAGCCGTAGCCGATAACGGCAACCTTCTTGCCCTGGATGAGCGACAGGTCTGCGTCCTGGTCGTAGAAAATCTCAGTCACTGGTGGTTCTCTCCTTGGTTGTGGTGATTCGAATCCATGCATTCGCTCCCCGTGGCATATTACGTGTCCACGGAGTGCGACGAAAGGGTTGCTAGTTCTTGAAGACGCGTTCCGTGATCGACTTGGAACCGCGGCCGATGGCGAGGAGCCCGGACTGGGCGATCTCCTTGATGCCGTAGGGCTCCAGGACCTTGAGCAGCGCGCTCGTCTTCCCGGAGTCGCCCGTGACCTCGATCACGAGGGCGTCCTGCGCCACGTCGACGACGCGTGCACGGAACAGGTTGACCGCTTCGAGGACCTGCGAACGCGTCGCGTTGTCGACCCGCACCTTGATGAGCAGGTGTTCCCGCTGCACCGACTGGTTGGGGTCGAGCTCCACGATCTTGATGACGTTGATGAGCTTGTTGAGCTGCTTCGTCACCTGTTCGAGCGGGAGTTCCTCCACATCGACCACGACCGTGATGCGAGAGAGGCCCTCGATCTCACTGTGGCCGACCGCGAGGCTCTCGATGTTGAACCCGCGACGGGCGAAGAGCCCCGCGACACGGGTGAGCAGACCGGGCTTGTCCTCGACGAGGAGACTCAGGACGTGCGTGCTCATGATCAGGCCTCCTCATCGAATGCAGGGCTGTGGTCCCTGGCGTACTGGACGTAGCTGTTGCTGACTCCCTGCGGGACCATCGGCCACACCATCGCGTCTGCGCTCACCACGAAGTCGATGACGACCGGGCGGTCGTTCGTCTCGAGTGCGAGCTTGATCGCGGCGTCCACTTCTTCCGGCTTCGTGACGCGGATCGCGAGGGCGCCGTAGGCGTCCGCGAGCTTCACGAAGTCGGGGATGCGGATGGTGTCGTGACCCGTGTTGAGGTCGGTGTTGGAGTAGCGGCCGTCGTAGAACAGCGTCTGCCACTGCCGCACCATGCCGAGTGAGGAGTTGTTGATGATCGCGACCTTGATCGGGATCTTGTTGATCGTGCAGGTGGCGAGTTCCTGATTGGTCATCTGGAAGCAGCCGTCGCCGTCGATCGCCCACACGTGGCGGTCCGGCTGTGCGACCTTGGCACCCATGGCGGCGGGGACCGCGTAGCCCATGGTGCCGGCCCCACCGGAGTTGAGCCAGGCGTTCGGACGCTCGTACTTGATGAACTGCGCCGCCCACATCTGGTGCTGGCCGACACCGGAGGCGTAGATGCCCTCCGGACCGGTCAGCTCGCCGATGCGGGAGATCACGTACTGCGGCGCCAGCAGACCGTCGGTCGGCTCCGTGTACCCGAGGGGGTACTCGTCGCGCAGACCGTCGAGGTAGGCCCACCACTCGCTGATGTCCGGCGTCGTCTCCTGCTTGGCTGCTTCGAAAGCCGCCTGCAGGTCGACGATGACGTCCTTCGCGTCGCCCACGATGGGCACGTCGGCGATGCGGATCTTCGAGATCTCCGCAGGGTCGACGTCCACGTGGACGACCTTGGCGTTGGGCGCAAACAGTGAGGCCTTGCCCGTCACGCGGTCGTCGAAGCGGGCTCCGAGCGAGATGAGCAGGTCGGCTTCCTGCAGCGCGAGCACTGCGGGGACCGTCCCGTGCATGCCGGGCATGCCCAGGTGCTGCTCGTGGGAGTCGGGGAACGCGCCGCGAGCCATCAGCGTGGTCACGACGGGAGCACCCGTCGCCTCCGCGAGGGCGAGCAGTTCCTCCGACGCCTTCGCGCGGATGACACCGCCACCCACGTAAAGGACGGGCTTCTTGGCGTTCACGAACAGCTGCGCCGCGGCCTGGATCTGCTTGCCGTGCGCCTTGGTCACCGGACGGTAGCCCGGCAGGTCGATCTTCGGCGGCCAGATGAACGGCGCCTCGGCCTGCTGGGCGTCCTTCGTGATGTCCACGAGCACGGGGCCCGGACGACCTGTCCCTGCGATCTCGTAGGCGGCAGCGATCGCGCCCGGGATGTCCTCGGGGACCTTCACGAGGATGGAGTGCTTCGTGATGGGCATGGTGATGCCCACGATGTCGGCCTCCTGGAAGGCGTCCGTCCCCATGAGGGTCGAGAACACCTGTCCGGTGATGGCCACCATCGGCACCGAGTCCATGTAGGCGTCGGCGATCGCGGTGACGAGGTTCGTCGCGCCAGGGCCGCTCGTCGCGATGCAGACGCCGACGTTGCCGCTCGCCGAGGCGTAGCCCTCGGCGGCGTGGCCGGCGCCCTGCTCGTGACGCACGAGGATGTGACGCAGTTTGGTCGAATCCATGAGCGGGTCGTAGACCGGGAGGATCGCGCCGCCCGGGAGCCCGAAGACGTCTTTCACGCCGAGGAGCTCGAGGGAGCGGACGACCGCCTGGGCACCCGTCAGGATTTCAGGGGTGGTGCCGGCCGGGGCCGGCGTTCTGGGTTGAGGCACGGGTTGTGGATCCGTGGACATGTAGGTATTCCTTCACCGATGGAGATGCACGAACGAGAAGCTCGGTCAGCCCGTGATCGCACCCTCTGCAGCAGAGTGGACGAGACGGGCGTACTTTGCGAGAACGCCACGGGTATAGCGCGGAGGAAGCGGTGCCCAGCCTTCACGGCGGGCTTCCAGCTCTGCGTCGTCGACCAGTAGATCGAGGGAGCGAGCTGCGATATCGACCCGTATCAGATCACCATCGCGCACGAATGCAATGGGACCAGCGTCCACTGCTTCGGGTGCTATGTGGCCGATGCACAGTCCGGTTGTGCCGCCTGAGAATCGACCGTCCGTCAAGAGTAGTACATCTTTGCCGAGTCCAGCGCCCTTGATGGCAGCGGTGATGGCGAGCATCTCGCGCATCCCCGGTCCGCCCTTCGGACCCTCGTAGCGGATGATGACGACATCGCCCTTGTTGATCTTGCCCTCGGTGAGCGCGTCCATGGCGCCTCGTTCGCGTTCGAACACGCGTGCGGGACCCTCGAACACCTCTGCGTCGAAGCCGGCCGTCTTCACCACGGCGCCCTCCGGCGCGAACGAGCCCTTGAGGATCGTGATGCCGCCGGTGGCGTGGATCGGGTTGTCGAGGGTGCGGATGACCGTTCCGTCGATGGGGTCCGGGTTCAGGTCGGCGAGGTTCTCCGCGACGGTCTTGCCCGTGACGGTGAGCGCGTCGCCGTGGATCAGGCCTGCGTCGAGGAGCGCCTTCATCACGACGGGCACGCCGCCGTGACGGTCGACGTCGTTCATCACGAACTGGCCGAACGGCTTGAGGTCGCCGATGTGCGGCACCTTGTCGCCGATGCGGTTGAAGTCCTCGAGCGTGAGGTCGACCTCGGCCTCGCGCGCGATGGCGAGGAGGTGGAGGACGACGTTCGTGGATCCGCCGAACGCCATGGCGACGGCGATCGCGTTCTCGAACGCCTTCTTCGTCAGGATGTCGCGAGCGGTGATGCCGAGGCGCAGCATGTTGACGACGGCCTCGCCCGAGCGGTGTGCGAAGTAGTCGCGGCGGCGGTCTGCGGAGGGCGGCGATGCCGAGCCGGGGAGGCTCATGCCGAGCGCTTCGGCGACCGACGCCATCGTGTTGGCGGTGTACATGCCGCCACACGCGCCTTCACCTGGGGCGATGGCGCACTCGATGCGCTTGAGGTCTTCCTCGCTCATGTTGCCGGCCTTGCACGCGCCGACGGCTTCGAAGGAGTCGATGATCGTGACTTCCTTCTCCGTGCCGTCCGACAGCTTGACCCAGCCCGGGGCGATCGATCCCGCGTACAGGAAGACCGAGGAGAGGTCGAGGCGCGCGGCCGCCATGAGCATGCCGGGGAGCGACTTGTCGCAACCGGCGAGCAGGACGGTGCCGTCGAGGCGCTCCGCCATAACGACGGTCTCGACGCTGTCGGCGATGACCTCACGCGAGACGAGCGAGAAGTGCATGCCTTCGTGGCCCATCGAGATGCCGTCGGAGACGGAGATGGTGCCGAACTGCAGCGGGTACCCGCCGCCGGAGTGCACACCCTCCTTCGCGCCCTGGGCGAGGCGATCGAGGGAGAGGTTGCACGGGGTGATCTCGTTCCACGAGCTGGCGATGCCGATCTGGGGTTTGTCCCAGTCCTCATCGCCCATCCCGACGGCGCGAAGCATGCCTCGGGAGGTGGTCGCTTCGATACCGTCCGTGACGGCGCGACTGCGGGGTTTGATGTCGATTTCGGGCATGTTTACGAGTCTACGGCTTCCTGATTGCTTCGATATTCGGCCAGCATCCTGAGCACGCGGGCGATCTCGGACGGTCCTTCGACCCGGAAGTCGGCGGCCGTGACGCCCGGCCCGCTCTTCACTCCGAGGTCCACCGGTCCGAGGGCGCGGAACGCGTCCTCGTCGGTGACGTCATCGCCCGCGTAGAACACGGCATCGGCCTTGGTATACCGCCGGAGGTGTTCGACGGCTTCGCCCTTGGTGGCGGTCCTGACCGAGAACTCGAGGACATTCTTGCCCTCTCGTACGGTCAGCCCGCTGATCTCGTCCTTCGTGTGGGCGAGCGCTTCGAGGTGGGCGATCCTGGAGTCTTCTTCACTGGCCAGACGGGTGTGCAGGGCGAACCCGGCAGGCTTCCGTTCGATCCAGACGTTGTCGAAATTCTGTGCAACGCCGTGGAGGATGACGGAGAGGGCTTCGCGTTGCGCCTCCTCCTCCTCGTTCAGGGCGATGGTGTCCCCCGCGTGGTCGAGACGGATCTCGACGCCGTGCGACCCGGCGAGCAGCACGGAGTCCGGGAGCTGAGCAACGCGGACGAGGCTGTCGACGGCGCGTCCGGACACGAGGGCGACCCTGGTCCCAGGCACGTCGATGAGCTTGAGCACGGCGTCCCGGGCTGCCGGGAGGGCTCTCGCCTGCTCCGGGTCGTCGACCTCCGGCGCGAGCGTGCCGTCGAAGTCGAGCGCGACGAGGAGGTTCGGGATCTCTGCCAGTCTGCGGAGGTCGGCGCGCAGACCGAGCGGCAGACCACCGAGCGTGTCGGTGGGTTCGTCGGTGCTGCTCATCGTCCGCTCGGCTCCCCTGTGCTGGTGGTGTTGTGGACGGCGTCCACTGCGTGCGCTTCCGCGGTGACCTCAGCGGTGACCGGGAGGTCCCGGGCGACGGCGTCCGCGCTGCGGACCTTGTCCAGTTCGTTGAGGAAGGACGCCGACCATCTGGCGACGTCGTACTCGAGCACCCGCTTGCGCAGGGCTCGCATCCGCCTGGATCGTTCGGCGCGCGTCATGTGGACGGCCTGCAGGATGGCGGACTTCAAGCCCTCGATGTCGTGCGGATTGATCTTGAGCGCCTGCTTGAGCTCGTCCGATGCGCCGGCGAACTCGCTCAGCACGAGGACGCCGTCGTTGTCGAACCTGGCGGCGACGTACTCCTTGGCGACGAGGTTCATGCCGTCGCGGAGCGCGGTGACGAGCATCACGTCCGCTGCGAGGTACAGCGCAGCCATCTCCTCCCGCGGGTAGCCGTGGTGCAGGTACTGGATGGCGGTGTGCCCGATCGTGCCGAAGTCGCCGTTGATGCGGCCGACCGTCAGCTCGATCTCGTCGCGCAACTGCTTGTACGTCTCGACGCGCTCACGGCTGGGGCTCGCGACCTGGACGAGCGTGACGTCCTCGACCGAGAGCTTGCCCTGGGCCAGGAGCTCGCCGAACGCCTTGAGGCGGTGGCCGATCCCCTTGGTGTAGTCGAGCCGGTCGACGCCGAGCATCACCGTCTTGGGGTTGCCGAGCTCCTCACGGATCTGCTTGGCCCGCGCGATGACGTCGGGACGGGAGGCGAGCTCCTGGTACCCCTTGCTGTCGATCGAGATCGGGAAGTGACGGGCGATGACCGTTCGGTACGGTGCGCCACGACGCGACGCACGCGGTGCCGCATCGGTCGCAGTGGGCACGCCGTGGGCGTCGAGCGGCACCTGGATGAGCGCACCGCGCGTCTCGTAGCCGAACAGGCGCCTGACCGCGCGGGAGAAGTTGCCGGCGTCCGCCGTGCGCTGGAAGCCGATGACATCCGCACCGAGGAGCCCCTCGATGATCTGCCGCCGCCAGGGCAACTGCGAGTAGATGCCGTATGCCGGGAACGGAATGTGATTGAAGAACCCGATCGTGAGGTCGGGGCGGAGCTCACGCAGCATCTTCGGGACGAGCTGGAGCTGGTAGTCCTGCACCCACACGGTCGCCCCGTGCGCCGCGGACTCCGCCGCCTTCTCCGCGAATCTGCGGTTCACGACGACGTAGGACTCCCACCACTCCCGGTGGTAGCTCGGCGGTGCGATGACGTCGTGGTACAGCGGCCAGATGGTGTCGTTCGAGAAGCCCTCGTAGTAGCGGGCGATCTCCTCCTCGGAGAGCGGCACCGGCACGATCCACATGTCGTCGTTCGAGAAGGGCTCGAGTTCGAGGTCTGCGGAACCGGCCCAGCCGATCCACGCGCCGTCGGCGCCGCGCATGACCGGTTCGAGCGCCGTGACGAGACCGCCGGGCGATGTGCGCCAGCTCTCGTTGCCCTCGGCATCCGTGACCCGGTCAACGGGCAGACGGTTGGACACGACGATGAAGTCGAACGTTGGCTGCGATGAGCCTGCGACGGTTTCGTGCCTGGTGATGATGACCCTCCCGGTCTCGTCCGGTCCGATCCTCAGGCTAGCAGCGTTCTGCGGCCCGGCTTCCGGTTCCCCTCACGGGTATACCGTCGCAGCTCCGACCGGGCAACCCGTGTGCGGCAGACGCGCGTACCGACTAGCGTAGACGCGAACGGAGGATCACCCCCTATGCGCAAGTTCATCTTCAACGGCAGTGTCATCAGCACGGTGTTCGGCGGCATCTCGGCGATCCAGGCGACACGCCAGGGACCACGTGACTGGCGGCTCGTGCTGCTGTGGGCGAGCTGGGGCATCTCACTGGCGCTCGCGATCGGTTCGGTCATCGAAGAGAGCAAGAACGCCGAGATCGAGCGGTAGATCCGCTGTTTTCCCGCGTGTCTGCGGCGATTTTTGCCTGATTCCACGCAGAATGGGTCCAGTCCATCGCGAGGGAAGGCCCAGTCATGTTCGGTCGTCGACGACACGCCGCTCCAGCATCCGCGTCTCAACTGACGGAGAAACAGCTCTTCGAGCTCGTTCACGCCAGACTTGCGGATGAACTCGGCGCCTCTGGCGCCTGGGTGCTCTCGAGGCGACTCCCCGACTCGGGTGACGAGATCTTCCACGAGGTCTTCGCGCAGCAGCTCGCGCACGAGATCGCGACCGACATCGACCTCGAGCAGGCCGCTGTGACGGTTCGCGCCGAGGCCAGGAACGCAGACACCGCTCGCGGATGGCGACTGTGGGGCCGTCAGGACGCCACGACCGACGAGGGCGTCGAAGACGCCGCCGTCGCCGCAGCCGATGTGCCCGCAGTCGAATCAGCCGAGGTCGTTCCGGACGCTGCTGGCGCCGACATCGTCACGGTCGAAGCGGTTGCAGCGGCTGTGACGTCGGAACAGGAACTCGAACCGGTCGCCTCCGCCCCGTCCGCGGTCGAGAGCGTCGACACCGCCGGCCTGCCGACACTCGTCGAACGCACGCTGCTCGAACCGCAGCACTACCCCATCGCCGTCTGGGCAGAGCCCGAACTCATCGACGCGAGCCTGGTCAACCCGGTTCCTGCGAAGCGCCGCTCCATCGCCTGAACCGAAGCGCGTCACCGCGGCAGACCGCGGTAATGCGTGGCGCCCCATCGAACCCGAATCGATGAGGCACCACGGCGTTGGCGGACGAAACGCCCAGCCGACGCTGTGCTCCACACGGCCTTGCGGCCACGCGGAGTCTTCGCCTGCACACGACCAGAACCCGATCCGGTCGACGTGCCGACATCTCTACAGTCTCATACTCGCGGGCCCGGTCCCGACCACACGCGCGCGACACGCGACGTACGACGTTGTGATGGATGAGGCGGCGATGCGTCACTGAGGGGTCTCCTCACTGACGCGCGAGCGAACCCAACCGTTCGACGGCACGATCGAAGTCGAGCGTCTGCAGAACTTCTTCCGCGGTCGCGTACCGCACGCCGCTCAAGACGACATAGACGTTTCCGACGCGTTCGACGAAGCCGCAGCGGCGACCCTCGACGCTGACCGAATACACCTGTTCCGAGTGCTTCTCGACGAGCACCTCGGTCGATCCGGCGGAATACACGGCGGTGGCCATGGCGGTCATGTTCATGTGCTGCACCTTTCCCTCGGAGAGGGTGCCGCATCGCCGTCACGTTCGTTCGCCGACGAATCGGCACCTCGTGATTGCACGCTACGCCCCGAGGAAACGCATCGCTACGCCTTGCCAGCACCACATCGACGTGATACCCGCGCGATGGTTCAGTGAGCGGCCGGGCAGACCGTCTGTCGTCAGATCCTCGCGCGCGCCTGGAGCCCGTCGAGCAGGAGCGTGACACCGAAGTCGAACGCGCCGGCATCGCCCATGGAGAGCACACCGAAGGGCTCCTCGGGCGAATCGCCCGCGTCCCCGGACGCCGGCCTCGCGACCACACCGACGCTGTCCGCCTGCATACGCTGCTGTTCGTGTGAGACGTGCCCGAGGACGAAATGGAGCAGCACGGCGGCTGCAGCGGCACTCGTCTCGGGGTCGAATCCCCCGGCGGCGATGGCTGCGGCGAGCCGCTCCTGCGGCGCACGGGCTCCCAGGCCGAGCGCGAGCGTGCTCGCGACGACCTCTGCGCCGTCCCGATACGCCAGCAGGCCGTCGCGGAGGGAGCGGGCCTCTGCTCGGGTGAGCGCGGCCCAGTCGTCACCCAGGGAGTCGGAAGCCCTGTGGGTGGCCGCACCGGGGTGAGCGGCGCTGCCTGCGCTGCCGGTGCTGCCGGTGCTGTTGCCGGCCCCACCGTCGCGCACCGCGACGATCCGATCGGCGAGGGTGGCGAGGAGTGCCTGCTTGTTCTCGAAATGCCAGTAGAGGGCGCTCGCCTGGACGTCGAGCGTCGACGCGAGCCGGCGCATCGTGAGGTCGGCGAGGCCGTGCTCGTCGAGGATCGCGAGGGCGGCGTCCGTGACGTCCTCGCGGCTGTGCCTGGTGCTTCCGAAGCGGGAGTTGGATGGCGGGACCATGTGGATACTATACTCGAACATCGTTCAGGTGAACGGTGTTCAGGTTGGTGTTCCCGCCGGACGTGATCCTGGACCGACCCCACTTCGACAACACATTCGCCCCGCATCACCACATCCAGATTCGAGGATTCCTGTGACCAGTTCTGCACGACTCGACACGAGCGACATCGCCCGCATCGCCGTCTTCGCCGCCCTTCTCGCCGTGCTCGGCCTCCCCGGCGCCATTCCGGCGTTCGGCGGAGCGGTGCCGATCACGGCCCAGACCCTTGGCGTGATGCTCGCGGGAGCGCTGCTCGGGCCGCTGCGCGGTGCGCTGTCGATCATCGTGTTCGAGGTGCTCGTCGCCGTCGGACTCCCCCTGCTCTCCGGTGGACGCGGCGGGTTCGGCGTCTTCGTCGGCCCGTCTGCCGGCTACCTGATCGGCTGGATCGCCGGCGCGGCCGTGATCGGCTTCATCGTGCACGCGGGCGGTCGCCGTCCGACCTGGTGGCGCACGGCGCTCGGCTCGTTCGTGGGCGGCATCCTCGTCATCTACGCGGTCGGCATCCCCGTGCAGGCGGCCGTCACCCAGCTGCCGCTCGCGCAGACGGCGCTCACGAGCCTCGTCTTCCTGCCGGGCGACATCATCAAGGTCGTCATCGCCACCGTCATCACGATGGCGCTGTGGCGCGCCTACCCGCGCGCGTTCCGTCGCACCACTGCCGCTGTTGCACCGACGGCCACACCGGTCGCCGATGACACGAACGCGGACGCCATCGGTCGATGACCCGGTTCGAGGATGCGTCAGGCGGCGAACGGATCGCGCTGCGCCAGGGCGGGCGGGTGTGGACGGAGTCCGCGTTCCGCGCGCTCGTCGCGGACGCTGGGGTCGGCGCCGGGGTCGGCACTGACGACGGCGCCGGCGCCGGCTCGGCAGCTTCGGCTCCGGCATCGGGTGCTGCGCAGATCACGCTCATCACCGACGCCGACCCGGTCGCGGCCGTCGTGCGCTCCCTGGCCGTCCGGGATGCCGGTGGCGTCCCGGTCATCGGAGACGACCGATGGGACGATGCGTACCGTGCGACCGTGACGGCGAGCGTCGAGGCGCTCGGATCCCAACCGGGTGCCGCCTGGGCGACGCTCAGTTCCGGGAGCACGGGCGCTCCGCGCGTCATCGTGCGTTCGGAGGCGTCCTGGGCCGATTCGTTCGACGCCGTCGGTGGACTGGTCGATCTCAGCGCTGACGACACCGTCTATGTCCCGGCATCGCTCGTGTCCTCGATGAGCGTGTTCTCCATCGTCCACGCGCGGGCCGTCGGTGCGACGGTCCTGCTGCCGTCCGGACGCGGGGTCTCGGGCGGCGACCTCGCACACGCGACCGTCCTGCACGGCACACCGCAGGCCCTGCGGTCACTCGTGGAACTGGCAGAGGCCGGTGTCCCCCACCGGGTGCGCGCAGCACTCATCGGCGGCGCGCACCTCGATGCGCCCCTCCGCTCCCGCGCGGAAGCGCTCGGCATCAGCGTCGTCGCCTATTACGGCGCGGCAGAGCTGTCGTTCGTCGCGGTCGATCGGTCAGGCGACGGGCTCGTCGCATTCCCGGGCGTCGAGCTTCGCGTCCTCGACCGCGTCCTGCACGTGCGGTCGCCGTACTTCGCCTTCGGGTACCCTGGCGCAGTGCACGGAGCCTTCGAACGCGATGACGACGGTTGGGGAACCGTGGGCGATCTCGTGGACGGCGACGGCATCACAACACCGCTGCGGCTGCTCGGCCGCCGCGACGGCGCGATCCTGACCGCGGCCGCGACCGTCATCCCCGAGGACGTCGAGGCTGCCTTGCGCGGCATCGACGGCATCGACGAGGTCGTCGTCATCGGCATCCCGCAGGCGAGGATCGGTGCGCTCGTCGGCGCAGTCCTCGAAATCCCCGCCGACCGAGCGGTTCCGCGCCTCGAACAGCTCGTGAGCGACGCCAAACTGCGCCTCACCTCATCACATCTCCCCCGCCGTTGGTACTGGACGCACGAGCTCCCCCGCACCGGCTCCGGGAAGGTCGCTCGTGCAGAGATCAGCCGCGCGGTCCTGGACGGAGAGGTGGCCCGGCTTGAGTGAGGTCATGGATTCGCCTGCTGCACCCGACGGCCACCGTGTCGATGGCTCCACGCCCGTGATCATCGCGGCGCGACGCACCCCCATCGCGACGAAGGGCGGCAGGCTCTCGAACACTCCCGTCGACGTGCTCGCCGCCGCCGTCCTCCGAGCGGTGGTGACCGACGTCGAAACCGTCTTCGCGGAAACGCGCGCTGACGACGGTGCCGACGATGGACCCGCCACGATCGACGTCGCCGACGTTGTGCTCGGCAACTGCATGGGGCCGGGCGGCAACACCGCGCGCGTCGCGAGCCTCGCCGCCGGCCTCGGCATCCGGGTGCCGGGGATCACGATCGACCGCCAGTGCGGCAGCGGGCTGGCGGCCGTCACGGTCGCAGCCGACGCACTCGTGGCAGCTGCCGCACGGGGTGACGACCGTGTGCGCATCGCAGGCGGTGCGGAGAGCGCATCGACGGCCCCGGCACGGATCACGGGCGGCGCGAGCTATGCGCGCGCCGCGTTCGCGCCGACCGGATTCCCTGACCCCGAGATGGAGCCGGCCGCAGAGGCCCTCGCGACGTCCCACGGCATCGCACGCGACCGTCAGGACGCCTACGCGGCGCGAAGCCACGACCTGGCCGTCTCGGCCGTGGAGCGGGGCGCATTCGACGCCGAACTGGTGACGATCGACGGTTTCGACGCCGACGACGGTCCGCGACGCTCGATCTCGACGATGCTCCACCGCTTCCCGCCCCTGCACGGCGGCACGGTGACCGCTGGGAACTCCTGCCGGATCAGCGATGGCGCGGCAGCCGTCGCCATCGTCCCGGAACGTGCACGAGGCGGAGCTCCCGGACTCGCGATCCTGCAGACGGCGACGATCGGTTGTGACCCGGCGACCCCGGGCATCGGCCCCGTCGACGCAGTCCGGAGCGTGCTGGCCGCCGGTGGTGTCGGACTCGACGACATCGCCGCGTTCGAAATCGTCGAGGCGTTCGCCGCCCAGACCCTCGCCGTGCTCGACGAACTGGGGCTCGCGAGTGCTGAGCACGTCGATGACCGGGTGTGCGCCGACGGTGGCGCGCTCGCGCTCGGACACCCGTGGGGTGCGAGCGGCGCCGTCGGACTGGTCCGGCTCTTCTCACGGCTCGTGCGCGCCGGTGCGCCCGCGGGGACCCTCGGGATCGCAACCGTCGCCGTCGGCGGCGGCATGGGCATCGCAGCACTCGTGGAGGTGGTCCGATGACGGACACGAAGATCAACGACCAGCACCGCCCGCAGCCGGCCGGGAGGGACATCGTCTTCACCGACGTCCACGTGGCCTTCGGCGACCGCGCGGCGCTCCGCGGAGTATCCGTCTCCCTGGATCAGCAGCGGATCGGTGTCATCGGCGCGAACGGGTCGGGCAAATCGACGTTCGCGAGGATGCTCAACGGCCTCGTCACCCCGACCTCCGGTTCGGTCCTCGTGCACGGCCTGGACCCGAAACGCGATGCGAAGCAGTTGCGACGCACCGCCGGATTCGTCTTCAGCAATCCCGATGCGCAGATCATCATGCCGACCGTGCGCGAGGACGTCGCGTTCTCGTTGCGTGGACGCGGACTGTCGAACGCGGAGATCGCCGAGCGGGTGGATGCATCGCTCGCTCACTTCCAGCTCACGCCCCACGCCGATGCGCCGGCGCACGACCTGTCCGGCGGGCAGAAACAACTCCTCGCACTGAGCGCCGTCCTCATCGGCGGGCCGTCGGTGGTCATCGCCGATGAACCGACGGCGCTCCTCGACGCACGGAACCGCCGCATCGTCGCCGACCATCTGCTGGAGGAGATGTCACAGCAGCTGGTCCTCATCACGCACGACATGCGCCTCGCCGCGCGATGCGACGTTGTCCTGCGATTCGAGGGCGGGCTCCTGCACACCATCGGAACCCCTGCCGAGGTCATCGCGGCGTATGAGGACGAGCACGCGTGATCGCCCTCTACCGCCCTGGAACGAGCGTTCTGCACCGGATGCCGGCCGGACCGAAGGTGCTCGCGGTCATGCTCGTCGTCTTCCTGGTGTCCGTGCTGCCGCAGGCCGGGTGGGCACTCGCCGGGGCGGCGACGCTCGCGGTCGTCGGCTATCTGATCGCGGGGCTCGGGTTCGGCGAGCTCTGGCGGCAGGTGCTCGTGGTCCGGTGGGTGATCGTGATCATGCTCGCCGGGCAAGTGATCTTCCTGCCGTTCACGCTCGCGTTGACGAACACGGGTCGGGTGGTCGCCGTTGTGCTCATCGCCGCACTCATCACGCTCACGACCAGGACGGTGGATCTGCTCGATGCGGTGGAACGAGGGCTCGGGCCGTTGCGTCGGTTCGGCGTCGATCCGGCGCGCATCGGGCTGGTGCTGGCGATCACGATCACCGCGATCCCGGTCATCGCCGGATTCGCGTCGACGATCCGAGAGGCGCAGCGTGCACGAGGGGTGCCGTTGCGGCCGCACACCTTCGTGGTGCCGGTGATGGTCATGTCGATGAAGCACGCCGACGATCTCGGTGATGCGCTCGTCGCACGGGGGTTCGAATGACGGACGGGGCGGGCCGCACCGCGGCGGATGGGCCGAATGTGGACGGACCAAATGCCAACGGGCCGACCGTCTACGGGCCGACGATCGACGCGCAGACGCGGTGCATCCACTACGGAACCGTGCTCGACGTCGTCGCGATGCGGTTCCATTGCTGCGACCGCTACTATCCGTGCCATCTGTGCCACGAAGAGACGGCCGGCCACCCTGCGGAGCTGTGGCCTGTTGCCGAGCGTTCATCGCCGGCCGTGTTGTGCGGGGTCTGCGCGCATGAGCTGAGCGTCGACGAGTACCTGGCGTTGCACGACGTCGAGTCGCCCTGCTGCCCCGCGTGCGGTGCCGGATTCAACGCCGGTTGTCGTCTGCACGCCCACCTCTACTTCGAGGGCGCCCATCCCGGGTAGCGAAGCGTCTCGTGTGCCGGGCGCCTGTGCCTTCCCCACCCCGCCCCGCCAAACCCCCCGCCCCCCACCCCCCCCCCAAACAACCCCCCAAACAAAACCAAAAAACCAGCTGAGCCTTT